>DAOQWL010000096.1:0-19635 GCA_035342095.1 Sedimentisphaerales bacterium | reverse complement strand
GGAAGCCCTCTCAAGGGCCGCATGATGCCTCAAGAAAAGTACGAAAGTTCACTGTCTTTGTGTGAGCAAGACGGTGGGCACAGCCCACCCTACACCTGGATTCCCGCTTCCGCGGGAAGGACCAAGAGGGATTGCCGCGCTGTCGCTCGCAATGACCGAGTTGAATCCGTGTCCCTCCGGGTGAATCCGTGTCGAGACCCTCTTCTCTGCGTCCCAGCGCCTCTGTGTGAGCAAGACGGTGGGCACAGCCCACCCTACCGCGGTCGCCGGATCTTGCGCCCCTTTGGAGCGGCGGACCGTGGTTTGTGACCTGTGGCTCGGGAAGACTTTCCACCTTGGTCTCCCACCTTCTCACCCAATGACCTTCTGATCCCCTCTCGTCGTTCCGGACCGCTGCGTCCCTGCGTCTCCGCGTGAGCCATGGCCTTCTTGCCTTCCGACCTTCTCCCCTTCTTACCTTTTCTCTTCGCGGCGTTCCGCCGTTCGGGCGGCCATTCCTCGGGGAAGTTCAATCTGGCGAACTCGCCGAGGCGCTCGACCGCCGCACGGTCGTAGGCGCGGGCGGCTTCCTCCTCGTCGTCGAACGAGCCGACGAACTGGTACCTGCCCTCGACGCGGATCAGTACGATCCAGCGGCTGCGCTGCTTGTTGTAGAAGACGCCGACGTATCGGGAGGAGGAACCCGCGTTCTTGGCGCGGTTCCGGGCGTTCTCGGCGGGCGTGCAGACGCGGAGGTTGGCTCGCGTTTTGTCCAGGCGGTTGCCTCGGATGTGATCGACCTGCATGCCGTCGGGCGGATTCATGATCTGGCGGTGCATGAGGACGCACTTGCGGCTTTCGTATCGGCCTGCGTAGCCGCCGCTGACGAGTCGCCACTTGTACCGGCTGAGCTGGTCGTAGTCGCAGGCGTCCACGTAGGCGACCATGCCGTTGGTCAGGACGATGCGTTGGGCCTGGGCGTCAGGTTCGGGCGGTCTTCTCCGGTAGTTTCGGCAGGGCCCGCCGCGGATTTCCCGCATGACGCCGGGCGTGTCCGAGTGGTTGGCGCACATCGGTCCCGCGGGAAAGCCCGAGAAGAGCGTCCGCATCCAGAGTCCCCCGTCCCGCCAGCCGTAAACGCAATTGTGGCAGCCGTCGGTCTTCGCCATCGTGTCTCCCTTCCGTTTCCAAGTCGTCCGTCGGGTGCGACGCGCCGGTCCGCACGGCGCCGCCCCGCACGCAGTGTGGTCTATAGTAAACTATACAAGACCGACTGTCTATACAAAAATGCAAAAAAACGAGATGACCGGCGGAGTCCAGCCTATGATCCATCGTCGCACGGGGGAGCCCCGGCCTCCCGCTTTCCCCCTGATCGGGGTCGAGGGCAGGTGTGGCTGGAATGCCCTTCGTGGGAATTGTCGCAGGTCGCTGTCGAAAAAGAGCGGTGGGGACAGCCCCCCTACCCCTCCAACCTTCTCACCTTCTCTCTTCCGCACGCATCACTTGAGGCCGCACAGGTGGAACATGCTGTAGAACATGTAGGTGTCCCCATACTTGGGCACGAGCGTGTCGTACACCATGCGGTCGTCGCCGCGGGATTGTGTCACGATGGTGCGGATGTCCTGGAACTGGCGTTGCAGGTCCGGGTCGAGGGTCCAGCCCTGCGGATCGACGGGCGTCCCGGTCCTGAGGGACTGGACCAGCAGGGCCTCCGCGTAGTGGCGCGGGAGCTGCGTATAGCCGAGCGGCCTGAGCATAGGCAGGCGGCCGATGAGCTCCGCCCGCTCGTCTCGGAGCAGATGGCACGCCATGAGATACTCGAACGCCAGGCGATGGCCGGGATGGTCCAGCAGCAGGTTGGCCAGCGCCGCGGGCGAGATCGCGATCGACGTGTCGTCCCGCGTGTTTCTCACCCGGCGCCAGGACTGGATGAGCGGATCGGTCTGGGCCCGCGCGGGGTCGGCCACGACGGGTTCCCATCTGCGCACGTACCGCCGGCCGCCCACGGACTTGCGGAGGGCCTGAAGGACGACCCGAGCGGCCTCGTACTGCCCTTTGGCCAGGTGGACCCTCACCATCGCCTCGAGAATGCGGGGCGACGGGCCTTCCTGCGCGAGCAGCTCATAGGCGTTCTTCTCCGCCATATTCAGATAGCCGAGGTCCAGGTACAGTTCGAGTGACTTCGCGTGGATCACGCGGCCCGGCAGCCGCTCGGACGTGATGAACAACATCTTGACATCGTCCTGGGGGAAGGCGCACAGCTCGCTGCCGAGACGGCCCTGGTGGGCCAGCGCCCGATTGATGTCGAAGACGCCGGCGGGCGTGAGTGGATGCCGGCCCCGCATCCGGGCGGCGAGGGCGAGGACTGCGTCCCAGTCCCGCTGCTGGGCGTGGTAGTGCAGAGTCCGCTCGTAACGGACGTGCGTTCGCGAGAACGCCAGGCACAGGGCCGCGGCGCCGGCCACCGCGAGCATCCGCAGGGCCACCCCCAGACAAGGCCCGGATCGTCGCCAAAAGGCCTGCGCCGGCTTGCCGGCAGATCGCGGAGTCTCTCTGCGGCGGGAATGTGGCGCGGACTTCCTGGCTTCAGCCTCCGTCAGGACCTGGCCGAGGAACGCGACCAGAATCAGGCTGGGCACGAACGCGTACAGAACGAATACGAGCCAGTTGGCCAGGGGCGAGAGCTTGAGGGCCTTGTCCGGCTCCCAGGGCGTGCCCGCGGTACAGATCGCCGAAAGCGCCAGGCCAAAGACGAATCGACCCAGGACGAGAGCCCCGCCGGCCGCCAGAACCGCCTGCACGAGCGCCAGCTTGATCCTGCGATGCAGCACGGCCTCGGTGACACAGGCAATGCCCGCGAAGACCAGGGCGGAGGCGCCGGCCAGGCAATAGAGCGTCGCGAAGAGCACCCCGAACCACACCGCCCGACTGGGCAAGGTCTTGGTCGGCAGTCCGGCGTAGAGGATCGCGGCCCAGACGGACAGTGTCACGGCCAGCAGCGCCGGCAGCGGATTCTCGTAGTAGAAGCTATAGACCGTCATCGCGAGCAGGGCCGGCACCCAGGCCAGGTCTCTGAACCTCTCCGCTCGCCCGAGCCGCAGCAGGCGCCGGATGCCCAGGAACAGCACGCCCAGGAGAGCGGCGATGGTCAGGGCGCCGAGCCACGACCAGGCGTAGCTCTGCGCCAGGAGGGCGGCCAGGGCGCCGGCCGGCCCGCCGGGAGTGCTGAGCGTGTCGCGAAGAAAGGAGCCGTCCAGAGAAACGATCGGGTGCGCGGCGAACACGCCGAACCCGTAGTACAGCAGGTGAGGCTCGATCCCTTTCCACAGGTACACGAAGAGCCCCAGAAAGACGGCGGCCGACAGGCCTGATTCAAGCCTGCGATGATCCAGTATGCTCTCCCGAGCCATTCTCGTGATCCTTGTCTGCCGGAGGCTCCGGCCGGTTGCCGAAGACCCCTGGTTCCCACATGTCGCGATGGGCCGTGCATCCGGCCCAGGCATGGTGTATCATAGCGGATGCCGCCCCGGGAATCCAACGGCTGCCTGGGGGAAAGGCAAGAGAGCGTGATCCATGGTTGGCCTTGGGACGTGACGATGAGATCGAGCAGGTGGATGGCGACGCGCTGGGCCGTGCTGGCATTGGCGGCGGCCCTGCCGGCGGGTTCTTGCAGGGACGAGACGCCGGGGTCCGTCGTCGCGGTGTCCCGACAGCCGCATGTCGCGCCGGACTGCGACGGCGCCGTGATCCCGCCCAACCTCGCGCCGTTGAACTTCGCGATTCGCGAGCCGGGCAGGAGGTACCACGCGACGATTCGTTCCGTCGCAGGCGGGACCATCGAAATCGCCAGCAGGACGGGCAAGATCGAGATTCCCAGGGGCAAGTGGCGAGATCTGCTGACCCGCAACGCCGGCAACGAGCTGCGTATCGAGGTCAGCGTGAAGGCGGGCGATGGGACCTGGAGCCGATACCAGCCGCTCGTCATCGCCATCGCGACGGAGCCCATCGACCCCTATCTCGTCTACCGATACATGACCCCGTCGTCCTATTTTCCCAAGCCCATGTGCATCCGTCAGCGGGACATCGAGAGCTTCGAGGACACGGAAGTGCTCGACACGACCTCGTTCGGGAACGGGTGTGCCCATTGCCACACGTTCCTGAACAACCGTCCCGACCCGATCCTGCTCGGCATGCGGAGCGTCTCGCTGCCCAGCGCCACCTTGCACGGCCACAACGGCCGGGTTGACAAGATCGGCGAGAAGTTCGGCTACACCGCCTGGCATCCCAGCGGCAAGCTCGTCACGTACTCCGTCAACGACGTCCGCCAGTTCTTCCACACCGCCCGGGAGGAGATCCACGACGTGGTCGATCTGGATTCGGCGATCTTCTGCTATGACGTCGAGCGAGCCAAGGTCAAGACCGCGCCGGCCCTCGCCGACAAGAAGCGTCTGGAGACCTATCCCGCGTGGACGCCGGACGGGAAGGTCCTGTACTTCTGCAGTGCGCCGCTGCTGTGGGAGGGCACGACGACGGTGCCGCCCGCGCGGTACCGGGAAGTCCAATACGATCTGATGCGGATCGGCTACGACCTCGATACTGATCGCTGGGGCGAGCTGGAGACTGTGCTCCGTGCCGCGGACACCGGGCTGAGCATCCTGCTGCCGCGCGTGTCGCCGGACGGGCGGTTCCTGCTGTTCTGCATGGCCGAGTACGGCTGTTTCCCCATCTACCAGCCGACCAGCGATTTCTACTTGATGGACCTCCAGACCGGCGCGTATCGCAAGGCGACGATCAACAGCGACTACGCGGACGCCTGGCATAGCTGGTCGAGCAACAGCCGGTGGATCGTGTTCAGCAGCAAGAGAGAAGGCGGACTGTTCACCCGGGCGTTCATCAGCCACGTCGATGCGGACGGGCGGATGGGCAAGCCGTTCGTCCTGCCGCAGAGGAGCCCGTCGTTCTACGACTCGTGCTACTGCGTGTACAACACGCCAGAGCTGGTCGCCGGGCCGGTGCCCGTGGACAACAAGACGCTGCTCCAGGCGATCGTCGGCCCCACGCAAATCCACGTGGATTCGGCCACGGGAGCCACGCCAAAGACCAACGCCGCGGAAACCTACAAGGCAGGCCAGGCGAGCGTGCAGTAATCGCATGGAGAATCGGCGCTCGCCGGGGGCGCCGACGGTCTGACGACAGCCTTGACAAATCCTCCCGCAGCGGTAGCATGAACCGCATATAGGGAACCGGTATTCCACTCCTGTCGCAAACGTGGGTTTATGGCGTGCAATCGGGAATCCGATTGGCGACTACGTGAATCCTATTGAGGAAGGAGGCTTTCGATGAACAGCGCGCGTGCCCATCTGACTCTTCTGGTGCTGTTGCTTGCAGGTCCCGGACACCTCGCTTGGGGCCAGCAGAACCAAATCCGAAACGCCGAGTTCGACAGCGGCCTCGACTCCTGGTTCCTGTATGGCGGAGCGGGCTTCACGGCGGACGTGGTGTCGGACGCCCGCCTGTCGGGCGCCAACGCGGCACGAATCGACGTGACCGATCCTTCCGTGGCGAGCATCGGGATCGCGCAGGGGAATCTCAAGTTCGAGCGAGGCAAGAAATACCCCATCGGCGTGACGGCCAAGGCGGACAAGGAAAGGGAAATGGTCATCCTGATCCAGTTGTACAAGCCCGAGGTCCCCACCTGGGTCGACATCGTTCTGGAACGACCCGCTCTCACGACGGAGCCCCAGACCTTCCTCTATGAGTACACGCACAACGACGACAACATGGCGCACCACCCGAACTGGATCGCGACGATGTACCTCATGCTCAAGGGGCAGTGGTGGTCGATGAAGGGCGCCGACGTCGCATCCAAGGTCTGGGTGGACCGCGTGCACGTGGGCGAGCAGCCTCCGCTGCTGGACAGCACGGTCTGGTCCGCGTCGGAGCCCGAGCCCGCCGACGGCGCGACGGACGTGCCTCGTGATACCGGTCTGAGCTGGAAGCCGGGCGACCGCGCGGCGACCCATGACGTCTACTTCGGCGCGGTCATCGAGGATGTCGGCACAGCCAGCACGTCCGATCCGAGAGGCGTCCTGGCGAGCCAGGGCCAGGCGGAAACCCGGTTCGCGCTCGACAATCCGCTCGAATATGGCCAGGTCTACTACTGGAGAATCGACGAGGTCAACGCGGCCCCCGATTACACCGTTACTAAAGGGGACATCTGGAGCTTCACCGCGGAGCCGTACGTGTACCCGATCACCAAGCTGACGGTCACGGCCTCCGGACAGAACACCACCTCGCCTGCGACCGCGACCATCGACGGCTCCGGACTCGTGGACGACCAGCACTCCATCGACATGGACGACATGTGGATCGTCCAGGCCATGCCCGCCTGGATCCAGTACACCTTCGACAAGGAATACGTGCTGCACGAGCTGTGGGTGTGGAACGCCAACTCCCAGGTCGAAGCATGGATCGGGTGGGGGGCCAAGACGGTCGCCATCGAGTATTCCAGCGACGGGCAGACCTGGACGCCGTTGGAGAATGTGCCTGAATTCGCCCAAGGGACCGGTACGCCGACGTACAAGGCCAACACCGTCGTCAGCTTCGCCGGCGTCAGCGCCAAGCACGTCCGACTGACCATCAACGCCGTGTGGAACCCTTCCCCGTCGGCGGCCGTCGCCAGCCTCAGCGAGGTGCGGTTCTTCTATGTCCCGGTGCAGGCCTTCGAGCCCGCTCCGCCGGACGGCGCCGCGGGAGTTGATCTCGCTGCGACGCTCAACTGGCGACCCGGACGCAAGGCGGCTTCGCATGAAGTCTACCTCGACGCCGACGCCAACGCGGTAGCCGAGGGGACCGTGGCGCCCGTGACCGTGACCGACCATCGCTATACGCCCGCCTCCCTGACCTTCGGGACCACCTACTACTGGAAGGTCGATGAGGTGGGCGACGACGAAACCTGCGAAGGCGACGTCTGGAGCTTCACCTCGCGGGAGTATGAGTCGATTGACGACTTCGAGAGCTACACCGACAACGCAGACGGGGAAGAGACCATCTGGCATGCCTGGCTCGACGGCATGGCTACCGGCGCCAGCGGCTCGCAGGTCGGCCATGACGGCGTCCCGTTCGCCGAGACGAGCATCGTCCACGGCGGCAAGCAGTCCATGCCGCTGACGTATGACAACGACGGCACATTCCGAGAGGGCACCCAATACGAGAGGACCGGGGTGCCGTTCTACAGCGAGGCCGAGCGGGAATTCGACCCGGTGCAGGACTGGTCCGTCCACGGTGCAACCGAGCTGAGCCTCTGGGTCCGGGGTCACCCGGCGATCACCGCCGTGACGGTGACGGAAACCGCAGGCAAGATGACCCTCGTCGGCAAAGGCGCGGATATCTGGGGCAATTCCGATGAGTTCGTCTACGCCTTCAAGACCCTCACCGGCGACGGCACGATGGTCGCCCGCGTGGTCAGCAACGGCACCGGCTCCAGCACATGGGCCAAAGGCGGCGTCATGATCCGCGACAGCCTCAACGGCGGCTCCACTCACGCCATGATGGTCATCACCGGCGGCGGCGGAAACGGCGCCAACTTCCAGTACCGCCAGACCACGAACGGCGCATCAGGCAATAACGACATCATCAAGGTCGTGACGCCGCCCTACTGGGTCAAGATCAACCGATCCGGCGACCTGTTCACGGGCTATGCGTCCGCCGACAACAAGACCTGGTCGGCCGTGGGCGCAGTCACCATCCCGATGACGGCCCCTGTCCAGATCGGTCTGTGCGCCGTGTCCACCATGGCCGGCGAGGATCGCGTCTTCGAGTTCGACAACATCGCCACGACGGGCGATGTCACGGGTTCGTGGCAAGGCGTCCTGATCAACAGCCCGTTGTACAACGACGCGGTGAACATGTCGTTGACCGTCGTGGACAGCGCGGGCAGGAACTCCACAGTCAGCAGCGCCACCGCGGCGACCGAGCCCGACTGGACACAGTGGACGATCCCGATGAGCGACTTCGCAGACGTGAACTTCGCCAAGGTCAAGAAGATGGTCATCACCCTCGGCGACAAGACCGCCACTGCTCCGGGCGGGACCGGCATCGTCTTCATCGACGATATCGCCTTCGGGCACTCAGCCAAGTGACCCGACCGGCGCGGCGTACATCCTGAGATCCCGGCGGGGTCTGCGTCCACGAGACAAGGACCCCGCTGATTGGATGGCGGGGACGGTCGCCCGACTTCGTGGATCAGTGGGCCTCCGGCCTCTTCTCCAGGACGATCAGGACGCGGAGGCCCGTCAGGCGGGAGGCGCACCACGAGGTCAGACGGTGCTCCAGTCTGTGCAGCGGGGACACCAGGCGGGCGGGCATGAAGCCGAAGTAGCTGAATCCGCCCGTCGCGGGCCAGACGACGAAGTCCGAGTATTCCATCGAGCGCAGCGACAGCTCAGGCAGGCATTTCAGCGTCTCTTCCCGCCGGTCGCGGAACAGGATCGTCGCAATCGCCATATTGCTGAAGGCTTCGCGCTCCTCGCAAGGCCAGGCCTGCCAGGCTTCCCCGAAGAGGTCCTGACGAGCGTCGAAGGGCTCGTGATGGAAGCATCTCCAGATGAGTCTCGCGAAGGGCGTGCCCGCGGGCTCCAGGATGACGATCCGTCCCTGCGGCGAGAGCGCCTTCTGGGCGGACCGCAGGAATTGCAGCGGGCGGGACAGATGGTGCAGCACGTCGATCAGGACGAAGTTGCCGACCTGGCGCTCGCCGAACGGCAGGTCCCGGGCATCGACCATGCGGTCAATGGACTCGTGGGCGCGGACCACGTCCGTCGCCACCACGCGAGGACAATACGCCTTGAAGTTGCCGCAGCCGGAGCCGATTTCGACCGTCGGATCCAGAGGAGCGAGCGACTCCACGATCCGCTGATACCAGATGTGATAGATCGCGCGGAGCGAGGCCTTGCGGTCCCACGCTTTACGCTGGTGCAGCAGTTCCTGTAAGTAGTCGTTGGAGGGATTCCGGTCCGCCATGTCACGCACTACCCGCACTTGAGACGCCAGAGACCTCGTGCCGCCATTCTCAGGAGCATCCAGCCATGCCGGAAGCGGCTGATGTTCGTCGTCCCGTAGCTCCGGTCCCGGTAGATGATGGGCAGGTCCTGGATCTTCAGGTGGAGCTTGGCCGCTCCGAACAGCAGGTCGAAATCCCCGAACGGGTCCAGGTGCCCGAAGTAGGCGCGGCCGGCCGCGATTCGCTCGTAGTCGCTGCGGAGCAGGACCTTCGTGCCGCACAGGGTGTCCTTGACCCCTTGCTCCAGGATGGCGCTGAACGCCCACGCGAAGAACTTGTTGGCACAGAGGTTCAGGAACCGCATGGCCTTCTTGTCCATCGGATAGACCAGGCGCGAGCCGTTCACGAACTCCGCGATCCCGCTGGCGAGGACGCGGTAGAAACGAGTCAGGTCCTCGGGCGGGACCGTCATGTCGGCATCAAGGATCATGAAGACGTCGCCGGAGGCCTTCGAGAAGCCCAGGCGGACCGCGTCGCCCTTGCCCTTGCCCGTCTGCTTGACGACCTGGATATCCAGCTCGGGATGATCGCGCTGGGCCGCCAGGCACCGCTCGTAGGTGTCGTCCTGGCTCCCGCCCTCGACGAAGACCAGCTCGGTGCCCGCGCCCATCTGCGGGACGCGGGACACGACCCGCTCGATATGACCGGCTTCATTCCGGCACGGGCACACGACCGACACTCGCGGCGGACGCTGGAACGGAGCCATCGGGACGCGGGCGACCACGAAGTTGCTGATGCAGAACCACTTGAACGGAACGAATCGCGCGAAGATCCGATTGGCCAGCGTGCGGACCACGGGAATCCGCGTCGGGATCAGGATGCGAGAGAACGCGCGAAACGGCTCGAAGCCCGCCAGGCGGAGCAGGCCCGCGACGTCTTCGCGAGTGACCCAGTTGACGCGGGGAGACGGCGCCTTGAGCTTCAGCTTCTGCGCCGCGGTGAAGACGGGCATCCACGCCTGGCTGTGGAAGTTGAGGATCAGTCGCGTCCTCGAATGGCAGCAGGCGCGGAGGCGGTGGAACACCAGCTCGATATCGCGCAGCAGGCCCACGACATCCGACAGGATGACGTAGTCGAACTGCCGGCCGTCCGGACACCACTCCTCGATCGGCGAGGCGATGAACTCGATGCCCCTGCCTTCGAACTTGCGCTTGGCGGACTCGATCATCTCGGGACTGATGTCGATTCCCACGCCGCTCGCGGGCGCCAGTCCGGCCAGCAGCTCGCCTGTGGCGCAGCCGACCTCCAGGACCCGAGCGCCGGGGGCGATCAGGAACCGATACTGGCGCAGGATCTGCCGATGATAACCCGCGTTGCGCCGGTGCCAGCCATCCCACTGGCCCGCCACCTTGTCGAAGAATGCCCGGTGCTCCGCGACGTAG
Organism: Sedimentisphaerales bacterium; assembly: GCA_035342095.1. Classification (GTDB taxonomy): domain Bacteria; phylum Planctomycetota; class Phycisphaerae; order Sedimentisphaerales; family Anaerobacaceae; genus PLanc-01. The sequence goes on along the minus strand of DAOQWL010000096.1, from coordinate 9,213 downwards.
TTCTGGTAATCCGCATCCCACAAGGGCGCATGGGCGCCTTCGCCCGTCGGGGGCGCAGGACAGGCGGAACCTTCCGGGGTCTCCGTCACGATTTCCTTCGGCGCCTTATCACCCATTTGACCTTCCGAATCCAGTGTGCGTCCTGCCAGGCCGGGCCTTGCTGCGATGTGCGAGCGCGTGCCTCGCGCGCCATTGTGGCACAGCGATTCCGACCAGACAAGGGAAAACAGGCTCATCCGGTTTTCGCGTACTTCGATGGTTCTTGGGGACCTGTCCCCAAACCTCCCTTGCACGACCGCTTCGGGCGCGCCTGGATCACGAAAGCGCGCAGGAACCGGATGAGCCTGAAAAATCCACCTTTGGCCGTTGACACAGCCGGCCTTTTGCGGTCTAATGATGGTCTGGTCGCGATGGTTGCGGCTGGATACTCGGACAGGTGCCCGAGCGGCTAAAGGGGATGGGCTGTAAACCCATTGGCGTAAGCCTACGTAGGTTCGATTCCTACCCTGTCCACTACCATTCTCTCTGCAAGCTGTTGCAGGGCCTCATCTTACGTCGTTTAACGCGAGTTAACTTGTAGGGAGCGACGAGGATCAGGCCCTGCAACACCCTGCTCAATCCCTCCAGGCTGCCTTCCGTCCAGACCGCTCACCCATTCCCCGACCTGATTGCCGATGGGGTGAACGATCCGTGTTCCGGACGGAACGTGAACTCCGCGACCTCCGCGCCTGCGCCGACAGAGTAAAAGGCTACGAGCCTGTGCAACTCGCAGCCTTTTGGTTGGAGGCCCTGTGGATGGCTACGTCCTCGCCGCAGGCGCTCGGCCCGCGGTGGCCATCTCAGAAAGAGAGGCATGATTTGGGAATGCAAGCCGAATCCAAGGGTAGGGTTTGACGATCTGTTTTCGCCGCGAATCCAACCGCGACTGTACCCCCTTTCCCGCGTTCGGCGCCACATCCCAGCTTGGCACCGAACGCGCACCAGCCCGTCCTCCGTTTCAGCAGGGCACATCCGGTCCCCCGATCTTGTGCATCCTTCGGGGACCCGGTTCTCTTCTCATCGCATCACAGTACGATACGCGGCAATCTCTCGCCAGTTCGGAAATTCCTGAATTGTCGCTTTTCGCGCGGCATGAGCCCATGGGGGCTTCGTCGAGGTGGGATTCCCAGAGGGTACAGGACAGAGGACGCAGACGCTCGGGTTCTCCGTCCTCTGTCCGTCGTTTCAACCACTCACGCCTGCGGAGGCTCCTGCGGCGTCTCTTCCTTCGGCGCTTCTTCGGCTTGCTCGGAGACCACGACGACGCGGACGGTCGCCGTGAGGTCTTCCGCAAACCGCAGGGTCACTTCGTGCGTGCCGATCTGCTTGATGTGCTCGGGCAGCTTGACGATCTCGTCGGCCACCTCGAAGCCCTGCGACCGCAGGTTGGCGGCGATCATGGCCTCGGTCACGGACCCGAAGAGCACGCCCTGCTCGTTGGCCTTCGCGGCCAGGACGGCCTCGGCGCCGTTGACGGCTGCCACCGCCTTCTCGAGCTGCTTGCGCTCCTTCAATCGCTGTTCCGCTCGCTTGGCCTTCTCCTTGGCGATGGCGCGAATGTTCCCCTCGGTCGCCACCTTGGCCAGGCCCTGAGGCAGCAGGTAGTTCCGGGCATAACCCACGTTGACCTCCACCACGTCGCCGAGCCAGCCCAGTTTCTTGATATCCTCGCAGAGTAATACTTTCATATCAGAACCCCTTGGTAAATTCGGTTTAGGCTGTGTAGGGCAGCAGGGCCATGAAGCGCGCCCGCTTGATCGCGAGCTTCGCCTTGCGCTGGCAGCCGGCGCAGTTCCCGCTTCGCTTGCGCGAGTAGATCTTGCCGCGGTTGGTCAGGAGCTTCTGCAGGGTGTCGATGTCCTTGTAGTCGATGTACTTGATCCCGCCCCGGCAGAATCGGCACTGCGTCTGCTCTCGCGCGCCGGCAAATCCACTTCTTCTCCTGGTCGTCTTCTGTTGTCCTGTCCTTTGTGTTCTTGGTCGCATCGCCATATCTTACCTCATAGTCAACGATCAAAACGGTATTTCATCATTGGGCACGGGCCCGGCCGGCCGCCCTGGCCCGGCGGGTCCCGACTCGTCGTATCCGCCACCGGCGCCGGGGTCGAACTGCTGGTCGGCGGGTCCGCCGCCGGCCCCCGTGCCGGGCAGGAACGTGAAATTCTCCACGGTCACGCGGTGCTTGCTCCGCTTGACGCCGTCCTGGCCGGTCCATTGATCAAAGGACAACCGGCCTTCCACGAAGATCGGACGGCCCTTCTTGAAGAACTTGTTGATGTTCTCCGCCATCCGTCCGAACGCACGGCAATCCACGAAGCAGGTCTCGTCGCGCTGGCTCCCGTCCTGGGCGTTCCACTTGCGGTTCGTCGCCAGGCCGAAATCCACCACCGCAGTCTGACTGGGCGTGTAGGAAAGCTGTGGGTCGCGCGTCAGATTGCCCAGCAGCAGAATCTTGTTGTAGCTTGCCATATCGTCATCCATCCCTTGTCGTGCGCGCCGCGCGGCGCATCGTGCCCGAGGGAATCCCCGAGCCGTCGGGCCGCCCCACGCATTCCTTCTCGGGTCGGCAGGGCCCCTTTTGAGAGCGGGTCCTCACGTGTCTCAGTCGGCCCGGCCGATGGGATCATCGTACGCGGGAATCGCCAGCGGCTCGTCGCTCAGGCTGCGTCGGCGTCGATCCGGGCGATCGTCGCGATCCTCAGGCTCCGGCCTTCCTTCGACCGGGACGTCGTCCTTCGGCAAGCCCTTGATGTCCGCATCGATCAGTTCCGGCGGACGCTTCTCCGTCGTCAGGACCAGGCACCGCATCACCTTCTCGGACAGTTGCACGTCCTTTTCGATCCCGGAAATCCGACGGCCATCGACCTTGAAGTAGGCCAGGATGTACGTCCCTCGCTGTTTGCGCTCGATGTCGTACGCGAGCTTGCGCTCACCCCATTTGCGGATCGCCACCACTTCGGCGTCCGCTCGCTTGAGGATGTTTTCGATCATGGCCAGCGTGCCATCCCAGTCGGCGGTCGCGAGAGCCGAATCCACCAGAAACATCCCTTCGTATAATCGCTTTGCAGCCATCTGTGAACCTATGACCTCCCGATTGTGAATAACCATCCCACATCAACACTCAAACCAACAGAGCGAACGACGTTTCACAGTCATTGTTCCTGCACCCTGTTGAACTCATTCATCGTCTTGTCCAATCCGAACCGCAGCCAGTGGAGCACCGCATCGCGGGCCTTGAGAATCGCCTGGTTCAGCAGCGGCTTGTCCTGCGGATCGGGCCGACCCAGCACGTAGCCCACCGCTTCGGCGCTCAGGCACTGGCCGATCCCGACCCGGCAGCGGGGAAACTCGTTCGAGCCGAGCTTCTCGACGATGTCGGCCAGACCGTTGTGCCCGCCGGCCGAACCCTGGCCTCGGATCCGCATCACGCCGGGCTCCAGCGCCCGGTCGTCCACCACGACCATCAGGCTGCGAAGGTCCAGCTTGTAGAACCCGACGGCCGCCGCGACCGATTCGCCGCTGCGATTCATGAACTTCCAGGGTTTCATCAGGATCACCTTGACCCCGGCCTGGAGCCCTTCGCCGATTCGGGCGTTGAACTTGCGCTGTTTGACCTCGATTCCCAATGCATCCTCCAGAGCTTCGATCACCTTGAAGCCCAGGTTATGCCGCGTCTCGGCGTACTCCGGACCCGGATTTCCCAAACCAACGACAAGCTTGACTTCTGCCATGGGTCCCGTTTCCGCTCAGCAGGCCGCGCGGCCAGACGATCACTACTCTTCGCCGCCTTCCTCGGCCTTGGGGGCCTTCTCGGTGATGACCTCGGGCGCTGCGGGCGCCTCGGCCTCCACCTGTTCCGTGGTCTTGGCTTCGGCCACGATCCGGCAGCTCGCGACGATGATGTCCGCCGGGGTCACCAGTTTGACGCCCTCGGGCAGCTTGATATCGCCGGCCTTGATCGATTCGCCCACGCCCAGGTCCTTGATCGACACCACGATCGAGTTGGGAATGTGGATCGCCAGACACTCGACTTCCAGCCGGCTCGTGTTCGCCTCGACGACCCCGCCTTCCTGACTGCCCTTGGCGACGCCCTTGAGTTCCACCGGCACCGTCACCTCGATCATTTCCGTCACGTCCACGCGCATCAGATCGACGTGAACGATGTTGCGACCCAGATGATCGTACTGCAGATCCTTGATGAGCGTCGTTTCCGTGGCGCCGCCGACCGTGATGTCCATCAGCCGATGCCCGTGACGGACGCCCTCCACGAAGTCATGGGCGTTCACGGAGATCGCGACGGGGTCCTGCTTGTGTCCGTACACGACGCCCGGGATGCGACCCTGCTTGCGAACCGCCGCAGTCGCCTTCGAGCCGATGCGATCCCTCAATTCCGCCTGCAAAGAAAACGTCTTGTCCATAATCATCTCACCTGAAAAACTTACGCCTACTTTCCCTTCGATTGCCATTGTGCCAGAGGGACCGGATTCCTTTAGAAAACACGGGCCGAATCCGCCCTCTTGCAGAACTCCACTTCACGATATGTCCTGGGCGAACAGGCTGCTCACCGATTCATCCCGGTGAATCCGCTTGATCGCCTCGCCGAGCATGCCCGCGACGCTCAGGACCTTGATTTTGCTGATCTTCTTTGCCTCGTCCGTCAGAGGGATCGTGTTCGTCACGACGACTTCGTCGATCGGCGCCTGGGCGATCCGCTCGAGCGCCGGGGGGGCGAACACCCCGTGGGTCACGCCCACGCGGACACTCTTGGCGCCGCGCTGCTTGACCAGGGCGGCCGCGGTGCAGATCGTGCCCGCGGTGGCGACGATGTCGTCGCACATCAGGACGTTGCAGCCCTCCACCGAACCGATCAGCTCGCCCGCCTGGACCTGGGACCCGCTGAGTCGCTTCTTGTGGACGATGGCCAGATCGCCGCCGAGGTGGGCTGCGTACCGGGCGGCCGTCTTGAGATTGCCTACGTCGGGCGACACCACGGTCAGGTCCTCGATCCGCTTCTCGCGGAAGTACCGACTCAGGACCAGCTCGCCCGTCAGATGATCCACCGGGATGTCGAAGAAACCCTGCAACTGGTGGGCGTGCAGGTCGATCGCGAGGACGCGGTCGGCGCCCGCGGTCGTGATGACGTTCGCGACGAGCTTGGCCGTGATCGGCACGCGACCCTCGTCCTTGCGGTCCTGGCGGGCGTACCCGAAGTACGGGACCACCGCCGTGATCCGCTTGGCGCTGGCCCGACGAAGGCAATCCAGGTAGATCATCAGTTCCACCAGGTGCTCATCCACCGGGCGGCACGTGGACTGCACGACGAAACAGTCCCGTCCCCGCACGTCGTCCTCGATGCGGATCAGCTTCTCCCCGTCGGGGAACGTGCTGATCTTGGACCCACCGATCGGGATGCCCAGGTATCGGCACACCTCGATCGCCAGATCCGGATTGCTGCTGCCGGAGAAGATCTTGAGATTGTCGTTCAGAAACATCCGCGCCTCTCGGGATTTCCCATGCACCACTTGTTGTCCACCATCCGTCAACCCGCCTGCTTCTTCGAGCAGACTACGTCGGCGTTTTCCTGCGAGACCACCGATCCGGCGCCGACATTGGCGCCGGGCTTGAGCACCAGCGGCGCGATCAACACCGCGCCCGAGCCGATATAGCAATCATCCCCCACGCAGGTCTGGTTGACCTGCTGCCCATCGTAGTTCGCGGTGATCGATCCGGCCCCGACGTTCACGCGCCGTCCGATGCTGGCGTCGCCCAGATAGCTGTGATGCCGCGCCCGGACCCCCTCCCCCAGCGTGGCGTTCTTGACTTCGGTGAACACGCCGAGCACCACGTCGTCGCCGATCACCGTCCCTTCCCGAAGGAAGGCGAACGGCCCGATCCGGCAGTCTCGCCCGATCTTCGCGGCGCCGTGAATGTACACGAACGGCTCGATCACGGTATCCTGGCCGATCTGCGCCCTGGCGTCGATCCAGGTGTTCTCCGGGTCCACGATGGTCACGCCGCTTTCCATGAGTTCCTGCTGGATCCGGTGCTGCATGATCTTGCTGGCCACGCACAACTGGGTCCGGCTGTTGACGCCCATCGCCTCTTCCGGGCGCACCGCGGTCACCGCCACCACCTTGTGGCCCGTCGCAATGAGCACGGACAGCGCGTCCGTCAGATAATATTCCTGTTTGACGTTGTTCGGCTTGACCTGCGTCAGGGCCTTGAACAGGGCCTGGTTGTTGAACAGGTAGTAGCTCGGGTTGACCTCTTTGACCGCCCGCTGTTCCGGCGTGCAGTCGCTGTCTTCCACGATGCCCTGGATGTTGCCGTAGGCGTCGCGGACGATCCGCCCGTACCCGGTCGGATCTTCCAGGACCGCGGTGGCCAGGGTCGCCGCCGACTGCTCGGCCTCATGCTTGGCGATCAGCGTCTGGAGGGTCTTCGCGCGGATCAGGGGCCCGTCGCCGCACAGGACGAGCGTCTGGCCGACGAAGTTCTCCAGGTGCTCCCGGCAGCACATCACCGCGTGGGCGGTGCCCATCTGTTTGGCCTGATGCACCCAGACGATGTCAGAGGCATCGGCGAACCGCTCCTTCACCTGGTCGGCGCCGAACCCGACAATCACGTAAATCTTTTGCGCGCCGACACTTCGGCACGCATCGAGCACGTAGGCCAACATGGGCCGGCCGGTCACTTCGTGCAGGACCTTGGGCAGCTTGGTGTTCATCCGGCTGCTCACGCCCGCCGCCAACAGGATCGCAACTCTTTCAGCCACAAAAAGCCCCTATATGGTCAGTTGTCGTTAAGAACAACTACCCGGCCAGGACTCGAACCTGGAATAGGAGGACCAAAACCTCCTGTGTTGCCGATTACACCACCGGGTAATCTGCAATTGATGATTTTCTTATTGATGATTGAGGATTTACGAGCTGGCGGACACCAGCGGCACCCCGTACCTCAATCATCTATAATCCACTATCAATAGGCCATTGCTTGTCACGGAGACCACGCCGGGCGCGGTCTGGTAGGACCCTGTCGGAGGCTTGAGCCGGCCACGCCGTGATACTGCCGGCCCCTGGGACCTTATTCGGCCCCGGTCAACCCCGTGCGACAAGGCAGTCCTAACGCCCGGACTATACACGAGCGGGGCCCCAGCGTCAACTATTTTACGAGATAAACAGAAAAAGAACCCCAATTCCATCTACATTGACTCGTCAGAAGCGCCTTCCCATAGGTAGTCCATTGGAGTCGTACCTCCGGAGCGGGCCAATGGGAAGGAGACAGAGTGTGAGCGGAAGAGAGGAGCGAACGGAAAGACTCATCGTTGGGGATCAGTCAGGCTCGACCGAGTGGGCGAGGCTGTACCGAGACCTCTTGCCAGAGGTCAGGGCTCTCCTGGCTGCCAGGGGGGCCAGTGCACAGGACGCGGATGACTTGGCGCAGGAGGTCCTGACCAAGCTGGCGTGGAGCAAGAAGCCAAGTGATCTCAAAAGGTATCTTGCCACCGCCGCAGCCAACGCGCTGTCTGACCATCGGCGCCGGCGGACGCGAGAGCGCCGTCTTCTGCAAAGACTGCTGGAGGACGCCGGCAGGGCGGATGAGGCGCGTCGGTGCCGACCGGGAGAGTCAGGGGATGACGACGGATCGAGGGGAGACGGAGGCCAAGTCGGGAAGATGCTCCGCGCGCTGGCGCCCGACGATGCCCGGTTGCTTAGGCTGCGCTTCTGGGAGGGTCTCCCCATGGCGGAAGTGGCCCGGCGGATGGGGTATTCCCGAGAAGCGGCCTATAAACGGGTCGAGCGCATCCTCGAAAGGCTGCGCGAACGCTACGCGGTCGAGTCGCCTGAATCCGGCGAGGGAGAAGACACGCGAGATTCCTGAGTCGCGTAAGTTGTGGTGGGGGAATGGGTTACATACCCCCCCCCCCCCCCCCTAACCATCCGATTTTTCTGTCCAATTTCCGCCTCCACAACCGTCCTTATATATGTGTGAGATGTTCGTCGGGACCGACATGCAAACGGAGTCAAGGCGATGGCGGCAGGATGGACCGGCGTGCGGGAGCGACAGGATCCGGAGCCGAAGGGCGAGCAGGGAGGCTTCACGCTTGTCGAGTTGCTGGTGGTGATCGCCGTCATCGCGATTCTGCTGGCGGTCTTCATTCCCGCGCTGCGCCGGGCGCGGGAGCGCGGCCAGCGGGTGGTGTGTCTGGGCAATCTGCGCCAGCTTACCATCGCTTGGACCGCCTATGCCGACCAGCATGACGGTGACCTCGTCCCAGGAAGGGCCTACGGGACCGAGACAGTAACTGATCACCACGATCGCTCGATATACCTTGGTTGGATGGGTCGCGCTTTCTGCTACCCGGAGAGTCGCTCGGAACTCGTCGAGAACCCCAACAAGGGCGCGCTGTGGCCTTACCTCCGAAACGTTGACGTCTACCGTTGTCCTCGGGGACGTACGAGTCATGCCGCCACCTACGGCATCGTCTCCGCGGCCAACGGTGCTAAGATCGAAGGGACGTACGTGCCCGGTCCCGTGGGCAACACCGTGTCCGGCTGCCGCGTGGGCAACACCGTGCTGAGACTCACGCGTTTGACGGACATTGTCTCCCCTGGGCCCGGTGCGCGCGCCGTCTTCGTAGATATGGGACAAACCCCGAACGGGGAGGACCACTACTACTACCTGGCGCCCAGGTGGGACAAGTTCAGTGCGCCTTTGCCGCTTCACGCCGGCGGCATAACCGTGTCCATGGCGGATGGGCACGCAGAATACTGGAAATGGAGCCGCGACACTACGGAGATGCCACGCGAGCTGTTGCCTGTTCGCAATACCGTGTTTGAGAGTCTGGAAGACGCGGCTCGTGAGCCGAAAACAGAAGATGGCCTGCGCGATCTCCAGAGAATGCAGAGGGCGGTTTGGGGCCGCTTGGGGTATTCGGTCACGCCCGGCCCATAGCGAGAGACAGACGATCGCTGGGTCGGTGCATGCAGGCCCGATCCCTGTTTGGCCGGCAATATGGGTCCGCAGGAGAGCATACCAAGCCACGAGCGGATCTCCACTGCGATCATGGATGCTTTTCAGGCAATCCACAACAGGACGCTTGATGAGCCTGTGTGTCTCTAGTACGACAGCGCGACTTATTCATGACTCATCCGGCATGCAAGACTTGAGTTG
>DAOQWL010000095.1:0-20033 GCA_035342095.1 Sedimentisphaerales bacterium | reverse complement strand
TTCGGCTCGGGGAGAGTATTTTTATACTTGACAGGAACCCTATATGGATGACCCTCGTCGTTCCTCGTCGTTCCCGGCGTTTTTCGTTGCCTTTGTCACGCGGGTCTGGCATAATGGAGATTAGCGAAGGATTCGCCGGCTGATGGGTTTCGAGACACCTGAGGGAATATCCCCCGGTCCGGCCGGCACTTCGCGTCAAACGAGATAGCGGGGTACCGCGGGAGGTTGGTATGGATGTGAGGCGGCTTTCTTTCGGGTGGTCGGCGATCGTTCTGGTGGCGGCTGGGTCATGTCTTGCGGATTTCCAGGTCAATACCTATGCGAACCGGGACCAGTATTCGCCGTCTGTTGCCATGAACAGCCTGGGCGATTCGGTCGTCGTGTGGCGCAGCTCGTCATCCGACGGCCGGGGCGGCGGGGTCTTCGGCCGGCTCTTCGATCCGAACGGCCGGCCCACAGGCGATGAATTCCAGATCAACCTGACGCCGCCATCTCACCGCGTCACCAGTGTGCCTTGCGCGGCCGTGCGCGACAGCGGCGAATTCATCGTCACGTGGGCGACAAAGGACGACGGCAGCGAAGATGGGATCGTCGCCCGGCGATTCGATCCGAATGCGGCTCCATTGACGGGCGAGCTCGCTGTCAACACGTATACCCACCTGGCACAGCTTGAACCCTCGATAGCCATGAATGCAGCCGGAGACTGGGTCGTGGTGTGGGATAGCTGGCACGGAACGGACGACCACAATGGCAAGTACTACATCACGGGTCGCCTGTTCGACTGCAACGACATGCCCAAAGGCGGCGAGTTCGTCATCTCGCAGGCGACCGACAGCGGCTTGCCGATGGTGGCCATGGCCCCTTCAGGCGACTTCGTCGTCACATGGGTGCGAGGCGGAACCCTGAACGACCCGCCGTCAGGGTCCTATATCAAATTCCGCCGCTACAACGCCGATGGGACGCCCAAGGACAACGAAGTTCAGATCACAGGCGACCTGGTCGGTCGGGTGGAGCCTTCGATCTCCATGGATAGCATCGGCAACTTCACGATTGCGCGCAGCTCCTATGAAGGCGACTGGGACCAGACGGATGTCTATGCTCACCGGTTTGACGCCAACGGGGTAGCGATAGCGCCCGAGTTCATGGTGAACACCTGCACCGATGGAGGCCAGTTGGCCCCGTCGATTGCCATGATGCCGGACGGCCGATCCATCATTGTCTGGCTCAGCCACAAGCAGCCGGACGGCGGCAAGGACATCTTCGGCCGATGGTATGACGGCGATGGACTTCCTCTCGCCGATGAATTCCAGATCAATGACGACACCCTCAGCGAAGACACGTATCCATATCCGGTGGTCGCCGTCCGAGCCGATGGGGCCTTCGCCGCCGTGTGGGAAAGCTACGGCCCCGACGGCTCCCGCAACGGCGTCTTCATGAAAACTGTAGACCCCAACCAACCGGTGCATTAACATGCGAGTTGCACTTCGCATGTTGATGCGCCTTTTCCTTTCTCCGGCGTCAACGAGAGCGAACAGCAAGGTCCAGTGTCGCATGAACGAGAACTGGACCAAGCAACCCAGCGGGCAACAGCGGCGTTTGGGCGTTCACCGTGTGCGACAGCAGGAAGGTCTGCTGCTGTTCTGTCGGCAGCGCGGCATCGCCAACGAGCCGGTTGTTCCACACGTTGACAACTTCCACTTCGAGCGTGTTCTCGCCACGGCGCACGGCGTCTGTGATGTCAAGCCGCCAGGGAGCGAGCCAGAGCGTTCCAACGTCTCGGCCATTGACGCGAACGCTCGCCAGATCCTTGACGTCGCCAAGATCGAGCGTGATCCGCAATTCGCCCTTGCTGATCCAGGAGTCCGGCACTTCGAAGGTCTTGCCGTATACGGCTGGGCCGGAGTAGTACTTGATCCGACGGTCGGAATGCTCCGTCCAGCTCTTGAGATTCTCGAAGACGGCTTGTTCCGGCGCGTCCCACTTGTCGCTAAAGTGAACGTTCCACGGGCCGGCGATCGTTCGCGGTGACGGCACTTCGCCCACATGCACCCTCTCGCTGCTCCCATCCGCGAACGCCAACTCATACTCGCCGGCCGAGGCAACCTCGGCAAAACACTCGTGACCCCGACGCGTGAGCCAGATCTGGGGGCCACCGGCCACATCGTCCGGACGCGGCATCGTTCGCGCCAAGGCCGCCACCTCGTCTTCGTCCAAAACGCGGGCGAATCGGGCAAACGCGCCCGCCTGGCCGCGGAACTGAGCGGAACCACCGGATTGCACGCCGGAATGAACGATGTGCTCGCTCTTGAGGCCCGTCCGGGCAAGCTTGCCATCGAGGTACAGGCTTGGGCAACCATCGCGATACACCACGGCCACGTGCGTCCAGTCTGTCAACGCCGCAGCGTGGACCAGAGTGGGCGCGAAGTAGTCGGCCCCGTGCTCGAAGACGCAGACGCCGTTGCGGCCGATCGCAAGACCGCTGCCGGCATGGCCGCGGCCCCCGAAGGTGTCGCCATGAGGTGCGGGCACAAGGTCGTTGCGTTTCTCACTCATCCCAACGATGCCCCGATTGGCCTCGCGGACGAGAGTCGTGTCATCGGCGGGCTTGACCCACACCGCGAACGTGAAATTGTTCGGACTGTCGCTATCGGAACCGCGGGGCGCCGGGGCAACCTTGACGCCAAGCAGCTCTCGGCCCTCGCGGCAGACGGAGACAATGCGCTGCGACTTGGGCGCGGCCTTCTCACGGAACACAACGAACACCGAGCCGGTCGGCCCAAACGTCAGCGGCAATCGCACCACTCCGTCGGTGACATCATATACCGCGGGACGCTCGATCCGTCCGGAGTTCGGCCACCACAGTTCCGGCGCCTTGTCCCCCGCACGAAAGGCCGCTGTGGTCATACGCGAAGACGCCTGCGGATTCGCGACGAAGTAGATGTCCACTTCGCCGACCCGGCGATGCGTGAATCGCAACTCCGCGGAACTCTCGAAATCCGGTTTCGAGCCCAGAGATGCCAAGATATCCTCCAGGCTCTTGCGCCATAGGATTCTACCTTTGCCGACCGATCGTTCCCCCGGCTGCTCGGTGTTCTCATTGCCCCAGAGTTCGGCGGCCAGACTCCGGACCTCGTCATCGCAGCGGGGGAAGTTCTCCATGCTGGGCGATCGCAACGGCGGTTGTCCGAGGACCGTCGCGCCCGCATTGACCAGGTCCCGAACTTTCCGCAGCACTTCCGGGCGCATCGTGGGCAGATCCGGCAATACGAGCACTCTGTATTGCGTTCCATGCGGCAGGGTGAGCATCCCGTCCTTGACTGCAAGCGTCTTCTCGATGACCTCGGCATTGATGTAGTCGAAGTCGCGGCCCGGCGGCAACGCGGGCTCGCGGACCCCGGTCATCTTGGGCGCATCCTCGCCAATGAAGTAAGCCACGTCCGTGACGCGAAAGCCCTGTTGGAGCAGCCAGCACGAGCGGCGCAGGTACTCGATCCACTCCTTGCTCTGTTCGAACCAGGTGTTGTGCCGATTGAACTCCGTGCCAAACCAGGCGTTCACTCCGGGCACTCTGTCTTCCCACGGCTGGTGGATGCAGACGTGCAGGACGAAGTGATTGACGCCCTCGCAGAACGACCAGTCGCCGCGGGCCTTGAGCGCACGCGGGGCGTTCTGGAAAGCCGGCCCGCCGGTGAACGACTCGGCCGAGACGAATGCCTTGCCGTACGTGTTTGCGCACGAGGAGGCGGCTCGGCACTCGATGGAGCCCAGGTCGCCTGTCACCCAGTACTCGCCGCCAATGCGGTCGGATTCCGCGCCGTACTTCAGGAACTCGCTGGGGAATCCCCAATGCCCGTAGTTCTCGAGCCACAGTCCCAGGCCGTGCGGCCGACAGGCGTCGCGCAGGCCGCCCACGTAGTCCGTCGCCACACGATCCGCGACCAATCGGCGCAGATCCCAGAGAAAGCGTTCGCTCTGGTCGGCGCTTCCGACGAGCCGACCGGTCAGCACGGGCAACCACGGCGTCGGATCGTAGCCGTAGCATTCGCGGAATTGCCGGCCGAAGCCGTCGGTCCAATTCTGTGAACCCATCTCGTAGCTGTCGGCCACCACCTGGGTGAACGCCTTGCGTTCGGAGGCCGGGATGCGTTTGAGCACTTCCCCGATGAACGATTGGAAGTGATAGTTCGCAAGGGCCCGGTTCATCTTGTCCACTTCCAGCCCCTGTCCCTCCGACGACGCGGGAGCGTTCTTCATTCCGGTCGGGGTCATCCCGATCCGGAGGATGACCCACTCGCCGCTCGGAACGTCCCAAGACAAGGCGCCATCGGCAGAAAGGCGACTCGTGAGATCCACCACGTTCTTGTGAGGAACGACCAGCCCCGCCGCATCGGGTTCCGACGGGGTCGGCCAGAGATACGTATTCCACATCGGCAACGGCATCGGATGCATCTTCCCCAGTTGCTTCTCGACGAACGACTCCAGCCTCGCGGCTCCTGAGAGACTGATTTCCGCCAGCGAGGCTCTCTTTGCGCCGGCGTGAACGTCGGTGAATACAAGTCGGAACTTCCTGGCCGTCGTCGCCGGGAAGGACACGGACACCGGACCGCGGGGCATGAAGCCGACGCCGGGACTCATGTTCGATCGGTCGCATTTGAACCGGCGCACCGTCTGGAAACTCCCGTCGTCGCGCGCCGCCTGCAGCTCGCAGTCCGCGTTGAAGGAGTCATTCGTGGGAATCACGTACAAGGAACGAGCGGTGAACGTCTCGGCGACCTCGAACTCGATCGTGAAGGGACTGTCCTTGGTCCCCGCGCCCTCGGGAAACTCGAAGCCGGTCGAGGGATCGCCATCGATGACGCTTGCAGCGCCGGCGGCCACAGGGGAACACGTTACGCGAGGGGATTGGGCGGAGAGCAGGTCTGAGTCGTTCTGCGGTGCGGGGAACGCGAGCACGGCCACGTCCTGGAACGGGTGCTTCGGCTCCGGCAGCTTCTGTTCCATCCGGCGAGGACCGGTGACGCGCGTCTCCGAGGAGGCAAGATATCGCATCGCCTGTTCAGGCCCGATCCAGGGCCCGCCGGACTGGCTCCAGCCGGGACAATTGAACATGCCGAGGTTGACCCCGACGCGCCCTCCTTCGCGGATCGCGTGCTCGACGAGTCCCCACCACTCGTCGCTGAGCACTGTGATTCGCCCTGCCGGCACGTCTTCGAGGAAGATATTGCCGATGAGCGCCTCGCCGATGCCGACCCGGGCCATCGCTTCGAGGTCATGCGTGATGCCTTCCTTCGAGAGGTTGTCGCTGATCCAATACCAATAGCACCAGGGTCTGGTCTGTTCCGGCGGCCGCGCGAAGCCCTCGGCCAGGCGATCGATCGCGACGGGGGCAGGCTGTGGCGTTCCACGAGTGGCGGTCCCGAACAGATTCCCGTCCTGGTCGAACCGAAGCGGATCGATGCAGATGAATCGGTCCCACTCGACGCGGTCGTTTCGTTTCTGGTGATAGATGTGCCACCAGTGACCGGCGCCGTCGCGGATCGCGCAGCCATGGCCCGGGCCGAACACCCCCTCGGAACGATGCACGATCGGGTTGTGCGGCGCCCGCGTGAATGGTCCGGTCGGGTGATCCGCGACCGCGTAGCCGACCGCGTAATCCGGGGTATCCGCGCCGGAACCGCTGTACAGCAGGTAGTAGCGACTCTGGTGCTTGATGATCCAGGGCCCTTCGGTGACGCGGCCGGCCCGGGTCTCCCAATCGGATTCCGGATGCAGGATTGCTTTGGGCTCGCCGGCCGGCTCGGTCGGGCTGGACATCGGCTGGACCGTGATGCGAAAGCCCGGGAACTGGACGAAGTACAGATACAGCTTCCCGTCGTCGTCGCGGAACAGATGGGCGTCGATGGCCCGGTCGAAGAGCTTTCGACGGATGGTGAACGGCCCGAGCGGGCCTTTCCCCTCGGCCACGCCAATCGTCTGGCTCGCCGTATAGTAGAGGAAGAACTTCCCCGAGACCGGATCACGATAGACATCGGGAGCCCAGATGTGCCGCTGCCCCGGCTGGAAGACCACGGGACCTTCTCTCCAATCGATCAGATTGGTCGATGTGTAGACGCGGTACCCGTTGTCGCCATCCACCTGCCCCGTCGCATAGAGATAGTAGACACCCTCATGGAGGATCACCGCCGGATCGGCCAGGTCGCCTTCGAGAATCGGATTGCGGTAGATCGTCTCACCGCTCGCCTGCACGGGAATCGCCCAAGCCAACAGAATGATAGTCACGAGCCATGCGAGCCCCTGTAACTGCCTTGTCATATCCTCTTCTCCATGGTCCTGCTGTCTTCTTCCCTACTGCGTCTCCAGACGACCGAATGTGCAGGGCTCCGCACAGAAACCCGTCCACCCCGATGCGACCGGATTGTCGAACCTGGCCGGATGCACACTGCAAGCGGCCTCGACAGTTGCCCAAGTATAGGCCCGATCGATCGTATCCGCCACAGTCCAGCGATAGATTGCCGTGAGGACGAAAGAGGGGGAGGCATCGGGGTTGATGCCATTCAGGGCTGACCCTCGTTGTTGGTCGTGCCTTTCTACTTCCAGCGAAGCTGCTTCAGTTCTTCCTCGGTGCGGATGAACTTCACCGTCCCGTCGTTGAACAGCACACACCCGCCCCTCGGGTCGTGATTGTCGAAGGTGAACAACTCCGGCCCGCCGTGCCGATTCCAACCCGCCTGTGTCTCAAAGAGGAGCACAGTGTTGGGCTCCGAATCCACCCCGCAATTGGGGTTCATCGCATAGTGGCATCGGTCCGCTCCAACGCTTGGACATACAAAGGCCCATCCGATGCGATTCTCAGGAAGATGCATGGCACGCATGGAGAGTGCGGCCGCGATTGATCTGCAACTCCGGGCCCCAAATCACGAATGAGGTTCTGGGTTGGGAGCCAACGTAATGTAGCCAAATCGTGGTTTTTCCTGACATAGTATAGACGGCCTTTCCTGAGAGGCAGCGGGCCATTCTATCCGTCTTCCTCTGGATGACCCGCGCTGTTCGCCCCTCCGCCAACGAGAGCGCCATGAGCCGGGGGAAGTCCAAATCCGCCGTGATGACCACTCGACTCTCCGCCCGAGCGATTTCCAGCAACTCGTTGTCGGGGGTACGGTCCTTGCCGATCTGATGGGCATGTACCGCCTCATGGCCGTAGGATTGCAGCACGTCGAGCAGCAGCAGCGAGACGGGCATGTCGAGCAGGAATCTCATGCGGCAAACTCGATAATCTCCTCATCAGCCAGCATCGCCGCGTAGTTCAATGCCTCCTGGATATCCTCCGGCTCCAGATACGGATAGGCCTTCAGAATGGACTCGCGAGTCTCGCCGGAAGCCAGAAGTCCGAGCAGACGGGATACTGGGAACCGCAACCCACGAATTGTGGGTGTCCCCCCACAGATTTGGGGGTCTGCTGTTATGCGATGGAACGTCATCGGAACGATCTCCTATCAGAAGCTGATGCCATTATACGACGCCAAGTCCGCACCAACCATGCCGATTTCGTGGATGAGGTCGCCATTTCAGGGGCCATTTCATCTTAGCTGACCCTCAAGGTCCTCCGCCGCGTTTCTGCCCTGGGCGGATCCCTACCTTCTGACAGTGGTGGTGGTTGGTCTCAACGACAGGGTCAACTCCGGATAACTGCCTTCCGTTATTGCCCACAGGTCCGCGGTTCCGTTGGCGGCCTCGCCGACGAAATCCCACCCCGAATCGAGGAAGGTGTTGATATCCTGCATTTGACTGCGATCGGCACCTGTGCCCCCTGCACTGATCTCCAGACCCGAAGAGTCGAGATCCCAGAGACTGTTCGATGTGCTCCCCGTCGATAGATCGGCACTTCCAATCAACCCGCCCAGGTCATACAAGCCAATGACCGAACCCGTGCTGTAGCAGCGCATGACCTGCATGGTATTCTGTCCCACCAGCCCGCCAACACAATCGGCGCCGGCCACCAGACCTCTGGCATGGCAATCCCTCATGGTCCCGCCATTGGTGCCGACGAGTCCTCCGATGTTCGAATACCCCGCGACCGCGGCGGTACTGTAACAAGAGCGGATGGAACCTGTGTTGCTCCCTGCAACTCCCCCTACGTCACAGTCGCCCGATACGGCCCCGCGACTCATGCCGTTCGTCATGGCGCCCGCGTTCTGCCCTGCGAGCCCTCCAGCCTTTTGATCGGCCGCAACCACACCCGAAAAGGACGAATTCCAGATCCTTCCCATGTTGGAGCCGACGAGCCCGCCGGTCACGGCGCCTCCCCTGGCAATGCCGGTCACGGAACAGTCCTGGATGAGACCACGGTTCTCACCGGCGAGGCACCCCACAGTGCCGTCTTGTGCGGTCACCTCGCAGTTCTCCATGCACAGATTGAGTACCGCTGCGCCGTATTCAATTTCTCCGAAGAGGCCGCAAGATCCGTCCTGGCAGAAGCCCCGAATGCAGAATCCGCACCCATCCAAACGTCCAACGAACGTCGGCAAGACGGGAGTTGACAACCGCATTCCAGACATGTCGATGTCAGCCCCGAGAGCATACCAGGGGAAATCGCACAAAGACTCCATACCATTGTAGTACACCAGCGCCGCCAGCTCTCTCGCGTTGGATATGGCATATGGGTGGTCGCTGGTCCCGTCTCCGGAAAGCACAACGGGTGTGACGCCGGAAAACGCGATCAAGACCGGATAGCCGCCTTCGACCCTGTTTACCCACATGTCATTGATGCCGTTATCTTGTTCCTCCGCGAAATCCCATGTCGCGTCGAGATAGGTGGAAACATTGTGCATTTCGTCCGTACTCAACCCCAGGCCACCGACGCTGGTTGATACACCACTGACGTCCGTATCCCAGAAACTGTTCTCGACAACGCGATAGGGAATACCTCGGGTCCCCGACATCGACGTGCCCGCCAACCCTCCGCGACCTGAGCAATCGGGACTGATGGCAGTCGCGGCATAGCAGCGCCGGATTTCACCTTCCCAGAGAACGCCTATGAGTCCCCCGGTGCCCGCGCCCACGCTCTCGATGCTTCCCTGGCTGAAGCAGTCCAGGACGTATCCCGAGGACTGATAGCCGATGAGCCCTCCGGCGTTGCCACAGCGGACGATCCCTCCTTGGGTGTAGCACCCCACGATGACACCCATATTGACGCTCGCCAGCATGCCCGCAGAGGAGACGCCTTGACCATCGATGAAGATGTCTTCGATGCCCAGATGCATGATCCTGCCCGTCCACCCGATTCCTCCGAAGAACCCGAGGTCGCCCCTGCCGGCTATCGAGAAGTTGCGGATCACATGGCCGTTGCCGTTGAAACACCCGGCATACAGGGCTCTGTACTCGCCGAAACTGGGACCGAAGACGATGTTTGGCGCGACGATGGAGTGCTCAAACACCTCCCCGTCCAGATCGATATCTGCCGTCAACAGAAAGGACTTGTCAAAGTCGTCCGGCCGGGAGGCCAGTTCCACGATGTCCTCTTTACACGAGAGCAGGTACGGTGAGGAACGGGTTCCCTCCCCTCCGGAATACGCGATGGCTCTCGTTCCCGACAGGCAGGAAAGGACCAACAGCCCAACCAGCGGTCTCTTCGCCATGTTGCATGCCATATCATTCGCTCCTATTCACAGTCCTCCGGCCCCGGCGGTCTTTGCTCTCGATGCGATTCTTCCGTCATCAATCGTCAATTCCTATCGCCATATTGCCCGAACCGGGTGGAATTGTCAAGAGAAAGCGGGCGACTGGCGGTGTTCTGCGTGATGCTCCCGGCCGGCAGCGACAGGTGCGTGCCATTCGGAATAGATGCCGGTTCTCGGCCTTCGGGCTCCCGCCGATGTGGGACACGATGCCGTCGCCGGCCTCTTCCTCGCCCGTGTCGTCTCGGCCGGGGTCTGCAATCGCTGTGTTCTGCGTCGCTGGCTATTCCCTGTCCTGGGGGCGGAGTTCGTTGGCCATCAGGTTCATGCTGTCCTTGAGCCTCTGGACGTAGTCGTTCTCCGACATCTCCATGATCCCGATGGCGTCGCGGACCTTGGCACGGACGAAACCGCAGGTGGTCTCGATATCGTTCAGCATGAGCTGTGCGTTGTGGACGTCCAGTGCGAGGACATCGATGATCACGGCCACGAAGTCCCCGCGGGCGTCGGGCACTGCCATTTCGAGGACCCGGTTGCTCTCCACGACTTCGAACCGCCGGTCCGGGACCTCGTAGAGGATCGAGGCGGCCTGGTCCAACCTGTAGAAACACGCCTTCATCGCGAGAACCAATTCGTCGGCGGTGGGGAACAGGTCCTCCAGCAGGGCGTCTCGCTTCTTGAAGCCGATCTCGGAAAGACCTTCGAGGCCCTTGTACTGTATCTTCAATCGGTAGCGATCGAGATCAATCATGGGCGGACCGGCTCCTCTTTCAGTCGGCGCCTTGGTCGAGCGTCAGCACCGCGGCCAGGGTTGACTGCACGGTTATGGCGGCGTTGCGGACGTCGCAGTTCTCCGGGATGTCCTCCTCGGCGTGGTAGTGGGGGTCGGCGTAGGGCCAGGACCCGATGTTGATGACCGCGGCGGGAAAGCCGGCCAGGACGAACGAGCCGTCGTCGTCGCCGGGCGCGGATCGTTCCGCAGCCCGCTGTTCGAGACCGAGCGAGTACCTCGCGTTTACCTCGGCCATTAGCTCGGCCAGTCGTCGGCCTTCGGGCTTCGTATACGCGGTCACATTGGTCATACTCCCCGCGGCGGTCTCGGCAGGCGACTTGACGCCGATGCCGTCGAGGTTGAAGACTGCGATGATGTCGTCGCCTCGCGATTTGGCGTTCTGTGCGGCGGTCTTGCTCGTCCACGGCCAGTGCTCCTCGTTGCACCAGAGGAAGCGAACGGTGCTCTCAGTGGCGTGCGTCGCGAGGACGCGAGCGATCTCCAGCACGCCGGCGGTGCCGATGGCGTTGTCGTTGGCCCCAGGCGAGTCCACCCAGCTCTGCGAGTCCTTGTGCGCCACGAGCACGATGATCCGGTCCGGGCGAGAGCGGCCCTTCTTCTCGGCGCAGAGATTGTACGCGGTGTACCAGGGGTCTTCCGGTTTCGGCGGGGAATACTGGGCATGCTTCGGCTTGCTGGCGTCCCGACGGAAGGCCTGTACCTGAACGCCTTCCCGCTCGATGCGGTATCCCCACGCCGTCAGCTTGCTGGCGAGGTAATCGTCGGCTTCGTAGAGCGTGTTCTTCTCGTGGCCTGGCAGCGTGAGATTGAGCTTGCGATAGGGCAGCGGGTCCTTCGCGAGATAGAACACGTGCTTCGAGATCTGCTCGCGATCGACGGCGTCGATGAGACGCCGGATGCTGCCCTCCATCTGGTTTGGATCGCTACTCGGCTGCAGATCTCCTCCAGCGGCGCGGAGAAGGCCTGGGGAACAAAGGAGCAGCAGGCCTTTTGCGTAAATCCATGCATGTCTCATGCCGTCCACTCCTTCTGGGGCACTCTATCCCTGACTTGGCTCCGGCGGGGTCTGCGCTGGTTCCGGGGGATTTTCCGCTGGCGGCGGCGGCGGGAGCTGGACCTCCGGCGTCGTGGGCCGCTGCTGCGGATAGTCGATGGCGAACTTGGCGCGGACCTTCTCGAGCATCTGAGCCTTCGTCTCCACCCGCCAGACCAGGAGGGTCAGCGGAGGGCGGGACTTCTCCTTGAACGTGATGATGATCCGCCCGAAGCCGAGCAGACGCTCGACGAAGTCGGAGGTATCGACCTTGGTGTTGTAGTCCTCGCGTCCGATCTGCTCGCCGGCCTCGGTGGGACCCACCTGGACGTTCAGGAAGTTGGGCGTGATGGCGACGTAGCAGAACAGCCCCTGGAGCCAGGAGATGAAGATGGTGAGGCCGCCGATGATGGCGATGAGCAGGTAGCCCGTTCCGCTGATGGAGAAGGCCAGGCTGGTGAACAGTCGCAGGAAGCCGCCCACCCAGCCGAGCAGGTGCAGCCAGAGCAGGAGAAAGCCGATCCCCACCGCGCCGAGCAGGAGGATCTTGATGTTGAGGTGGTACTCTTCGACCAGGAAGTTGGTGAAGAAGATGGCGAACCAGACGCCTCCGACGAGCTTGGGATCGATGCCGGCGAAGACCTTCCAGCCGGACTCCTGCATGAACATCAGGATCGACGCCAGCACAGCCACCAGGAGCGTGGGGACATAGAGGACCTTGGCGGTCCAGCCGAAGATGACCAGCCAGTCGTTGATGTCCGGGTCCTGGCGCAACTGCCGCTCCATACCCATCCGCGTGCGGACGGTCTTTCGCAGGATCAGCCAGGCCGCAACGCCCGCCAGGACGACGCCGAACGCGATGTACACGGCGATCATCTGATTCGATGTCCACGACCACGCCAGCATATCGGGGCCTCCCAACCAAAGAACCTGCATAGCTCGAACCGCATGCTCTCGATTGTAACCGCCGTTGGGCGGCTGTGCCACTATATAACGCCTTACGGCGTCACTGCGAGCCAGTGCTCACGGGATGGCCCTGGTGGCGCCGGTGGTGAAGCCGCCGTCCACGAGGAGGATCTGGCCGGTGACGTAGGCGCAGGCGTCGGAGGCCAGGAAGATCACGGCGCCGTCGAGGTCGTTGGGCTGGCCGGGGCGACCGAGCGGGATGCGGTCCGTGATGTACTGGACCCACTTTTCGTTCTGGTAGAGGGCCCGGTTCTGGGCGGTCTGGAACCAGCCCGGCGCCAGGACGTTGACGGTCACGCCGTGCCGGCCCCATTCCGCGGCCAGGCTCCGGGTCATTTGCAGGACGCCGCCCCGGCTGGCGCAGTACGGGCCGATCCCCTCCATCCCGAACAGGCACGTACACGAGCCGATGTTGATGATCCGCCCGTACTCGCGCCGGATCATCTCCCTGCCCACCGCCTGGGCGACGAAGAACGCGCCCTTGAGGTTCGTGTTCAGGACGGTGTCCCATTCCTTCCAGGTGAACTCGGTCGCGGGGTGGCGGATGTTCAGGCCGGCGTTGTTGACGAGGATGTCGATCTGCCCGTACTCGTCCATGGCCGTGCGGACCATGCTCACGATGTCGGTCTCGTTCAGCACATCGAGTCTGACCGGCAGGGCCCTGCGCCCGAGTCCCTCGATTTCCTCCTTGAAGGGTGTCAGACGGGCCGGATCGCGGCTGGTGATGACCAGGTCCGCGCCGGCCTTGGCGAGCGCCCGGCCGAAATACTGGCCGAGTCCCCGGCTGGCGCCCGTGACGACAGCGACTTTGCCCGACAGATCGAAAAGCTTCTCCATTTGGAGTTCTCCATACAATCGAGAGCAGTCCTGTTCGTAGTGTGCCCGTAAGGGCATATCTTCACAAGCACAAGAGAAGACAACGCCTTACGGCGTCACAACACGATCTTCAACAAGTTCTCCTTGGCTTCCAGCAGTCGTTTGAAGGCGGCGGCGCCCTCGCGCAACGGCAGCACCTCGCTGACGAGCGGGCCGACGTCGATTTGGCCCGAGGCGATCAGGTCGATGCAGGTCCGGAACTCGCCCGAGCTGGCGTAGGAGCCGGTGAACGTGAGCTCTCGCGAGACGAGTTCCTGCAGGTTGAATTCGACCTCCTTCTGGAGGTTGCCGACGGCGACGACGTGCCCGCCCGTCCGGGTGATGGCCACCGCCTGGCGGAAGGTCTCCGCGAAGCCAACCGCCTCGAACACCACGTCCGCGCCGCGACCTTGCGTCTTCTCCAGGATGGACTCCTTCAGATTGACCCTGCTCGGATTCAAGCAGGCGTCGGCGCCGACCTTCCTGGCGAGATCGAGCCGAAACTCATTGGGGTCCGATGCGATGACGGCGCCGGCCCCACGGAGCTTCGCTGCCTGCAGGATAAAAAGGCCGATTGTGCCGGCGCCGAGGACGACGACCGTGTCGGTCTTCGAGATCGTCACGCGACCGGCGGCGTGCACGCCGATGGAGGCGGGCTCCAGCAGGGCCGCCTGCACGAACGACATGTGGTCCGGGAGCCTGGCGCAGATCCAGTGGGGCACCGCGACGAACTCCGCGAAGGCGCCGTCGCGTTTGAACTCGGGGACCGACACGCCCAACACTCGGCGCTTCACGCAGCGATTGAACAAACCCTGTTTGCAGGCGGGGCACCGATTGCAGTAGACCGTCGAGTCGAAGCAGATCCGGTCGCCCGGCGCGAAGTCCACGACGCTGCGTCCCACGCGCTCGACGACGCCTGCGGCCTCGTGGCCCATAATCAGCGGCGGGAGCCGTCGGCCCGTCTTGCCTGTGTGGCCCGCGACGTCGGAACCGCAGATCCCGCAGGCCTTGACTCGCACCAGCACGTCCTCATCGCCGATCACGGGGTCGGGGACGTCGGTGAACTCGAAGGCATAGGGTCCTGTGTAGAGCAGTGCTTTCATTTCGGCACCTCACGTCAACGGCAGGAGGGTTGCGAAGACCGTCGTGACGAGCAGGCCGATGACCGCGGTGCTGCTGACGGTGATTGTCCAGGTCTTGAGGGTCTCGATCTCGGTCAGCCCGCCCATCTTGGCGAAAACCCAGAAGCCCGAGTCGTTCATCCAGTTGCCGCACTGGGCGCCCCACCCGATGGCACAGGCGATGTACACCGGGTGAAAGCCCAACATGTCGGTCGGGGGAATCAGCGTCGCCATCATGCCCGCGGTGGTCAGCATCGAGACCGTGCTGCTGCCCTGGGCGAACTTGATGAGGAAGGCGACGAGAAAACCCATGAACAGGAGCGTCAGGCCGCCGAGCTGCTGGGTCGTGCCGCCGGGGGAGAGGATTTGGACAATGGCCGGGCCGATCCGAGCCTCCTTGAGCATGGCGCCGAACGCGCCGCCGGCGGAGGTGATGAGGATGATGACGCCCGCGCTCATGAGCGAAGTCTCGATCGCCTTGGCGAGCCCGTCGCGTCCGGGTTTGCGCTGTCGCCAGAGGACATGCAGCGCGATGGCTGCGGAGATCGCCATCGCCAGATTTGGATTGCCGAGCACGGCGGTGTAGCCTTCGACCTGCTTGACCGCGGATTCCTCGGGCGCCCCCTTGGCCTGCGACGAGACCACCGTGTGCATCGTGATCAGGAGGACCGGCAGGATGATGGGCAGGACGGAGAGAAGCAAGCTTGGCAGCCTGTCGTCGGGCAGCGGATCGGGCTCGGTCCGCCCGCCTTCGAGGGCTCGCATGGGAATCTCGATGCGTCTCGCCAGCCAGCGGACGAGGAGCAGGACCGCGATCGCAGTGGGGACCGAACACAACAGCCCAACGCCGATCATCGCCCCCAGATCGATGTGCAGCGTCTCGGCGATGATGAGCGGTCCCGGCGTCGGCGGGACAATCGAGTGCGTAATCGAGGCGCCGCCGCCCATCGCAAGGATCAGCAGCAGGTAGCTTCGCTTCGTCCGGCGGTGCATCGAGCGGGCCAACGGCAGCAGCAGGTAGAACACGGTATCGAAGAAGACCGGGACCGACAGGACGAAGCCGCTGGCCATCAGGGACACGTCGCACCGTTTCTCGCCCAGCAGGCGGACGAACATCCGCACGACGCGATCTGCGGCGCCGGAGGCGATCAGGCAGTCGCCGATAATGGCCGCCAGGGCGATGACGATGCCGATCTTGCCTGCGGTCGTGCCGAAGGCCTCGGCCACCCGCGTAATTCGGCCGGCGAACGGCCCGGGCGACAGCAGGCTCACGACCATCGCCGCGACAATCAGCGCCAGGAAGGCATTGACGCGGAGCACTACGATCATGCCGATGACGATGGCGACGCCGACGGCCAGGATCATCAGAGGGATCGCCGGATGAGTCGGGTCGGGCGTCCCTGCCGCCAGCAGGACCAGTGCATCCATTCCCATCGCGTCTCAATCCCTTTCCTCGGTGTTGTTCTTGGTTCGTGAGGCTGCAAGGCCAATCACTTCACCGGGCCCTTCACCATGTCCTTGTGGGGCAGCGTGTCAGGAACGACGCAGACCTCCGTGCTGAAGCGGTAGGGGACCGGCGCGCCGGAGTCGAAGCGCAGCTCCACGAAGTACGCGGTCCAGCCTTTCTCTGGGGCCTTGACCTGGGCGTCGTAGACCCCGGTGTTTGTGCCCGCCAGGGGGGAGGCGACCCAGGTTTTGCCGATGGTCTCCAGACGGAAGTCCCTGGCGTTCGGGTTCGTCGCGGTCCACAGCGTAACCTGCGTCGGCCTGGTCTTGGCGGCGACCACCATATGTCCCTCGCCTGCGACCTGCCAGGAGAACTGCGGCAACTCGCGTCCGGCCAGAATGCCGGCGTACCAGGCGAGCATGGCCTTGTCGGCGTCGGAGTCCTTGAGCCCGTGGTCGGTGTTCGCGTTGTAGAGGAGGTACTTCGAGCCGGGCAGGTCCTGGAAGTAGAACTGGGCGGAGTCGGGCAGGAAGAACTGGTCGCCCGAGGAGTTCAGGAGGAACTTGGGCATCGTGTAGCGGTCGCGGTACTCGTAGGGGTCCACGAAGCTGATGAGCTTCTGTCCCTCCGGCGTGTCGAGCCGGCTGAAGATGTCGTGCGCCTGATAGTCTCCGATGGCGGTCGAGTAGAATCCGTAGGCGGCCAGGTGGTGGCGCATCTGCTCGTCCATGTTCAGCACGTCGATTACGCAGGGAGCGATGGCGCGGACCCGCTTATCGACCGCGGCGGTCAGCCATGTGGTCCAGCCCCGCTTGGAGCCGCCGGAGACGACGAACTGCTCGATCTTCAGGTTCCCGTTGGCGGGTTTGGCCAGGTGGTCCTGGACCGTGTCCATTGCGCGGACGGCGCTCTTGACCATGGGCAGCAGGAGCGGCCAGGTCGTGTCGCCCGTCCGGACGCACTTATCGAAGGTGTAGGCGATGATGGCGTCCTCGTGCCGCTGGTTGGCGGGGTCGTCCGGGAAGACCAGCGGCTGGTTCGGCACCTGCCTGAGGTCCACAACGACGGTCCTGCTCTGGAGGGCGATCTGGGTGAGCATGCCGTCCGGGCTGGAGGGCGGGTTGCCTCCGTTGCTGCCGCCGTTGATCCAGAGCAGGGCGGTGTCGCTCGTGGCGCCGTTCGGGACGATGATCGTCAGCCAGTGCTGCCAGAGCGTGCGGTTGACCTCCGTGCTGGCCCGCCAGGTTTGCGATTTCATGTCGAGGATGTGGATCTTGCCGAGCGGATGATCGATGGTCTTGACGACGCTATACGTGTAGCTGGCGTCCGGCTTGGCCACGTAGTCGTCCAGCGGCGTCGCGACCGCCAGGGTCGTCACCAGGAGTGTTGCGAGCACCACGAGCAGCTTCTGCACTCTCATCGTCACACCTGCCTTTCAGGAAGAAAATCCGAAATTCGAATATCGAAATCCGAAACAAGCACGAATGACCGAAATCCCGAATTCGAAACGGGCCCTTCGAGTGGGCGACAGCGTTTCGGTGATTTGAATTTGCCTCTTTGGATTTGTTTCGGATTTCGAGTTTCGTGCTTCGGATTTCTGTCTCAGTTTACACTCGACGGGGGAACACGGTCCGCAGGTACTCTGCGTCGTACCGGCAGCTCTCTTCGACGCCCAGCGGCATCTTGACGCCTTCCATGACGATCCAGCCGCGGTACTCGATCTTGTCCATCGACTCGCGGACCCGGGCGAAGTCGATGGAGCCTTTGCCGTAGAGGTCGTCGTAATCCTTCGCGTGGAACTGGCATATCCGTTTGCCGAGCGTGCCGATCTCCTTGTAGATGTCGTAGCCCATCTTGTGCGAGTTGGCGACGTCGTAGTACACCTGCACCGCGGGCGAGCCGACGCGGTCAAGGATCGCGATGTGCTCTTCGGCGCTGAGCCAGGACTCGACGGCGAGGGTCACGCCGGCCTTCTCGGCTTTCGACGCGACGTTCTTGAGCTTCGCGACCGTCGCGTCGGTCCCTGCGGCGTCGTTCTTCAGGTCCCCTTTGCCGAAGAAGGCCAGCAGGATGATCTTCCGTTGCATGGGCATCGCCTGGGCGACGTCGATGGCCTTGTCCACCCATTGCTCGGCGCGCGGGTCGCTCTTGTAGGCGACCTCGTTGAGCACGCCCATCGCCAGGGAGGCGATCCGCATGTCCTGGGTCTTGATTTCTTCGGCGTAGCGTTTCTGGAGCTGGGCGTCGAACAAAGGCGGGTCCGTCTCGGGCCCGCCTCCGAAGTCCACCTGGACGCCGTCGAGTCCGATCTTCTTGGCGAGGGCGAAGGCCGCGGGGTCGCACCGCTTGCCGATGGTCCAGTCGCAGACGCCCAGCCTGAACCCTCGCGGGGTGCGCCGTTCTCTCTGGCGGCTCTGTTCCTGACCGAGCAGGGTCCGGCCGGGCAGGAACGTCAGACCGGCAAACGCGCCGGCAGCGGCGCCGAGCACCCGCCGACGACTGATTCTCTTGTCGATCATATGTCTTCTCCGGGATCTACAGTAGCATGGGCATCTTGCCCATGAAACACACGGGCAGGATGCCCGTGCTACGAGTTGCACTACGCTCTGAGTCCTTTGAGATTGGCGTCGAGCCTCTCGTTCTTCTTGAGCATCTCGTCCCAGGTCACGAGGCGATTCTCATAGGCCGCCATGCGTCCCAGGATCGTGATGAGATTGCTGCGAACGCTCGTTTCGACGGTGGGATTGTCGAACTTGCCTGTCGTGATACTATCGTAGAAGGTCTTGATATTGGCGACGGCGCCGTCCTTGTAGATGCCGGGGGACTTGCCGCCGCGATAGAAGTCCTTGCCGCGAATGAGGACTTGGCCGCCGTACTCGGTTTCGAGGACGCCCTGGGTGCCGAACATGCGGTTGCGTATGCCCTCGGGCTGCGTGCCATGGCCCTCGCACTGGCGCGAGCTGAACGTGATGCCGACGTTGTTCGGGTACTGGAACAGGACGCTGAACGTGTCGTAGCACGTGCCGACGGGCCGGAACTTCCGACCGCCCGTGCCCACGGCCCAGACGGGCGGCACGCCCATGATCCAGTTCATCACGTCGAGCGTGTGGATATTCTGCTCGGTGATGATATCGCCGGAGAGGACCTTGTCGAGCCCCCAGGCGCGGAGGCGATTCTCGGCGTTCTCGGGGTCGCTCCGCCAGGTGTCGTACATCCCGCCGAAGGGGCAGGTCGCGTGGTAGATCGCTTCGCCGAACCCGATCTCGCCAAGGGCCTTCTCGTCGTGCAGGCGGCGCATCGCTTCGATGTAGAAGGGATCGGCGCGGGTCTGGAAGTCGATCAGGAAGGCCAGCTTCCTGGCGGTGGCCTTGGCGCCGCTTTCGCCGATGGTCAGACAGCCGGGCACATCGACCGCGACGGGCTTGGCGAGGTAGGCGTGCTTGCCTGCCTGAACCGCGGCGGCC
Organism: Sedimentisphaerales bacterium; assembly: GCA_035342095.1. Lineage (GTDB taxonomy): Bacteria > Planctomycetota > Phycisphaerae > Sedimentisphaerales > Anaerobacaceae > PLanc-01. The sequence goes on along the minus strand of DAOQWL010000095.1, from coordinate 680 downwards.
GCGTGCTCGGGTCGGAAGTAGGGAGCCGTCTCGAGCGCCACCGCGTCCGCCTTCTCGATCACCTTCAGATACCCGTTGAGACCTGTGAACCGGTTTGCCTGGGGCACGCCCAGCTCGTTGCCCGCCCTGTCGGCGCGGTCCTGGAAGTAGTCAGAGACGGCGACGACGTTGTATCCGCCGTGCTCCTTGAAGAGCTTGGCGAGCCAGGTGCCGCGTCCGCCGCAGCCGACCAGACCGAGATGGATCTGGGAATTGGCCGCGGTGCCTCGGACCAGGCTCGGCTTGATGACGGCGAACGATGCGACCGCCGCCCCGGCGCCGGCCATGAAGTGCCGACGGCTCAGAGACGCGGGGGAAGTGGTTGATTCGGTGGGCTTGCGAGACTGCGACATTCTGCGATCCTCCTTTCAAGAACGCGTGCATGGAACCGGGTCCCCAAACGCCTTGTTTGGCGTTTGGGAGCCCGCCATACGTCTGTCAGCATTTAGCTCAGTGCTGCAATTATAGCATCCCCAGTGACCCGTGCAATCAGTTTCCACCTCTGGCCGACGTGGAGCGACCGAGGGTGGGAAGACGAGCGGGGATGCCCGCCCTGCGAGGAGCCTTGTTTTGTTACGGATTTGTCGTCCTGAGTCGCTCAGCCGCTTCGCGGCCGGTGTCGGGAAGAAACCGGTTATAAT
>DAOQWL010000094.1:0-20050 GCA_035342095.1 Sedimentisphaerales bacterium | reverse complement strand
CCTCGAGGCCGGCGGCCTGTTCCGTGGCGCCTTCCGCGAGGGACTGCGACGCGGCAGACACCTGGCTGGAGGCGGCGGCCACCTGCTCGGAGCCGCTCGTGAGGGCGTCGATGATCCGCTTGATGGGTTTGATGATGCTCATGGTGATCAGGACCGCCAGGACGACGCCCAGGACGATGCCGGCGATGGCCATGGTGATCATCAGGGTATTGGTCTGGGCAACCGTGCTCTCCATCTTGTTCTTCAGAGACGTCTGGAGGCGGTTGATGGTATCCACAATCGCCTTGGCGGCGGTTGCCATCTCGGCCAGGGCGGCTTCCCGTGCCACCATTCCATCGTGGTACTGGCGACCTGCCTCATCATAGCTGTTGATGTAGCCTGCGATGTTCTGGGCAACGACTGCGACCTTGGCGTCGCCCTTGACCAGGGTCGTCCACGCCTCCACGTTGGTCTTCACTTTGGCCAGTTGCTTCTGGTAGTTGGCCCACTGTTCCTCCGTGTTGGTCGCCAGCAGGTAGACGGCACTGACCCGCAGGAGGAGGAACTCCTGGACGACCTGCTCGTCGAGCTGTGTGCCGATCTTGGTCCATCGGATGATCTCGTCGGCGTTCTTGGCCTCTTCAGCCGCCTTCCGCGCCGGCTCGATGACTTCGGTGATCACCGCGGCGACGGCTTTTGTCACGTCCCCACCGATCTTGCTCCAACTGGCGAACGCCGTGTCCCTCATCTTGCGGGCGTCCTCCTGATGCACGAAAGAGGTCAAATAGGGAGGCATTTTGCTGCTGGCCTCTGCGACGATCGCCCGGTCGCTGCTGGACAGTCCCTTGGTGTTCTCCAACTCCTGGAGCTTGGCGGTCAAGGCGGTGTAGGCGTCGTGCCACTTCTCGGCCGCGCTCTTCTCCTCATTGGCGGCCTTCTCGAATCCTTGGATGGTGAAGTCCTTGCGGAGGGATGCGCATTGATTCAACCCCGCGAGGCAGTCATTGCCGGCCGTGTTCAGATTGGCATTGGTCGCCACGTTGGTCAGTCCATTCCACCCGACGAGGCCCAGCACGCCGGAGATGACGACCAGAACGCCAAACCCGATTCCCATTTTTGTCGCGAGTTTCATTTTCTTGAACATCTCTGTTCTCCTTGTATCTACTCTGTGAAGTCTTGCGGTCTACAGTAACCTTGTTTCGTGTCCCAGGCACAGGGTCGCCCGATGCGCGGGGGATTGGTCAGGATGTGGCGTCGCGGAAGGCGGCCAGATCGGTTCCGCCGAGGACGCGGTCGATGTCCAGCAGGATCTTGACGGAATCGCCGATCTTGCCCATGCCGAGGATGCAGTCGGTGTTGACGCCCGAGCCGAAGTTCGGGGAGTCCTCGATGTTCTCATCGAGAACGTCCAGGACGTCGCGGACGCGGTCCACGACGATCCCGGTGTTGCACTTGCCGGCTCCCTGGCGGGTCTCGACGACGATGATACAGGTCTCCGAGGTCGTCTCGGTGCTGTCCATGACGAACTTGGCCCGGAGGTCGACGACGGGGATGACCTGTCCTCGGAGGTTGATCACGCCCTTGACGTACCCCGGCGTCTGGGGAACTGCCGTGATGGGCATGTACCCGATGATCTCACGGACCTTGAGGATTTCCAGACCGAACTCCTCGTGGCCCAGCGCGAACGTCAGGTACTTTCCGGCGGCTGCGCGCGTTCTTTCCACGGTCTGCATTTCTGATCCCTTTCACCATCACAAAGATGACATCTGTCCACGGTGGACACGTCCCGCGCGATGCGGAACAGGCGGATCGACCGCCCGAGCGTGCTTCCACCCCCATTGAGAGATGTGTCCCATCCTTGGATCTACTGCGATCCCATTTGCTGCTCTCTCTTGACTCGCGATTGCCACGCTGTCATTCACTGCACGCATAACATCGTTCTGTCTGAGGTCCCGGTTTCAGTGGGACGGACCGAGAAGATGGAACGGGAGGTATGCCGCCGCTGGGTTTGGAATCCCGGCAGTGGCGTTTTTGCATTCAGAAAGGGGGTCGTATGTGCCGATAGATAAAAACGTCTTTACAGAGAGGCTGATTTTGTGTTTTACTGGATGCGGGCCGAATCAAGCCCGATAACTCGACGAATGGGGCGGCCACCCCGAAGTGCTTGGGAAGGGACTTGTGGTGAACAGCGACTACGATTTTCGGATCATTCGCGTCCTGCGGCGGCGACTGAACCTTACGCTGCAGGGTCTGTCCGGCCGTGCCGGACTGACGTATCCGACAGTCGAATCCGTGGAGACGAATAAGACCATGCCGTCCCTCAAGACCCTGGACGCCTTGGCCGGCGCGCTCCAGATCTCCACCAGCGACCTGCTGGGACTCGCCGAACGACGCCTGGTCCAGCGGCGCAAGGCCCAGGTCGAGGAACGCAACCATGCGACGCGGTCCGACAAGGGACTGGAGCGGTGCAAAGTCGCCCGGTACGACAAGGGCAAACTGATTCGCGTCGCGGCCCTGGCGGGCGACCACGTTCACGTCATGGGGCTGCACGAAGACATTCACGAGTTCTGCTACGTCCTGAGCGGAAGCGTGGACCTCCGTATCGAGGACAGGACCTTTCGGCTCAACCCGGACGATACGATCCTGTTCGACGGGCTTCTCGACCACTCCTACATGCAAGTCGAGGCCGGCGAGTACGTCACCGTGCACATCCCGAAGGACATTCGCATCATCGAGAAGCTCCTGGAAGCCAAAGGGGAAGAACCGAGCGAAGGGACGTGAGGCTCGGACGGGGGTGGCCTGTGACAGTCTCATGGAACCAGGGCAGGTCTACTTCACAGGATTCGGTGTTGCCGGAACGGCCGTTCCGCCTGCGAACCAGTTCTCTGTCTTCAGGCAGATTCGCACGAGCATCAGCATGACGGGCACCTCGATGAGCACGCCCACCACGGTTGCTAGAGCCGCTCCACTCGACAGGCCGAACAGGATCGTCGCAGTGGCGATGGCGACCTCGAAGTGGTTCGATGCTCCGATCATCGCCGACGGTGCGGCATCCCCATAGGGCAGCTTGAGTGCCTTCGACAGCACATAACCCAGACCGAAGATCAGCATCGTCTGGAGGAACAGCGGAATCGCGATCCAGAGGATGGTCAGGGGATCGTTCAAGATGGTCTCGCCCTTGAAGGAGAACAGCAGGACCAAGGTCACCAGCAGGGCGCAGATTGTGATCGGCGTCAGGATGTGCAGGAATCGCTCGCGGAACCATGCCTCGCCCCTGGCCGCAATGATCCACCTGCGCGAGAAGAAGCCGGCCGCCAGGGGGAGGGCCACGTAGATTGCGATGGACAGCAGCAGCGCCTGCCAGGGGACCGGGAGCCTGCCGACGCCCAGGAGGAACCCGCCCAACGGCCCATAGAGGAACAGCATGGTCAGGGAGTTGATCGCGACCATGACGAGCGTGTGTGCGTCGTTGCCCCGGGCGAGGTAGCCCCAGACCAGGACCATGGCGGTGCACGGGGCGATGCCCAACAGGATGCAGCCGGCGAGGTAGCTTCGCCACAGAGGCACCTGGAGCATCCTGACGCCGTCGTTCTCGACGACGGTGCCGACGCCGTAGGTTGCCCCGACCGGCAGGTCCACACCGAAGGGCATTCTGACCAAGTCTGCAGCATCTGGCCCGATGAGCCCGTGGAAAGCTGTTCCCAGGAAGAACGCCGCGATGGCGTACATGGTGAAGGGCTTGATGGCCCAGTTGACGAACAAGGTCAGGCCGACCGGTTTGATGCTCTTGCCCGCTCTCAGCACGTTCGCGAAGTCGATCTTGACCATGATGGGGTACATCATGAAGAACAGGCACGCCGCAATGGGGATAGACACGACCGGCGCGCCGCCGACACGGATCGCCATCGCGTCAAGCGATTTTGCGATTTCAGGTGCGACCTTGCCGAGCCCGATGCCCGCAGCGATGCTCATCGCGACCCATATTGTCAGATACCGCTCGAAGAACCCCAATCCTCTGACGTGTGCCGCGACGGCAGTCTGTCCGATCATATCATTGTGTCCTTTCCTGTGCGTCCGCAGTTGATTTCCTCCGTGCTCCACAACAGGCGCCCGCAGGAGGGACGCCTGCGTCCTCAGGCGAGGCGGTGCATCCCAGCAGCTCATTCGCCAGATCCAGGACCGCGCGGGCTGGCGCCTCTTTCACCTTCTGCGCCATGGTCACGGCGCAGGCCATGTCCTGCTGCGAAATGCCGAGCTTGCGGGCCTGTGCGGAGTGGTATCTGAAAACGGCCTCGCAGTTGGCTGCGACGGTGGCGCCGATGGCGACCAGTTCGCCGACCGCTGACGTGTACAGTGACTCACCCGTCCCCGATGTCCGTGCGAGCTGCGAGAGATTGGCGGCGCCGCAACAACCTCCGCCGCAACCCCTGGCGATCTTCGCGTACCCTTCTCGGATCGACTCACGGAAGCCTTCGCTCGATTCTGCATTCCCTGTCATCGCAGATTCTTTAACAGATTACGTATTCATGTCTTGAGACAGTCCGGCAGGGACTCAACGAATTGCCGAATCTCATCGCGGACTCTCCGGTAGCAGTCCAATGCCTCCTGCTCGTTTCTCGCCTGCCCCGCCAGTCTGGGCGGGTCGTCGAAACCGACGTGCACGACCTTCGCTCTACCCGGAAACAGGGGGCACGATTCGCGGGCGTTGTCGCAGACCGTCACGACGTAGTCGAAGGGGATGCCCCGGACCTCGTCCACGTGCTTGGACCGCTGGGCGGAGATATCCACGCCGGCTTCGGCCATCACCTTCACGGCGTTCGGATTGAGTCCGTGCGTCTCGATGCCCGCGGAGTACGGCTCAATCACACCCCCTTTGAGGTGTCGAGCCCAGCCCTCGGCCATCTGGCTCCGACACGAGTTGCCCGTGCACAGGAACAGGACCTTCAGCTTCTGCACTGCTTCCGGCATATCTCCTCCGGGTCCATTGCGAGAACCATCTTCAGTCTCTTCTGATCGTGGGCCGTCTGGGGCGATCCGGCGAGGTAGCGTTGGACCCACCTCACGGCCTCCCTGACGGCCTTGGGTGCGTCGCGGCCGGGCAGTCGATAGTGCATCCATCGCCCATCCTTGCGGCTCTCAACGAGCCTTGCCTGGCGCAGGATGGACATGTGCTTGGACACGGTCGATGGGGCCAGTTCCAGCAGCTCGACGATCTGGCAGACGCACAGCTCGCCGCCCGCCAGCGCCATCAGGACGCGAAGCCGATTCCCATCGGCTATCGCCTTGGCGATCTCCAGAATCTCGCGCATACTCACCTACCAGATTTCGCCATATGACGAATTATATGCATGGCATTTTACGAGTCAACTGGAAAAATGTTCGATTCTCAGAGGCTCAAGTCGGTGCAGGATCAGAAGCCGAAAGCGGCAGGTCAGCGGTAGACGTCTCGCCGGTGGGCGATCTTGACGATGTAGACGACCAGAATGTCATCCTCAATTTGGTACAGGACTCGGTAGTCGCCTTGTCTGATTCTGTATTTCTCCTGTGTGCAGAGCTTCTTGCTTCCCGGGGGACGAGGATCGTCGGCAAGGGCCTGAATCCTGGTCACGATCCGTCGTAGGTCTTTTCGGGGGATATCGGATAGTTCCTTGGCGGCCGACGACGTGATTTCGAGCCTATATCTTGCCATTGGCCTTCAGGTCCTTGAGAACCTTGTCAAAGGAGAACCTCCGTTCCTTGGCCCGTTCCTCGAAAGCTCGCAAATCCTCCTCGTCTTCCGCCAACTCGCGACGCAGGGCGTCGTTGACGATGTCCGAGATGGATCGTGTTGTTTCTGCGGCTTTGATCTTCAGTGCTCTGTGGATTGCCGGATCGAAATACACAGTGGCTCTCTTGCTCAACGACGCCATATGCGACACCTCCTAAACTCGAACCGAGCCTATAACATCATAACAGCTTAACATTATAATGCTACAACGTCAAGGTGTATTGCGTTGCCAAAACGGTGTTCTGCCCTTGCTGCGCACGAGGAGTGTACTTCCCCATCTGTTCTTCGGTTCAGCCAGTCAATCGCCTGACGGTGCTCATCCCACATGGATTCCATGAGCCAGATAACCGCTGCCGCATCGACGCCTGCGGCACGGGTGATTATCTCGCCGAGATTACAGTTGTGCCTGAGGGCGCCTATTTTGCGCCGGACGTAAGCTTCAGGACGACTTCGGCAATATGCCGACCGAGGTTCTTGGCGGTGTTGATTCCGAATTCGTCCTTGCTGATGTCGTCGTCGGTGTTCATCAGCGTGGCGCCGAAGTGGCTGGTGGGCCGGCCGTCGCCGACGACGATCATGTTCTGGCCCATCAGGGAAGCCTGGACGGACTGGAGGGTCAACTCCTGGCCGCCGTTGCGTCCGGCGCCCACCGCCACCACGCCGCCCACCTTTCCGGACAGAGCGAACTCCTTCTGGCGGAAGACCATGCAGTGGTCGAGGAACGCTTTGCACAGGGAACTCATGTTGCCGAAGTAGACGGGCGTTCCGACCACGATGGCTGCCACATCCGGACTGGACAGGACCGGGATGAGTTCGGCGAACCCGCCTTGGACCGCCTTCGGATCGGCGGGATCGTAGGCGCCGATGTTGCGGCCTGCCAGCTCGATCAGCTCCGTGGTCACGCTCGGATTGACCGCCTTGGCGGCTTCCAGGCAGATGCTCAATGCAGCCGCCGTGGTCTTTCCCTTACGCGGGCTGCATGAGACGCCGATGATCTTGACGGTCTTCCCGGCTTCAGCCGCGGCGGCCGTCGATGTGGTTGCCCCTGCAGCGAGCGTGACGGTGAGGAATTCCCTTCTGTTCATTCTTTGTACTCCTTCATCTGATTGTAGTCTGAATACCTTGGGACACCCCATTCTCTCTATGCGGCGTAGATCAGATACAGGCCGCCCAGCAAGACGAGAACGCCGCAGATTCGTTTGACTATGATAGTGCCTCTGGAGTGCTCGTTCCAGTTCATATACCGCTGGACCCAGCCGGTCGAGGTGCCGGCGACCACGATCACCGAGCAGTGGCCCACGCCATAGGCGAGCAATAGCAGGGCTCCATATGCCGCCTGGGTAGCCGCGAGTTTGAAGGTGACGCCCAGCATCGGGGCCATGTAGGCGAACGTGCAGGGACCGATGGCGATGCCGAACACCAAGCCCAGGATCAGTGCCGCGAGCAGGCCTTTGCGTTTCATGCCGACCTGGCCCGGGCCGGACCAGGGCATTGGGATTACGTCGAGCAGGTGCAGGCCGACGAGAAAGAAGATGATCGCGACGAGGTAGTTGCCATAAGGTCCCACGTTGCCCAGCATCCGCCCTGCGGCGGCCGTGATCGCGCCGATGAGGGCGATGGTGACCAAAATGCCTCCTGCGAAAAGGACCGAAATAGCAAATGCCCGCCGCGTGGACATTTGGCCCTGCTTGTCGATGAAGCCTACGATCAGCGGGATGCTCGCCAGGTGGCACGGGCTCAGCAGGACGCTGAGGATTCCCCAGAGGAATGCCGCGGTCACGGCGATTGCCGGCGTGCCCTCGACGGCGTGCGTCAATGTGGTGAAGAGCTTTTCCATTCGACTACTCCGCTCCTACTTGGGCGAGCACTCGCCGATTTTGCAGGCCTTCTTGATCTGCTCGGGCGAGAGCTTCATCTTGTCGGCCAGCGCCTGGCTGATGCTGATGAGCCTGCCGGTCTCACAGGGGTTCTGCTCCACCCACTTCTTGAGATTGTCGGCGTTCGTGAAGAAGCCCTGGTGGAAACACCCGGCGGATGCCCAGGTCCCATCGGCCTTTTGCCGTTGGCCGAACCATGCGACCGCGGTTGCCGGCTCCAGCGAAGCGACCTTTCCTTCGAACGTCTTGACGACAATCGGCTGTTTTGTCAGGCGGTCTTTCTCGCGCACCTCGATGTCCTTGCCCATCCGAGCGGCAACGCCCAGGGCACAGTGGGAGCAGCAGCCCCAGGTGTGTACGGCGCCCTCGACGATCACCTCTGCGGCGTCCTGCGGATAACACGCGCGGTCGCAGAACCCGCAGCGGTGGGACATTTCTTTCTGTGCGAGCGATTCCAATGCCAGGATGCTTCCTCCACGGGTAGCGCGCTCTGCCACGGCAGCATCTCTTGCGGCGAAAGCCTTGACCCACGGTCTGCCGGTGGTTTCCTCCTCACCAGAGAGGAACGCAGCCTCGGTGATCGGGACTGGCTTGCCCGTCGCCCAATCCGTGACTGTCACTTTCTCCTCGAAGCCGGCCTTGTCCTCCGTCAGGCACGAGTACATGATGAAGTAGCAGTGCGGACCACAGAGCCGAACCGGCCCTTTCTCTGTCTGGACAGTGACGAGGGTCTTGGCATTGATATCCCCGTCGCACATGTAGCAGATGGTGTCTTTCGGACGCTCGTCCTGCTTGGCCGGCGTGAGACGCTCAAAGGCAGCCGTCTGTGTCGAAGTATCCGACAAGTCTACCCCGAACTCCTTCCACTTGGTCAGGATGTCTTCCTTGGCAAAGAAGCCCTCGTGACGAAAGAGTTCCTTCCCGGCGGCGTCGAAGAAGATCTGCGTCGGGATCAGCTTGATGCCGTACTCTTCGCCGGCGCTCGGATTCTTCCATACGTCGATGAAGACCACATCCAGCCGGCCTTTGTATTGTTCCCTCAGTTCCTCCAGGATGGGGGCCATCATCTTGCACGGAATGCACTTGTCGGCCCCCAGATCCACCAGGCGGGGCAAACCCGATCCCTGGGGCGCGGCGGCCGCGGTCGGAGCAATCATACCCGCTGCGGAATCGCCTTCCTTTCCTCGCTGCTTGATTGTGATAATCGCCGTCACAGCCAGGATCAGTCCCACAACGACCAGGATTTTCACCGCCTTACTCATGGCACCATCTCCTTTCGATCTCAGTACCGAAGGGACCCAGACGAAGATACACCACATTCCTGCCGCCGTAGCCAGCAGGATCGGAATGCTCGCCTTGCCGTCCCTGCAACAATGCTGAGCCAGTATCGCCACCATCTTACCTGCTCTGCACGGGGGTCAGACGTGCCTTGATCTCATCGACCAACACTTGCGAGAAGACCTCCGGCTGATCCTTGAGCCCCCATATTTCGTCCAGTCTCTTAGAGTCCTTGCAGACGCCGTCTTCCATCCGAGCTACCACAAGCTCACTTCCTCGCGCATTGAACGGTTGTCCAAGAGCCTTCCCCTCTGGCTCATCGATGTTTACCGTCATCCAGACCACCCGGCCTTTCTGAGTCTGTTGGACAAAGTGCTGCTCCATGGTCTGGGCAGCCAGGTCCTCCATCATCTGACATGAAATGCAGCGGAAGGTCCGGTGGAAATAGTAGACGTACACAATGGAGGTACGTGAAGCAGGCTCAGTCAGAACCGCCGCAGTGGGCGGATCACCCATTGATGACCTGGCAGCCTGGGGAGTTGAAACGTCACCCGCCTGACATCCCAGACACGACCAACACACCGCCATCAGGAGAATGCATCGACCGACCATTTGCAGCCCTCTCTACGAGCAAATCATTTCTCTTGCCCTGGCTGCCGCTTTGTTGACGCTCTCTTCGCTCGCAGGGCTCTTGCCTTTCTCCAGACCCAGATCCGCCAGTTGCAGGTGCTTGAAGGTGCTGAACCCTGCCTGCTCCAGGCTGGATTTGACGCAGTTGAGCGGACAGCCATCGATGGCAAGGATGCTGTCTGCCGCCTCCGCGGTCTTGAGAATACCGCTGATCCGCCCGCCCAGTCCGGTCGTACAGAACATGCGTCCTGCTCCCTCCCGAGTCAGTTTCCTAGCGGCTTGGTCGGCGATTTCGCCCACATCCGCTGCTCCGCTGCACGCGAAGATCAACTTCGGCCCGCCGCCGCATCCACACGATTGCTGAGAACTCATCGATTGCCCTTTCTATCTGTTGCCGGCTGTTCACGCCAACATCTTCTTGATGTCATCCGGCGAGGGAACTTTCCCGACGACTTTCACCTGGCCGTCTACGGCCAACGCCGGAGTCATCATCACGCCGAACTTCATGATCTCGTTGATGTCGGTGACCTTCTCCAGCGTGTATTCAATGCCCACTGCCTTGGCGGCGGCGTCCGCGTTCTCCGCCAGCTTCTTGCACTTCGGGCACCCCGTGCCCAGGATCTGCAGTTTCTTCATGTGTATGTCTCCCAGAGGTTAGAACAACGCGCCGAAGATCATGCCTGTGATCGTGGCCATGACGACCACCAGCACTATGTAGACGAGGGTCTTCCGGGTCCCCATGACCGAGCGGATCACCAACATGCTGGGAAGCGACAGGGCCGGACCCGCCAGTAGCAGAGCCAGTGCGGGTCCTTTGCCCATCCCGGAACCCATGAGTCCCTGAACGATGGGCACCTCGGTCAATGTGGCGAAGTACATGAACGCCCCGGCCACCGACGCGAGCAGGTTCGCGCGAAGCGAATTGCCGCCGACTGCCCGGTTTACCCAGGTTACCGGGACGATCCCTTCGTGGTCCGGCCCGGGGCGGCCGAGCAGAAAGCCCGCGATGAGGACGCCGAACAGCAACAGGGGGAGGATCTGCTTGGCGAAGCCCCACGTCGCCCCCACCCACTCTGCCAACTCATCTCGGCGGAACCACCGGGTGACCATGAAGGCGAAGGCCGCCAGCAGCGCCAGTACGAGGGCCCAGCGGAACTGGTAAACCAACTCGCTGACGCTGTTCTTCTCTAGGTTCTCGACGCCCTGCAGGAGCGGCGCCGACATGGTTCGTGTCTGCCCTTTGGTGTCCACCAGCGTTATGGACAGATCGGTCCTTTCGACGATTCTCCCCTCGATGGCGTAGGTCTCCAGTCCGCCGGGACAGCACAAGAACAGAGCCCGCGTGTCCCCGCTGCGGGCCCAGTTGGCGAAGACGAGGATTCCCACCATGGACGCGAAGTACAGGCCGTTCTTCCACAGCGGCCTTGCTGCCACGGGCTCGGGCATGGCGGCCTGACTCGCGGCTTTCGCGGCCTCCTCCTTGCGATAGATCAGATGCATCAGCAGGCCGATGATGACGCTGAAGACAACCGCTCCGACCGCGCGGGCGATCCCGAGTTCCACACCGAGAATGCGGGCGGTCAGGATGATCGCCAGGACGTTGATCGCGGGACCCGAGTAGAGAAACGCGGTGGCGGGACCAAGGCCCGCGCCCATCTTGTAGATGCCTGCGAACAGGGGAAGCACCGTACACGAGCACACCGCGAGGACGCTGCCCGCGACGGAAGCCACGCCGTAGGCCAGGATCTTGTTGGCCTTGGCGCCGAGATACTTCATCACCGACGCCTGGCTGACGAAGACCGAGATCGCTCCCGCGATGAAGAAAGCCGGCACCAGGCACAGCAGCACGTGCTCGCGGGCGTACCACCGGACGAGCTGTAGCGATTCCATCACGGCGCTGTCGAATCGCGGCCTGCCCACAGGCAGATAGAAGAACGCCAGGAACGCCGCGACGATCAGCAGGAGCTTCTTCCCCTCACTCTTGAAATCCATTCCCAATCTCCGTCATAGCGACGACAGCAGTTTCTCGTTTTCCTTGGCCTGTTGCTTGAGCACCCGGCAGGCGCAGCCCAGGAAGTCGGCGACGCAGGGGGTCTTGAGCGTGTAGAAGACCTTAAGCCCGTCCTTGCGGCAACTCAGCACGCCTGCCCGGACCATCAGCGTCAGGTGCCGAGAGACGTTTGACCGCTCCGAGCCGATCTCCTCCGCGATCTCGCAGACGCACTTCTCGCCCTCCTTGAGGAAGTCGAGGACCGCGATTCGAAGCGGGTGCGCCACCGCCTTGGCAATCTCCGCCTGCCGCTCGAACAGCAGGGCCTTTGTCTTGTCGATCATCGTGTAACTCCAACTATGTGACAATATACTCACATAGTTACGTAGTGTTCGAGAAGAAGTCAAGAGATTCTGTTGGCAATTGATGTTTTACCTCGGCGGTGGTAGAAATTGGCGGTTCACAGCTATGGCCGATGGGAAGACCAAACGTGTGTTCGTCAGTGTGAATGACCCCAGTGCCGACGTGCACTGTGCGGGGTTGATCGCTGCGCTCAAGAAGGCCGGCGTGGAGGCCGAGTTCGTGGGGATCGGCGGACCGAAGATGGCGGCTGCTGGCTGCGAGGTCATCGAGAGCACCGTCGGCAGGGCGGTCATGACCTACACCGCTATCGCCCACGTCGGGCATTTCTACAGGCTCGTGCGACGGGTCCGGCGGTACCTGCAGGAACATCCCGTCGATCTGATGATCGTCTGCGATTCTCCCTCGTTCAATTTCCACGTCGCCAAGGCTGCCAAACAGGCCGGCGTGAAGACCCTGTTCTACGTCGCGCCGCAGCTCTGGGCCTGGGGGGGCTGGCGAATCCGTAAACTCCGGCGGCTCTGCGACAAGCTGTGCTGCCTGCTGCCGTTCGAGGAGGCGTGGTTTGGGGAGCGAGGTGTGGATGCCTCCTTCGTCGGCAATCCGCTGCTGGATGGACTGCCGAGCGATTTGACGGGTTTTCGCAAGGATTACTCTCGCTTCGATCCCAACCGTGCCAGGATCGCCCTGATGCCGGGTTCCCGACTGGCGGAGATCGCGTCGCTCTGGAAGCCGATGCAGGAGATCGCGGTCCGACTGAAGCAGAAGTACCGGGACGCGAGCTTCGTTGTGGTCGCGGCCAGCGACGAGCGACGGCAACTGCTGGAGCAGACGCAAATCCCGGGCTTCGTCTGCGAGTACTCCGTCGATACGGTCCGGCGCACCGCGGCCCAGGTGGACTTCTCCATTGTCGCCAGCGGCAGTGCGACGCTGGAGGTGGGCTCTTGCGGCTGTCCCATGGTGATCCTGTACCAGACGAACCGGTTCCTGTGGCACCTGATCGGGCGATGGCTGGTCTATGCGAAGTTCTTCACGCTGGTGAACCTCCTGGCCGACCGGGAGGTCGTTCCGGAATTCATGCCGTACTTCACGTCCATCGAGCCGATCCTCCAGCGAGTCGATGCCACTCTGCAGGATCGCACGGAACTGACGCGAATCAGCAACGAGCTGATCGATGTGGTCGAGCCTCTGACACGCAGGAAGGCGAGCGAGGAGACCGCGAGGATCGTTGTCGAGATGCTTCGATGAGCCACTCGACGCGGATCGGCCGGATCGATATGGTCGCGACCGCGGCGACCCTCGGGGCGCTTGTCGGCTGGTCCATCGGCCCGCTCTTCATCAAGTACCTCGCGGGTCAGGTGGATTCCTGGACGCAGAATGCCCTGCGGTATGTGGTGGCCGGCTTGTTCTGGCTGCCTTTCCTTCTGCACTCGACGGCCAGGGGGACCTTCGCCGCGAAGACTTGGCGCAGGGCGCTGCTGCCCTCCGTCGCGAATATCACGATGCAGAGTCTCTGGGCGGCCGGGTTCTACTACATCGGCCCGGCGTTCATGACGATGCTGTCCAAGACCTCCGTCCTCTGGGTGGCCGGCTTCTCGCTGATCGTCTTTCGCGAGGAGAGGCCGCTCATGCGAAGCGTCCGGTTCTGGCTGGGACTGCTGCTGTCCCTGGGCGGTCTGGTCGGCGTCGTCGCCTTCAAGGACGATTTCTCGGCTGCGGGCACGCTCACCGGGATTGTCCTTGCGCTGTCGCAGGCCTTCATGTGGGGGGTGTACACGATCTCCGTGCGAGTTGCGTTTCAGGACATCGATCCGCGAGCGAGCTTTTCGGTGATGAGCATCTACGCCGCGGTCGGGCTGTCGGTCTGTGCCTTTCTCTTCGGGGAACCCTCCCAGGCTCTGACTCTCGACGTGCGAGGCTGGGGTGCGGTGTTGATTTCGTCCATCGCGGCCATCGCGCTGGCCCACGTCTTCTACTACACGGCCATCCGGCGGATCGGCGCGACGATTCCTATGCTGGTGGTCCTCGGCCAGCCGTTTGTCGTCTTCAGTATGTCGAGCATCCTCTTTCGCGAGCGGATGAACGGCATCCAACTGCTCTTCGGCGCCGTGCTCCTCGTGGGGTCGGGACTGTCCGTCTGGGCCCAACAGCACCTGCGAGCCGAACCTCCCAAGTAGCCTCCCATCCGGCGCATGACCGTAGTTGCGACCTCCTGCAGAGTGACCAGATTCTCGTTGACCGAGATCCTGCGAATGAGGTAAAGAGTGGCAGATGGGCTGATACAAGGTGCCGCCCGTCTTGTTGTGAGGTTTTCGAGGCAGGACAATCGGTTGCGTTTGTGAGGGCAGGATTATGGTGCGGACAACGGGCAGAACCAGATTGGCGATTGTGGGCTTGGCTTATCTCGCGGTTCTCGCGGGTTGCCATGGCTCGCTGGGGGGCAAGTCGGCCGGCAAGAAGACCGTGCTGTGGAACGGCAAGGATTTCACCGGCTGGACGCGGGTGCTGGCTGATCCCGCCGTGGATGTCAACGAGGTCTGGCGGGTCCGCGAGGGCAATCTCTACTGTGTCGGCAAGCCCAACGGTTACATCCGCACCACGGATAGCTACAGCGACTACCATCTGCACGTCGAGTGGCGATGGCCCGAGAAGCCGACCAACAGCGGCGTGCTCCTCCATGCCAACGGCGAGGACAAGGTCTGGCCTGCCTGCATCGAGTGCCAGCTCAAAGCCGCCAGCGCCGGCGACCTGGTCCTCATCAACGGGACCGGCATCTCGGTCGATGGTGTGGACCGTGCGAATGCGACCAGGCAATTCGTGGTGATCGAGAAGAAGATGCCGACCAGCGAAGTCCCCGCCGGCCAGTGGAACAGCTACGATATCTACTGCCAGGGGGACACGATTCGCTGCCTCGTGAATAGCGTCGTGCAGAACGAGGGGACGGGAGCCAGCGTCACTTCCGGCTGGATCTGCCTGCAGAGCGAAGGCAGCCCGATCGAGTTCCGCAACATCTACGTCGAGTCGCTCGACTAGCCGGAGCCGACGGAGGCTCAGGGAAGGACTTGCACCGATGCCCAGGACATGGACCGCAGACGGACTCTTGGGGACTGTGCGACGATTCCAGGCGGCCTGCGTCATCGCTGCCGCGGCGGACCTCGATGTGTTCACCTCGCTGGCTGGGGCGCCGGCCACCGCGGCGGCCCTCGCCCATGCCATCGAAGCCGATCCCCAGGCGACGGTCGTGCTCCTGGATGCTCTGGTTGCTCTCGATCTGCTGGTCAAGCAGGGCGACCAGTATCAAATCCCTGCGGATGTCGCAGAACTGCTGACGGAGGATTTGCCCAGGAGTGTCCTGCCCGCGGTGCGTCATCAGGCCAACTGCCTGCGCCGCTGGGCCGAGCTTGCCCGGGTCGTGCGGACGGGCCGGCCCGCCGAGCGGATGCCCAGTATCCGAGGTGAGGCCGCCGACTGCGAGTCCTTCATCGGAGCGATGAACAGCTTCTCCGAGGGCATGGCTCCGCAAGTCATTGTGAGACTCATGCCGATGCGATTCGAGCGGATGCTGGACATCGGCGGCGCATCAGGCACCTGGACGATCGCATTTCTCTTGGCTGTGCCCGACGCGACTGCGGTGTTGTTCGACCTGCCCGATGTCGTCTCGTTGGCCCGGGAACGGCTTGCCCGTGCCGCTATGGCCGACCGAGTTACCCTCGTGGCAGGGGACTACAACATCGACCCGATGCCCGGCGGCGCCGACTTTGCCTGGCTCAGTGCGATTGCCCACCAGAACTCCCGCGAGCAGAATCGAGCCCTCTATGCGAGGATCCACGACGCACTGACGCCGGATGGCGTTCTTGTGATTCGCGACGTCGTGATGGACTCGTGTCGGACCCAGCCGCCCGCCGGGGCGCTGTTCGCAGTCAACATGCTCGTCGGTACCGAAGGCGGCGGCACGTTCACATTCGATGAGTTCCGCGAAGATCTGGAATCCGCTGGCTTCTCTGACATCGAGCTGGTCCACCACGATGAAGGCATGAACTCGCTCGTTCGCGCGAGAAGGTAACAGAAGCGGCTTCTTGTTTCCTGTTACGGCTTCACGGATTTGGCGCACGTCCTCGTCTGACTTGTCCGACCGGGCATCCTGCCGATCACATGACCGACGTCGCGAAATCTGCCACCTTGGGTGGCTTCTTGCCGATGTCCGTTTCTTCCTTCCGACAGGCGTCCCCGGAATTCCGTGAGGAACCAGAAAAAAATCTGGAGGATTCCGCTTGACGACCGAACCGGGCTGCGGTACACTTGTATTAGTTGTAGTAGTACAACTAAAGGTGCCCCATGCAGTTTCGAATCGACAACGCATCGGACCGGCCCGTGTACCTGCAGATCGTCGACCAGGTCAAGCGGGATATCGCCCTGGGCCGCCTGGTCAAAGACGAGCGGCTTCCCACGGTTCGCCAGCTCGCCCTGCAGCTTGCGATCAATCCGAACACCATCGCGAAGGCCTTCCGCCAGCTCGAGCAGGAGGGGATCATCGTCACGAGGGCCGGCGCCGGGGCGTTCGTCGCCAATCTCGACAGCGTCCTGAGCAAGGCGGTGCGCCGCAAGCTCGTCTGTGACGAACTGGAGCGGATCGTCGTGTCGGCCTTCCACATGCAGATCGACAAACAGACACTGGCGGACTGGTTCAACGCGGCGGTGGAGAAGTTCAACCTGACTTCGGAATGAGAGAGGATCGGTATGACAGACAACCCGATTGTCATCGAGGAACTGGTGAAGTACTACGACGGGCGGTGCATTCTGGACGGCGTCAGCCTGCGCGTGCCTCGCGGATGCATCTACGGCCTGCTCGGCCGCAACGGATCGGGCAAGACGACCGTGATCCGCATCCTGCTGGGCCTGGAACCCCCGACTCGCGGCCGGACGCTCGTCCTGGGCGAAGACTCCACAAGACTGTCCGCGAACGCGCATGGGCGGGTCGGATACGTCGCGGAGGGGCACCACCTGATCCAGAGCTACACGGTGTCTCGCCTGATCGGCCTGTGCAAGGGCCTGTCCCTGCACTGGAACGACGAGTTCTTCGGCCAGCTCATGGAGACCTTCCGCCTTCCGATGGACCGCAAGGTCAAGGACCTCTCCACCGGCATGAGGGCGCAGCTCAACCTGGCCCTCGCGATGGCGATCGACCCTGAACTGGTCATCCTGGACGACCCGACGCTCGGGTTGGACACTGTCGCCCGCCGGCAGTTCCTGGAACTGGCCATCGACGTGATCCAGCGGCAGGGGCGGACGATCCTCTTCAGCTCGCACATCCTGGCCGACGTCGAGCGAATCGCGGATCGCATCGGAATCCTCGTCGCGGGCCAGCTCGTCGTCGATTGCAGCCTGGACGAGCTCAAGAGCCGGGTCAAGAAGCTGCGGGTGATCTTCCCCGAGCGGACGCCGGAAGATCTGTATCTCACAGGCATCATCAATCAGCAGGCGATGGGCCGCGAGATGGTTCTGACCGTCGCCAACTGGAACCCACAGAAGCAGGCCATTCTCCAGACGTTCGGCCTGGAGAGCTGCACCGAGATGCCCATGACGCTCGAAGACATCTTCATTGAATGCACGAGACCTGCGTCGGCCGCGGCGCCGCAGGAAAGCGAGGTGTAATGTGTTGACCCTCATCCGTCGAGAGATTCGAGACCAACTGCTCTATATCGCGTTGCCCTGTTTCTTCAGCGTGGTCATGATCTGCATCGCGGCCGTGTCGTCCTGGTGGGGGGTCCCGGCGCCGATCAGCCTTGCGCTGACGGCCAACCTGATGACCGGGTTGTTCCTCGGTCTGTGCTGTCTGGGGACCGTACAGATGCACGCGGACCGGGCGGGCCGGATCTCCGTCCTGCTCTCCACACTGGCGGTCACGCGCGGGCAGATCTTCCTTGCCAGGGTTCTCGTGGGCGTGCTGACCCTCCTGATCGCTGTGATCCCGCTGGTTATCACGGCCCTGGTCCTGCCCGGCCAGATCATCCCGCGGGTTTCGTCCTACCACCACGTGCTTGCGGCGGTATCCGTCACGATCTCGCTGGCGGGCTTCGCCTGCTACAGCATCGGGCTGCTGGTCGGCTGGCGGACAAGCCGCGCCTGGATGCTCATAGGCAGTATTCTCTTGTTGGCCCTTGTGGCGTCTTTGGTCTGGATCAAGGGGTTCGGCGTCGATGCCATGGCGGTCCTGCTGCTGTTGATCGCGGCGGCGCTGTTTCGCGCAGGGTCCCAGTTCGTTTCCACGTCTTTGTAGGGCACAAACCATGAACACATCGAGACGATACCTTGTGAATGCCCTGGCGACGGGCGTGATCGCGACGGTTCTGTTGTGCACCGGTCTGTTCTGGGCCCGGTGGCTGTGCAGTTTCAACCGGCACCTCCTTCTGCCCCCGTCGGCTCGCGACGTCGTCATTCGTCCGTCGCGTCGTGTCGCCACCGAGGAGGGCACGGACCCGAATCTGGTGGCGCCTGCGATCGTGACCGCGGCCATGGGGGAGACTCAGCGGCTCTTCTGCGGCCTTGGCGCGGCGCAGTACCTGGGTTCGCACGCGTTTCCCCTAGCGTCCGACGCGTGGCTGTGGCTGGTCCGTCTGCGAGAGGAACATCCGGATAAGGAGCCGCTCGATTTCGATCCATCGCTGGGGCTGCTCGTCTACGAAGGGCTGGATCGCTACCTTCAGGAGTCCGACTCCAAGCCGGCGTACCGCAGATTCCGTCACTACGCGGGACCGAACGGGGCCGGCGACAAGCCTGACGAGAGATTCGGGCGATTCATCTCTCCGATTGCGGACCCCTACGCCGGATCGTCGTTGCTTGTCTATGATCGTGGACAGAAGAGATTCTTCGCTATCCAATGGGACGCCAGAGGATCTTCCGTCCGGAAAGGCCCGGAACTGGCCGCTGCGGACAACCATCGTCCGGTCCAGATCGGGGCCATCGAGAAGAACTTCGGGGCAATCCATATGGCGGTTCCGTGCCCGACGAACGTCGAGCCCCCCGTCCTGACGCAGTACTTCGGGGGCGATCGAGTGTTGGTCCTGGATGCGTCCGGGCGGATCGATCTGCTCGACGTGAAAACGCTCCGGATCGTCGGCGCCACGGGTCGCCTGCCGACGCCGATGTCGCCTTTCGGCGTGGCTCGACCGGTCACGCCGGACGATGTCGTTGCCTACTTCGCACTCCCCTACGGCGTATGTAACGCTCGGCAGGGGCCTGAATGGACTTATCGCGGCTGTGCCGTCGCGACGCTATCTCGGGATATGCTGGCGGTACAGGTGGCGTGCTTCGACCCGAACGGCAGGGTCATCGAGAGTGGTGGGACGATGGTCAGCGAATACGGCAAATCCCCATCGGGCCGGGTCGGAGAATCCCTGCGATCCTCCGCGCAGGCGGCTTACTACCACCTTCCCGGTGCTCGAGCCCTGACCAGTGCGAAGCTGATCGTGGAGAGCCTGCACCCGCCGGTACTCGTGCTCGCGTCCTATTTCGCGGGCCCACACCAGGAGGCGACTGCGGGCTTTCGGTCGGTGCTTCTGTTGCCGGACTCGTTCGTCGCCATGATCGCCAGGGCGGGCGGCGACGTGATGTGGTGGGAGAGACTTGCGTGGGTCTTCTGCTACATGATACCTGGATTGTTCTTCTTTGGATTCCTCGCCGAACGGATTGCCCGCGACGCGGCTCGGATCGGACTGGCCAGGAGAACCCGGAAGATCTGGGTTGTTTGGACCGTTGTTTTCGGCCTTCCGGCATACATCGCGTATCGCGTGACCCGTCCGAAGGTCACGCTGGTCACGTGCACCAACTGTGGCCTGGGCCGCCGGCCGGACATGGAGAAGTGCCATCATTGCGGCAGCGCCTGGGTCGTGCCCGAACTGGTCCCGCCCGCGTGGCGGGTGCTGGGCGAGCCGGAACAGGCGGAGGCGGCATCGCCCTCGCCGGCAGAACAGACAAGTCAACCGACGAAGTCCGACGCTTGATATCTGGCGTGTCGAGTCCGAAGTCTCAGAAGCTATCTCAAAACGGTGAATGTCATTGCGAGGAGCGCAGCGACGAAGCAATCTCAACCTGCCGAGTGGAAGATTGCTTCGCTGCGCTCTTAAGAAACTACCTCACCGGAGTGTAGATCGACCAACGCGTAACCCATTT
>DAOQWL010000093.1:0-20299 GCA_035342095.1 Sedimentisphaerales bacterium | reverse complement strand
TATGCCATGGTCAATATAGACTCCGGGGAGTTAGTTTCTTAGGAGCGCAGCGAAGGATCTGGCCCACAAATGGCGAAACGTCTCATTCGGTACCCAGATGCTTCGGCTTCGCCTCAGCATGACAGATTCCACCCGCTTGCCAGACGAATGGATTGCACTCTCCCACGCTGCGAACTTCCTGTAGCTTGCGAGAGTAGAAACAGGTACACTGACCCGCCAGGCCAGAGGTGGAATCCCGATCCCCGCCCGGCCTGGGGCATTCCAAGCCCGGCGATCCGAGGTGTGACGAACATTCAGTTCAGGAGAATAACGACATGAACAGAACGGTCTTGTCTCTCAGTGCATTGGGGATGATTCTCGCGTTGGCCTCCACGGGTCCTGGCCAGACGCCGACGCGGGAGAGGACGGAGCGGCCGAGGCAACGGTCGAATGCCGCGACCGCGACGACCCCCGACGCCGCAGGGGCACAACAATCAACCGAACCCAGACAGCAGCATCAGAAGCTCCAGCAACAGATCGACGAGTTGAAGGCGGCCCACAAAGCGATGATCGCCCAGTTGCAGGCCATCCAGCAGACGGCCATCAAGGAGAAGGCCACCGAAACCGCCACCCAGGTCAAGGCATTGATCGACACGCGTCAGCAGGCGTTTCAGAAGGCGCTGGTCGATCTCGAACAGCAACAGTCCGAGCTGCAACGGGCCGGGCGGGAGCGCCCGGAACGCGGCGGCGTCGATGCCGCACGGAATCGACGCCGGCAGGCGCCGCAGTTCGAGCTGGACAGCTTCAGCAGAAAGAACATCAAGCTGTCGGACTACAAGGGACGCATCGTGGTCCTCGAATGGATCAATCCGGATTGTCCCTTCTCCCGGTATCACCATGAGACCGCCCACACGATGGCGGATCTGGCGGCCAAGTACAAGGACCAGAGGGTCGTCTGGCTGGCGGTGAACAGCACCGGCGTGTCGACGGTCGAGGCCAACCGGACATATGCCGAGAAGCACAAGCTGCCCTATCCGATCTTGGACGACCGGTCCGGCCAAGTCGGCCGGCTGTACGGCGCGAGAAGCACGCCTCACATGTTCGTCATCGACAAGAACGGGACGATCGCCTACGAGGGGGCCATCGACAACGCCGCACGCGACAAGCCGGGCGCCGGGACCATCAATTACGTGGACAAGGCTCTGTCCGAGCTGCTGGCGGGCCAGAAGGTGAGCATGCCCGCCACTCCGCCCTACGGCTGCCCGATCCAGTACAGCGGGCAGTAGCAGCCGGCACATCCACTGCGAGGGCAGGCACAAGCCCTCATGTCACGATGGATCACAGGCTCTCTTCTGCCAGCGGGTCCCCGCGAAACGGGAACTTGCTGGCGGAAGGGAGCCTTCGCCATTATAATGCCGCCGTGGGAAATGAAATCCCTCCGCCACCGATCCGGCGGCAGCAACAAACGCATTGAAAGGAGGTAGAGAATGAGAATCAGTGAGCAGAACATCACGCGGTTCATCCACTCCCTGGCGGGCTGTTGTCTCGCGATCTCGATGCTGGCAGCGACACAGGCCGGCGCGGCCCAGAAGCTGACCTACATCGACCTAGTCAATCGCCTGACGGACCTGGAGTACCTGGCCACCCTGCCGGCGCCGGGCGAGACGTGCGCCCAGCAGTCGAGCTGGGACCGCGCCAGCAAGTACGACGCGGCCTCGGGCACGTACCGGAACTGGGACGCCAACGGCGACGGCAACGGGATCATCCGCAAGGAGGGCAATACGCTGGTCTTCGCGGAGATCGAGGGGCCCGCGGTCATCTGGCGGACCTGGTCGGCCCTGGCCAAGGACGGCCATGTGAAGATCTACCTCGACGGCCAGGCGGAACCGGTGGTCGATCTGCCCTTCATCGGCTACTTCAACTGCGAGAACGAGCCGTTCGTTTACCCCGCGCTCGTGCACGAGGCCGCCCGGGGCCAGAACTGCTACGTCCCCATCCCCTTCCAGAAGTCCTGCAAGATCGTCGCGGAGGGCGACTGGGGAGCCTACTACCACTTCACCTACACGACCTATCCGAAGGACACCATCCTGCCGACCTTCACGCGAAATCTCTCCGACGAGGAGAAGCATGCTCTGGAGCGAGCCAACGCGGTGTTGTCTCAGCGCGGTGGACAGCAGGCCCGACGCAGGGGACTGGAGAAGGCGGCAAGACAAGTGACCGTCGCGCCGGGCAAGACCGTTACGGTCATGCAGCTCGACGGGGAACAAGCGATCACCGGCATCAACGCGAGCCTGGATCTGCCCGCATCGCCGGACGACCGGGATATCCTTCGCGAGCTGACTCTGCACATCTACTGGGACGGCCAGTCGCAACCAAGCGTATGGGCCCCCTTGGGCGATTTCTTCGGCACCGCCCCCGGCGTGAACCAGTATGATTCGTTCCCGCTGGGCATGAACGACGCCGGCTTCTACTGCCGCTGGTACATGCCGTTCCAGAAGGGCGCGACGATCAAGGTCACCAACGACGGGGACAAGGAGCGCAAGATCAAGTTCGCGATCAGCCACGCCCCGCTGACCAAGCCCATCGAGACGCTCGGTCGATTCCACGCCAAGTGGCATCGGGACGCCTTCCTGCCGACGGACCCCGAGCGAAGGAAGATCGACTGGACGATGCTCAAGACCGACGGTCGCGGTCGCTTCTGCGGCGTCATGCTGCACGTCTGGAATCCCCGCGGCGGCTGGTGGGGCGAGGGCGACGAGAAGTTCTTCGTCGACGGCGAGAAGTTCCCCTCCACCTTCGGCACCGGCTCCGAGGACTACTTCGGCTATGCCTGGTGCGATCCCACGCTGTTCCAGAACTGCTATCACAACCAGACGATCAGCATGAACAACAAGGGCCATATCTCGGTCAACCGCTGGCACATCACGGACAACGTCCCGTTCCAGACCTCGTTCGAAGCGGCCATCGAGAAGTACTATCCGAACACCAAGCCCACGCTGTATGCTTCCACGACGTACTGGTATCAGGCCGCGGGACAGCGGGACCCCTATGAGCCCGTCCCGGTCGATCAGCGCAAAGGCTACTGGACGCCCGTCGCGGTCTTCAAGGTCAAGGGCGCCGTCGAAGGCGAGGACATGACGATCCTCTCGAAGACCGGCGGCAACACGCAGGTCCAGGACATGTCCGGCTACGGCGACCAGTGGAGCAACGAGGCGCACCTCTGGTGGACCGGCGCCAAGCCGGGCAATACGCTCGAACTGGCGGTCCCGGTGGCCCAGGCCGGGAACTATCGAGTCAAGATGCAGCTCACCAAGGCCATCGATTACGGCATCGTGCAGCTCTACCTCGACGGCAACAAGCTCGGCAACCCGATCGACCTGTTCAACGACGGCGTCATCGCCACCGGCGTCCTCGACATGGGCACGCACGACCTGAGCGAGGGCCGCCACATGCTCAAGGTCGAGATCGTCGGCGCCAACGAGAAGGCCGTCAAGAGCTACATGTTCGGACTGGACTACGTGAAGCTCGAAAGCACGACGACGAGTATGGAGACCCCCAACGCGCAGGCCCGCGTTGGGGGCTCTTTTTAGCCTCCCGGAGGACCCAGGCTATACGATCCTCGATTCCGCAAGAGACAGCGTCCGCTTCACGGTGGAGCGGACGCTGGTCGAGTACAACGGGAATCTGTGCTGCAAGTCCAGCTTCGTGGACAAAGACGGCGCCGTCATGGGCTGGCACGACTTCGGGAACCTCGAAGGTCCCGGCTGGGCGGCCAACGCCGTCGGCGGAGCCTGCGAACTCCACGCCTTCGGCCTGCACGAGAAAGACGCGGAACTCCAGACCAAGGCCCTGCGACTGCTCGACCACGTCCTCAAAGACGGCTTCATCGACTACAACACCGGCTTCATCACAGGCTACCGCGAGACCACGACCAACCGGTTCTGCCTGAACTATCAGCACAAGAGCAACTGGTTCTGTCCCGGCTCGATGGCCAAGATCGCGTATCAACTGCTGGTCTTCAGCGACCTCGTGGACGAGCCGCGGAAGACCGCCATGCGGAACATCGCGGTGAAGACAGCGGACTGGATTCATCGGAACGTCCGCCCCACATCGAACGGCTGGTATCCGAGACGGTGCAAACCCGACGGCGAGCACTATCCCCAGAACGCCTATGGCGACAGCGACATCCTCTTCGAAAAAAGCGGCGACGGCCTGTTCATCATCCAACTCAATACCGCTCTCACGCAGCGAGGACTCGCCGACTACCGCGAAGCGATCCGACGAAGCGTGAAGGTCTTCGTCGACGCAGGCGGGTTCTTCGGCAGCATCAATCACGACACGTACGACGAGCACGAGAGCGTCGCCTATTCCGTCGCGTTCCGCACGTTGCGACAGGCAGCGAAGCTCCTGAATGACGACAGCATACGGGCCTTCGCCTACGACAGATGCCTGGCGGGACTCGACCAATTCAAGATGACCGAGGACCGTAACGGCGTCCAGACCCAAGGCCTGCTGTACATGGAGAAGAGCTGGGACACCGCGTATCTCTGGGAGAACGCCGAGGCGGCGCTCGCCTGGTTCGAGGCCTACGAGGACACCGCCAGCGAGCAGTGCAAGCAGGACGGCCTAACCATCCTGCGAGCCATCGCCAGACACCACCAGCGGGATACGGGATTCCTCACCGAAGGCGTGGACTGGAACAACCACGTCGGCAAGGAGCACCACTTCGACGGCGCGGAATTCGGGGACATCAGGTACACCGAGCCCTTGCTGAACAACCTGCACATCGTCGAGCCGACCCTGCTGGCCGTTCGGCTTGGGATCACCAAGAACCATAACTGAAATCCGCAGCAACCTTTGTCACAGAAACCCCTGACGCGGAGTCAATCATGAGAAAGCACGGGACGAATCAGATCATGGCAATCGCATGTACGATGGTATTGTGGAGCTGTCTGATCGCCGCCGGACAGGAGGCTGCGACGATCTCGCACCTCGTGCCCGCGGACAAGGGTCTGCCGCAGGATTACACGGCCCAACTGCTCCAGAGAGGCGAGCGGGCCGTGTATTCGGGCGAATCACTCGAAACCATCGGCATGCCCGTCGGCGGCATCGCGACCGGCCAGCTCTACCTTCGCGGGGACGGCACCCTCGGCCTCTGGCAGATCTTCAACA
This sequence comes from Sedimentisphaerales bacterium, assembly GCA_035342095.1. GTDB lineage: Bacteria > Planctomycetota > Phycisphaerae > Sedimentisphaerales > Anaerobacaceae > PLanc-01. The sequence goes on along the minus strand of DAOQWL010000093.1, from coordinate 15,148 downwards.
AGCACGTCTTCAGCGGCTACGGCCGGGACAACTATCGCACGTACCGTCCCGATTCGCCGGTCGATTCCGGATTCGCGATCGCGGTCGAAGTCGAGGGCAAGACCCTCGTGCGCGCATTGAACCAGGATTTCGGCCGGGTCGAATTCGCAGGCGAATACCCCATCGGCATCGTCCGCTACCAGGCGGACGACTTCCCGATTCAGGTCCAGATGGAGGCGTTCTCGCCGTTCATCCCGTTGAACGCCAAGGACTCCGCCCTGCCGGCAACGGTCTTTCACATCACCGTCAAGAACACCTCCGACCGGCTCCGTCGCGTGGGCGTGCTGGGTTGGCTTCAGAACGCGGTGCTCTTCGATTCCGCCAAGACCGTCCATGCGATGCGGCAGAGCCGACTCGTGGACGAGCGCAATCGCACGTTGATCGTGCACACGGCGCTGGAGGCGCCGAATACGCAGGTGGAGAAGCCACGGGCCAAGATCGTCCTGGCGGACTTCGAGGGCAAGGACTACGGCGACTGGACCGTCACCGGCGAGGCCTTCGGCAAGGCCCCCGCCCACGGCACGCTCGCCAGCCAGCAGTCCGTCAGCGGATTCCTGGGCGAAGGTCTGGTGAACACCTACCTGGGCGGCGACCGGCCGCACGGGACGCTCACCTCCCCTGCCTTCGAGGTCAATCGCAAGTACGTCAACTTCCTCATCGGCGGCGGCAGCCACGCGGACCAGACCTGCATCAATCTGCTCGTCGAGGACAAGGTCGTGCGGACCGCGGCCGGCAAGGACAACGAGAAGCTCGAATGGTACTTCTGGAACGTCGAAGACGTGCAGGGCAAAACCGCCAGGATCGAGATCGTGGACCGCAACTCCGGCGGCTGGGGACACATCAACATCGACCAGATCGAGCTGGCGGACGAAGCGTATCAGGCGGACCTGGGCCCGTTCGACAAGCTGCCCGACATTGGCTCGCTCGTGCTGGCCTTCAACAACGACACGGTCCCGCCCGAGCAGACCCAGCACATCCTCACCTCCGCGGGCGACTGGACCAAGGAACTCTACGCAGCAAAGCAGAAGACCTATCGAGCCACGGAGAAACGCAGCATGGCGACCGCCGCAGAAGCGGTCTATCTGGACCCCGGCGCCGCCTACACGTTCACGGTCGTCCTCGCCTGGTTCTTCCCCAATCATCCGCAGGGGCACGAGTACGCGAATCGCTTCGACAGCGCGGCGGCAGTCGCACACTACGTCCTCGACAACCACATTCGCCTGACCCGTGACACGAGGACGTGGCGCCAGACGTTCTACGAGGACAGCACGCTGCCCCGCTGGCTGCTGTTCCGCCTGCACTCGACCGTCAGCAACCTCGCGACGGGCACCTGTCAATGGTGGCAGAGCGGCCGGTTCTGGGCCTGGGAAGGCGTCGGCTGCTGCGAGGGGACCTGCACGCACGTCTGGAACTACGCCCACGCTCCCGCTCGCCTGTTCCCCGAACTCGAACGCAGCGCCCGGGAAATGCAGGACTTCGGCGAGGGCTTCGACCCTGACCGCGGACTGGTCGGCTTCCGGAGCAATCGCGCCTATGCGGCCGACGGCCAGTGTGGCACGATCCTGAAGGCCTATCGCGAGCACCTGTGCTCGCCGGACCGCGCCTTTCTCGAACGGAACTGGCCCAGGATCAAGAAGGCCCTGGAATTCTCGATCTCGCAGGACGGCAATGACGACGGCCTGATCGAGAACAGCCAGCACAACACGTACGACATCAACTTCGAAGGCCCGAACACCTTCGTCGGCTCGCTCTATCTGGCGGCTCTGCGAGCGGGCGAGGAGATGGCCCGGTTGATGGGCGATGCGGAATTCGCCCAGCGATGCCGCACGATCTTCGAGAGCGGCAGCCGGCTCAGCATCGAGCGGCTCTGGGATGGCGAGTACTTCATCCAGGTCGTCGATCTCCAGAAGCACCCGAAACACCAATACGAGAAGGGCTGCCTCTCGGACCAGCTCTTCGGCCAGGGCTGGGCCGATCAACTCCGACTCGGATACATCTATCCGCCGGCGAACGTGAAGCAAGCTCTCGCTGCGATCTGGAAGTACAACTGGGCGCCGGACGTCGGCCCGCAGAACGAAGTACACCCGCCCGATCGGTGGTTCGCCCTGCCGGGCGAGCCGGGCCTGTTCACCTGCACCTGGCCCAAGAGCCCCTACATCAAGGAAGGTGTCCTCTACCGCGAGGAGGTCTGGACCGGGATCGAGTACCAGGTCGCAGGACACATGGTCTGGGAGGGCATGATCCCCGAGGCTTTGGCCATCTGCCACGCGGTCGAGCAGCGATACCACCCCGCCAGGCACAACCCGTACAACGAGGTCGAGTGCGGCGATCACTACGCCCGCGCGATGGCCAGTTGGGGCGTCTTCACCGCCCTGGCAGGCTTCGAATATGACGGGCCCAGGGGACACATGGGCTTTGCGCCCCGCGTGACGCCGGAGAGCTTCCGAGCCGCGTTCACCGGCGCCGAAGGGTGGGGATCGTTCGCCCAGACCCGCCAGGGCAACGTGCAGCGGGAGACGATCGAGCTGCGCTGGGGCCGGCTGACCCTCAAGTCCCTCGCCTTCTCGGTCCCGGAGACGTGGACAGCCGCGCGCGTCACCCTCCGCGCGAACGACAAGGAAATCAGCCACCGGGACCTCATCAGCCGGGGTCGTCTCACAATCGAATTGAACGACAGTCAGACGCTCTCTCCGGAAGATCGTCTGTCCGTCGAGATTCAGCAACCAGACCAATCGTGAAACGGAGATCATCCATGATCCGAGATCTCATCCTCAGCAATCGAAGCTGCCGGCGATTCCATCAGGAATTCGCCGTCGAACGTCGGACGCTCGAAGAGCTGGTGGAGCTGGCGAGGTTTTCCGCGTCGGCGGCCAATATGCAGCCGCTCAAGTACCTCCTTTCCTGCGAACCGCAGAGGAACGCGTTGATCTTCGCGACGTTGGCGTGGGCGGGATACCTGAAGGAATGGCCAGGCCCCGTCGAGGGGGAACGACCCGCCGCCTACATCGTCATCCTGGGCGATACGCAGATCAACCACACCTTCGGCTGCGACCACGGCATCGCGGCTCAGAGCATCCTGCTGGGGGCTCGCGAGAAAGGCCTTGCCGGCTGCATGGTCGGCCTGGTCAAGCGGGAGGAGCTTCGCAAGGCGCTGGCGATCCCGGCCGCCTACGAGATCCTGCTCGTCATCGCACTGGGCAAACCCCAAGAGCAGGTGGTGGTCGAGGACGTGGGCCCGGACGGGAGCATCAAGTACTGGCGCGACGGCGCCGGCGTTCACCACGTGCCCAAGCGGTCGCTCGCGGAACTGATCGTGGGCTGAATCGCGCGGGACCATTGACGATCCCCTGCCGGCCGGCTATCATGCAGACTCGTCCGCGGCAGGTTCGTGCGCGTGACGGATGGACAGCGGGTCTCGATGAGCATCGAGCCGCGTGTGCAACACCAGGGCAGTAGTCAGTCGTGGATCGTGAACATCGAATCCTCAGGAGGTAGCGAAATGAAGCGGTCGAGTCAGGGCAACAGGGTGTTCCTATCGTGCGTGTTGGGGGTCGTGCTTCTCGCAGCAGGGGTCGGCAACGCGGCTCAGCCGGCGTCGGGCGATCCGTTGCAGCTCGTGCCCGCGGAATCCTTGTTCTGCGTGCGGATCAACAACGTCAACGGCACGCTGGCCCAGATGGACCAGTTTCTGATGGGCATCCTGCCATTCGGCACGTCCATGATGGCGATGGGCCAGATCTCCATGCTCCTGGGTAGCCAGGAGCCGAACGGGATCGACATGGCCGGGAACTTCGCCGTGTTCGGTCCGCTCCCCGGCGGCGAGGGACCCGATCCGTCGCGGGTCGGCGTGCTCGTTCCGGTGAGCGACTATCAGAAGTTCGTGACCGGCAATCCGAACGTCGCGAAACCTGACGCGCAGGGCATCTCCCTGATCGGGCCGGAAGGAGAGCAGGAGCTTGCGGCGGTCAAGGCCGGCGAGTTCGCCCTGGTGACCACAACCGGGAACAAACAGGCCTTGACCGAAGCGAAGAACTGGATGCCCCGCGGGGCCACGTCTCTCGCTCAGAGACTCGACGCCAACGAACTCAAGCGGGCCCAGGGCTCGCCCGCGTGGGCCTATCTCAACATCCAGACCGCCTCCAAGATGTTCGGCCCGATGATCCAGGCCAAGATCCAGGAGGCCAAGGAGATGTCCAAGCAGATGCAGGAACAGGGCGGACCACCCATGATGGGACGCATGGAGGGCATCATGGACGGGTACGCCTCGCTGCTCAATACGCTGATGCAGGAAGCCCAGTCCGCGAGCCTGACGCTCACTCCCAACGCAACGGCGCTGAATGCCGGATTGACGCTCACAGCCCTCCCCGAGACGGAACTGGCCAAGACCCTCAAGGGCGGCACGGCCGCCCCCGATCGGTCGTTCGTCCGGTACGTCAAGAATGGCGCAATGGCCAGCTTCATCGCGTCGGTGGATAGCGCTGCGTGGACACGGATCAACGACATGGCCATGGACATGTTCGCCAAGATGATCGCCAAAGGCGCGACTGATCCGCAGATGACCCAACTGAAGAAACTCGCAGCAGACGCCACGAACGCCCTCGGCGGCACGTTGGCGGGTTCGTTCTCGGTCGATGCGACAGGCAAGCCTCCCTTCGCAGTCCGATACGTGGTTGGGTTGAAGGACCCACAGGCGTTCAACCGAGTCATGGAAGAGACCCCTAAGCTCTTCAACAGCGGCGCGGTCGCCGACTTCTACAAGGACATGGGCCTGAAGGCGAGCTTCGAGATCCAGCGCAAGGCGGAGACCTACAAGGGCGTCCCCGTCGACGCAATCAAGGTGAGCTTCACCGCGACCGACCCGAATTCCCAGGAGGCGCAGATGGTCACGATGATGTACGGCCAGGGGATGAATGGCCGGATTGCCGTGGTCAATAATCTCCTGGTGTACGCTTTCGCGGGCGATCCCAACCCGGTCGTTCGAGAGATGATCGACCAGGTAAAGGCCGGCGGGACGACCGCGACGGCTTCCACGGAGGTGGACACCGCCACGAAACTGATTCCCGCAGCAGAGAAGGCCGACTTCTTCATGACGTTCAACCTCCTGCGGGCGTTCCAGATGGCCAGCGCGATGCTGCCGATGGGCATCCCCCCGGTTCCGGCCCAGAGCCAGAGCAACATCGCCGTCGCGGGCAACGCCGACGGCGGCAAGCTCTCCATCGAGCTGGCGGTCCCCAAGCAGCATGTGACGGAGATCATGACGGCCTTCATGCAGATGCAGCAAGGACGGAGGTAACCGGCGTTCGTCCTCCTGGACGCAGCGTGACGGGGTGAAAAGGCCGGCCTGAGAACAGAGAGCCTTTTCCTGAGGCTTTGCCCCAGGAAGACCAGACAGGATCACACAGGACATCAAGCCAGGGTCCTTTCCAGGGGACCCTGGCTTTTGTTTTGATCGAGCCCATGGTGCGAGGCGGGAAGCCGCCCTATGGCAGGGCCGCCAGAGTCACGACTTTCCCCGCGCCCACTTCGATGAACTGCCGCCCATAGGCTTCGCGGAACTGCTCGCGGGCCTTCACGCCGGAACAGTGAGTCGGTGCAACGCATCGGACACCGCACTCGCGGAATCCTGCGATAATCCCCCGCACTCTCCTTGACATCGTCCATTCGAGGTGGAAACCGCCCATTACGAGAGCGATGTCGCCCGGATGCTGACGGTGGATTTCGCTCACGATCCTGGCCACGCCGGGATGGGCGCAACCCGTGAGAATTACCAGACCTCGCTGCGTGCGAATCGCCAGGGCCTGCTCCTGAATCCGCCGGCCCAGCGAGCCGGTGCTGTATACGTTCCCACAGATCTGTTGCGGCTCGCCAACCTCAGTCATCGACGCACCGCGCCCTCGCACGAGGTCCTTCACCCGGGCGGGGAACGACTCCGGCAGATAGACGTGGACTCGAGGATTCACGTCGAGCAGCCCGGCCAGCCCGCCCGCGTGGTCGCCGTGAACATGCGAGAGAACCACCACGTCGATGCCCGCAGGGTCGATCTGCAGTTTCGCCATGTTCTCCAGCAGGAGCGTCCCGTCGCTGCCCGTGTCGAAGAGGATGCTCTTCTCTGCCCCGGCGATATACGCGGCAAAGCCCCACGCGGTCCGCAGCGACTCGACGCACGGGTAGTTGTCGTGAACGACCGTGATCGTCAACTCATCGAGGGGCCGACTTTCGGCTGAATGACCATCCTGTTCGATGCGTGCGGGCATATCAGTCTCCTGTGCGGCCACATTGAAAACGCAGGCGATATCCAGAATCGCTGCCGCAAGGGATTCTACCGTGCCCCCATCGCACATGCAAGCTCCAGGGCAAAGCACCAGCCCGGGGGTGCACGACGGGATCGTGGCGATCGGAATGGGTGCCGCGCTCAAACTTGTTTTGAGCGTGTCTGTTCCGACTCACGTCTTCGCACGGGAAGACACGCTCAAGTTGCGCTTGGGCGTGGCACCCACAGCCTCCGGATCCATCTCGCCACAATCCCGTTGTACACCCAAGCCCGGCGGTCGCGGATTTATGCGTTGCAGACAGGCGGCACGTCTGCTACCCTGGAAATGGACCTGTATCATGGCTGTTCTCCAACAGGATGGACGCCGCAAATGCTCGTTCGGACCGGCAGAACTCGGGAGATGATCCCATGGACCAGATGATCGGTCGGCGCAGATTCCTGACGTTGGCGGGAGCCGCTGTCGTCTCGGGCAAGTGCAGAGCGACGACGGCCGTCCGCGAGTCAAGCCCTGTGGACGGCGCTCCCTGGCGGATGCGTCTGGCTACCTCCTCCATCCATTTCATGGAACTGCCCATCGAGAATCATGGAAGTGCATTGCTGGACTCGACGGATTCGTTCAAGGCGTTCGTCGATGTCAACTCGTCGCCGCGTCTGGGGATCGCGTTGGCCCCCTACCACCTTCAGGCAGCCGAGGTATCGGTCCCCGATGTGATCCGCATCTGCGGTCGGCAACTGCTGTTCTTCTACGCCTGGCAGAACCAGCCCGATTCCTCGCAGCTTCCCGGCGTCGGCCCGACGGACATGACGCCGTGGATTCGGGCGCTGGCCGAGGTGAAATACCGCGGGTACGTCAATCCCTTCATGCACGGCCACCCGGGAACCAACGTCATGACGGCGAATCTGGCGACCGCGAAGGGCTACCTCAAGAGTTGCTATGCGAAAGCTTGCGAGACCGCAGGCGCGTAGGCACATCGAGTCAAGGCAGGAAATCGCAAGGAGAAGACCATGAGCAGACGAAACCAGGAGCCCAACAAACGCGAGAACCTGACGCGCCGGGAGTTCGTGCGCGACAGCGTCGCTGCGGCCGCGGGAATTGCCGCCGGAGTCGGCACATTGGGGGCCTCGCAGACCCGTGCCGGAGAGCCGGCCAAGACCCGCAGCTACAATCCCGACATGAAATACCGCAGGCTGGGCAAGACCGGCTTGTGGATCTCCGCGGTCTGCATGGGCGGACACTGGAAGCGCATCGAGACCATGGCGCCCAGGGCCATGCAAGACGGCAACTGGCTGGGCGCTTCCCTGAGCGACGAGGACTTCAAGAAGAACCGTTACGAGGTCGTCACTCGCTGCATCGAGTCGGGCATCAACTACATCGACGCCTGCACGAAGGGCGAGGTGCAGGCCTACGCGGAGGCCTTGAGGGGCCGGCGAGACAAGATGTTCCTCGGCTGCTCCTGGTACGAGGAAGAGATGCGCAATCCGAACTTCCAGAAGACAGACGCCCTGCTGGGAACGATCGACAAAGGCCTGAAGGAAGCCGGACTGGAATATGCCGATCTGTGGCGGATCACCATGCACGAGCAGAGCGGAATGCACTCGAAGGGCCAGGTCGAGGAGATGATGAAGGCCCTGGAGAAGGCCCGCCAGCAGGGCAAGTGCCGGTTCACCGGGTTCTCGTCGCACGACCGTCCGCACATCAAGTGGATGATCGAGACCTTCCCCGAGATCGTCCAAGTGGTCGTGACGCCGTACACCGCCAAGAGCAAGGTCCGTCCGCTCGATAGCCTGTTCGACGCGGTCAGGCAGTACGATGTCGGCGTCTTCGGCATCAAGCCGTTCTCCAGCAACGCGGTCTTCAAGGGCGACGGTTCTCTGTCGAGTCCGACAGCCGAGCAGGATGACCGCATCGCCCGCATGGCGATCCGCTTCATCGTTGCCACGGACGTGATCACGGCCCCGATCCCGGGACTGATCAATACGCATCAGGTGGACAACGTCGTCCAGGCGGTGAAGGAGCCCGACCTGAACGAGGCCGAGGCCGTGGAACTCCGGCAGACCATGGACGAAGCCTGGGCGAAGCTGCCCGCGGATTACCAGTGGCTGAAGAACTGGGAGTACGTATAGGAATGGAACGGCGAGAAGGATGCCTGCCGGTCCCAGCGATCCTCCTGGGCAGTCTGCTGCTCTTGGCCGCGATGAGCTGCTCATTCGACGACGGCAATCGCAGCGCCGCCTCACAGACCGCTCAGGCCGCGAAGGCTCCTGCGGAGCCGCAGGATGAGAATGACTACTACGCGAAACCGACGCAGGCCTTCGTAGCCAACCCCTATTGCCGGGCCTGCCACCTCGACTTCGACGAGGAGGAACTGGCGCTGGACCACGAGTTGGCGGGGATCGGCTGCGAGCGATGTCACGGCGAATCGCTCCGCCACCGCTCGGACGAGGGGAACGTCACGCCGCCCGAACTGATGTACCCGAAGGAACGGATCAACCCAACCTGCATGATGTGCCACCCCAGGCACGAAATCAACCACCTCCAGGATCACCAACCCATCCTGGAGGCGGGTCTGAGCATCTTCCAGGAGACTCCGTCGAGCGCGGATGCGAAGAAGTACTGCACCGACTGCCACGGCATCAAACATCGGATGCAGAACCGCACCACGCGGTGGAACAAGGCTACCGGCGAAGTGATCCGCTAGGCAGGGCAAAAGGCAGGGACGAACGACCCAGGCAGAGCTTCTGCAGCGATGCCCCTTTGCTTCTGTGGGCCGGCCGTTGCCCTGCAGACTACACCGGCGCGCCGGTCGTGTCGTTGTATTGGGCCCGCAGTCGTTTCAGCTCGGCTTTCAACTCCGTCACGATCTCGGCGTACTTCGGATCGTTGTAGACGTTCTGCCTCTCGTCCGGATCGGTCTGGAGGTCGTACAACTCCCACTCGTCGATGTCGTTATAGAAGTGAATCAGCTTGTATCGCTCGGTTCGGACGCCGTAATGGCGTTTGACGCTGTGGACCGCCGGGTACTCGTAGTAGTGATAGTACATCGAGGTCCGCCAGTCACTTGGCGTCCGCCCTTGCAGCAGCGGACGCAGCGACCGGCCCTGCATGTCAGCGGGAACAGACGCGCCCGCCCAGTCCAGGAAGGTCTCGGCAAAGTCGAGGTTCAGCACGATGTCGCTATTCACCGATCCCGCGCGGATCTCTTTCGGATATCGCACCAGCAGCGGCATCCGCAGGGAGATCTCGTACATGAATCGCTTGTCGAACCAGCCGTGATCGCCCAGGTAGAAGCCCTGGTCGCTCGTATAGATCACGACCGTGTTCTGGGCCAGGCCCGACTGGTCGAGGTACTCCAGCACCCTGCCGACGCTGTCATCGACCGACGCGATGCATCGCAGGTAATCCTTGATGTACCGCTGGTATTTCCAGCGGACGAGGTCCTTGCCCTGGAGATTCGCCTCTTCAAAGGCCTTGATCTTGGGCCCGTAGGCGGCGTCCCACTTCGCCTGCTGCTCGGGCGTGAGCTTGCCCGGCGTGACCAGCTTGAGGTCGCGTCTGGTCAGGGTCTTCTCGATCGTCATGTCCTGCTCTTTCGCAGCCCGACCGCGCCCCGCGTTGTCGTCGAAGAGCGTCGCGGGCTCCGGGATCTCCACGTCGTCGTAGAGCGTCAGATACTTCGGCCCGGGCTCCCACTCGCGATGCGGCGCCTTGTGGTGGAACATCAGGCAGAAGGGCTTGCCCTCCTTGCGGCCCTTCATCCAATCGATCGCGTAGTCCGTGAGGATGTCGGTGACATAACCCTCGTGCTTCTTCTGCTGGCCCATCTCGATCGTCACGGGATTGTAGTACACCCCCTGCCCCGGAAGGATATTCCAGTAGTCGAAGCCGGTCGGGTCGCTCTTGAGGTGCCACTTGCCGATGATCGCGGTCTCGTAGCCAGCCTGCCGGAGCAGCTTGGGGAACGTCTGCTGTGAGCCGTCGAACGTCACATTGTTGTCGATCAGCCCATTGAGATGGCTGTACTTGCCGGTGAGAATCACCGCCCGGCACGGGGCGCAGATCGAGTTCGTGCAGAAGCTGTTGGTGAACCGCATCCCCTCGCTGGCAATCCGGTCCAGGTTGGGCGTCTGGTTGATCTTGCTCCCGTAGCAGCTCATCGCGTGGGATGCATGGTCGTCGGTCATGATGAAAAGGATGTTCGGCCGTCCGGTCGCCCCGGCCCCCTGCCCCCGCCCGATCCCGCCTCCGAGCAGCGAGAATCCCGCCGCAGCACCCAGGGTCTTGAGGAATTCGCGTCGCGTCTGTGTGGTCATGGTCTGCTCCTTTCCAACAACGTGCAGCCCGCAGATGATCGTAGTCCCATCTGCATATGTATCGGCCATGATATAGGCCGATGGGTCTGCTGTCCAAGGAATTGGCCATCATCGAAGCACACAACCGCAGCCGCCCGGCCATTCACTTCACTGTCTTGCGCCCGGATTCCAGGATGGCAAAGGAGACCCGCAGCTCGAACCACACAACCCCGTGATCCGAATCAACTGAAGCCGTCACATACGACAGCGGCGAGCCACAGGCCGAAGACTACGAGGCTCGTGACGAAACCGGCCCGCGCCCGCGGCGCTCGCCTGTCCAGGAGTATCGCCACGAGGCCGATGACGAAGGCCACCGGGGGACCAAACACGACCAGGACTCCTCCAAGGAATCCGAGGGGAGAGCCTCAGCCGAAACCCGGAAGACGCAGGAGAGACGCTATGACGTAGAACCCGGGCGAGAGAGCCAGCCAGAAGCTGATCCTGCCGATCGCATCGGACTTCGCACTGTGGGGTCCCATCGATTCTGCCGGACTCATGGGCGCGTCTCCACCTTGGCATGGGCGAGATCCTGTCGAGTGGTCAGGCATCCTTCACCTCCTGGCCACGGCGGAATGGGACGTAGAAGCCCACCGCCGCACCCAGCAGAACCAGGACATCGCTTTTCCGATTCATCGCTCAACCACTCCAGATATTCTCGATGGACTATTCGTGCTGCGTTTCGGACGCGGGGGCGGACGGAGGCCGGGTTGCGGCGGGCGTCGCCATCGTTACGGGCATCGCCACGGACGCGGTTCGACGACTGCGGAAGGCCCTCGCGAGAGACTCGCCCGCCACCTGCGGCGGACCTACGACCAGCTCCGGCGTGTTGAACACCAGCAGACAGGAGTCATAGAACGTCGGGTCCTTCTGAGGCAGGAGGATGGGCTTGTGAGCGTTGCCCGCGGCGTCCACGTAGCTGATGAACAGCCGGGTGAAAACACCCTGAAGCCGCTTGCTGCTGAACACGAGCCACCGGCTGTTGCTCGACCACGTCTGCCAGGCCTCGCTCTGATCGCTGTTGATGTCGAGACGCCGGTAGGCGAACTGCCCATCCTGTTGAGGAGCCTCCAGATCGATCATATACAGGTCGCTCTCCTGCTTCCAGGCGGGGAAGTAGTCGTAGTCGAACATGCAGAAGGAGAGGAACCGGCCATCCGGACTCACTCGCGGCATGCCGATGCTCTTGCCCGTCCGCCCGGCGGACAGCACGCTCTCGATCTGTCCCCATGTGTTCGTCTCGATCTCGTACGGGATGCGGACCAGGTCGTACTTGATCTGGTCGTACTGCGGGGGCGGCGTCCCCGCGCCGGCCTGCCAGAGCTTGCGGGCGGTACAGAAGTAAAGGTACTTGCCGTCGCCCGACCAGGTCGGCCAGTTCTCCAGCCAGTCCTTCTGCGCCAGCTTCGGCTCGACCGCGATCCGATGCTGCTGTGCGTCATACACCATCAGCATGGAATCGACGTTCGTCGTGTCACGCACCTCGTCCTGCGTCGAATGAAAGAACAGCGGGATATTGTTGATTGCGTAGACCGCCAATCGCCCGCTCGGGTGCCAGGAGGGGTAGCCGAACTTCGTCCCGAGCTTGCGGACGACGCCGTCCTCGGCCAGAAGCGTCGCGGTGCCGTACTTCTCCGACCGGACGCCCAGCAGCATCCTGTCCCAGTGGTTCTGGCGGAAGCTGTGGCAGTTCAGGCAGCCCCCTTCGTAGCTCGCGCTGTCGAGCACGACGGATTCCTTGAAACCGGTCAGATCCCGGCAGTAGACGCCGATCCTGCTGCGAACGCGAACGTGGGTCAGGTGCATCTTGCGGTACACGAGGTGGTCGTCGATATCCTCCCGGGCGATTTGGTTCGTGATCGTCTGGAAACGACTCCAGCGCCCCTCCTTATCGCGGGCGAAGACATCGACGCACAGCGTCTGCCCCCTGTTGGCTGCGAGCAGGCTCCGCCATCGCTTGAGCGGGATCTCGATGACGCCGTCCCGGCTGAACACTTCGATGGCCTGGCCCTGCTGCGACGAGATCCGTGCGCAGAACGCGACGCCGGACTCCTGGATCACGAAACTCAGCGGAGCGATATTCGGCGGGATGACCGATCCACTGTAGTCGGGTCGTAGCCGGGCCTGCCGGTCCACCGGCTCCGCCTGCCGAATCATCGCCTGCGAGACCGACCGATACAGCAATCCTCCGCCGAGGAAGACGCCGGCCGCAAGAACCAACAGGAGCAAACCCACTATGAAACGTCTGGACACGACGAGGCCCTTCACCTGCCCACGAAATAGTAGTAGTAATACGTGCCGCCGAACTTGTCGCGGATCGCCGATCGAACCGCGGTCTTCTCCCTGCCCGCCTGCTGGAACGCCTGGAGGAACTCCTGGAGCTGCGCCTTGGCCTCGGAGGAAATCGCCTGCCCCGGCGCATCGAGCGGCTGCCCCTTCACCGTTCGGAACACCAGCAGGGCTTCCTCCAGGTGTCTGGGAATCCGCGAGAAGCTCCGCTGATGGTACGTGTCGAACAGCCGGACGAAGCCGTCCAGGTCCATCGAGAGCAGGGAAAAAGCTACGGCGTATTGATAGGCCGTGCGATTCGCCGGGTTCTCCGCCAGCAACTGGCCCAGCACGTCCACGTTCCTCACGGAATCCGCCTTGAGCATGACGTTTCGCCAGCGCTGAATCTGCGCATCCTCGGACAGATCCGGATCGGCTTGCAGGCAAGCCAGATCCCGGCGGGCCGTCGCGCCCCAGAACGGGACCCTTGTCAGAGCTTCCAGGTAGACGCGAGCGGTCTCGACGTTGCCTTTGACCAAGTTGACCCTCGCCAGCCTGTGGAGCAGGAGGGGCCGCTCGCCATAGATCTCCGTGGACATGAGCAGCGCGTTCTCCGCCTGGTTGATCAGGCCGAGGTCCAGGCACGTATCGAATTTCTGCCAGACCGGCTCGGCCGTCCGGTCGGTCAGCAGTAGCGCCTCCGCTTTCTGCGGAAGACAGAACATCTCGTCGCCCAGCCGGTCGAGCCGGCACAGCGCGCGATCCACTGCGTGGCAGACCGTGTAGCGATAGGGACTCCGCCGGCCCAGATCGAGCAGCCGATCCCACATCTCGTATCGAGAGAAGTAATCGGCGACCAGAACCTCCTTGGTCGCCGGCGCGCGGGTGAGCAGCAGGACGACAGCGGTGACGCCGAAAAGGGCCAGCGTCGGAGGATTCAGGCCGACCTTGCCCTGGCAGTGCTCGCGGAGGGCTCGCGCGACGCGGGTCTTGCCCCAGGACGAAGCGAGACCTCCCCGACCTGCGAAGAACAAACGCCATCCCCCCACCGCCGCGACGACGACAGGCAGGAACAGGTAGAGAATCCAGACGGCATTCAGCATGATCCGGAATGTGCTGTGCCCCAGGAGTTCCCACGACAGCGGCGTCAGGCGCCAGTAGGCGTCGGAGAGCTGGACCCCGTACGCGAGATTCCCGAGCACGAGCGGCGTCGCTGCGCCGCACGCCAACTGCACCAGAGCGATACGCAGCCGGCGCCGCACGAGCAGTTCGTACACGCCGCACAAGACGACGAAGACGAGCGATGCGCCTCCGGCTGCCACGTAGAGCAGCAGATCGATGGCCAGGAACCAGCCGATGGCGCGAGCGTCGGTCGTCGTCCGGACTCGCAGATACAGACACACGCATAGCAGTGCCGCCAGCAGGGCCAGCGTGGTCAAGAACGGAAATCCGTATTGTGAGTAGACCGCGAGCAACGCCAACGGACCGAGGAACCGCAGTCCGCGAAGATGACATGCGCCAAGGCCCTTCAGGACGTAGTCGGTACATGCGAAGAGCAGCCAGGCCTTGGCCGTCATCACCGCGGCGCCGAGCCAGGAATGGTAGAACGACTGGGCCAGGAGCGCCGAGAGGTACTCGACGGCCCCGCCGGGGACAACGAGCGAATCGCGGAGAAGACCCCATCCCCAGGAGAAACAGGGGAAGTTGTCCACCAGCCCGCCGCAATGGTAGATCAGGCGGACGTCGATCCCGAAGGCGAAGTAGAGATAGAACAGGGCAAAGAAGACCACGCTCCGCGGCGCCCGGAATCGGTGTGGGGACACGCCCTGCTGCTGCGGCGCGACGGACACGCTGTCCGCCGGCCGTCGGGACTCCTGACCTCGTTTCTGACCGGGCTTGCGTCGAGCCATCAACACTCCCACAGACAACGTTCCACGCAGTTGCGACGAGTATCACAAATCGCCGTCGCCCTTTCAAGTGGAATCCCGCTCACCCAGGGCAACCGCACGCTCCAGCACATTGTCTCGGCACTGCATGGAGCGAGCGCCGCGCGGCGGTTCATAGTGACGCCGTAAGGCGTTATCTTCCTAACGCACGGAAGATATGCCCTCACGGGCACACTGCGAACGGCTCTGTCAGGCCCGCATACGATTGCCCTGTCGCCCCCTCCCAGGGCCATCGCATGAAACGGAGTGGAAGAAATTTTGGAATGTTAAGATAGGC
>DAOQWL010000092.1:0-21484 GCA_035342095.1 Sedimentisphaerales bacterium | reverse complement strand
GTAGAAGACGTTCTTGGAGCCGGACGCAACACGATCAGCCTCGGTCAGATCGGGGTCGTCGCCCAGATAGACATCGTGCTGGACCGCTCCGTCGCCCTTGGTCCACTGGAGCAGGGCCGTCGAGAGGCCGACCAGCCCATCCGCGGGATTGGGACTCTCTGCCTTCCCGAAGTCAGGGGTCTCGCCCACGTACAGAGTGGCGACCTGACTGTCCGTCAGGACCCGGCTGTAAAGGCGGACTTCGTCGATCAACCCACTGTAATAGCGGGAATCGAGCGTGTTGGCGCCAATAGCGAGCTGGGGATTCGCGTTCAGGGCGCTGGTGTTCGAGTGGGACACTTTGTTGTCGAACGCGCCGTTGACGTAGACGTTGAGCGTCTTGGCAGTCGTGTTTCGCACCGCCGCGATGTGCATCCACTCGCTCGTGACAACGTCCTCGTTGGACGTGACGGATGTATCCGGGTTACCTGCAAACAGCGACAGCTTCGTGCCCAGGACCCCAACGACAAAGTCGTTGGCGCCTCCCGCCACGTCGGACCAGAACAGGCCGCTGCCTTCGTAGGCATGGGTGCCCGCCGGACCGGCTACGTCCGTCTTGATCCAGGCGGTGATGCCGAAGCTGTCCTGAATCACGCGATTCAACAGGACGTAAGAATCCGAGCCGTTGAAGGCGAAACACTTGCCAAGGTAGCCGGCGTCGTCGAGCGCGACGGCGCCGTTGATGGTGCCGTTGTTGCCGTTGCCCGACAAGTCCTCGACCGTCGTGCCGAGCGTATCGAACGAATAGTAGACGGCCGGCTGGGACGCGGTCGCGAGGCCGGTGAAGCGGCCAACATAGAGCACTGCGCCGATGCAGGCTAATACGATTCGTGTGCGCATGAACTAACCTCCTTCAGATCTGATATTCGGTTCCGCTTTTCCACTACCCTGAGTTGTCCCGACAGTCACGACCCTCCTTTCCAACCGCCCGGCCCACAAAGATCAAAAGACCAGGACCACCACAACAGAACGCGGGCTGCAAACAGCCACGAGATACACGACTCACCTGACATACTGTCGAAAAACGAGTTACGTCACACCCGCGACAACCTCGCTGCCACAGGCATTGTCTGCGCCGCTGGGCCTGGGATCCATCGCGATACCGCGGATTGGGCAGACAGAACTCGGATCTGGCAGGCGGCGAGGGACCCCGGAGGCGACGCTTGCCTCCGGGGTCCCCAACCTCCGTCAGGCATTATCGATCTCCCGCCAGATAGCGCACCTCCGCCTCGGACAACCCGCGGCTGTAGATCCGGAAGTCGTCCAAGGAGCCGAGGAAATACGAGTCCGCCGTATACTGCGACCGGCCCAGCCAGTTCTGGGTCGTAGCACCCATGTCCTTGGGCAATACGGTCGTCGGACCCGAGACAACGAGTTCGCCGTCGAGGTACAGGCTCAGCGTCATGGTCGCGCTGTCGATGACAGCCGCCACATGGTGCCAGTCCTCCGTCATGACGCCCGGGCTGTTCACGATCTGCTCTCCGACCGTCGCGGTGCGGATGGCAAACCGCATGGTGCCGCTCGTGCCCTGACGCGGGCACAGGAACACGTAGGCCGACGTGCCCGAGCCGAAGTCGAAAATCCGTTGCCAGGAACCGCTGCCGCCGCCGAAGTTGACATGCGTGGCGACGGTCATATCGGTCATCGTGGCAATCGCCGGACCGATAGGCAAGTCCACATACGTGTTGATCGCATTGAACGCCAGCGCCTGGCCGGAATAGCCGGTCTCGTAGCTGCCGTCCCCTTCGAGCATACCATGGTAGTTCCTGCCCGAACCGTCCTGGACGTTGCCGTCCATCGCGTACAGGGCCACCAGGCCGGCGGTGCCAGGATCGACGGGGGCAATCGGCTCGGGCGCAGTGGCGTACAGGCGAATGTCGTCGAAGAACACCGTGCCCTTGCCGCTGCCCTTGATGCCGATGGTCAGGCTCTTGACGCTCTTGAGACTGGCGCCGCTGCCGGCCAGAGGGATCGCCCACTGCTTCCACAAGCCTGTCGTGGTGGCGTCCGCCCCCTGCTCGTACGAAACCTCCGTGTTGTTGATCTTGACAGAGAGCGACGCTGGGCTGTTGGTGATCTGGCCCCGGAAGTACAAGACCAAGCTCGTGATTCCATGCTGTGTCCAGTCCTGGGCCGAGTCGAAGGTGAGCTTGGCCTCGGAGACCGTGGCACTACCCGTGTTGTCATAGGCCAGGGGCATGGACTGCTTGCCGCTGTGGACGATGATCTGCTCGGCGAAGGGCGCGTCGATATATCCGACGATCGAGCCATTGGCGAGATCCTCGTAGCCATCAGTCCAGGACTCATAGATTCGTGCACCCAGATCGTCGGTATATCCTTCGAAGTCGTCGACCACGCCGTATTCCAGCGTCGTGAAGCTCCAGACGTCGCCTGCATAGGTTCCGGCATCGCCCGTCTCATCGACCTTCCAGTAGTACGTCGTCCCATAGTCCAGAGTCGGAGAGTAGCCGTGGTCGGTCAGCGTCTTGCCTGCAACGAGGCCCCCGGCTACCGCGCTGGCGTCGGTGCCGAGGTAGACGGTGTGCGACGTCGCTCCACGACCGGGGCGCCAATCCATCTCGGGCTCGACGCTGACGGCCATGGCGGCGTCGGCCGGCTCGGGGTTGAACGCCCGTACCGGGACATGGTAGAAGCGCACCTCGCTCAGGCTGGCCGCCTTCGTGCTGCCCCATGTCTCGTTGATGGTCAGCTTCACGTACTTCGCAGCGACGGAGCCGAAGCGGATGACGATGTCGGTCGCGTAGCCGTCCAGGCCGGGCCCCTGGGTGAATTCGGGCACGTTCTCCAGCGCAGTCCAGTTCTGGCCGTCGAGCGAGTACTCGACCGTGACGTCTTTGGCGCCGTAGTTCAGCAGGGACTCGATGTCCGAGTTGGCGTTCCATACCCACAGCTCATCCAGCACGTACTCCTTGTCGAAGGAATACTGAATCCATGCGGGCACGGACTTGACGATCCACGTGTCCTTCATAACGCTTGAGTGCTGGTCCCCGTCGAGTCCGGAACCGTCGATGGTCTTGATCGCAGGGTAAGAGGACTCCTGGCCGGAGGCCGTCACCATCAGGCCGGTGATCGGGTAGGCATACGGCTCGGTGGTGAAGCTCCACACATCGCCATGGAAGACGGTGTAGTCGGGGGCTCCGTTCACCTCGTCGATCCTCCAGTAATAGGTCTGGCCAAATTCGAGCAGGCCCTCCGTGTCGAACTGGGTATCGGTCAGGCCCTGGCGGACCAGGACGCCTCTGGGGTCGGACGCACTGGCCTCGTTGACATCGTCGAAGACGGTCCCAAGGTACACATCGTGCGTCGCGGCGTACGGTCCGGCCTTCCAGTTCAGAACCACGTCGCGGATGACATCGGTCTGCTCGTCCTCAGGGTCCGGCGTCGTGGCCGTCGGCTCGCCCGGCTTGGACACGAAGTTGTGCGCGATATCCGCAGGGCTCAAGACCCCATCGTGAATCCTCACCTCCGCGATGGACCCGGTGAAGTTGACATTGGTGAAGGCACTGGCTCCGGTGTCGTTGGCCTGGGCCGCGACGCGAATGATGTTGGGTCCATGGGTATTGAGCGTAAGGGCCTTGGAGGTGTTCTCCACAGCGTTGACGTAGATGCGAACCGTGGCGCCGTCGTAGGTATACACCAGATACCACCACGTGTCCGCCGCCGGAGCGGGAGCATGCACGCCCGACCAGGGCATGTCGCCCGCGCCCCAGTGAGCGGCGGCGCCCCAGGAGGTGCTGTTGCCGTAGTTGAAGACCATGTTCGTATAATCGGGACCGCCGCGGTGGCTCCAGGACACCATGCTCTCCTCGGCCACGAAGTCGGAGCCGTTGCGGGCCCAGACCTCAATGGAACGCGTGCCGTTCCCGTGAATACCAGCCGGGGTCAGCGGCCCTTCGAAATAGCAGGAGCCGTCGAACGTCACGGTCTTGCGACCGCCCACATCCTGGACGACAGGGTTCCCCACCGCGGTGAAATCCGCCAGCGTTCCGTGGTTTTTCCAAACGGTTGTTCCCTTGCCGTAGTCCAGATCGTCCGCTCGCAAATCCACGAGGAGTTTCTCGGCCACAATGACGCGGGCCGGCGCCGATCCCGACAGCGCGATCACCAGACCGACCGCCAACAGACACACACAGTTCTTGCACATCATGATCACACTCCTTCAAACATGCTCCACTCGACTCTGGACTGGTTCTCGTGTCACGAACGATCCTGCTTGCGGCAATCCCCCTTACTACCCAGATTGCCTTGGGGTCGCGTGGCACGAATGACCGAGTTCACCCAATACAGGCTATTATACCAGGAAAGACGGGGCACAGGAAAGAAGGCAAGACAGGAAATTGGCATCCTCGATGGTTCGGCCGGACAGCACCAAGGAAGTGAGCTTCTTGGCCCCCGCCCAGCTCGAGGAAGGCCTCCTACGTCACGTCCGCGGCGTCGCCTTCATCCTTCAGGACCCGCCAGGAGGTGGAGTAGACCAGGCGGGCGTACCGGCGCACCAGCTCGGCAAGGGCCTCCGCATCCGCCCTCGCCGAAAACCGCTCCAGCAAAACTGCTTCATTCTCGGCCATTGTACACCCCGGTACTTTCGGCGGTCATCTCAAATGCGATGGATCGCAGCACAGGCCTCTTGCCCGTGAAATAGACTCGTAGCATGGGCGTCCCGCCCATGAAAGACACGGGCAAGATGCCCGTGCTATTATGAGTCGCACCGGGGCCGGCGGCTATTCAAAAAACGTCTGGAAGAGACCCGGATCAGTGCTCGACGCGGCCAGCGTAAGTCCGCCACGCCTCCTCAGGCGACTGACCGGCCAGATCGGGCCAGGTTTCTCGGAATCCGGGCCGGGGATGGATGTGCGAGCAAGCCGGGTCCTTCCGATACAGGATGTGGCGGATGCGATTCTCGGTCGCCAGAGCCGCCCGTTCCCTCGATGGCGGGTCCGAACGGTCGCCATCACAGCAAAGATCATAGCGGGCGTGGCTGAGCCCATAGGCCAGCGTGACCAGAGGCGTGGTCTTGAACCACTTCCAGCAGAGGTTGGGATCCTCGCGGGTATACTCGGTCGCGACGGGATTCCAATAGAGCGTGTCGCTGTCGTAGTCGTAGTGTGACTGCTCCAGCGTCGTGTGCAGTCGCAGGGTTTTTCCCGAGACCTCGATCCACTCGATCTCGTTGGCGAAGCTCTCGGGATCGAGGAACCGCAGGGCCTGAATCCACCAGAACAACTGCCCGTTCGTGCAGCCGGCGAGTTCGTCGGTGTCCAGGCATCGGCTGATGAACCAGCCCGGCTGAAACCTCGGCGTCCAGTCTTGCTCCTGGGCGAAGAACCCCGGCGCCCAGTCGCACCATTCCGCAAGACTGTCGAAGCTCCACGCTGCGTCCCTGGCAACTCGCCCATCGACAATCCGCGCGAACGTCAGGCGGCCTGCGACCACCCCACACTCGTGCGGATACAGGAACCGGTATGTAATGGGTTCGTATCGTCGCTCAGTGGGCACACCCCTTAGGGCGTTCCTCTCCCCAACCCGACCCGCGGTGCGACCATGAGACAGCCATCGCGGAACCAGCGCGACGGCGGTAATGAGCACAACAGCCAGGACCGGCCCGACCAGTTGCTTTGCTCTCTCCATGATCCACACATCCTTTCTGCGGATGTCTCCCTACCATGAAGACGCAGTGCGACCGCCGGTGTTCCAAAGAGCCGGGCGGGAGCAGGCGTAGCTACAGACGGTTGTTTCTCCTATACGAATGTGGTGGTTGAATGCCACAAGTCGTTGCGGCCAATGGCCGTCGACTCCCAGTTGTGTCGGCCATTCCGCGTCTTCATACGTTATGTCCAGGTCCGCCCGCCTGCGTTACGACTATTTCGAGCATCTCTTGAGAAAATCGCTCGGACGCCGGGCACAGTCTGGCTCTCGCCCCCCATGATCCTCTCCGAGCTCTCTGCGATCACTCAGCAGCCTCTCATGGCGTGCTTCTGGCAGCGGTCCCGCGCAGAGTGTACGGCAACTCCTGGACGAGCACGGAGTCCCGCTTGTGGGCCGGACGCAGGGGACTGTACACCTGCGGGGCGATCTGTCTGGGCTTTCCAGGTTCGGATTGGCTGGCGTCGATCGTGTAGATGTTGTCCTTGTTGACGCCGCACGTCGGACGGGTCAGGAACGCCACGTGGGTATCCAGGAACAGGACATTCTGGCCCTCGCGCTGGTGTGCGTCGGTATTCCCGATGCGGACCCCGTTGGGATCGGCGCCCTTGGATGCCTCCAGGAACCGGGCCCACCCGAGGTCTGCGTCATTGACCCGATTCGGGTCGATCCACGGATTGCGGTCCGCCAGGACGGCCATGCCCGCGTCATACGCCAGAGTCAGGCTGTCCTTGTGGTCAAAGGACGCGTGATAGGAGTAGCTGCAATGCCGGCTCGGGTTGTTGCAGTCGTCGTACCGGCCGCCGAAATCCCAGGCGTCGATGAGTTCGAACCCACCAGGGAGCGTCTCCTTCACCTCGCTGAGACTGAACGCGCGAGTCTTCGGCTCGCTGGGGCACACGAAGTGGCGGGAGTGGACCTCGGCGTACTTCACGAGCAGGTACAGACTGGATGTGGTCGTGGTCTTGCCGGCGGGATACGCAGTGTCGCCAGTGCGTTGGATGCTCATGCCGAAGGCCTGGGTCCGCACACGGCCCAGCCAGTTGGGAATCGTCGGGACCCACTCGTTGACTTTGCCGCCTGCCATCGGCAGCTCGTCCTCGTAGTCGTTGGAGTAGATCAACATGGCCTTGCCCAGCCCGGACAGGTTCGTGGCGCACGTTTGGCGAAATGCCTCCGCGGTCCCCATTTCCTTGACTGCCCCTGCGGTCATCACGATCAAGACGGCACAGAGCGAGGCCCCCACAACATCCGATTTCGTATACGATCTTCTCATGATGAAACACCTCCTTTGGCTTTCGGTATCCATGCTTCAATCTGCCCCTGGAATCAATCGATCACGATGTCTCCGAGGTCACAACTCCGGTCCGATGCAAGGTCATGAACCTGCACACGGCGTGAACCCGCCAGCACATTGGCGTTCTCGACAACAAGCTCCAGCGGAAGCCCAACGGGCACGCTCTCAAAGGAGAGACGCCCTTGTGCGTCAGTCTTTGCCCGAATCCCATCGGGCCAATCCTTTCCGGCGTCCTGCCCCAGGCGAGCCGTCAATCCGACGTCGGCGTTGCTCCGGGGAGTCCCGTCTCGGCCCAGCACGCGAGCGCAAATCCGGCTCGTCCATTCCAGAACGATGGTCAGTCTGCTCGGCTGATCCTTCTTCGTCCAAAGGAACAGACGCTCCGTGCGTCCTTTGGCATAGCCCACCAGCTCATCGTCAGGATCGCGGCAAGGCACCATCAAGGCAAAATAGCCGTTGCGATCCGCAGACCCCTGCGCCCTGCCGATCTGAACGGATCCGCTCGCAGGTCGGGTGCTGGCATAGAGAAGACGACCCATCACAAGGGTGGTGCCCGGATTCCGCTGCTCCTCCCGCTGACGAATGACATCGATGGCCTTCGCGAGAGAATCGGCGGCCGAGGAACCCTGCCGGAGGTCCGCGTTCCGGAGCAACGCCGGAACGATGGACAGGTCGCCCATGTCGCTGAGACAGGCCGCGAGAGCGGGAATCCTCGTGCCGTCGTCCTTTTCCACGAGGTCCAGAAGGCATTCGCGATCCCCAGCGTCACGACAACTCCGGATCAGTTGATCCTTCGACAGGGTCTCCACGCGGAGATCGCCCCAGAGGACCTGGCAAAACCGCTGGGGATCGCCCCAGTAGATCAGGACCCGATGGGCGTCGCGGGCCGTCACTCGATCGCCGTAATAGGCAAACTCGGGGCTCGCTTGTACGACGCCGCGGAAGAAACTCGCCGCCCTCGTCAGGCTGTCATACCCATACTTGGCGACCGGCGTCGAGAGTCTCTCGATGGCCCTCTCGACCCCCGCCCGATCCCCGAACTTCTGGTGCAGGCTCGACAGATCCAGCGACCGCGCGGGATACGTCCCATCGGACAGTTGCGAGAACAGACGCAGGCCGTTGACGATTGTCGGTGCATAGCCCTCGGGAATCTCGCGAGCAGACACATGAGAGGGGAACCCCGTATTGTACTGGAATCGGTCCTGCCTGGTCACGTGCCATGTGCCGGAACCCTTATACAGAACCGACTGCTCGCGGCTCGCCAGGAGCATGGTCTTGTTGTCGAACCAGAGTTCGTTGTTCCATTGGGCGACGTCTTCCGAAGCTCCGTCGGGAATCCGGCTGTTTCGAACCCCCATCAAGACCCGGCCATCGATGCTCTTGGTCCCCAACTCGACATAGTCGCTCCCGAGGAGCGACAACACCGCTTCCTTGGGCAGTTCCTGGGGCATCTCGAAGCCCAAGGACGAGGCGCTGGGTCCGCGTTCATACTCCTGCGCCGCCGGATAGACCTTGATCCACTCGTTGCTGTCGGGCAGTTCGTAGAACACGCTGCTGAAATCGTGCTCACCGACGGCATGGCTTTCGATATACAGTCCCTGCTGGGCGGAGACGTACCATGTGTCGTCTGTCTGCACAATCTCTCCGGACTGTCCGGAATCGGAACTCTTCTGGATTCTCGTCAGATGGAAGGTGTAGTTGCTGACCTTCCGCGCGTTCTCTATCGCGCGGGCCCAGACACTGCCGCGGTCTCCGTTGAAGAGGGGAATGCCAATCAGAACAGCCAGAGTCACGACCGCCGCGATGGCCAGCCTGGCGGTCCAGCTTCGTGGCGTTCGCTTGCACCCGCCGGTCGATTCTGCCTTTGGCTGCGAGTCCAGCAAGGCGTCGATCCGCCGATCCAGGTCGTCGCTGGGCTGTGCTCGCAGATGTTCGATCCATTTGTCCAGATTCTCCGGTCTCATAGGTCACCATCCAGTAAAGACCGCAATTTGTCTATGCCATACCGGTAGCGGGCCTGGGCCGCGCCGACCGATACGTCTTGGCATTTCGCAATCGCTCGGAATCGCAGGCCGCCATAGTGGCGAAGCAGAACGACTTCCCGCTGCTCGTACGGCAACTGTTCCAGTGCCCAAGGCAGCTTTTCGCGGTGTTCCGCCTGCATCGCCTGCCCATCGGGGGAAGGGACTACCCGCAGACCCGTCCCATCGGTGTCTGCCTGCGAGAGGTCACTGCCTCGTCGGAGGCGATTCATATTGCGGGCCGTATTCGCCACCGCTCGAAGCAGGTAACCACGCAGATTGCTGGTGATCCGGATCGTGGTTCCATTCTGCACGAGTCTGGCGAAGACCTCGTGAACCGCGTCCTCCGCCTGGGCCTTGTCAAAGAGCAGCGCCGTGGCCAAGGTGACGAGATCCACCCGATAGCGGGCGTAGATTCGACGTAAGGCTTCGAAATCGCCCCGGTTGAACCGTCCTGCGAGGATCTTGTCCTGCCACAATGAATCGGCCAACTCATGTCTCCTGCGAAACGACCGTTTCTCCTTACAGGACACCTCGCCGGCGGTTTTGAAACAACGAATCGAGAGGAAAAGTATGTCTCACGCGGATCGGACAATCCGTGTCAATCCGGTGCAAATCCGTGTCCGGTTCTTGTTCAGGGCAGGAAGAAGGCCTTCGAGACAGCGGACCGTGGGGCTCGAAAGATCGTGCCGTGGTGGGCGTCGCCCGGCAGATTCAACTCGGCGGTCCTGTCGGTCCAACTGACGAGGTCTTTCGAGGTCGCCAGGCCGTACCGGCCGGTCCGCATGCGATATCGGTCGAAGTAGAGCCACCATTCGCCGGCCACCTTCATAATGGTCGGGCCTTCGACCCATTGATTCGATTGCAGCTTCGCCCCGGGACCAACAACCGGGTCAGACCAAGGCTTGGTCGGATCGGTCGGCGACTGGAACTTGGGCGGGAAGGGATTCGTCAGGTCCGCTGGGGCGGTGGTCAGGCGGATGTTCTTGCCGCCACACTCGGGAATCTGCTCATCCTTGGCGGCCATCACCCAGCGGTCGTCGGCAGGGTCAGCGGTACCGCGGTCGTCGAAGGCCATGCAGGCGTCGATCTCGCTGACTCCCGGCGAGAAGAAGACCTTCGCGTCTGCGAAACTCTTGAAGTCCGAGGTCCGCGAGATGAACGTGCGGTGATGGCGGGTATCGGCTCGGACCTGGCGGTTCGGGTCCTTCTCCAAGCCGCCGGAGTTGTGGCCGCCGTCGCTTTCGAGATTCGCAGTCGCGGAGGACCAGAGGATCGCGTAGTCCTTCCGCACCGGGTCCCAGTGGGCCTCCGGCGCCCAGGTGTTGGCAGGCTGATCGTCGGCAGGCCAGTTCTTGAATGGCTCGACCCGGACCGGCTCGGACCAAGTCCTCAAATCGGGCGAGGTAGCCGCACCGAAGCACGAGCCCACCCAACTGGACGTCCAGACCATGCGAAAGAGGCCCTCGCGATGGACGATAGACGGGTCGCGGGTGAGGTTCTGCCCCTGCCATTGCGGCGGCGCGAAGACCGGTCGGCCTTCGTTCAGGTCCTTGAAGACCAAGCCATCCTCGCTGGCAGCCAGGAAGACGCCGGTCTCGCCGTTGCCCTTGAAGTAGCTGAACAGAAAGACCTCGGGCTCGCCGCCGAGAGAGACCGGACTGACGGACAAGATCACAACAAGACCCGCACAGATGCAGTTTCTCATGACGACATTCACCTCCGGCAAGACAGCCTCTGACGGCGCCGCTTGACGAGCCGCAATGCGACGCTTGCGTTCGATAACTTCGCTCATTTTGCCCCCACATGGTACGCTGAACAACCGCTATCCGCAATCCACCGGGTTCGGAACATCGGACGAGATTGGGTCCCCCTGAATGTCGTTCGCAGACAAGAACTCCTTTTTCTGAGTTTTTCTCTTGCACTGTTCTGGGCATATGCTCATAATAGCGACTTGTGGTTCAAAGATGATGTTCTCGCTAACCAAGAAAGCGGGAACAGTATGCCTCGTGGAGATGGTACAGGTCCGATTGGAACGGGACCGCCGAAAGGCACAATCACTCGAGCATTCGATTGGCGAGATCCGCGTGCGGATCGAGCAACTCGAATCCACTGGCAAAGGAGGCACATGAAAGTAGCCATCAGCGCACAGGGAAGAACGTTGGACTCGCAGGTGGACCCGAGATTCGGCCGGGCGGCGGGTTTTGTGCTCGTCGATACGCAGACCATGGCCTTCGACGTAATCGAGAACTCCCCCGGCGCGGGCGGAGCGGGCATCAATGCAGCCAAGACCGTGATCGACGCGGGCGCCGAGGTTGTGTTGACCGGCAACTGCGGGCCGAACGCGGAACGGACGCTCCGGGCGGCAGGCGTCAGGCTGTTCACAGGCGTCGCCGGCACGGTGACCGAAGCGGTTGAGCACTTCAAAGCAGGCGAACTCGTCGAGGCGCAGGGTCCGAACGTCCAGCCGCACGCGGGTATGCAGCCGTGAGAACGCGGGGAAGGCCGCAGATGGAACAGGTTGTGTACACACCGATCGGCGTGATTCACAGCGAGCACCGGGCCGCCGAAGAGACGCCCATCCAGCCGGTGTACGCACGCGGCTGTCGCGGATGGGCGGAGATCCGGCCGGAGTATACGGAGGGCCTCAAGGACTTGGACGGCTTCTCCCACATCTACCTCCTGTACCACTTCCACTGTGCCAAATCGGCAAGGCTGTTGGTGAAGCCGTTTCTCCAGGACGTGGAGCGAGGGGTCTTCGCGACGCGAGCGCCATGTCGGCCCAACACCATCGGCTTGAGCATCGTCGAATTGATCCGTCGCGAGGGGAATGTGCTTCATCTCGACGGCCTGGATATCCTGGACGGCACACCGCTGCTGGATGTCAAGCCGTACACTGCAAAGTTCGACCACATCCAGACAACCCGAAATGGGTGGCAAGGTGATGTGGATGAGGAGACCGCCCGGTTGCGAGGAAGACGTGGGTACGGCGGCAAAACCCAGGGCAATGCGGGAGAACGTCCGATTCCATGACAAGAGCACACAAGCACAATTGGCTAACCTATCGCATGGAGATGTCGGTGATCCGCGTGCGGGACCTGATTCGGCCACCCGCCAGGGTCCTTCTGAACGTCGGCGTGAAGACAGGGATGACCGTTCTCGACTTCGGCTGCGGTCCGGGCGGCTTCTCCTTGGCGGCGGCTCGAATCGTCGAGCCGGAGGGGCTGGTGTATGCACTGGATGTGCAGCAGGCGGCCCTGGAATCGGTGCGTCGCGCCGCTATCCGTCGGGGAATCAGCAATCTGCATCCGATTCCGGCGGATCAGGTGTCCCAGGTGCCTGAGGAAAGCGTGGACATCGCGCTGCTCTACGACGTTCTGCACATTGTCATCGAGCCGGTCGCGACGCGAGAGATTCTGCTGAGCATCCATCGTGTACTCAAACCTGATGGCGTCCTCTCGGTGAGCGATCACCATCTCCAGGAGGCTTCCTTGCTGACCAAGGTGACCGGGAGCGGCCTGTACCGGCCTGCCGGACACATCGCAGGGGTCTTCCAGTTCAAGAAGATCCCGGTCAGGGAGGCGAAGCCGTGATCGTCGCGATCGCATCAGGCAAGGGCGGGACCGGCAAAACGACCGTCGCGACGAACCTGGCTCGCGTCGCTTCCGAGATGGGTCGCGTCGTGCGGTACATCGATTGCGACGTCGAGGAGCCGAACGGGCATATCTTCCTGAAACCCGAGATCGCCGAGCGGCGGGATATCCCGATGGAGATTCCTCGTGTCGATCCCCCCAAGTGCAATGGCTGCGGCCGTTGCGGCAAGATCTGCCAATACAACGCGATCGTCTGCATCCAGAACCAGGTCCTGGTCTTCAACAAGCTCTGCCACTCCTGCGGCGGATGCTGGCGGGTGTGCCCGACCGGAGCAATCACACCCGCGCCGATGAAGATCGGCGAGATCGAGATCGGCAGGTCTCATGGGGTGAACGTGGTCACGGGCAGACTGGAGATCGGATCCGTCGCCACGCCTGCGCTGATCCGTCGGGCAAGGGAATTCGCCGATGCAAACGGCTTGACGATCCTGGACGCTCCGCCGGGGACGTCATGCCCGGTCGTGACCTCGCTTCGCGGCGCAGACTTCGTCCTGCTCGTGACGGAGCCGACACCCTTCGGGCTGCATGATCTGACGCTGGCCGTGGAGTTGACCCGCGAGCTGGGTCTGCCGTTCGGCGTAGCCATCAATCGCGACGGGATCGGAGACGACCGCGTCGAACGATACTGTCAGGCACAGAACATCGATATCCTGCTGCGACTGCCCGACGACCGGCGGATCGCGGAAGCCTATTCCTGCGGCGCGATGATCGTCGGAGCGCTCCCTGAGTACCGAAGAGTATTCGTTGAACTGGCAAACGCCGTCGAGTCGCGTGGCAGATGAAGGACAACAGGAGTTGAAAGAGATCGTAGTCATCAGCGGCAAAGGTGGCACAGGCAAGACGAGCATCGTCGCGTCGTTTGCAGCTCTTGCGCATGACGCGGTGCTGGCCGACTGCGACGTGGACGCCGCGGACCTGCACCTGATCCTGAAACCCGACGTTCAACGCACACAGGACTTCCGGGGCGGCAAGATCGCACGCATCGTCGCGGACAAGTGCGTCGGCTGTGCCCGATGCGCCGAGGTCTGCCGCTTCGGCGCACCCGTATTCGACGGCCCGTCCAATAGCGCCGTGGCCAAGACCTACCGCATCGACCCCGTCGCCTGCGAGGGTTGCGGCGTCTGCGTGCAATTCTGTCCGGCGGGCGCAGTCGAGTTCGCAGAAGCCGTCAACGGCCAGTGGTTCGTCTCGAAGACGCAATTCGGTCCCATGGTCCACGCAAGGCTCACGCCGGGGCAGGAGAACAGCGGCAAGCTCGTCAGTCTGATCCGCAAGGAAGCCCGGCGGCTCGCGGAGCAGCAGAACAAGGTGTTTCTCCTGGTGGACGGGTCGCCCGGGATCGGCTGTCCGGTGATCGCGTCCATCACCGGCGCGGACTTCGTCCTGGCGGTAACCGAGCCGACGCTGTCGGGCCGGCACGATCTGGAGCGGGTCCTCGATCTGACGGAGCACTTTCACGTCCCCGCAGCGGTCTGCATCAATAAACTCGACATCAATGTGCGGATTTCCGAGGATATTGAGAAGGCCGCCGAGCGAAGGGGCGTCCCCGTCCCCGGCAGAATTCCCTATGACATCGCAGTCACGAAAGCCCAGATCGCGGGCGTCAGTGCCGTTGAGTACTCGAGCGGCCCGCTGCGGCAGCAGGTGGAAGCCCTGTGGCACGCCGTCGTGGATCATGCAAGAAACACCAACAGGAAGGAACAGTAGCACATGTCTGAAATTGCACACAAGTACATCGTATTGAGCGGCAAGGGCGGCGTCGGCAAGAGCAGTATCGCGGTGAACCTCGCGGTGTGGCTCTCCACGCAGGGCAAGCAGGTCGGCCTGCTCGATGCCGATATTCATGGTCCCAGCGTACCCAAGCTGCTGGCCGTGGGCGACCGCAAGCTCACTGCCGACGGGGAACGGATTCAGCCGATCGAGTGCAGTGAGACCCTCAAGGTGATGAGTGTGGGATTCTTGCTGCCCGACGACAACGAAGCGGTCATCTGGCGAGGACCGATGAAGCACAACCTGATCCAGCAATTCGTGCAGAACGTCGAGTGGGGTCCGCTCGATTGCCTCGTGGTGGATTGCCCGCCCGGGACGGGCGACGAGCCGCTGTCCGTCGTCCAGGTCCTCGGCGACGCCGACGGCGCGATCGTGGTCACCACGCCGCAGGAACTGGCTGCCATCGATGTGCGGAAGTGCCTGACGTTCTGCCGGCAGATTGGCCTGCCGGTGCTCGGCATCATCGAGAACATGAGCGGCTTCGTGTGCCCCCACTGCAACAAGAGAAGCGATATCTTCGCCGGCCACAGCGGCGAGCAGTTGGCCGCGGAGTTCAATGTACCCTTCCTGGGCTGCATCCCCATCGATCCGTCGCTCGGCGCCGCCGGCGACCGGGGCAAGCCATTCGTCACGTTCGATCCGGAGAGTCCAACCGCTCAGGCCCTGATGCACGCGTTCTCCCCACTGCTGGATCGATGCGAGGCATCATCCAACCAGAAACCACCGTCCCTTAAGAAGGAGTCCTCCAACATGAGAATCGCGGTCCCCCTCACTGACGGTCTGCTGTCCGCGCACTTTGGCCACTGCGAACAGTTCGCCATTCTGGACATCGACGCCGGGAACAAACACATTCAAGCACAGGAACTGGTCACGCCGCCACCCCATGAGCCGGGTTTGTTGCCCAAGTGGCTGGCGGGGATGCAGGTGAACGTGGTCATCGCAGGCGGGATGGGCCAGCGAGCACAGCAGCTCTTCACCGAAAACGGCATCGAGGTCCTCTGCGGCGCCCCGACAGGCAGGCCGGAAGAGCTGGTCATGCAGCACCTCGAAGGCCGGCTCGAACTTGGTCGAAATGCCTGCGACCATTGACGCCTGCTCAGACTTGGTATAATCACTCGCATGCCAAGACCCAAACAATGCCGACGGGTAGCGGGGATGCCCCAGATCACGTATTACAAACCCCGGGGGATCCCCCTGGCGATCCTGCAGTGCGTGGAACTGACGGTCGATGAACTCGAAGCGATTCGCCTGGCCGACTTCGAGCGTCTGTACCAGGAAGAAGCAGCGCAGCGGATGAACGTCTCGCGTCAAACCTTCGGGCGCGTCCTGGATGCTGCGCACGCCAAGGTGGCTGACGCCCTCGTCCACGGCAAGGCCCTCTCCATCCGAGGCGGGCCCATCGAGATCACCATGTCCGGCGGCGAGCCCCGCCCAACCTGTCATCGAGGAGACAGTCCGCCGCCCGCGGGACGACGATGCTGCCGACGGCGTCGGATGGGGATGCCATAGGCTGCAGTCGCTGATCCTTCTGTCGTGGAAGCCCCACTGCCAAACCGGGTCGTTTTGCCCGCCGATGCGAGCCTGCAAATGACCTCGATCATGCTTGACAAGCATCATTATATGGCTTACCTTCTGGATTTCCATAGGTTTACAGACGAGGAGTGCCAAGCTGTGCCGGAGCAAGTGGTAACACGGTTTGCGCCGTCGCCGACGGGGTATTTGCACGTTGGCGGGGCTCGGACCGCCCTTTTCAACTGGTTGTGGGCCCGCCGGACAGGCGGGAAGTTCATTCTGCGGATTGAGGACACGGACCTCAAACGCAACACCCCCACCGCCACCCGCCAGGTGATGGAGGACCTCCGCTGGCTCGGCATCGAGTGGGATGAGGGCCCCGAGGCGGGCGGACCGCACGGGCCGTACCTGCAGTCGCAGCGACTGGACATCTACAACCGTTACGTCCGCCAACTGCTCGACCAGGGAAAGGCCTATTACTGCTTCGAGACGGGCGAGGAATTGGAGGCCCTGCGGGCCCAGGCCGATGCCCAGAAGAAGGGCTTCGTCTACCGGCGCCCCGAGCACCCGCCCACAGACGAGGACGCCGCCAAAGCCCGGGCCGAGGGTCGGGATGTGACCGTCCGCTTCGCCATGCCCGTGGGTAGTCCCATCGTCGTCGATGACATCATCCGCGGGCGAATCTCATTCGATCCCGCCGAGCTGGGCGACTTCATCATCCTCAAGAGCGACGGCTTCCCGACGTACAACTACGCCGTAGTCATCGATGACTATCTGATGCAGGTCACGCACGTCCTCCGCGGCCAGGAGCACCTGATGAACACGCCGAGCCAGAAGGCTTTGTGGGAAGCCTTGTTCCCGGATCGGCCGGTGCCCCAGTACGCACACATGTCCGTCACGGTCTCCGACACCGGCGGCAAGCTCTCCAAGCGGGAGCGTCCGCAGACGCTTCGGACCGCGATTGCTGCGATGAAAGACGTCGATATCGACAAGCTGGCCCAGGTCGGCGGCATCCCGGCCGATCAGGTCGCGTCCTTTCTCAAGGGCGACACGACGCCGGACATGCCGGTCATCGACGCGATGGCCGAGCATCTGGGCATCCATTTGCCCGAGATCAACATCGTCGATTTCTTCCGCAGCGGGTATCTGCCCGAGACGATGGTGAACTTCCTGGCCATGCTGGGCTGGAACCCCGGCGACCAGCGGGAGATCATGACTCGCGACGAATTGATCGGCTCGTTCGACCTGTCGCGACTGACCAAGAGCAACAGCCTCTTCGACCGCAAGAAGCTGCTGGCATTCAACACCGAGCATCTGCGATTGACGGCCCCCGAGAAGGTCCTAGCGTACTTCAAGGCCTACATCAAGCACGTCGACTCGCCCGTCCAGAAGGCGGACGACGCCCTGCTGGCGCGGATCCTCAAGCTGTGCGACGGGGCAAGGACGTTCGAGGATGTCGAGCACAAGAGCGCGTTCATCTTCATCGACGACGATAGGATCGTCTTCGACGAAAAGGCGGTCCAGAAGGTGCTCATGAAGGACCATGCCCTGGAGATCCTCAAGCAGGTGCGTGACGAGCTGGCCGCGATGGCGGAACTCAGCGAGCAGGCCATCGAGGAGATGCTCCGCCGACTGGCGGAGGCCAGACAGGTCGGTCTGGGCAAGGTGGCGCAGCCGTTGCGGGTGGCCCTGTGCGGCACGACGATCAGTCTGCCGATCTTCGATTCCGTCCAAATGCTGGGACGCGAACGGACGCTGAAGCGAATCGACCTTACGTTCGAGCGATTCAAAACGGAAGGAAGATCGCCATGAAGAGACTGCCGCTGCCTCGGCTCGATACGAATCTTCAAGTGCGAGAGCAACTGTTGCCTCTTTGCCGCCTGAAACCGGGTCAGATCTGGGAAGACCCGGAGGGTCGGCACCGCGTCGGTTGTCTGGATGCCACGCAGGCTTCCCATGTCGCAGCGTTGATGGGACAATCCAAGGCAACACTGGCAATCCACGATCCGCCGTACAATCTTGTGGCTTTTGAGCGACGCTCCATAGACGAATACACCGCGTGGTGCGAATTATGGGTGGGCAGTACCGCTGCCTCGTTCGAGGAGAACGCGTCGCTCTACGTCTGGCTGGGCGCCGACCAGACATGCGACTTCCAGCCGCTGCCTGACTTCATGGTGATGATGCGCCGGTTCGAGCAGTTCCGCGCCAGATCGTTCATCACGATGAGGAACCAGCGAGGGTATGGCACGCAGAAGAACTGGATGGCGGTTCGTCAGGAACTGCTGTACTACACGAAGGGCGACCCCTTCTTCGAAGTCCAGTATACGGACATCCCCAAGATTCTGCGGGGGTACTACAAGGAGGTGGGCGGGATCATGACCGAGAACCTCCAGAGGAGCCGTTCCCAGAACATCCGCGCCGGCAACGTGTGGGTGGATGTGCAGCAGGTCTTCTACCGGATGGAGGAGAATGTCTCGGGGTGCTATGCCCAGAAGCCTCTCAAAGCCATCGAGAGAATTCTGCGAGCCGGATCGAGACCACAGGACATCGTAATCGACTTCTTTTCGCACTCCGGCACAACGCTTCTGGCCGCCGAACGGCTCGGACGCCGATGTTTCACCATGGACATCGATCCGGTCTTCTGCGAGATCACGATCAGACGCCTGGAACGCTACAGAGAGAAGGGCTTGCTGGGTTGGCAGGGAGGCCATCCCTTCGAAGGGACAGCGGAGATCGACAATGCCCTGAGGCATGCGTACACGGGCCAGGAACTGGAGGTAGCCGAAGCGACCCTGTTCTGAGACGGCCAACGATGGAAAGACTGAGACGACAACTGGATACACTCATCGCCAAACTGGCGGATGAAACGCAACTCAGACAACGGTTGGGGAGTCTCGTCTCGGTCTATCCATTCAACGAGTTTGAGTACATCATAGCTACGCTCCTGGGTTCGCACCGACTAACTCTCGACCAATACTATGAACTGCGAGACGAGTACGTCTCGAGGAACATGTATCTCTATGTCTTCGAGATCAGCGCCCCCCGGACATTTGGAGAAGCTTGGGCACAAGGCCATCTGAAAGAACTCGTTCCCGAATTGGAGAAGCCGACGAAGAGACTTGATCCCAGCTACTCCGGCCAGTACGATTTTCACCTGGATGGCAGAATTCGCGTGGAAGTAAAGGCTTCCCGTGCAGTCGACTTCGACAGCGACGAACCTCTGTATGTCAAGGCGCTGTCGTCTGACTCACAGAGACCGTTTGATATGAACTTCCAGCAGACAAAGCCTGCTTGCTGCGATGTGTTCATCTGGGTTGCAGTCTGGCGTGATCTCATTCGATACTGGGTGCTCGCATCGAACGAGGTTGCACAGAGCAAGTATTTCTCGGACAGACAGCACAGGGGCAACGTTGGAGAGGGACAATTGCACCTGACACAGGAGAACATCGATGACTTTGCCCCCTACGAGGTGAAGGCGAGAGTTCTCCTCCAGGCAATCAAGGACGCCTATAAACGACAGACAACAGGAAAGCAGACTTGAAAGAAACAGTCTTGGACGGCACAAAATCGACATTGTTGGTGACAGGGTCCATCGGGATCGACACGGTCAAGACGCCGCATGGCGCCAGGGAGAGGTGCCTGGGCGGCTCTTCCGTCTACTTCACCATGGGGGCGAGCTTCTTCTCGCCCGTGCGGTTCATCGGCGCTATGGGGGACGACTGCCCTTTCGATCTGGCGGAGATCTTCAAAGGCCGGGATGTCGATCTGCGGGGTCTGGAGATCCGACGAGGCAGCAAGACCCTCGCCTGGCACGGGACCTATCATGAGAACATGAACGACAGGACGACGGACCACATCGAACTGGGTGTCCTGTTGGAGGCGCCGCCGAAGGTGCCCGACGTGTTCCGCGACAGCGGGTTCGTGTTTCTGGCCAACACGGCGCCGGCGCTTCAGATCGGATTGCTCGAACAAGTGGCCAAGCCGGCATTTGTCGCGGCCGACACCATGAATCTGTACATCAACGGGTATCTCGACGACCTGCGAGAACTCCTGCGTCGGATCGACTGTCTGATCCTCAACGACGAGGAGGCCAGGCTGCTCGCCGGACACTCGAATCTCATCCGAGACGCCGAGGACATTCTGGCGATGGGACCGAGCATCGTCATCATCAAGAAAGGCGAGTCGGGCTCGCTGATGTGCTCGAAGGACAGGGACAAGTTCGTCCTGCCCGCCTATCCTGCCACGGAGGTCCGCGATCCAACCGGCGCAGGCGACAGCTTCGCCGGCGGGTTCATGGGCTACCTCGCCCAGATGGGCAAAACGGATTTCAAGACGCTCAAGACCGCCATCGCCTATGGCACGGTCGTCGCGTCGTTCACGATCGCGGATTTCTCGCTGGCCGGACTGACCAAGGCCACGCGCCGGGACATCGACGCCCGGCTGAAGAAACTCCGCGAGTTCACGAGTTTCTGATTGGATCGCCAAGCAATGCGTTGTTTCATCGCCATCGACATTCCGAACGAGATCCGGGACGAGCTGGCCCGCCTGCAGAAGGACTTGGCCGGGCGGGTAGATATCCACCGAGGCGACGCCAAGTGGGTCGAGCCCGAGAGCATGCACCTGACGCTCAAGTTCCTGGGCGAGGTCCCGGACAACCAGATCGTCGAGGTCTGCAAGATCGTCGAGACGGTTGCGACACGACACCATGCGTTCGATTTCCCCGTTAAGGAGGTGGGCTCGTTCGGCGGTCGCAGCGCCCGCGTCCTGTGGGTGGGCGCAGGATTGGAGTGTCCCGATCTGCTGCGACTTCAACAGGACCTGGAAGACGAATTCGAGCGGGCTGGCTGGCCCAGGGAAGGCCGCCAGTTCTCCGGCCATCTGACGTTGTGCCGAATCCGCAACGTCAAGGCCGGCGAGAAGCTCGCCAACGCGGCAAGACAGTACACAGACTACGACCTGGGCGTCGTCCCGGCCGCTGCGATCTGCGTGTACGAGAGTCAGTTGGAGCCGCGAGGACCGATTTACACCCGTTTGGGACGTTACATACTACCGGAAGACTAACGGAACAGCGAGATTACAGACAGTTGGAGGCACTCCATGGCAAAGACGAAGAAACCCACGACCGCCGTAACCGAACCTCAGGCCGGTGATGACGGCAAGCAAGCCGCGTTGCACCGAGTGATCGCCCAGATCGAGAAGCAGTATGGCCAGGGCGCCATCATGCAGATGGACGAGCATTCCTACGCCAAGATCGAGGGCATCAGCACCGGCGCCCTGTCCCTGGACATCGCGCTGGGCGGCGCGGGCATCCCGCGTGGACGCATCACGGAGCTGTTCGGGCCGGAATCGTCGGGCAAGACGACGCTGGCGCTGCACGTAATCGCCAGTGCCCAGAAGGCCGGCGGCGTGGCCGCGTTCATCGACGCGGAACACGCGTTGGACACCACCTGGGCCAAGCGTCTTGGCGTGGACGTCAGCAGCCTGCTGGTCAGCCAGCCCGACACGGGCGAGCAGGCCCTCGAAATCGC
>DAOQWL010000091.1:0-22144 GCA_035342095.1 Sedimentisphaerales bacterium | reverse complement strand
GAAGTCGGGAATCCTAACAATTAAAGTGGTACTAAGGAAGGGGTACAGTCAGATCACCGCCTTCTCAAGATCATCCACCTGCCTGTAAATTGAGTTGTACCAGTGTTTTGCCTCGTCGCCGGGCAGGCAACTGGCTGCAGCCAGGAACGCACGGCGTTCCCATGTGCGAAATTGCAGCACATCTCTCTTTCGCGTCTTGAACCAATGATCCTGAGCCGCCCGCCCAAGAGCCAGGATTAGTTCCCGCCTGGAAAACTCGTCCGAGTGTGCATTGTATAGTGCCACAAACTCGCTCTGATTATCCCATTCTCTACCTTTTGTGAAAGTATTGATGATCCAACACTTGTGGAATGGTAGATGTCCGACAACCGACTGGCTGATCAGATCAATGAGGTACTTCCCGAGTTGGTGGCGATGCTTTTCATCAACGTTCCGGATCGACGTAATGTAGGCCAGAACATCGGTAAAGACAGGATAGAGTGTCTCTATATTCTCGCTAACTATCTTGATCGCGCTCACATCGTTGATCTGAGACAGGCGGCGCAGTATAAAACGAGTGACATTGAGGTCCAGGTCACTCCCACGTTTTATCTGTTCCTCAAGAATACCGCCAAGATTGAGACGGTCAATGACTCTCTGAACCTCTGGCTCCAGATCGTCATAACAAATCTCCTCGTACCAATCCTCGATTCCCATGTTATCGAGAATACCCCTAAATCGCTCTGTCAGCGACATCCGTTCCCTGCTTGATCCTGTCTCCAGGTATCCAGAGCGGAACTCAGCCACTGACAGTATGCGAGTCTTGTGTTGCTGCAAAGTGAGACCATGATTCTCGAACAACACGTTTGCCAAGAAAGCAAGGCTCTCATGCGCCTCACGCAAATCCCGGCAGAAGATGCGAAAATCATCAGAGAATCGACAATATGCTTTCTGCTCACTGATCAACGCGTCATCGACATCAGAGATGACCAACTCAGCCAGCAACCGTGACGCCGCTTGCCCCACTGGGATCCCATATGATACCCTGAAATTCCATTGCTTGATTAGGTCTTTGAGGGCTTTTGTGTGGTCGTGTTTACACGTGCACGCATCCAGTGCGTTTTCAAGCGGATGAGAGTATATTCGAGGAAAGAAATCGGCAATATCGGCCACCACCACAGTCTGATACTTGCCTGACGAGGCCAAGCGGGCCGATTGTTGGATAAACGTATCGTAGCCGACTGCGGGGTCAAAGAATCTCCCCACATCATCAGGCTTGAAACGATAGCTGTGTACGATCTGCTCGGCGATCGGAACTCGGCGTTGTTCTATATCTGCGCCAAGATCGTAGGTGATCGCCGTATATGCCAGCATGTCAAATGGGTCCAACTGGGTGGAAACCCGGAAGCCGAACCGATGCTTCGGCGATAGACATCGACGGTGGGGACGAGCCTTGTATTGGTGGAGGTCCTGTTTCGACAACAGTTCTCGCACTTTTGAATCCCACGTGTGCCGTATCGCTTCAAACTCGAAAGGCCCAGGAAAAATGTCGGTGTCGCCGTAGTTCTCCACGTGCTTCAGAGCCCAGTCGAGAGACTGTTCAGATAGATAAAGGGACATGACATAACTCCGTCAATCGCATGCCGGTGAAAGTCAACCGTAGCCAGTGCATCTTCTCGGAATCCCGAATCTCAAAACGGCCCGTTGCATCGCGCTCCCGTTCCTCATGGAGCAGTTGCGGGCCAGCCAATCCACGGACGAATTATGGCGGGTTGGGGCAAAGAAGTCAAGAAGACGCATTTTGAATGCATTTCTCACACAAAGCCACGAAGCCGCAAAGGTCGGGAGGGTGTTCCTGTCGGACTCTGCGACCCTTTGCGTCCCCTGCGGTTAGCCGAGAAGAGGATGGATTCCTGCTTGGCGCAGGAATGACAGAGTCGAATCCGTGTCAATCCGCGTCGAGAACGGCAATCGGGCTTCAGTTCCCTGTTGTCAGCCAGACGCGGATAGCACTCTCGCCCTCCGACCTTCTCACCTTCTTACCTTCTCAAATTCGTCTTCTGTCTCTGTGGTGAGGTCTTCTTGGCGGTCTACGGCTCGGACTTGATGACGATCGTGTGGCGGACCGGGGTGAAGGCCTTGGCGATCGCGTCCGCCAGCGGCGTGCGGGCCTTCTCCGTCAAGGCAGCCGTCATCGTCATGTCGGCGCGTCCCTCCGGGCCGTGGAAGAGTTCCTTGATCTGGCGGGTTTCGTAGGCCTGTTTCTTGGCGACCGCGTCATCGACTCGCTGGAATGCTTCGCTGAACGGATTCGTCTCGAAATCCGCGGCCAGATTCACGCCTTCCGCCAGATTGCCGGCGGTGTAGGTCCTTGTCGTTTTGCCCCATGTGACTCGGTAGTTCCCGGCGGGCGCGTTGGGAACCACGAGCAGGAATCGGTTCAGCTCCGCGTTGAACGGGACGAGCGTCATCCCCGAGCGGATGCTGCCGTCGTCATTCGCAGGTCCGGCGGCGCAGAATGGATACCGGCTACTCTCGATCTCGATCTGGCCCGCCTGTGAGGACAGGATGCGATGGCCCTCGGAGGCGGTCGCCTTGTTGTCGGCCAGGTTCACGGTGATCGTGCCGATGTTGCCATCGAGGCCCATCGCATCGAGGAAGGCATAGGCCATGACGAGCTGACCCGCCCAGCCGGGGTGGACGCCGTCTTTACCTGCGATCATATAGTCTTGGCCGTAGCGTTGCTTGCCCTCGAATCCGCCGACCAGCATGGGACGGAAGACATCGGCAAAGGCCACCTGCTCCTGCGTCGCGATGCCCAAGCCGATATTGCGGAACTGGGCGAGGCTGTGGTTGAGGTCCTCGACTTCGCCCTGGGCCTGCTTGACCCACGCGGGCATCTTGCCCACGGTGCCCGGCGAACCCTGGATCACTCGCACGCCGTGCTGCTTGAACAGGCGGATCACGTCGGTGGACGATGCGCGGTAGACGTTGCCAAGCTGTTCCTGGTAGGGCTGATAGCCGTGGTCGTTCATGCCGTAGCAGGTGGTCGCGATGGTCGGCTCGAAGCGCAGGACGTCGTTCTCCATCCGTGCGAGGAAGCCGGGGGTCCGCTCGCCGCTCCAGCCGAACTGGCGAACCGTGACGCCCAACTGCGGCACGCACACGGTCAGATAGGTCTCGATGATCCGCGAGTACATCTTCTGCTCGGTGATCGAGTCGCCGCAGATGGCCAGTCGGTCGCCCGGCTTGAGCAGCGACTGCGCCGGTGGCGCCTTCAGCAGCTTGTAGGTCGCGAAATACGGATCGGAGGGCAGCGGCTCCAGTTGCTGCGCCCACAGGGGAGCGACGAGAGCCGCAACGACGATGAGGAATGCCATGTGCTTTTTCATGGGGGTCACTATAGCCTGTCACGTCCAGCAGGACAAGCTCAAATCCGGCGCCGTGGAAATGGAACGGGGGACGCCGGCGTATCTGCAATGCAGCTCATCTGGGAGCCGCTGCTCTTGTCGATAGGGCTGGCATTCTCTCGTACCCAGTCTATCGCGTTCGTTCAGGGGGACTCTGTCCGCGACGGACATGACAGAACGAGAAAGGCGGCGGTGGGATTCGAACCCACGGATAACGGTTTTGCAAACCGTCGCCTTTGGCCGCTTGGCTACGCCGCCCAAATACCGAAACACCAGGGCAATCCAAACATCCCCCAGTATCCAAGAAAGTACCATCAACTGTTCTCCAAGTCTAGCTGGAACAGCTCCTGGACACAAGAAATTTCGTGGGCGGGCGGCCAGGAACTCGCCAGGCCGGGGAAATCGACTCTGAGTCCTGGTCTTGGCGGGCAGCGGAAGAAGTTGTGTCTTGCGGGCGGAATTCGCGTAACATCCAGAGGCGGCGACCACCTTTAGCATAGGCCGGGCTCCCGAGAACAGGGTCCGGCCGGACCCGAGATGAGCAAACACACAGACTACATCCAGTTGGTCCGACAGGCGCAACAGGGGCACACCGAGTCGCGGGCCGGTCTGCTGCGTCTTGTCGAGCCCCGTCTGACACAGTACGTCGGACGCCTGACTCTGGACCATGACCTGACCGCCGAGATCGTACAGGACAGCATCGCGGAGATGCTGCTGTCGGAGGTCGAGCAGGAATGGCTCCAGACCAGGGAGCAGGACGTGCTGGCCGAGCTGGTGACGCAGGAACTCAAGCAGATCGTGGTCCGTGCGGTCGCGGAGCTGGAGCCCCGCCAGCAGGCGGTCCTGACCATGCGCGGCGTGGTGATCTTCGACGGCACCGAGAGCAGCGACTGCCTCTACTGGAACTGCGTTGGATATCTGCCGGAACAGGAACGTCCTTTTGTCGGCCCCCAGACCGACGATGGGCGGAGGAAGGGCAGTACCCTGCCGATCGGCGACTACTTCGGCTTCAACCACTGGCGGAGTCCCGAGGCGTTCGGGAGTTGCGAGCGTCTGCCCCATGCCCAGGTGGCGGCCGTGATCCGGAGAAATGGAAAGGACCCATACGACCGTCCTGTCGGTCCTATGGGTCCCATTCATTCTGTGAGCCGGTCCCCTGCCCGGAGACGCTACTTGGGCGCCGCCCACTTCACCGCGTTGATCATGATCTTGCGGACATTCGCATCGTAGAAGATCGGGTTGGTCTCATGGCCCGGCTGGAAGTAGAACATCTTGCCCTTGCCGACCTGCCAGGTGAAGCCCTGCTGGCTGGGATCGACCTTGCCATCCTTCAGGGTGGCAACGCCCTCGAAGACCACCGATTGCGGCGTCGGCACCGCGTAGGGGTCGCTGTACCGTTCGCTGTGTTCGACGGTGAATTCCTTGATCCCCTTGGCGATGGGGTGCTTGGGGTCCTTCACGGTCATCTTCAGCGTGGTCGAGTCGCCGACGTAGGCGCCCCAGGAGCAGGCGGTGCCCATGAGCGCCTTGTTCGGCTTGGCGAAATGCGACGAGTGCAGGGAGATGAAGCCCATGCCGTCCTCTTTCACCCGCTTGACGATCTTGGCCACCAGCTCATCCTTGACCTGGCCGTGCTTTTGATGTCCCCACCAGATCAGCACGTCGGCCCGGTTGAGCAACTCGTCGGGCAGGCCCTGGTCCGGGTCGGACAGGTTGGCCGTGACGACTTCCCAGCCCTTGAGGTCTTTCAGGCCCCCGGCGATCGCGCCGTTGATGTCGTTGGGATAGACCGCCTTCGGCGCGGTGCCCTCGGACCATACCACGACGCACTTCTTGGCCTTCCCGCCTCCGCTCAACTGACACCCCGCGACCAGCGACACCGCCAGCAGCAGGCACAGCAAACGCACGAATCCCTTCACCATCTGAGCACTCCTTTCATCGGACCTTCTGTCCGGATCAATCCATCTGTTCCACGAGGTAATTCTGGGCGCCGATTTGCTTGATCTGGTCGAGCTGCACCTCGAGCCAGTCGATGTGCTTCTCTTCGTCCTTCAGGATCGAGACGAGCAGCTCGCGAGAGCCATGGTCGCCCAGCTCGCCGGCCAGACGAATGTCCTCGTTGTAGTCGCGGATGGCGGTCTCCTCGGCCTTCCAGTCGTTCTTGTGCATCTTCTCGACGGCGTCGCCGATGGTGATCTTGTTGAGAGTGCTGACGGTCGGCTGGCCCTCCAGGAACAGGATGCGTGCGATGAGCATCTCTGCGTGCTTCATCTCGTCGATGGCCCGCTTCTGGATCGCCTCATGAAGGCGCCCATAGCCCCAGTTCTCGCACATCTCGCCATGCACCATGTACTGATTGATGGCGGTCAGTTCATCGGCCAGGCGGGCATTCAGTTGCTTGATGACTTTCTCATTGCCTTTCATATCGCAGATCCTCCCAGTCACAGGGTTCCTGTAAGTCGTCCACCATCGGCCCCGACCGTACGGGACCGACACTGCGCCGCAAGCATACCAGCGGCCGTTCGCCGCGTCAACAAGGCTGTTCTGAGACCACCCGGTGTGTCATAGCCCCAGCGCGAGCCGAGCTAGGAACAGACCTGAGTCGGCGAGGCCCGCCGTCGTCAGCACGACGATGGACGCTGCGGCTATTCCGCTCAGAAGAGGGTCGAGAAGAGCGATCCCTCCCCTCCTTCCGTCGGATGCTGCCGACGGCACCACGATCCGCAGGAGCAGGCACAGCCCACATCCGAGGAGCATCAGTTGGGCCGGCGTCAGCGTCGCCCAGCCATCAAGCGCCAGCGCCGCCATTCCCTGCGTCAGCGCGCACAGAGTGCGCACGCGACAGACAAGAGAATACAAAGCCCTCATGGTCGGTATTCTCCAAGCAAGTGCCCTTGCCGGCACGGCGAGGCCGACCCGACCATCGGGTCAGAGATGGTTTGCCACAGACTACACCATCGACTTCCTCGAACGCCTGCGAGGTTAGCTGACGGGCTCGGAGCCGAGTTACCCCGTCCGGCCGAACGGCCGGATTAGCCCCAACTCTTGGGTCCCCCGCTCCCCCGGTCTCTCACCGGCGGATTCGGCGGTTGTCACGGCATAGCAAGGTGCTACTAAATTGTCCATCTCTTATACTGAGGGGCCCGCGAGAAGTCAACTGAATCCGAGGATGCGGAACCCGTGGACGGATGTCCAGATCAGACGAAAACCCTGCTGGCAGGCCCCAAAAACGAGGTTTCACGCCGTAGACACGCACGTCCAACGCATATTTTGCACGGATTTCGGGGCATCCGATCCGTCTTCCCCTCGCCCTTCACAAGCTTCTGTGCACCCACGAGTTGTCAAGCCGCCGGACGCGCGGTACAGTGGCGCACTTCTTGAGGTGACCGCTGGGACATTCTGGAAGGGATGATCGCGTGAACGTTGGACTCTCTCGAACGTGCAGATGGGCGGCTCCGCTTGTCATTTGCCTGCTGGCCGGTCTGCCCGCGGGTGCTGCGGACTATTGCAGCCACGCCTCGATGACGGAGCACCTCGCCTGGCTCGCCCGCAGCGAGCCGAACCTTGTCCGCGTCGGCGAGCTGGCCCGGTCGCAGGAACAACGCACCGTGTGGATGGTCGAGATCGGCGCCGGGTCCGCGGATGACCGAATCACGAGGCCCGCTCTGCTCGTGGTCGCCGGGATCGAGGGCAACGACCTGGTCGGGCCCTTCGCAGTCCTCTCCTGGATCGACCGCCTGGTGGCGCAGTACCGCGAAGGCTCGCCGACGGCGGACCTGCTGAACACCACGACGGTCTACGTGGTCCCCTGCCTGAATCCGGACGCGACGGAGGGTTTCTTCGCGGCGTCCAAGATCGAACGGAACACGAACCGCACCCCGAACGACGAGGACCATGACGGCCTCCAGGACGAAGACCCCTGCGAGGATCTCAACGGCGATGGGCTGGTCACCCTGATGCGTGTCGAGGACAAGGAAGGTCAGTACATCGCCGACCCGAACGAGCCGAGACTTCTGCTGAAGGCCGATCCGCTCAAGGGCGAAGTCCCCGTCTGGAGACTCCTGACGGAAGGCATCGACAACGACCGCGACAAGCGATGGAACGAGGACGATCCCGGCGGCGTCAACTTCAATCGCAACTTCCCTTGCAGTTACAAGTACTTCGCACCCGACGCGGGCGTGCATCCCGTCAGCGAGAACGAGACGCGGGCTTTGGCCGACTTCGTGGTCGCCCATCCGAACGTCGGCATCGTCCTGACCTATGGAGCCGCCGACAACCTCTGCAAGACTCCGCCAAGCGGTCCGCCGGCCCAACGCTCCAAGCCGCTGGACGCCATCAACGAGAAGGACATCGGCTACTACGAGGCAATCGGCAAGGCCTGCCGCGT
The DNA here is from genome assembly GCA_035342095.1 of Sedimentisphaerales bacterium. Classification (GTDB taxonomy): domain Bacteria; phylum Planctomycetota; class Phycisphaerae; order Sedimentisphaerales; family Anaerobacaceae; genus PLanc-01. The sequence goes on along the minus strand of DAOQWL010000091.1, from coordinate 14,368 downwards.
CAAGCTCGGCCTGGAGAAGGATCTGGAGGGCATCTCCCACCCGGGAACACTCAGCGATTGGATGTACTTCCATCGCGGACGATTGTCGCTGGCCACCCGCCCGTGGGACCCGGCTGCCGAGATCGAGATCGCGAAATCCCCGAAGGACAGGGACCCGAACGACGCCAACACACCCCAAGCGAGGAAGAGACCCCCTGAGGACCAGGACAAGCGAGGCAAGGAGGACCGGGAGCAGCTCAAATGGTTCGACGAGCATGCCCCCGACGCCTTCGTCGCCTGGCAGGCCATCGAGCATCCGGACTTCCCGGGGCGAAAGGTCGAAGTCGGGGGCTGGCGACCCTTCGCACGGACGAATCCGCCCCTGGCGATGCTCGATGAGGTTGCCGAGAAACAGGGGGACTTCCTCACGGATCTCGCGGGGCGACTGCCGCGAATCCAGGTCGCCAAGGTGGAATGCCGCCTGCTGGCCGACTCGATTTATGAGATCGAGATCCTCGTGACCAACACGGGATTCCTGCCGACGGTCCTGGCGCACGGCGAGACCTCGCAGCAGGTCCATCCGACCCGGCTGACGCTGGACCTCGATCCCCAATGCTTCCTGGCGGGCGAGAGAACCACACGTCTGCCCGCCATCGCCGGCAGCGGCGGCACCGCCAAAACCCGCTGCACCGTTCGCGTTGCGGACCAGGACCGCATCCGGTTCCAGGTCGTCTCGGCACTGGGCGGACGCGTGCGAGGAACCATCGAACTGCTGAAAGCAGGTGACAAATGACAATTCGAGCATCCACATTCCGACGTAATCGTTCTGCGGCGGCACTGGCCCTCGGGTGTCTGCTCGTCACCGCGGGGATACGGGCACAAACGCCCGCCGCACACGTCTACCCCGCACTGGGCGTCGGAGCAGAGCGGAAAGTGGACGTCGCCTGGAACCGGTTCTACGACCACGCGGGCCTTGCCGACATCCTGGCTCGTCTGCACCAGGCCTTTCCCGACCTGACGAAGCTGTACTCTCTGGGGAAGTCGACCGAGGGCCGCGATCTGTGGTGCATCGAGGTGACAGCCCGAAACGTGGGGAATCCCAACCGCAAGCCCGGCATGTACGTGGACGGCAACATCCACGGCAACGAGGTTCAGGCCGGCGAGATGGTCGTCTACACCGCGTGGTACCTGTGCCACCAGTACGGTCGGCTCGACCGCGTCACGAGTCTGCTGGACGACTACGTGTTCTACCTCGTGCCAATGGTCAATCCCGACGGTCGCGACTTCTGGCTCGCCGACCGCAACGGCGCCCTGGCGGGACGGACCGGCTCGACGCCGATCGACAACGACCGGGACGGCGTCGCCGATGAGGACGATTGCGACGACCTCGACGGCGACGGCTGCATCGCCATGATGCGGATCAAGGACCCCCAGGGCCGCGAGAAGCCGCACCCCGACTATCCGCAATACATGATGGTCCGTGCCAGGCCCGATGAGCCGGGCGAGTACACTGTCCTGGGCTGGGAGGGAATCGACAACGACGGCGACGGGCGGATCAACGAAGACGGCCGCGGCGGCTACGACCTCAATCGCAATTGGGCCTGGGACTGGCAGCCCGCCTACGTCCAGCACGGCGCGATGGACTACCCGTTCTCACAACCGGAGACGCGGGCGGTCGCGGACTTCGTGCTGGCCCATCCGAACATCGCCGCCTGCCAGTGCTACCACAACTGCGGCGGCATGATCCTGCGGGGTCCCGGCCGAGAAGGCGGGGAAATGAAGGAGTCCGATGCCCGGCTCCTGCGGAACATCGCCGAACAAGGCGAGAAGATCCTGCCCTACTACCGCTCGATGATCTGCTGGCAGGATCTCTACACCACCTGGGGCGACGAGGACACCTGGTTCTACGGCGCTCGCGGCGTCCTCTCCTACACCTGCGAGATGTGGACATCGCAAAACCTGTATAAGACAGACGGCGACCCCTCCCGAGAGCAGGAGGCCGAGTTCATCCGGCACGTCCTGCTCGGTGACGGCGTGGTCACCTGGCGGCCGTACGAGCACCCCACCTACGGGCAAATCGAGATCGGAGGTCTCAAGAAGGAATGGGGTCGCCTGCCGCCTTCCTTCCTGCTCGAAGAGGAACTGCATCGCAACATGGCCTTTGCCGTCTATCACGCGGGGATGATGCCGCGGCTGCGGATCGCCGATGTGGCGGTCGAACCGCTGGGCAACCGCCTGTACAAGATCTGGATGACGATCGAGAACGACCGGCCGATGCCGACCCGAACCGGCCAGGACCGCGATCACCACATCAACCCGCCGGACCTCGTCTCGGTTCGCGGCAGCGATCTTCGAGTCCTGTCGAGCGGTCTCGTAACGGATCGCTTCTTCAAACAGGTGCAGGCCGTCGAGTATCGCCCGGAGCGCGTCGAACTGGACACGATCGACGGCATGGACGCGACCCGCGTGCAGTTCATCGTCCAGGGCAGCGGCTCATTCACCGTGACCGTCGATTCCGCCAAGGGCGGCCTGCTCCGCAAGGACGGCTCCCTGCCGTAGACGAGCGATGCAGGCATCCCCCCCTGCCAAGGGGGTTTTCGTCCTTGATCCTGTGAGTCGCTTGCCGGATGGATGTATCATCTGTTTTGATGGTGCACGGATTATTATCTTGTGCCCGAGGTGCACGTGCGTTTAGACTAGGGCGATGATGAGATACAAGCACGTACTGATGCTCGATCCCTGCTTCGGTGATTCCACAGCTACGATGGGCGTATTCCCCCCCACCGGCCTGGAGTACATCGCCGCAAGTCTCAAGGGACTGGTGGACAAGATCACCCTGCTGGACCTTCGCTATGAGAAGGCCTACCGCGATCCCAGGGCGCTGAGCCGATTCATCCGGTCCGAGATCGACCTGATCTGCATCGGGATTCAGTGGGACGCAAGATTCGAGAGCATCTGCGATTTCATCTCGCAATTGCCTGCGGAAATCACGACGGTCGTCGGGGGCCGCAAGGCCACCGAGGAGGTCGAGTACCTGTTCACCCGCTGCCCGAACATCGACATGATCGTCCGCGGCGAAGGCGAGGAGATCATTCAGCAAGTCGTGACGGGCGTGCCGCAAAACGAAATCCGCGGGCTGTCCTACCGCGAGAACGGCTCCGTCGTACACAACGCGAACCATGAGCTGCCCGACCTGCAGCACATCGCGTTCCCCGATCGGTCGCTGCGTGGACACGACTACTACTGGTCCCGGCACGGTATCCGACTGAGCCGGCACACGTTCGACACCGTGCTGACGACGCGGGGCTGTCCCTTCAAGTGCAAGTTCTGCACGTTCAGCCTCAATCCGCTCGGCCAGAAGCGAGAGTACACCGAGCGGCCGATTGAATCCGTCGTCGAGGAACTCAAGACCATCACGGCGGACGTCGTGCTCTTCAGCGACGACAACTTGTTCACCAACCCCGCGCGAGCCGAGCAACTCTGCGATCTGATCGTCGAGAATGGGATCAAGAAGACCTTCATCGTGCAGGCCCGAATCGATATCGCCCGGCGCCGCCCGCTCCTGGACAAGCTCCAGCAGGCGGGCTTCCGCGTCTTCCTGCTCGGCGTCGAATCCCCGCACGACCGCATCCTGACGCAGCTCCAGAAGGGCATCACGCAGCAGCAGATCCGCGACGCGTTCGCGATCCTGACGCAGTACAAGTTCTTCCTGCACGGCTACTTCATCTACGGCAATATCACCGAGACCGAAGAAGAAATGCTCTATATCCCGAAATTCGCTCGGGAGATCGGCCTGGATTCCATCAGTTTTCAGAAGCTCCGTATCGAGAAGTACTCGCCTCTCAAGGAAGTCGTGGAGTCGACGCCGGGCTACTACTACCACCGGATCGGAGGGCCCGTATACTCGGACCGCTATGGGCGAGAAGAACTCAAGCAGATCCGCAACCGCATCCGGGCCGACTTCTACAATGTCCGCCAATTGCTCCATATCGCGGCCAAGGCCCGTCGAATCGGATTGGTTACCGGATGGGACGTCGCGGGATCGCTGGTGAAGCTGTCGCTGGTTCTGCCCGGATTCGCTCTGGACGGCCTGCACAAGAGGAGACGCCACAGGTCGCGCCAGCCCGCTGCGCCGGTCCCGGCCAAACCCAGCGTGGCGGGGCCCGCCTGATCCCTCGGGCGCACGCGAGCCGAACTCGCCACATAATGTCGGCGAGGTCCGTTTCGCGTTTCACGCTTCACAACGCACGCTCCTGCGTCAGGCCATCAGCTTCCTGAGCAGGGCCCGCTGGAAGTGCAGGCGGTTCTCGGCCTGGTCGAAAATGATCGAGCCGGGACACTCGCAGGCTTCGTCGGTAATCTCGAAGCCACGATAGGCCGGCAGACAGTGCATGATCTTCACGTGCTTCGGCGCGGCGCCCACCAGCTTCATATCGACCACGAACCCCGCGAAGTCCCGCCGGCGCTTCTCCTTCTCGTTCTCCTGGCCCATGCTGACCCAGGTGTCCGTATAGATCACGTCCGCATCGGCAACCGCTTCGAACGGGTCGCTCACCTGCGATGTGCAGGCCGGCGTGAAGGCGTTGGCCTTCTGAATCGTCGGCTCGTCCAGCTCGTACCCGCGAGGCGACGCGACGACCAGCTTCATGTTCAGCCTGCCTGCAGCGTAGGCCAGCGAACGGGCGACGTTGTTCCCATCGCCGATGAAGGCGATCTTGATCCCCTCGATCCGTCCGAAGTGCTCGCGGATCGTCAGGCAGTCGGCCATCGCCTGGCACGGGTGCGACCAGTCGGTCAATGCATTGATCACAGGGATATCCGCGTACTCGGCCAGATCGATCACCGTCTGGTGCTCGAACGTGCGAGCCATGATCCCCTGGACATATCGGCTCAGAACGCGGGCAATGTCCTTGACCGGCTCCCGCTTGCCGATGCCGCCGATGTCCTCGGGCTTCACGTAGATCGTGTAGCCGCCCAGGTCCGTCATCGCAACCTGGAAGCTGATCCTCGTCCGCAGACTGGGTTTCTCGAAGAGCATGGCGAGCGTCTTTCCGGTCAGACACAGGTCCCGCTTGCCGGATTTGTAGTGTGCTTTGAGGGAAGCGCTCGCATCGAGGAGGTCCTGAAGCTCCTGCGTCGAACACTCGGAGATCGCAAGGAAATCGTTCATGGTTAGCCCTCAGCTAAAACGCTGTCGAAGATGTCCACCGCTTGGTCGATCTGCTCTTTCGTCACGATCATCGGAGGCATGAAGCGAATCACGGTGTCGTGCGTGCAGTTGATCCTCAGGCCGCGTTCGAGGCACTTGGCGACGAACGGAGCGCCCGGCCGGGTGAGCTGGATGCCGATCATCAGTCCGATTCCGCGGACGTGGTCGATGGCGGGGCGTTTGTCCTTGAGTGCCCGCAGTCGATCCTGAGCGTACTGGCCCATTTCGACGGCCCGCTGCAACAGATTGTCCTCTTCGATGGTCTGGATGGTCGCGATAGCCGCGGCGCAGGCCAGGCAGTTGCCGCCGAAAGTCGAAGCATGCTTGCCCGGCACCAGGCTGGCGGCGATCTCCTCGCGCGCCATCATCGCGCCGATCGCGACTCCCCCGCCGAGGGCCTTGGCCATCGTGATGATGTCCGGCTCGATGTCCGAATGCTGATAGCCGAACCATTTGCCGGTCCTTCCGATGCCCGTCTGCACTTCGTCGAGGATCATCACGGCCCCCTTCTCGTCGCACAGCCGGCGGATCGCTCCGAGGAACTCGCGCGACGCGACGTTGATCCCGCCTTCGCCCTGGATGGGCTCGACCAGCACGGCGGCCACCTCGTCCGTGAACGCCGCCTCCAGGGCCGCGACGTCGTTGAAGGGGATGTAGACAAAGCCCGGCAGCAGCGGCAGGAATCCCTCGTGGTACTTCGGCTGCGCGGTGGCCGTCACCGTCGCGAAGGTCCGGCCGTGGAAGCTGCCTTCGCACGTGATGAACTTGTACTTCTTCTGTTTCGAGGTGTAGAGCCGCGAGAGCTTGAGGGCCCCTTCGTTGGCCTCGGCGCCGCTGTTGCAGAAGAAGCACTTGCCGCCGAAGCCCCGCTCGCTGAGCATCTGGGCCAGGCGACCCTGCGGCTCCGAGTAGAACGTGTTGTCCACATGGATCAGCTCGCCCGCCTGGTTGCGAATGGCCTCCACCACCTTCGGGTGGCAGTGGCCGATCCCGCTGACGGCCCAACCGGGGAACATGTCGAGGATCTTGTTCCCATCGGCGTCCCACATATAACAGCCCTCGCCCCTGACCATCACGCGGGGCAAACGACCATAATTGGCGATCACATACTTCTTGAATAGTTCAATGGTTTCCTGAGTTGTCATGGATATCCTTTTCTCGATGCTCGTGTCGATTCGATTGTTGCCTGCACATCATACTGCGAGCGTAGAATGCCTCAGAGGCCCCTTGAGCCCGCGCTCAAGGGAGCAGCCCTCGCATCGGCGACTTCCGATCCCGCCGAGGATGCCGGATGAAAATACGATACTCGCAATCAACATAATCACACCTTCGTGGATTCCGTCCTGGATTGGGGCTCAACCCCTGATGATCTCGGTGCCGATGCCCTTGGCGGTGTAAATCTCCAGCAGGAGCGAGTGGGCGATCCGGCCGTCGATGATGTGTGCCTTCTTGACGCCCGCCTCCAGGGCGATCATACACGCCTCGACCTTGGGGAACATCGCATCGGTGATGATGCCCGCGTCGATCATCTCCTGGATCTGGGCCTGATTGAGACTGGAGACGCGGCTCTCCGGATCGTTCATGTCGCGGCGGATGCCGTGCGTATCGCTGACCATGACCAGCTTCTCGGCCACCACCGCAGCGGCCACCTTGCCCGCAGCGGTGTCCGCGTTGACGTTCAGCTTGCCGCCGTTCTTGTCCATGGCGGTCGAGGAGATCACCGGGATCGTACCATCGACGCAGAGCGTCTGAAGCAGCTTGGCGTTGACGTCGGTGACTTTACCGACGAGGCCCAGGTCGATTTTGCGCCCTTCCTCGCCGGGCAGGCGAAGCGTTTCCGCGGTCAGCACGCAACTGCTGAGCGTGTGCAGGCCCATCGTCTTGCAGCCCAATTCCTCCAGGTGCCGACAGATCGGCTCGTTGACCGTCCGCACGAGCACGTGCTCCACGATATTCAGCGTCCGCTGGTCCGTGTAACGCCGGCCCTGGACCCAGACCGGCTCCAGGCCCGCTTCGTTCATCGCACGGGTGATCGCCTTGCCGCCGCCGTGAACGATGATCGGACGCATGCCCACCGTGGACATGAACGCCACGTCGTGCAGGAGGTGCCGCTGGGCGGCCTCGTCGTCGAGGACGCTGCCGCCGAGCTTGACGACAACCACACGGTCGTGGAACGTGCGAATATAGTTCATCGCCTCGATCAGGGCGTCGGCTTTTGCAATAGCTTCTTGCACTGGACTACTCCTTGGGTTCCCGAAGAAACAAACTTTCGAGTGTATCCTCGGCCTACCGGACCGTCAAGAGGGAGGTGGAAATTCTTGGAGAGAAACAGGACGCATGGGACGGATAGGACTCGTGGGACCAGTTCGACAGGTCCGATCCATCCTATGGATCCTATCCCCTTGTCAGGCCAGGCCTTCCGGCGTGGACTGCCCGTGAAACTGGCTGGGATTCAGGAAGATCTCGCCGCGAACCTCTTCGATGATGAGCTGAGCGATGGCCATGCCGGGACGCAGGATGATGGTCTGCGGGCCGAGGTTGATCATTTCGAGCGTGAGCGGGCCGACCCAGCCGGGATGGACGGTCGGGGCGGTGAAATGGACCATCAGGCCGCAACGGGCCCGGCTGCTCTTGCCCTCGATCCTCGCGGCCAGGTGCGGCGTGCCCTTGTCCGCCGGCAGCTCGACGCGTTCGAGCGTCCGCCCAAGGATGAACCGGTGCGGCGAGAGCGGGTAGGGATTGTCGTCGGTCAACACGAAGCGTTGCGACCGACCCGCGATCACCTCGGGCAGCGCCCCACGCTCGGTCACGTCGAAGTGGTCGGGCCCGGGCTGCGGCACGCTGATCTCCGCGAACAGACGCAGATCCACCGCGTGCGTGTCGTAGGGGCAGTACTCCCCCGCCCGCGGCCGTCGCGGCAACGGCTCCGGATCGATCACCAGCCGCCCGTCATCCATCGCCCCCTGAATCTCAATGTTCGATAGAATCATGGTTCAATCCGTTTCGCGCTACCGCTCAGTCCACTCGTCAATCAGGTCATCATCGTGGACAAGGCGATAGTGTCTTTCGTCCTTGATCGACACCTCTCCATCAGACAAGACGAACTCGAATAGGGCAATCAGGTTATCATCAACGAGTTGGGCACCAATCGGACGGCAGACGAGCGTCGGGAATCTGGATGCACACACGGCTGAGTCCCGTTCAACCTGCATAGTTCCAATGTGATCCTCCGGCCCCCTCGCCTGTATCGGGAAGACCAAGTGGCGTCCCCTCATGCTCATCCCAACATAGATCTCGCTCGTCTCCACTTCCCCAACCCCCGGCATGAAGGTTCGCGAAGGACTCTCAAGAGAATAGCACGTGCATTCTGTGAAGATGTCTATCAACCGATTGTGTCGCAGTATCCCAAGAAGGAACCGCTCCTCCGTCAACGCGTACCGTCGGACCATTGCGGGCACAGAACCAAGCACATTGATGACGGACAAACGCGGATTGGGGATAATCTGATGATCCTTGCGACTGCAACTACTAGTCCGTGTCATCGCCTTTTCTCCGACCCTTTCAAGCCGCGTGCAAGGCCAAACCTCGTGGCATACACGCCCGTCATTGTAGACGCGCCATGACGCATTGACAAGTGCCGGATTCTTCTTGACGATTCCGGCTAGAATCCTGTGACAATGACTGGCGGCGCCCCTCGCGACAGGGACCCAATCAGACCACAGATCGGAGATCGGGCCAGGAGGCGAGCAGGTGATCGGGATTCTCGGCTTGGATCTTGTCGAGGTGCTTGACGGCTTGGCCGCCGGTCTTGACGACCGCGGAGACGACGCCGGCCCTCCTGCCCTGGCGGACATCGTGGTCCGTATCGCCGATGTAGATCGTCCGCGATGGGTCCACGCCGAACTCCTTGACCAAGGCGACGATGCCCTGTGCGCGGGAGTTGCCCGCCTCGGCCTTGTACATCATTGACGACCGCACGGCGTCCCAGTCCTTGAATGTCAAAGTGGACAGGATGCTCTCGATGGATTCCATCCGCAGACCGCTCAGGACCGCCAGTCGCACGCCTCGACTCTTCAGCTCCCGCAGCGCCCCCTCCACACCATCAAAGGGCGCGATCTGGTCGAGCACCTCGCAGGGAAACAACTGCCAGAATCGTTCGTGGCATTCGTCCGTCCGGTCCTTGTACCCGTCGGGCAGGTAAGCTCGCACATACTCCCAGATGCTCGTCCCGAAGACATCGTACACCGGGTCGGCGTAGCCGTCGGGAATGCCCAGCTCTCTCGCGGCCCGCTGCACCGCGGTCATAATCGCATCGTCGGTCTTAACCAGGGTCCCGCCCAGGTCTGTGACGATCAGGTCGATCTTCTTGTCGTTCTCGCTCAATTCGGAATCCCGCCGGCAAGCCATGCGATTGGCATCAGGAGAAGGTAGCCACGGTTACAGACCGCTCTTCGGCGAGTGCCTTGCGATGAAGCCTGATGCGTTCGATCTCAAGCAACGTCTCGGCGGTGAGATAGCTATCACCACAGTGAGGACAACTTACAACGGGCACATTCTCGATGACGAACAGATTCGCTCCTTTGCCATAACTTCGAGACACTCGGCGGACCTGAATCCCCGTTTTGCCACACAGATCACACGTCTTGGAGTCTCTCTTCATTCTCTGGACACCGTGATGAACACCAATTTATCGGTATGCGGTCAAACATAGTGTACTCCGAGACGGCAGATCAACGACGCCTTATACCGGATCTATGTTACCACATCCCTCCTCCTGCGGCAAGTGGAGGCCCGCGCGAGGGCGGATCATACCGACTTGTCTTCGACCTTGAACACTCTGAATCCTGACCGGAGGTAGTTGTTCAGGGCATTGGGGTGGTCGTTGTTGCAGGTGTGTACCCACACCCGGCGGGCATCTCCCCAAGCGAAGGCATTCTCGATCGCGCTATCCAGCAGCGGGCCGCCCAGGCCATGCCCGACGAACTCCGGCGTCAGGCCGAAGATGCGGATTTCCACGCTGCCTCCCTCCTGCTGCTGCAATTCGTAGTAGCCGGCGATGGAGCCCTCCCTGTAGGCCACGAAAGTCCTGAGGTTGTCATTGGCGGCATAGTCCTGCCACTGCTGAGCGGGCCAGACCAGCCGATCCACCCATCGCCAGTCGCCGCCGACGTACTCGTACAGGAACCGATTGAATCGCGGCTGCTTGATCACGCACTCGCGAACATCCAGCCCGACATCCGGCCGGGATCTCCTGATCCACTGCTTTCTCGAAACGATCTCCAAATGCGTGGTTCGCACAATCATAGATTCACCTGTGATGGTCTGCCCAGTTGCCGGCACATGGTCCCGAACAGGCTGAGATGATAGCCAAGGCCGACGGCAGACACAAGCGCAGGGTCCGTCGCCCTCCGGCCGGACAGGCTTTTGCTGAAGGTTGTCAACCGAAGCGGTATAATCAGCGTCCTAAGAATAGACAGAGAACAGATTGACCTGGATCAGGAGGTTCGGCCATGATGACGGGCAGGATTGCAGCGGCTTTGTTGGTTCTTGCGTCGACCGCCGCCAGTGGACGCGACAACGAGACGACGAAGATGGATCGGAGCAAGGAAACAACCTGGGTGGCAGAGGGAAACAACTCCTTCGCCATTGGGCTCTATCAGCAGTTGCGCAGCGGGGAAGGCAACCTGTTCTTCTCGCCGTACAGCATCTCCGCCGCACTGGCGATGACCTATGCGGGAGCCAGGGGACAGACCGCCGAACAGATGGCGACGACGCTGCGTTGCCCCACGACGCCGGAGGTCTTGCAGAAACTAGAGCTGACCGGGGAGCCGCTCACGCAGGAGCAGTTCGCCCAGGCCTTCGGCGGGATCGTCAAGGACCTCAACTCCCGCGGCGGCAAAGGCAGGTACGAGCTTCGGGTAGCCAACGCCCTGTGGGGTCAGAAGGGCTTCGAATTCCTCCGAGCCTTCACGCAGACTGTGGAGGATCAGTACGGCGGCAAGCTCCAGGAACTGGATTTCGTCCAGGCGGTCGAGAAAGCCCGCCGGACCATTAACTCCTGGGTCGAGAAGAAGACCAACGACAAGATCAAGGACCTCATCGGCCCGGGCGACCTCGACGCCGCGACCCGGTTGGTCCTGACCAACGCCATCTACTTCAAGGGCAACTGGGCCAGCCAGTTCAAGAAGAGCCGGACGTTCGATGAGCCCTTCACCCTCCTCGATGGCACCGAAGTCCAGGTCCCCATGATGAATCAGAAGGCCAGGTTCGGCTACGCCGAGACGGACTCGCTGCAAGTGCTCGAAATGCCCTATGTCGGCGAGGAACTGTCGATGGTCGTCCTGCTGCCGAGAAAGGCGGACGGAATCGGCGAATTGGAGAAGGACCTCAGCGCCGAGCACCTCGACCAGTGGCTCGACAAGGCCCATAAGCGAGAGGTCGTTGTCACTGTGCCCAAGTTCAAGATGACCAGCAAGTTCAGCATGGCGGACGTCCTGCGGACGATGGGTATGACGGACGCGTTCACCGCGAGGGCGGACTTCTCCGGCATGACGGGCCGGCGGGACCTGTTCATCTCCGCCGTGATCCACCAGGCGTATGTCGACGTGAACGAGGAGGGCACGGAGGCTGCGGCGGCGACCGCAGTCACCATGAAGCTGACCGCCGCCCTGCCCGACCAGACCCCGGTCTTCCGCGCCGATCACCCGTTCCTGTTCCTGATCCGAGACAAAGCCTCCGGCAGCATCTTGTTCCTCGGCCGGGTGATGAACCCGCAGACCTGAAGCCTGTGGCCAGGAACTCGTGGTCCAGCTTCAACTCACACCGAATGCCTACGGCGTGCGCTTCGTCAGGCGGATATCGTCGATGTAAATCCGGCCGGCGCCGCCGGGCTTGGGGTTCTCGCGATCGCCGATGCCAATCACCATCCTTCGCACCGCCGTCGTGTCCACGCCCGCCGCTTGCACATCCGCCAGAGCGATGCGCCATGCTATCCATATAGCTCCCTGCACGGCATCTGCATTCGGGTGGATCACGGTCACGATCCGTCCGCCAGTGTCTTTGATCTGGACATACAGCGACCCTGGACTGTTGAATGGATCGCCTCGGAAATACAGCGTCAGTGCGTCTGGCTCATCAACCGTCCAATCCTGCGGCCCCTCCCACCACCGCTCAATCTCGGAATAGAAGGGCGGCCACGAATTGTCGAATTCCACGGGCATGGATTGCAGGCCGCCGTGGACAATCGTCATTTCGGCAAACGGAGCCCAGGCGTAACCCACAATAGAACCACTTCCGCCCTCCCAACCGTCGATCCAGGTCTGCCAGATGGCCTCTCCGCCCTCCATGTTGTCCGTGTAGCTTTCGAAGTCATCGACGACAGAGACAATGTCGTAGTCAGCATCATGGGTACCGAAGCTCCAGACGTCTCCTTCCCACGGACTTCGGGGGTCTGTTTCGTCGATCGCATCGATTCGCCAGTAGTAGATTCTATCGCTCTCTAATACACCAGGATCGTAAGTTGTCACCTCAGGGGGGCGCCGGCCGTAGTAGACGCCTGGGGTGTCTACCGTCGCGTTGGTCACGGCCTCCCTGTCTTCTCCGAAGTAGACGTCATAGGACATACCCGCTTGGCGGCATTCCCAGTGAAGAACGATCTGCGACCGAATGGACTTGATGACTCCGTCTTCAGGGTCCGGATTGCCGATATAGCCCGCCGTCGTGAAGGCCCAAACACGGCCGATGCACCCGTCCCCCGGAATCTCGTCCCGTACCTCGTCGATACGCCAGTAGTACGTCGTTGCCCATTCCAGCGCATCGGGAGCGTACGTAGTCGATTCCGCCGGCAGACGGCCGCGATAGACACCCACGGTGTCAAGTGTTGCGTGAGCCACTGCTTCAAGATCGTCTCCGAAGTAAACGTCATGCAATAGCGTTGGCCATCCAGGCGCCCAGCCCAGGGCCAGTGGCAGGATGAGATCCCTGCCACTGTCTCGCGGAACCGGGGCAAAAGCCGGCCGGAGTAACGGACCGTACCCAAGCTCCCACATCAGGATCGGGTAATGCACGCCCTCAAGCATGTACCAGGTGTCCTCCGTGCCGTTGGTGGTCTCGTGCACAAAGTCCCAGCCGGCGTCCAGGAATGTGCCGGCCGTCTGCATCTCGGCTCTGGTTGCGCCTGCGCCGCCTGCGCTCGTCGTTCGACCCGAGGCTTCGATATCCCAGAAGCCGCCGGCCACAGTGCCGGTGCCACTGTAGTCGCCCCCCACCAGGCCCCCAACAAAAAGACTGCCCCTGACGACACCACAGCTATAGCAGTAGGTGACGGTACCCCGGTTTTCCCCGACCAACCCGCCGACATACTCATTGCCGCCAACTGCGCCCGTGCTGTAACAGCAGGCCAACGTAGCACGATTGCTGCCCAACAGTCCACCCACATACCGATTCCCGGCGGCGGTAGTGCGGCTGCAGCATTCGGTCACAGTGCCCAGGTTCTCCCCGATCAGTCCACCGACAGACCAGCTTCCCCTGACCCCGCCTGTGCTATGACAGCGCATCACATGGCCTTCATTCTTGCCTGCCAACGCCCCGGCGTACGAACTTGAAGTGACGATGTTCACGTCCACGATCCATAGGTCCCTGACCTCGGCGCTAGGTTTCAGTTGTCCGAAGAACCCGGCATTGCTTCCACTTTTGATCGTCAAATGAGAGATCGTGTGACCGTTGCCGTCGAAGACGCCCGCAAAGGAGGCGATGGTATGCATGGCGGGCCGGCCGGCCTTGCCGTCGAAACCCGACAAATCGATATCCGCCATGAGCACAAAATGCGCGCCGCGCTCGTAGGGACACCTGCCGACAAAATCGACCTCATGGGCAGCATGAAGCTCATACGGATTCTCCGGCGTCCCCTTGCCGGCCAGGAACCCCAGGCGGAACTGCTTGTCCTGCTCGTGAGGACAGCGGATAAGCAGATCGAGGTCCTCCGCATCGCGGATGACGTATGGATCGTCCTCGGTTCCCATGCCCGGCAGGAACCCCAGGCGAAAGTCCTTGTCCCGCTCGTAGGGACACTGAACCAGCAGGTCGAGATCATTCGCGTCACGGATGACGTACGGATCGTCCTCGGCACCCGTCCCCGGAAGGAACATGAGCCGGAACTCCTTGTCGTGCTCGCATGGGAAC
>DAOQWL010000090.1:0-22551 GCA_035342095.1 Sedimentisphaerales bacterium | reverse complement strand
AGGTGGCCCCCCTTTCGGCGCCTCTCCTGGCCCCCTTTCTGATGCTTTTTTCCAGCTGCTGAGGGACACGCGCCATTGCGCTCCATAGCTGTGAGAGAAGACCTTCGACGGTTGACTGATGATGCTACCGGACTGCTCAACAGGCTTCTCGATTGTGTCCTGAGGGAAAATGATCGGCTCCTCTCGCACCTCCGCTCCACCCATCAGTACGACCTTCTCCCGCCCGAGGAACAAGCTGTAATCTACGATGAGCATATCGACAACATTCGGCTATCCCATTTCCTTCATATCGCCAGGCGAGGATATATGACGCATGAGTATCTGCGCAGCTACTTTGATGGTCCGCATGCCCTGAGGGAATTCATGGCTGGCATAGATTGAATCAGATGGAGCAGGGGAATCTATTTGACGGACGTGGCAAAGAACTGTAGGGAAGAACCAAGACACTGGCTGGTTCTGACGCGCCGGTCACTGGCATAGTCTGATGTGTCTCGTGATAGGGTACAGCTGTGTTGCCCTCAAAACGGGCCACGAGATAGTAAGAAACCGTGCGAATACAGTAAGTCAACGAGAGATCCTAAGTCTTTGTCGCATGCTGAGTTAAGCTGTAAACATAGTTTTTGTAGGACTTTGGAGAAAGAGGGCAGATCGAATCCCGCCCTCTCCGATACATTGATGATGGATGGTCGATTATTGACAATTGAGGCGGACGGAGTGGACTGCGAGAATCATCCATAATCCATAATCAATATGATGAACTTCCAGGCAGAGCGGCTCCGACGTCTGCCCCAACACCCGAGGGAAGTCTGGCAGGGCGGAATCACGAGGCTGCCCCTTTGGGTTCGGGCGGATGACGAGGGACTTCCCGACCCGGTTCGTTCGTGGGCGGCCGGCTGGGTCAGCCTGCAAACTCGGGCAGTTTTCCTGTCCGACGGCTACACAGAACTCACAGATCAATCCGAAGCCCTCCTCGACGCCCTCGTCGATCTGGCGTACGACAAGAAGCTCGCAGGCTATCGGCCGGGGAAGGTCCAGGTCTGCGACCCCGTTCTGGCCGAATACCTCCGCAGCCAGCTCGAAGACGCCGAGATCACGGTCGAGTTGATCGCGAAGTCGTTCATTCTCGAACGCAGCCTGACCGACGCAGCCGAGGCAAGCCGGCCCTACTACCCGATGCCCTGCGGTCCGATGGACACCGAGGGCGTCACCGTTGAGATGGTGCGGGCCTATACCGCCGCGGCGGGGGAGTTCTACCGGGCCCGGCCCTGGGAACTGTTGGCAAACGACGACCTGATCGTCCTGGAGTCGCCCGACGTCGAGCCAGTTCTGCGTCATGTGTCCGTCCTCGGGTCCAACGGCGGCCTCATCGGCCTGGCCTTCCACGAGTCCCGGGCCGGCTTCGAGCGGTTCGTCGCCAACCCGGGCCAGGAAGAGACGATGGGCGGGCGGTACTGGCTCCTGCGTTTCGGCACGATGACGAGCCTCCCCTTCGGCGACGTGGACCTCTGGGAACGGTACGACCTGCCGGTGGCCGGGCCGGATGCGTATCCCTTTGCGATCTGCTACGAGGTCAGGAGCCCTTACCATCGCCCCGGCCCGTCGGAACTGGCCTTCTTCGAAGGCTTTATGCGGGCTCTGGCCCAGTCCACAGAGCAGGAGTTCGACTCCGGCCGCTGGACCAAACAGGTGGACACCTTCGACGAGCCGATGGAGTTCGCATTCACACTGCCCGACGTGCTGGCCCCCGAGCGTCCCAGGAACCCCAATCTGCCCCTGGCCAGTCCCCTGGTCATGGACCGAATCGCGGCACACATAGAACGCATGATGAAGGGGAAAGACTTCAAGACCCGCGAGGAGTACGAGGCGTTCATCCAGGCCAACTTCCTCGGCAAGAGGATCGAGGAGTTCGTGCCCCACACACCGCTGGAGGAGGCCCAGGACATCGTCTTTCGGGCCTACAGCGTCAAGGGACGCAAGCAGATCCATATGGCCCGCAAGGCCCTGGCGGTCGATCCGAACTGCGCCGATGCCTACATCCTGCTGGGCGAGCGGACGCCCGTCCGGGACAAGCAGATCGAATACTACACGCAGGCCGTGCAGACCGCGGAACGGACCCTGGCCCCCGAGGTCTTCGAAAAGGACGCCGGTCGCTTCTGGGAAATCATCGAGACCCGCCCTTATGTGCGTGCGAGATTCCGCCTGGCGCATTGCCTCAACGAGATGGGCCGGCTCCAGGAGGCAGCCGACCATTTCCGCGAGCTGCTCCGCCTGAATCCCGACGACAATCAAGCCGTTCGATTCTGGTTCTGGCCGTGCCTTTTGCGCCTGGGCAGGGATCAGGAGGTCGAGCAAGTCCTCAGACAGAACAAGAGCGATCAGGGCAACTGCACGTGGGATTACACTCGCGCCCTGCTCGCCTTCCGGAAGAAAGGGGACACCCCTACGGCCCGCAGGCACCTGCACCAGGCGATCAAGAACAACCCGATCGCCGCGGAGTACCTCATGAAAGGCCAGGCATTTCCAAAGCCCACGCCTGACGGTCGTTCCCTCTTCTATGATGAGGAAGCGACCTTCTGCGCGGATGTTCTGGCGAAGGCCTGGCACGAGACGACCGGGGCCGCCGAGTGGCTGGACGGGATCATCGGCTGGTCCGCCGAGCCGGAATTCGACGACGACGTCTGATCGAGAACCAAGCGCCACGAATCACACACCGCCAGCGAGCGGCACAGCTTCGCGTGCGCGTTCTCAAGCGATACGGGACTCACTCCAACCCCTGCTGCTCGTATATCTTCTGGATCTTCTCTTCAGCACCGAGGAAATGCTCCGCTTCGGTGGAGAACATGTCAGGCTTCCACGTGTGGCCCGGCAGACGCAGTTGCCCTCCAACAACTGGGAACGCGTACAGATTGTTGCGGCCCATTTCGTGATGGCGCTCTCGGCGGTCTACATAGATAAGGAGACACTCTGTAAACGTGTCTGTGGTGGTCAGATCCAGAGAGGTGCGCACTTCTGGGGCACCTGTTCTATAACAGTCGTCGGACGAGCCGCGACTGCGGAGGGAATCCTTCCAACAATAGAAGACATTGTCCGCCATTGCAGACACAGCCCTGGTATACCTCGCATTCCCCGCCCCCATGATGACTGAACGCAGCGAACGATGCTTGGGGCTGCCCTGGCTTGCCTCAGCGGGGCTGGAGGTGGCGAATTTGAAGCAATCCAAGAGAGCCGGGATGAACATGCTGTCGTCGATCAACATCGGGAATCGGTAGTCCAACTGGGTCAAATCCCAGAACACCAGGCGATCCAACGCCTTGGCATCACCATCCGGTTTGACGTCCAGGCGCTTCTTGACGTAATAAAGGAATTCGGCTGGAGTAATGCAGCCGGGGCGCTGATGGAAGAGGTGGATGAACTGGTTGCAGCGTTGGTTCCCCTTGGTGCACTTCTTACGACACAAGAAACGCGGACAAAGCATGTTCCGGTCAAGATTCTTGAAATTATCGATGAGCGAAACGAACAAGCCATTCTTTCCGTCAAGAGCGCCCGCGGTCAGAAAATCAATGCAGAGCTGGGACTTGAAACTGCCCCTGCTGCCCAGCAGAACAGTGACGCTGCCGTTGTCCATCCCACCGACGAGTCCTTCAAGAATGGACTTACCGGCTACCTCGGGCTGTGCGCCGGGCGTTGCCGACGCCCTGACGATCCTCGTCAAAGGCCCGAGTGACCGAGAATAAGTCACCGGCATGTATCCGGGCATCTGGACCTGGAAGTGAATCGATGGGAAGAATTCCAGTCCCCAATTGCGCATCTTGTACTGGTGCCAGCCGCGCGTCGGATCTTGATATCGAGCCTTGAGAATATGCATCTCATTTATCAAGTACTTCACCGAACCTTCGAGTGGATGCTCTCGAAGCTCGATGGCCACGTCAACCAAGTGATCCAGGTTTTGTTCCTCGGCCTCATCGGTTGGCTCATACACGATGATCCCGACATCGCTATGCTGTTTCACGAGGTCGAAGAGACGATCCAGACCAAGGACCTTGCGTTGGGAGGCAGGCACGGTCGCAAGGCCGTCGATAACAAGGACAGGCCATTGCTTCGAGGGACCTGCACTGCCCTGACTCAGAAGATCACTCATCATATACATGCCGCGGTCGAGGTTACCTGAGAAAAGGGGTATCTGCGAGCCCGACGGCGACTGCGGACGCTCATAGAACTGAAGCCCAAACAAGTCGGGGTTCTCCAGGTCCTTCTCCACCTGCTTTGTGATCGATTCCTTCTTCATGGCAGACAACCGCCTCTGGGTTCCCGTCCGCGCATTATCCATGCATTGGCGGATCTTGTCGCAGATCCCCAGACTGATTGCCTTCCCGGTCTTCTCGCGCAGCAGAGGCTCCTCCTTCATTTCAATGGCGTGCGCCGTCTGATGCACGAGCATCGAGGCTAGCTTGTATCGAAGGCTATACGGCCCTTGCTCCAGACTGCAATATGTCCCTTTGCTGAACTTCGTCGCACAAACCAAATGGCAGGCTATTTGCAGGGCCAGAGTCGTCTTGCCTGTTCCAGGTCCGCCTCGGATCAGTATGATGAGTCCATCCGGTTTCTTTCTGGAAGCATGAGGCGGCAGACAGAGTTGGTTGCGGAGCAGTACGTCAAAGCCGCCTGGGAATCCTTCGAGTTGTATGCGGTTGCTCGGCATCGTTCACTCCCCTACGCAACATCCTCACTCGTTCGTCCTCTCGAGTTCATCACACAACTGCTGCACAGTCCTCCGAACAGGCGCATAGGAATCCCGCCCATCCGCCTCCTCAGAACTGCACGGAAGCACTCTGACACCATAATTCTGCAACAGCGAGATGCGAATGCGGTCCAGATGCCCCTCTTCCTTCAAGACGCAGTAATGTGGAAACGTCCGACCGCTGGATTGGCTGGCCCGGAGGAATCTCAGGAGGTTCCAGTCACACATGGAGAGCCCAATGAACAGGGCCGGGTAGTGTGTCAAGTAGTGAATCGCCGTGCAATTACTGACGCTGATGGCGTCGTTGAACGCGGCGATGTACTCATCCTGTGAAAGCACGATGTCTTCCGAGTCCTTGGCCAGGTCGGCCGTGGGATAAGGTAGGAAACCATGAATATGATGAATCGGTATGACTGTTCGGGCAGGAGATGGGAATCGACAGGTGCCGCCACCCGGCGTTGAATATGGCTCTCGCACGGACGACGCGTGCCCGGGTTTGCGGATACGTTCTTTCACAAGGGATGCTATGCTCATCTCCACGTAGTTGTCGTAGTTCAAGGTCAGCACAGCGATCGTGGCGGGGTGCTGACTGAGGCGGGCCACATCCCGCAAGAGTTGATACTTCTCCGCCAGTGACGGTGTCCCCGCTTCGCGCGTCTGCATGTATGTATCCAGCTCCCGTTTGTCGAACACACCACCTGTCGATAGATCGCTGGTATAGATCGCCTGTTTGAGACACGCCTCGTACGTAGAACCCAGAATGAGTTTGTATACCTCCGCCTGAGCCTCGTAGCTCAGCGAACTACAATGCTCCCCGAACTCCTTGGGAGAGACATCGGGCAGACTCCTGCGAACATGGCCAAAGGCGACCTTCCGGAGGGCAGCCAGCACCTCTTTCCACTTTGGGCAGAGGCTTCCGTTGACCCCCGCTCCCAAGAAGAGAACAAAGGGCGACTCCCTGAGCGTCGAAACGACGTCGGACAAATGACCCAAAACCCGGTTACTCATATTCCCGCGCCGCCTCCAATTCCAACTGCTATTGTAGCTCGCGCCACCCACAAAGCAAATCCCAAAAAAAGCTGGCGGTTAGCGGTTCGCAAATCGATCCCTCGGTGCGGCCATCGGGCGAGACGTCAAGCGCGGCCACTTGCTTGGACTCACAGAGAGAGATGAATTCATGGCGTGCCGCGAGGGAATTGGGAAGCCCCTCGCTATTGTCCCCTCCCACCGAGGCACGGACCCCATATGCCCTCATTCTCCCTCCAGCGCGCCTGTTGTACCCAACGGCATTCAGTACACCGCCACGCCGCCCTGTCGTTCCTACGTCATCGGACGGTTTATTGTGACTGCGGGAACAAAAACTGGGGCATTCTACGGATGCTCCCCTCAGCGTTTACGCAAGCCAGGACGGTGGAGCCTTCGGCCAGGAGCAGGCCGGTGGCCTTGCGGGTGAGCTTGTACGTGTGCTCGACCTTGCCCGCCGTGACGTTCGAACAGGCGGTCTCCAGGAGCAGATCCTCGTCGTAGAACGCTGGCCGGCGGTACTTGATCCGCAGTTCCGCGACCACGAAGAAGATCCCCTCCGCCTCCAGGTCCTTGTAGGCGACGCCGTTGGCCCGGAGCAGTTCCGTCCGTCCCATCTCGAACCAGACCGGGTAGACGCTGTGATGGATCACGCCGCCCTTGTCGGTCTCTGCATAGCGTGGAACCACCGGTATCGTATGGCTCTGAATTGTCATCCGTTCGGGAAAGCTCATGTCTGTCCGCTTCGAGAATACCATATCTCTCGTCGAATGCAAGATTTGCGGCAGCGCGAGAAAAATGCTGCGAATTTTCAGGAAAAATATGACGGAATTCTCTTTACGCCGTTGTAGCGAACCGGTATAGTGAGGTTGTGAGTATAGCCCTCAAGCCCCTGCGTGTTATCTCGCTTTTCCTCTCCCTCCGCCGCGCAGGGGCTTCTCTTTTTCGCCTCATCCGGTTCTTCCTCCTCGCGAGTGTTCACCATCGAGGCCATGAAACCCCTATGACAAACAGGGGAATCTTGTCGCCAACCCCGCAGGCGTCACCGCGTCCAGTGCCGCTCGATCTGTTCGAGGCTCTTGCCCTTGGTCTCCGGCACGCACGCGCGGACGAAGGCCAGCAGGACGATGCAGAACGCGCCGTAGAGCCAGAACGGGAACCCCCGATGGAACATCGCGACCAGCCAGGGATGCTCGTCCATCATGGGGAAGGTCTGTGACACGAGGTAGTTGGCGATCCACAGGCAGACGGTCGCGACCGCCATGGCCCGCCCGCGAATCCGCGTGGGAAAGATCTCCGACAGGATGACCCACGTCACCGGCCCGACGGACAAGGCGAAACACGCGATGTAACCCAGGATGAACAGCAGCATCCACAGGCCGGTCGATTGCAGGTAGGCGGCCAATCCCATCGCGACCAGCGAGACACCCATCCCCGCCGAGCCGATCATCATCAGCGGTCTTCGTCCGATCCGGTCGACGGTCCGGATCGCGACGACCGTGAACGTGAGGTTCACGACCCCGACCACAATGGTCTGCAAAAGAGCTGCGTTCGTCCCGGACCCCATCTTCTTGAAGATCTCCGTGCCGAAGTAAAGGAAGACGTTGATCCCGGTGACCTGCTGCAGGACGGCCAGAACGATCCCGATGGCCAGGACGATCCTCATGCCCGGCTGGAAGAGCAGTCTCAGCGAGCCGCCCTCGTGAGCGAGGGCCTCTTTGATCTCGGCCAGTTCCGCCTGGGCATAGGCGGCGCCATCCACGCGGGTCAGAATGTGCAGGGCCTCTTCGGCGCGTCTCTGCTTGGTCAGCCATCGAGGACTCTCGGGCACCAGGAACGACAGGATCATCAGTCCCAGCGCCGGGAGGGCCTCCGACCCGAACATCCATCGCCAGCCGAGACGTTCATTCCAGGCTGCGTCGCCCTGCAATGCGATGAAGTAGTTGACGAAGTACACGACCAGAAAGCCGCTGACGATGGCGAACTGATTGATCGAGACCATCCGCCCGCGGATTCGGGCCGGACTGATCTCCGCGATGTACATGGGGGAGATGATCGAGGCCGCCCCCACGCCAAGCCCGCCCAGAATCCGGTAGAGAATGAACGTGGTCAGCGTGCGAGGGATCGCGGTGCCGACCGCGGACATGAAGAACAGGATCGCGGAGACGATCAGGGACTTCTTGCGCCCGAAGCGATCGCTCAAAGACCCGACGCCCGCGGCTCCGAGGGCACAGCCCAGCAGGGCGCAGCCGGTCGCCCATCCCTCCTGGACGTCATCCAGTTGGAAATGGGCCTTGAGCGGCCCGATCGCGCCGTTGATGACCCCGGTGTCGTAGCCGAACAGCAGCCCGCCCAAGGCGGCCACCAGAGTCACCATGAGGACATAGGTCGTACTGCCGGCGCGCCGATCTGCGAGTTCCCGACTCTCATCCATGGTCGATCTGCCCTCTTATGCGGATTGCGATTAGCTGGTGGGCTGCTCCTATTCACAGAGCTGCCGTCACAGAACACAGTACTACTGTCGCTATGGCTTGCAGTTCTCGATTGCGTGCTGCAGCGCCCAGTCGATGAACATAGCGTAGTTGTCATTTCGGTAGCTGCCGTCGAGGTTCTTGCACCTGCCGCGAGTACGTTCCATCTCGCGGACGAGGGGAGCGGCCTTGCTGCCGATCCTTTGCAGGGTCCTCGCGGCGTGCAACACGACCGCTTCACGGGAATCCAACAGGCCCACCATCAGGACGGGCAAGACCTCTTCGCACGAGCCGAGCCCACACAGCACGTCCGCCGCAGCGAATCGCACATCCGGACTCGGATCGTTCAACGCGGCCTTCAGAGCCTCGGTCGCAGGGGCTGCCTCGGCGCCGAGCGACGCGAGGTAGATGACCGTCCAATAGCGCACGGCGCTGTCGGCATCCGACAGGGACTCCACCATCGCGGTCAGGAGGTTCGCGCCGGAGCCCACCAGCTCCGCCGCACTCAGGATGTCCGACAGCGGGCATTTCGCGGGATCGCGGGCCATCTCGGAGGGCGTAGACCCCGCGGCGCGGATGTGCATCTCGGCCTCCGGCAGCAGGCCGGTGTCCCTCGTATCGAGCATCCAGTCCCGCAGACGTGTCCGCATCCGATTCAGCGTCTCCTGATGCGCAGGCGAACCCGCCAGATTCCGGACCTCGTTCGGATCGGCCAGCGTGTCGTACAGTTCCTCGACCGGCCTGGTGGGCTGCCAGAGCAATCCTTCCATCCCGGCCATCCCTCCCGAGGCAGCCACTCGTCGCAGCTCCTGCATGATCTCCGCCCGGTCGCAATAGTCGCTCGGCTGCACATAGGGCAAGTGCGGCAGGAAGTTGCGGATGTACTTGAACCGCTGGTCACGGACGCAGCGGGCCATCTCGTACGCTTCATCGACCCGGCTTGCGGCGCCGACGACGTACTCGCGGGCCGACGACGCTCTGCCCAGGAACGGCATGCCCTGCATGTGCGAAGGGATCGACACGCCCGCCAGCGACAGCACGGTCGGTGCGAAGTCGACGAAGCTCACGAGTCGATCCTCGCGTCCGCCGGGCGCGAAGGCCGTCGCGCTCTGATATCGCGAGGGGACCCGGACCAGCAGCGGGACGTGAAGACCGGAGTCGTAGAGCGTCCTCTTGAAGCGAGGCAGGCCCATGCCGTGGTCGGAGAAGAAGAACACGATCGTGCTCTCCGTTATCGCGTCGGCTTCGAGCTGATCGAGGATCTCGCCGACCTGCTTGTCCATGTACGTGATGAGGTCGTAGTACCGGGCCCACATCTTGCGGACGACAGGTGTGTCGGGGTAGTACGGCGGCAGAATCATCTTCCCAGCGTCGTGACGCTCTTCGGGCGCCAGCTTCGAGCGGTACTGGGCCTCGAACTGCTCGTCGGAGCCGTTGATCTGGCTCTGATGCGTCGAGGTGAAGTTGAAGACGCTGAAGAACGGCTGGCCCGCCGGACGGTTGCGCCAGTGGGCAGTCCGACTCGAATCGTCCCAGATCGCGGGATCGCGGAAGTTGTAGTCTTCCTTGAAGTTGTTGGTGCAGTAGTAGCCCGCCGCCCGCAGCAGTTTGGGGAAGGGCTCGATCTGCTTGGGAATCGCGATCTGCGAACGCAGGTGCTGGGTCCCGAGCGAGGTGGCGTAGACACCCGTAATCAGGCAGGACCGCGAAGGCGAGCAGACCGGCGCCGTCGCATAGGCGTTCGTATAGCGGATCGAGCGGCCCGCGAGCCGGTCCAGGTTGGGCGTGATCGCCAGCGGATCGCCCCAGCAGCCCAGGTACGGACTGATGTCCTCGCACGTAATCCACAGGATGTTCGGCTTTGCAGGTCGATAGACCGGCGTCGTGGGCAACGCATACCGGGGACCGTCCTCCACGCAGCCGCCCAGCGCCACGCCGGCGGCGCAAACCCCGGCGGCCTTCAAAAAGTCACGACGCGTACGCTTTCGACAACTCATGGTTCCACTCCATCACTTGGCTGCAATCACCCTGGCATCGCGAATGCTGTGAACAGGCTCCTGTCCGTCGGCTGTCAGTTCAGCCGCCAGCGTATAGTCGCCCGGCTCCGTAGGGAGGGACAACGCCAAAGACACGTCCTCCCTGCCCAGCGCGCCAATCGTACACGGAATCTCACGCGAGGCAACTATCCTGTCTCCCTGTTTCAGACATAGGCGCAGCGTGCCCTTCCGGTTCTCATAGAGGTCGTTGATCGTCACCGCCTTGAATTCGACTTCCCGACCGGCGGGCAAGTCCTGACCCCAGTAGTCGATCATGAGCCCGACAGGTGCGAAGGCGTCGCGGACGTATCGCTCGAAAGCCGGCTCGAACTCCAACTTCTCCAGATCGATGAA
Source organism: Sedimentisphaerales bacterium (assembly GCA_035342095.1). GTDB lineage: Bacteria > Planctomycetota > Phycisphaerae > Sedimentisphaerales > Anaerobacaceae > PLanc-01. The sequence continues at coordinate 11,929 of DAOQWL010000090.1, read as the reverse complement.
GTGGTCGCTTGTGGCGCCCCCCTCAGGACGGGGCTTGTCGCCCGCGCGCGAGTAGCCCAGGCCGCAGAAATGCAGGACGCCGGCGCATTCGCGATGGGCGCGCCAGAACTCGGTCTTGGCCGCCAGGTACTTCGCAAACAGCCCGCGGCGCTGCGAGGCGGTCGAGTTCGGGCCGAGCAGTTTCTCATAGACCGGACCCGTCAGGCAGGTGGGCGTGCCGTCGCGGTTGAGCCAGAGCCAGGCGTACTCATTGATGAGGATGGGCACTTTGAGTTTGCGCTGGGCCTCGTTGAGATGGGGGACACCCGCAACGCTCGGCATGTCCCTGAGACTCTTGAACTTCGGATTGCCCCAGGCGGAATTGAACAGGCCGATCATGAGATAGGGATGCGCCTCGACGCAGTCGCCTTCGCTTTGCGGCTCGGCCCAGCCATTGTCCCACGGGCGATTCGAGAGGTCCATATGCCGGACCTGGCTGAGGGCCTTGCCGGTCTCGGGCGTATTGCTTTCGTTCTGTGCATCCCAGATCACGACGCACGGGTGATTCCACCGTTCCCGCATCCACTCGACGTACTCGGGCGCGATCTTCTCTGCCTTGACCTTCTCCGGGTCCTCGCTCAGCGTCCAGATCGGGAATTCGTCCTGGATCAGAAACCCTTCCTCGTCGGCGATGTCGTACCAGATCTCCGGCGGGAACCCGATGCAGTAGCGAATGGCGTTCCAGTGCATGCTCTTGAACTTCCGGTGCAGCCGGCGGACCCACTCGGCTCGCCACGGCCTGTCCCCCCGCTCAGAGTCCTCGAAGAACCGGTACACGCAGACGTTCGTGCCTCGCATGAAGTAGGGTCTGCCGTTGAGGACCGCCCGGCCTGTCCGGCGGTCGAATCCGAACGATCGCATGCCGAAGCGGGTAGCCGCCGTGTCGGCGCCCGTGCTGAGTTTGAGCGAGTAGAGGAACGGGTCGTTGGGACTCCACCGCCGGCAGGATTTCATCGGGACCACGATGTCCACCTTGGTGACGCCATTGCCCCCGATCGGAACATTCGTCTGCTGGATCTTGCCGACCGGGACGCCGCTCCCGGCTTCCTGCACCTCGCACGTCACGGTGCAAGAGGCGACAGCAGATGACTGCAGCTCGGCTACCACCCGCACGCTCTGCGAGTCGATATCCGGCACCGCCTGGATGTTCACGATGTGCGGCTCCCCCGAAAGGATGATCTCGACGGAATCGTAAACGCCGGGGATGTAAACGTACTTCTCGAAATCCCAGCCGCTCGGCTGGCCGGCGGGCAGACACATGCGGTCCGCGCCGACACGGATGACCAGCTCATTCGACTGCCCCGAACCCTTCAAATAGGGCTTCACATCCATCAACGCCGGTGTGAAACACGGCAGATGCTCGCCGACGAGCCGGCTGTTGAGCCAGACCCGCGCGCCGTATCGGGCCTTGCGGATCTTCAGAATCGCAGCGGCCGGAACCTCGCCATCGAGCGTGAACGTCCGCCGATACCAGAAGGCCTGTCGCCTGTCGCTCTTGGCGCCCACGTCGGCAAACGCCGGTTCGGCCATGTCGATCAGACCTGGAACAGGAACCTCGTGCTCGAACCACTCGGGGATCTTCTCCATCATCCCCTCGGCCACCTGCCATGTGCCGTCCAGGTCGATCACCCGCCTGTCCGCAGTGACTCCATTCGGAGTTGTCTCGGGCACCGCTGCGAGCCCACCATGCACCATTGCCCCGCCCATCCCCGCGATGAAAAACACGACCGCAGTTCTCATGACTTGCTCCTGCATCCATTCAACCTGACACGTGGCGCCGGCTGCATGATAGCATGTTCTCGCGTCACATTCCATGGATTCGCCCTGTTCCCCCGCGGCAACAGCTTGGCAAAATGGCTCGATCTGCCGGGGAATCACAGCCGCCGAGCGGAGTTGCTGGATCCCAAGCGAGTCGGTCCAGGTCGGGTGTGTTCGCGGGGAACGGACTTCTGAGAAAGCCTGTACTCGGACCGCCCTCGGCGGTAAGCTGGATCACGGCGTTCGTCGGGTCGGACCGTCAAATCCGCCGTGCGGCACGAACGTCGATGGAAGTCCGGATTGCCGAGTGGAGACGATGAAATGGACAGCAAAGGAAAGAACCCCAGGAGCAAGGACAACGACATGATCCTCACGCGGCGCGGATTCCTGGCACGAGGGGCCATCACGGCCGGCGCCGCGGCAATGCCCTGCTACATCCCCGCCTCCGCGCTGGGCCATGGCGGAGCCGTGGCGCCCAGCGAACGCATCGTGATGGGCGGCATCGGCCTTGGCGGCCGGGGCTCCTACGATCTGAGCTACATGCTGACCCAGCCGGACGTGCAGTGGGTCGCTGTCTGCGACGTCCTGAAAGGCAAACGCGACGCGGCCAAGAACGCGGTGGATAACAAGTACGGGAACAAGGACTGCGCGACGTATGGCGATCTCCGCCAGTTCCTCGCCGAACGCACGGATGTCGATGCCGTGTTGATCGCCACGGGCGACCGCTGGCACGCGCTGGCCTCGATTCTCGCGATGCGGGCGGGCAAGGATGTCTATTGCGAGAAACCGGCCTGCCTGACGATGGAACAAGGACAGGCGGTCGTGGAGACAGCCCGACGGTATGGTCGGATCTACCAGACCGGCGCCCAGCGTCTCAGCGAGCCGAATCACGTCTTCGCCATCGAGATGGCCCGCTCGGGCCGGCTCGGCCTGATCCACACCGTATACGCGGACTGTCGTTGGCGCGACGGGCTGCGCCACGACTGGCTGCCCGCGGAGCCGGAACCGCCCAAGGAGGAACTGGACTGGGACGTCTGGCTCGGCCCCTGTCCCTGGCGGCCCTACAATGCCGGCTACGTCAACGGCGGCGGCTGGTATCACTTCTACGATTTCGCCACGGACGTCGCGATGTGGGGCGCCCACACGGTGGCCCAGGCCCTCGCCGGAGTCGATATGACGAACGTGTCCTCCATCGAGTTCGAGTACGCGGGACCCGACGCGACGATGGTGACGCGCCTGTCCAGCGGAGTCAAGCTGGTCCTGTTCCGAGTCCCCGGCTCGGTCTGGGAACCGTGCCAGTACTGGCACGGCGCCTGCGGCGAGCGGTTCGACGGTCCGGAAGGCTGGGCGGGGGCCGCCGACGGGTATTCCGCGCCCGATGTCTCCTCGCCCGCGATGATGCGCGAGTACAAGAAGGTGCTCGCGGACTACACCGCCCGCACCCAGCGGTCCCTGGATCACGTGCGGGACTTCTTCGATTGCATTCGGTCGCGCCGGCCCACGGTGGCGAACCCCGAGGTCATGTGTCGGTCCATGCACATCTGCCTGGCCGCGGACATCTGCGAGCAATTGCAGCGGAACCTGAAGTTCGACCTGCGCAAGGCCGAGTTCGTCGGCGATGCGGAAGCCAATCGGATGCGGTCCCGCGCAATGCGCGCCCCGTACACGATCTGAGATTCAAGGCGCATCCTATTCTGTTTTGAGACTCATCCGGCTTTCGCGTACTTCCCGATTCAGGCACGCCCGAGGCGGGCGTGCGGGGGAGGTTTTCCGCTTTGCGCCAATAGCATGGTTTGATCTGCAAACCATCACAAAATGGCTCCCCCATGGGCACGGCGGTACGCCGATCCCTCAAGCCCGGGACCACCGAACGGTGACGTCGTGCCGCTCTCCTGCCATGCTATTGGCGCAAAGCGGAAGATCTCAGGGGTTTGGGGACGGAGTCCCCAACAGTTCCCATAGTACGCTGAAACAGGATGAGCCTATTCTGAAATAGGCAGGTGCGACGCTCGGCGCTTTCGCGAGGTTTGTTGTCCGCTGGACAACCGCGAGGCCCTACTGGTTGTACGGCTCGATCGACGTCCAGTCCGATGACGGCGGGACGGATTCATCCTGCGAGAGGATGTCGCCGTTGTTGTTCATGAAGTGGTACTTGTCCGTGGGGAGATTGTACCGGTTGCCGTCGGTGCCTTTGTAGTCGTAGTAGTCGCCGGAAGTGTACCCGCCGTCGCGGGCCAGCTCGTGGCTCGTCTGCGCGTGGGCTGCGGCAATCTCGTTGCGCACCTTGTTCGCGTAGGCGTCCGCCTGGGCGATCGAGATGCTCATCTTGTCGCGCAGTTGGATCAGGGCCAGCGACCAATAGGGATTGGTCTGCACGCTCAGGGCCATCGTCGTGAAGACCGGAAGCAGGGCGTCGAACTGATCGCGCGGCGCGCGGATGCTGAAGTTCATCCGCTGCCACCACATCACCATGCCGGCGGTCTCGATGTACTGCAGGATGCAGATGAACTGTTCGCGATAGGCGACGCCGTTCTCGGTATACTCGATGGTGACCAGGCCCGCGCGGAAGCTCAGGCCGCTCGACGTCCCGCCGAGCAGCGCGCTGAGCTGGCGGCTTTCCACGTCGTACTTCGCGGCCAATTGGTCCAGAGGCTCCTGCTTGACGATTCGCAGGTCGGGCGCCTGCACGCCGCGCTGGCGGGGAATAACGAATTGCGTGATGTACTGCTCCGGCGTCATCGCCGAGCAGACGATCATACCGTTGTAGTTCTGTCCGGGCTGGAACAGACTGCTGGTCTGCACCCAGTACTCTACCGGGTATTGGCGGAACACGGACCGACCGTCGGGCGAGGTGATCGCATAGTCCGACTTGACGGGGTTGAGCAGGTCCGTCTTGCTGAGCATGTTGGCGGGCTTTTCGTTCGCGACCCACCGGAAGCCGCCGGTGAATTGCCAGCCCTTGGGGACGAGAACGCGGAAGCCTTCAAGCCACTGGCCCGTTCGCTGGTCCCGCAGACCGCCCTGGTCGATGTAGCGGTACACGCTGTACGTGACGGCCGGGCCGGCTGGCGTGGTTGGGACGGCTGGTCTCGACGGGCCGTCGATGTCGCCCGACTTACTGGTGGAGATCGACGTCTGGCCCAGGCCGGGAACAGCCGACGCCAGCAGACAAATCACGAGTGTCAGAGAAACAACCGTCGGCTGTCGCAATGGACTCACAATACCCTCTCTTTCCTTCTGCAAGATCATCCGACCCCCAAGGGATCCGACTCCTTCATCGCAGGTTCATCCGCGATTTCTTTCCGAGACAATTATGGCGGCGGCAGAAACCGGGATCAAGCGGAAAGTGACACCCGGGAGCGGACAACCCGCCCGATCGGCGGGCCGGAGAATCATGGCTTGCCAAGTCCTCGTCAGCGGGATATTATCTCCGCCCGACAAGGTTCGCTTTGCCTGGGGTTGCGTGCGCAGCGACTCGGTGGAAGTATCCGGTGGACCGATGCAGCAACAAAGGAGATGGTCATGCTATACTACGACTGGCAGTTTGCCGAGCGTATTCAGTGCAGCGTTGAGGAGAAGAGGGAGTGCTTCGACCTGATTCTCCAGCTCAGGAAGTACGCGTCCATCATAAGGAAAGAGGGCTTCCTGGCCCTGGAGGAGGAGCTCAAGCACGTGAACGACGAGTTCCTCGCGATCAGCATTCAGATGGGGATCGACGGAGTGAACCCCGAGCTGTTCCGCGAGATCCAGGAACGCCGCATCCTCGTGGACAACTGCAAGGGCAAGGAACTGCTCAGGCGGGTCATCATCACCGAAGCGATGGCCTCCATCCTCAGCCAGGACGCCTTCATGACCTTCCAGTACAAACTCCTTTCCTACCTCGGGCAACAAGGGTACAGGTGGGCCAAGGAACAGAAGCTGGACCTGATCGGCAAGGGTCCGTGAGAACCCGTTTCATGGATTGGAGCGGACTCCTGGGCTCGAAGTCTCGACGCGGTCCAGGTCGATTCCCATCTCTTCGAACTGCGCCGCGGCGTTGAGGAAGTGGGCCGTGATCCAGAAGACGGTCCAGTGTTCCGCGTAGCCGCCGCGAGCCCGCGACGTGTCGGACAGGTCGCCCGACTGGATGAAGTTGGTGTGCTGCATCTGCTCGCCCTGGCTGCCGTAGGGATCGATGATCTGCCCGCAACTGCGATACATCGCCGCAGCGAGTCGTTTGAGGTCGTCACGATGCAGGTACTCGCCCATGCGCCAGATCTCCGGCGTGAACATCACGCCGAAGACGTCGAGGTGCTGGTTCTGCGCCGAGACGATGGTCCAGCCGCGAGTCTTGAAGCCGTGATCGCGGAGCCGGCCCGGCGGCATGTCGATATCCCACAGCACGGTGTACGTGAGCGTCACGTCCATCGCGTGCTCGGCCCACTCCAGATAGCGAGGCTCCTTCGTCAGCTCGTAGACCGCCAGGAACGCCTGAAACGCGGCCCATGCGCCTTCCTTGTCCTCGCACTGGGCGTCGAGCGTGCCACCCCAGTAGGGTTCGGTCATGTCGAGGTGCCGCCTGGCGTAGTGCTCGGCGGCCTTGATCGCAGCCCGCCTGAAGTCCTCATTGCCGAACAGGCCGTAGCCCTTGCACAAGGGCGAGACGAAGAACCCTTCGTTGGTCGAGCCGGGACGCCAGTCGTCCCGCAGGATGCGCCGGGCGTGGACCTCGCAGGCCTTTTGCAGAAACGCTTCCCAGGGTTTCGTATCGATACCGCCCTGCTTGTGCGCGATCAGGATGGCCCGAGCGAAGTTCTCCATCGCCTGTCCCTGCGAAACCGCGTTCTGTTCCGACCAGTTGCCCGAGCCGGCCGAATAACGCAGCAGGAAACCGTGCTCGTTGAAGGGCGTGGTCGCCAGCCAGTTCAGCGAGCGAACGGCCATGTCACGTGCCTTCGGGTCGCCCAGGCGTTTCTCCAGGGCCAGCAGTGCGTATCCCGGCGCCGCGGCCTGCCCGCACCAGCCCATCACGTACTCCGATCCGCCGCCGGGGAACATGTGAAAGCCCGGGTCCTTCGGCCGATCGCGAAAGCGGGAGCACGCGAACCGATATTTGTCGCGGACGATCTGATCGAGCGTCGGCAGAGCATCCAAGTCCCCCGCCGGGTTCGAATCCATCGCGGTGCGCAGCGGCATGCGGAAGCCTGACCCCTGCTTCGCGACCGGATAGGCTTCAAGGAAGAACGTCTTCTCGACAATCGTCCCCGGCCGCAGGTTGATCCACGTATCAGGGTAGTCGATGAACCTGCCCTGAAAGGCCTTCACCACACTGTGCCTGCCGTTCGACGCGCACGGACCGGACAGCGAAACGAACTCGCACGCTTCCTCGTGCGCGACCACGCCCAGCGACCACCATTGATCGCGACGATTCGCGTCGATCACCATCGAAGGGACGGTGTGCATCGCAGCGCCGCGCCACGCATCGTCCTCATTCCACTCGATGCTGGCGAAGGGCGCCGCGTAGCGGTGTTCCTCGTAGATGGACTCCTCGCCGGGCCTTCCGGTATGCACGGCCACCGCACCGGCGCCGGTGCGGGCGCCCATCGGGTTGCCGTAATAGCAAATGCCGGGAAGCAAGGGCCTGGCGTTCTTCGCCCCCGGTGTCAGCCAGCGAACCGACAAGGTGCATTGCGGCAGCGGCTCTTTCCCGGTCCACGTGAAGCGTCGCACGCCGCGAACCAGGTTGCCCTCGACGCGATAGGAGTCGCGCAGCTCCAGCTTGCCCTGCGGCAACTCGATCGCGCCGGTCACGACGGTCCAGGCGCCGACTCTCTCGATGCCGTTGACGTTCGCGTGACGCCAGGCGTCGGGCCAGCCGTCTTTCCAGGCAGTGGCGACCGACCAGAGCCCTTCGACCGGCGACTGGAACAGCACGCGGTCGCCCGACCGCACCTCGACGCGCCGCTCGGGGGCATCGCCCACGCACAGAGCCAGCGTCCGCACCATGGCGACCGCGACAGGACCGGAGAAACGGAGAATCGCCAACACAACGAGAGCAACCCACGTGACCGAAATGTGCTTTTTCATCGATACATCCTCTTGGTCTGCATCACAGGGAGACGGATTCGCAATTCATTCTCCGGCCCGCAGAATATACCAATGACCCTGGGTGAGTTCAAACCAAATGCAGAGATGATGATCGGCTTTGGCGTATCCTGGCCCGTCGCCATCGCCAAGACCCTGCGAACCCCGATTGCACGCTTGCAGACACGGTCATCGCGCGGAGCGTCGGGTCTCAGGAACTGCGGCGTCCTCGACCTGCTATTTCACGTCCCGCAGGGCGATCTGGCCGTTTGCTGCGATCGTCACCGGCACAATCGCGGGCTTCTCGTTCACCGGGCCGTTGAAGATCGTGGACCACCACTGGCCCGCCTTGTCCTGAAAGAACATGTTGTGCCCGCCGTGCGGGATGGCGGGATAGCGGGCGTTGTACGGGCCGTAGATGCTCTTCGACGTCGCGGCCCAGCACGTGTACTTGCCGTCCCAATGGTCGGAGGCGGTCAGCACATACGTGTCGGCGATCTTCAGGAGGAACACCCCTTCGTAGCCGATGTGGTCGAACGAGTTCGGGCCGTGGATCTTCGCGCACAGGTCCGAATGGTGCGTCGGATCGGGGTCCGGCACGGTGATCTTGAGTTTGCGTCCCGGCTCGGCGGGTCCGCTCATATCGGGCTTCATCTTGCGGATCTTGCCGCAATGCCAGACGAAGTGGACCGTGCCGTCGTCGTCCTCGAACAGCGACGCGTCGATCTCGTCGCCGATGCGTTCGTCGGGCGAGACATCGACGTACGGCCCCTCGGCCTTGCCGGTCGTGCTCCGCAGCAGGCCCGAGCCGGAGTCTTTGAACTCGCCCGTGTAGGTCGGCATGCTGTACGTCAGCCAGAACGTGCCCTTCTTGAAGTGTACTTCCGGCGCCCAGAGCGGGCAGCCCTTGGCCTTGTAGTTCTGGTGCCAGGGACTGTCGCCGTAGCGCCACTCGAAGTCCAGCTTCTCCCACTGGACCAGGTCCTTCGACCGCCAGAGGCGGATGCAGTTCTGCCCCGTCGTCGTGCCGGTGAGGTAGTAGTTGCCGTCGGCGGCCAGGCAGATCGACGGATCACGGACGTACTCGTCGAACAGCAGCCGGACGGCCTTGTCCAGGTTCTTCATGGACGGTGACATCGTCGGCGCAGGCGCTGCGCCGACGGCCGACTCGGCCGCAAAGGAACTCGGACCCCACCCAGCCGTCGCCAGGGCGACCCCACAACCTGCTTTCAACACGTCGCGTCGATTCATCCTGCTGGCTCTCTTCATGCGGACTTGTGGAACGAACGGAGCGAACAACAACCACAGCGCCGGACGCGACGGAAGACCCAGACCGCCGCGCCAGGTTCGCTCCGACCGGAAGGAGGGTACGCCGGGATCAGGACCGCCATCAGGACCGTGATCACCGCAATCACCACGAGCAGCTCGATCAACGTGAAGCCACGCGGATTGATGATGGATAATGGACGATGGATGATTGGGCGGACACGCAGGCCGCTGCGCCTCGCGCAGAACACCCTCCCGGGCAGTGTACTGCCCCTTTCTCTCGCGGCACCTGTCCGTCTTTCACCCATGGCGTCCTTCCTCGAACCGACCGTATTATACCATATCGACGGCAAGACAACGGCCCCTCCCGTGGGCGAACGCCCTCCGTCCGCATGGCCGCACCCGTCCTATACAAAGGTGAACGAAGACACCAGATGTGACGCAGGAAAGTACCGGCAAGGCGAAGAAAACGAGGAGACTTGTCGCAAGACAAACGACGTACCGGCAGGCGTAGTACGCCGTCCATGTTGATTCGGTGGGTAGCGTGCCGGCGCATGGCCTGTTTGGAGTTCCGCGTTTACACGGTCTTAGGCCGCCTAAAGACGGAACTCCAAACGGTGTCCGCGACTCTTGCCCACCACTTTGGGATGGACGGCGCAGCAAGGTGGGCTGTGCCCACCATTCTCAGCCTGCGATTCCCGGTTCCAGAGGCGCCCCTTCCCGCCGCTCGGGTCCACGTCCCTGCAACTGAGACAGTCCGGCGGCGTCTTGGGCCCGGATGGCAAGATCCTGCCTCGCTCGGCAAATGATCGGCAGTCGTTGCGGCAGTACCGTGTACTCGAGCTGGCGGAAAGGAGTAGGATGCACTTCGCCATCGTTGCACAGCCGGGAGGCGGAACTGAGCGAGACGATAAGGGATCGGGTCTGAAACCGAATGACCCTCTTGTGGCGTTCCAAGGCCTTCCCGTAGACCAGCGGGATCAGATGCAGCGCCTCCCATTTGCTGGCCATCTCGATGAGCAGGCAGTCGAAGACGCCATCGTTGAACCGCGCGCCGGGCAACATGGTCAGCCCGCCGAAACGGGGCGCATTGCCGACGAGGAGCACGGCGTACGTGCCGCGAAAGACCGCGCTGTCCGTGCGGATGTCCATTTGCCAGCCCGACGCCATCTCCCGAATCACGCTCAGGGCCGGCAGCGTGTACCGCAGCGACCCGCCAAGCCGTCTCATCTGCATGCTCCGCACCGCAATCTCAGCGAAGTAGCCGAGACACGAGGCCGAGCAGAAGTACTGCGAGCCAACTCGACCAATATCGACGCCTCGGACCGTCCCGCACGTGACGGTCTGACACGCCTGGGCAAGACCCTGGGGAATCCCGAGGCTCTTGGAGAAATCATTCGACGATCCCAGAGGGATAATGCCGATCCGAGGCACATGGCTGCACCCGGAAGCGAAGAGCCCGTTGACGACCTCATTGATCGTGCCGTCGCCTCCCACGATAACGACGGTGTCCGCGTGATCCGCCGCGGCTGCCGCCGCCAGCTCGCCCGCGTGTTGAGGGCCTTGGCTGGTCGTCAGGCAAAAGGGAAAACCCAGCCTGCGGAGCAGGTCGGCGATCTTCCGCAGCCTCGATCCGCACCGCCCCCAGTTGGCTTTCTCATTGACGATCACGATGTTCGTGGACATGGATCCCAGAGACGATCTCCTGCTGTAAGGTTTTGGGTGCCCAGTCTACGGCAGTTCTGCCTTCGGTGCAATGGACAGGAAGAAACGGACAACCGACCCATGTCGCAAGCGGCAATGTTGTGGATGGCTCTCCGCTCAAAGACATCGGCCAATTCCCGTAGCGTGATCGCCTCGCAGGGAACAGGGCAAAGGTGACAAGGACAAGAGGGAACGAGCGTGAAGCGAGTGCGGCGGGACGCCGGGATGCGTGGTTTCACGAATGGGGGGAGCCAGGGCGGGCCCGCCCTGCCGTTCTGGTCACGCGAAGCCAAAGCCAGCGAGGGACCCCGGCGGGAAGAAGGGGACGCAAGAATTGGCGTCAGCGGTAGTCGTCGTCGCCAGAAATCGAAACCGCCGAGGGATCGCGGACAACCCAGATGCGGCGGCCTGATTCTCTCATCGAAGCCATCGGACCCAGGCCGCAACGCGAAACGCTCCCTTCGCGTAACCGCCTCGGACGTGCGTGTCACAAAGCTGTCGCTGTGCTCTACATGGTGGCTGTCCCCTATATCGAGTGTCGTGCTTCGAATTTCGGATTTGCCGCTTGCTGGTTTTTTGCGTCGCTCTGCGCAAAAATAGAGGGAGACAGCGACCCCCCATTGCCTTGAACGGTCTGCCGCCCCCCCTGGAAAGAAGGAAGGAGTATTATGAGAAAGCCTGTTTGTGCCGTAGTGCCGTCTTCTGGTCACCCCTTACCAAGCAAAGTATACGGCACGATTCCCGCACGGCAAAACAGGCCGGGGAAAAATCTCGCATGGTTCAACTCAGAGTCAAGACCACAAAGGACGCGAAGAAACCGGGGGACATAGTTTGGGCGGCAGCGTTAGGGTGGGCTCCGCACACCGTCTTTCCTGGCCCCGAGAATCCCTTCGTCTTACCCCTTTTGCGTCCAAGCCTATGTCAATTTGCCTGCATCGGGGACAACTTGGAAATCGACGCCTATGAGCGCTCCGGGCTTCTTCAACTGTCTGGAGCCGAAGTGCGCCGCACCGCATTGAATGCGCCGCCATTCGTCCGGGCGGACGTGAGCGTCCGGCGAACCCATCTTTGCGGCGCGGATGTGCGGCGATACTGTACC
>DAOQWL010000089.1:0-22624 GCA_035342095.1 Sedimentisphaerales bacterium | reverse complement strand
TTTTTCCCCCTCGAAAACTCCCCTCTCCTGGCCCGCTTTCTGATGCTTTTTTCCACCACGTCGCCGCTGTCGGGCAGGACACAGGGAATCTTGAGGAAGTCGTTCTGGCCCGGCATCAACCTGGGTGCGAAGAGTCCGTCGTTGCGGAGACTGCCTTCGGTGCCATAGACGCCGATGTTGAACCGGTACGGCATCTGCGCGTCGAACATGGTGGTGGTGCGGCCGATCTTGCCGTCGCGGAACTTGACGTTGACCGAGATCGTCCCGGGGTACTCGATCGGGTTCTCCGTTTGGACCTGATAAGCGGACACTTCCTCCGCGTCACTCCGTGCGAACCATCGCAGCGCGTCGACCGCGTGGCAGCCTCCGGTCAGGATGGCCGTGCCGCTGCGCCGGCGGCTGCCCAGCCATTTCTGCTCGGTGGTCACCCAGATCCGATGCATATAGTCCACTTCCACCATGAAGATGTTCCCAAAGACCCCCTGCTCGATCAGCCTGTCGATGCTCATCAGAAGCGGGTTCCAGTGCAGGACGAAACCGACGAGCGTCTTGACGCGATTCGCCCGAACCGCCTTCAACTGCTCTCTCAGATCCTCCAGGGTCATGGCCGGAGGTTTCTCGATAATGACGTGCTTGCCCATCTCGGCGGCGCCGACGACGTACTGCGTGTGCGCATCGTGCGGCGTACACACGACGACGATGTCGATATCCTTCCGGTCGAGCATGGGCGCCGCCTCGGTCTCGATGTCGCATCGCAGGCCGAACCCGGTGCGATACCGCTGGGCGTTGGCAGGGTTACGGCTGACCAGCACGCGGATCTCGGAGCGAGGATCCTGGTGAAAGGCCTTCACGTACTCTCCTGCGACCCAGCCGCAGCCGACGATTCCCACTCCCAGCTTCTCCATAGGTAAACTCCTTGCTGTCGTTCCTGCACCATGCCCGGCGTATTGTCCTGCTCGGCCCGAAGCGAATGGCCCGCAGGGCGCTGTCCGGCACGGCGCCCATCTCACGATTCGCGAACAGTCGTGGGGGGCTCCTGCGAAGGGGACTTCCCATCGGACAGTCTTCGCAGCATGTTTCGGATGTCGGCGGCGCCCTTGATGGCCACGTACACGGTGACCGTCGAGTACCAGGCCAGGCATACGAGGGTGGTCGCTCCCCAGAACCAGTGGTCTTTGAGCATCGTCAGGATGCCATCGAGGATAGCTGTCATGGTTTGTCTCCTGCGGAACCCTGAGCCTGAGGCTTCAGAAGCGATCCGACAGTCATCGCGACCGCCGTAGTTGCGTAGACGGCGATCATGCACGATGCTTCATTCTCCTTGACCCAGGCCGTCCAGGGACCAACCTTCTGCAGAACGAGCACCGCGACGGGCAGGAGGGCTCCGAAGACAATCGCCGCGGTGGCACCCCAACTGTTCGCACGTTTCCAGTAGCAACAGGCGACCAGCAGGGTGGACATGCTCGCCAGGTAGATCGTGCCGGTGATTCCCAGGTACGTCCAGGCGTCCCCCTCGATCTTGTACCACAGTCCGTAGACCAGGAGGAACACGCCGATGGCCGCGACGATCGCGCGATTCCACACCAAGCCCCTCTTCTCCGACCATTTCGTCTTGCGGAACGGCGCGAGGATGTCGTTGTAGATCACGCTGCTCCAGGTGAGCATGTAGGAGGAGTCGGTGCTCATGTCGGCCGCGAGCATGGCGGCGATGAGCAAGCCCATCAATCCCGCCGGCAGAACCATCCCAAGCATCTTGGGCATGGCCAGGATGCTGTCTTGCGGGACCTGCTCCGGCGCGAGCATGGCCAGAGCGGCAATGCCCCAGATCCCGGGGACCAGCCAGCGGGCGACGAAGAAGAACGAGGTGCCGGTGTAGACCCGTCGTCCCGTGGCGGAGTCCTTGGCTGCCAGGACGCGGGCGATCTGGGTCTGCCACGTGAGGACGGCCGCAGTGTTGAGCAAGGCGTTGAAGATCACGTATGACCAGCCCATCGTCGGATTGGCGAACGGGTTGAATCCGCCTGCGCCGTGGTGCGTCTCCACGGCGGTCACCAGCCCGTCCCAGCCTACCTTTCCGAGAATCAGCAACGTCGTGATGATCAGGCCGGCGCTCATGACGATGAACTGGAGGAAGTCTGTGACCAGAACCGAGAGCATGCCGCCGAGGATGGTATAGATCGCGACTCCCGCCAGCAGGGCGGTCATCATGACTTCGAGATACCTCGGGTCGAAACCCGCCACACTCACCAGGAAGTCGCCGCCCATTCGCAGAAACACGCCCATATTCAGAAGCCCGCCGAGCACAATCACCACGCCGGCAGCCCAGCGCACGCGAGGGCCGTACTTCTTCTCGAAGAGTTCCGGAATTGTCATCACGCCGGAATCCCGCAGAGGTTTGATGCAGAAGCCTGTGTATCCCACGAGGAACATCGCGGCGAAGGTCAGCAGACCTGGAACCGCCCCGGCGAAGCCCTTGTCGAAGCCGTTCTGGGCGGCGTACATGCAGGTTACGATGCCGAATTCGGTGGCCGCAAGGGAAGCGATCCCCAGATAGACGTTCATCTCCCGTCCCGCGACGATGAAGTCCTCGACCCTGCGGACGTATCGGCGAATCGCGACGCCGGCGATCATGGTGATCAGGAGGTAGACTCCGATGATGCTGCCGTCAAGAACCGTCAGATGGGTCATCGCTGCGCACTCCACAACGGTTAGGGCCACCAGATATCCCCGATGGAACAGTCCTGCCGGGTGTTCGCGCCCCTTGTCGAGGACCGGCGCCAGGACTATAATCGCCGCTCGTGACAGGGTCAAGCCCGATCCACAGAGGTGTTCCGGGAAAAACGAGTGACTCGACGCGAACGACTGATGGCGATCTTGCGAGGCGAACCGGTGGACCGGCCCGCCGTAAACTTCTATGAGGTGGGCGGATTCGCCGTCGATCCCTCCGATGCGGACGAGTTCAACGTCTATAACGACCCGTCATGGCGTCCCCTGCTGCAGCTTGCGGAAGAACGAAGCGACCTGATTCGCATGCGAAGCGCCGTAAGATCCCGCTCGTGGGATCCCTACCGGACGCTGTCCCGTCAGGCTCGAAGCGAAGACCTCCGCGATCTCGTTCAGTTTCACAGCGATCTGGAAGGCGAGTGGCATTGCACTCGCGTGACGATCCGCATCGGCGGTCGCGAACTCTCTTCGACCACGCGGCGCAATACCCAGGTCGACACCGTTTGGACGACGGAGCATCTTCTCAAGAGCACGCACGACCTGGACGCCTATCTGCAACTGCCCGAGGAGTTCTTCCAGGAGGAGATCAACGTGGCGCCCCTGGTCGAAGAGAACGCCAGAACCGGCAACCGCGGCATCGTCATGGTGGATACCGAGGACCCCATCTGTGCGGCGGCGTCGCTCCTGAGCATGGAGGATTTCCTGACGATCGCCCTGACGGAGCCGGAACGGATGCACCGTCTTCTGGAGAAGCTCGCAGGGCCCATCCATGCCAGGACCGAGCAGGTGTCGCGAGATTTCCCGGGGCATTTATGGCGAGTCTACGGCGCCGAGTACGCGGCCGAACCGTTTCTTCCTCCTCGCCTGTTCCGAGACTACGTCGTGCGATACACTGAGCCGATGGTCAGAGCCATCCACAAGCACAGGGGTTTCGCCCGTATCCACTGTCACGGCCGAATCCGAGCCATCCTGGACGACATCTGTGACATGGGCGCCGACGCAATCGATCCGATCGAGCCGCCGCCGCACGGCGATGTCGATCTCGAATATGTCCGGCGTCTCTACGGCGACCGGCTCGTCCTCTTCGGCAACATCGAGCTCTCCGACATCGAATCGATGGAGCCGGCCGAATTCCGGCGGCTCGTCGAACGCGCCCTCCTCGACGGCACTCGCGGGCAGGGAAAGGGTTTTGTTCTCATGCCCTCCGCCTCGCCGAACGGCCGCCAGATCACGGCCGGAACGATGAAGAACTACGAAACCATGGTGGAACTGGCCGAGAACTTCCGGCTCTGAGTGACGCTCGCTGTCTACTGCGGCGTCGCATCGAACACCAGAACCTCGAACGGTTTGAGATCGAAGGTATGTTCCTTGCCCGCCGAGAGGACGATCGCAGGCTCAGCCCCACCATCCATCCATGGGCTCTTCAGCGAGTATGTTCCAGCGGCTCCCTGGGGCAGTTCAAAGGCCTTGCCGACGTCTATCGCGATTTGTCCAGGCTCGTCCTTGGGATTTCGCAGGGCCAGGATTCCCTTGCGTCTCGACCAGGATGCCCAGCCGTAGACTGCGCCCTTGGCGGGGTCGCCGCCGAGCCAGTGGGTGTCCACGAGCACATCGGCGTTGTTGCGCGACCACGTCGCCGCTTCGGCAAGGGCATCCCAGGTTCGGGCGTCCAGCAAAGAAGGCGTGATGTACAACTCCTGGCAGTTCGTTCCGCTGGCGAAGAACGCACGGATGTCCTCGACGATGCGGTCCGTGTCGTTCGGAAGGCCGTGGTTGGCGAACATGATGCCCTGGGTCATGAGCGAATTGATCGGATACAGGGGACCCCGACAGACGACGTTCTGATAGGTCTGGGCGTCGCGATAGGTGACCTGCTGCTGGCGTTTGGAGCCCCAGCCGCAAGTACCCCAGTCGTTGCCCGACCGCCAGGTCGAATCCGCATACCACAGCCAGTAGGGGCTGGACCACGTGCCTGTGGTGACGTTGATGAACACGTCGGGCTTTGCCTTGCGAAGGTCGCCGGTCAATCGGAGCAGGGCCTCGACGTCCGGTGCGAAGGCTGCTGCCGCGCCGGTCGGGGCGCCGCCGTCGCTGATCCCGTCGAATTTGAAGTAGTTGAGATCGTAGTCCCGGATCATCCCCAGGCAGGCGTCTCGAAACCGTGCATAGTACTTGGGGCCGGCCATGGAGAGGCCTCGCTCATTCGTCTCGAACCCCTCCTGTTTTCCGTACTTCATTCTCTCTTCTTTCGACTTGCCGTAGCCGCCCCACGGAGAGAGCCACGCTCCGATGGCGGAGTTGTATTGGGCCGCGGCATGCTGCAGCAGGGTGAATCCCTTGGGGAAACCCTCGTGGAACCGCCACAGCGAAGCGGGGTTGTCCCAGCCGTCGTCCCAGACGAACGAATCCAGCTTCACGCCGCGCCGTTGGATCAGCTCGCGGCCAAACAGGTCGATCACCTTGAGGGCGTCCGGCTCGAGGATCTTCTCGTCTCCGTAGCCAATGTCGTACCAACTGTTGTAGTGAAGGAAGGGACGATAAGGCTGAGCCCGCTCCCGCTCGACGTAATACAGGAACGCCCGCCGCAGTTGGCCCGCGGGCGCGACGCCCATCACGGAGCTATACGTCTGTTCTTCGCCCACCTTCAGCGGCGTATTTCGCGGCAGACCGCACTGAATTCGCGAATCGACGGTCCGGGCCTGGGACAGCGGGTGCTCGAATGCATGGAAGTACCCATGCGCGACCGTGACGGGCGAGCCGTCCAGTGTGCCGACCGCCTTCGCGTCTTGTATTCTCAGTTGCACGAGGACAATCTCTCGCAAGTCCAC
This sequence comes from Sedimentisphaerales bacterium, assembly GCA_035342095.1. Classification (GTDB taxonomy): domain Bacteria; phylum Planctomycetota; class Phycisphaerae; order Sedimentisphaerales; family Anaerobacaceae; genus PLanc-01. Next base: position 17,072 of record DAOQWL010000089.1, on the reverse strand, counting down.
ATCCGAGTTCTGTGCAGCGATGGATATGTACTGGCGCACGTAGTTCGAATTGTCTCGCAGCTCGACGCGCCATCGGATCTCCAGACTGTCGTCGGGTATGGCCAAGACCGCACGGATCTGTTTGCCGGCGCGTTCTGCGCCAAGGTCGCCGATTTCTGCCGTACCGACGACCGCGAGGTCGGATCCCTTGAAGACTCGCCCATCTGCCAGGAGCAATTGGAAGCACTCGCTGTCGCGCAATGAAACCGCAGGGAACCTCTCGTTCCTGACGTATACGGGCCTGAGACGCCCCTCCACAATCGCCCATCTGCATTCCAGGACGTTGTTAGACAGCAGGATCTCGCCATTCTGCACGGAGGCTATCGCCTCGCCCGGCGCCGGGCCGGGGTACTCAACGGGACCAGCCGCCTTCGCGGCGTCCGCTCCGAACAGTCCAACCGAAACCATCCAACAGATCGCTGCCTGTCTCCAACGTCCTTCCGCCATGGGTTGTTCCTTTCAGTTTGCGGCCTCGCGACTATTCACGTAGGCTCGTTCGACGAGCCCGTTTAGAGTCTCTTCCTGCTCGATGATGGACTGCACCAGCTTCATCTGCGTTCGCGTGCGGTCGAGGTTGTGACCTTCATGATGGACTTTATAGTAGACATCGCCTGCGAGGTGGTCCGTGAGAAATCGGATCATCTGCTCGAAGGTGATGAGCAAGCCGCCGAAGACCATATGGCTCTTCTCGACCGGCGTGAGGAATCGCCCGGTCTCCTGGGCGAAGCCCTGCGCCAGCGCGTCGAACAGGGAGAGGTCCACCGTGACCTTCGACAGACCCTGCTCGTCCTCGGCCGCCGGACAGGCCGCGGTGCGGACCAGATCGCCGAAATCGTGGGCAGAGAGGCCCGGCATGACCGTGTCGAGATCGATCACACAGACGCCTTGGCCGGTGTCCTTGTCCAGCAGGACGTTGTTGATCTTCGTGTCGTTGTGCGCGATGCGCACGGGCAACTCGCCCTTCGCCACCAGGTTGGGCAGAACATCGCAGAGGGCCGCGCGTTCCAGCACAAACTCGATTTCCGCCGCAGCCTCTCCGGCACGATTGCACGTGTCCTCTGCGAGGACCTGCTGAAAGTATCGCAGCCGGCGGGGTGTGTCGTGAAAGCCCGGGATCGTCTCGTGCAGAGGAGGCCCGGGAAGATCGGTCAGCACGCTCTGGAACCAGCCGAACATCCGGGCCGCCTCGCGGGCCAGTTCAGGTGATTCCGGCGTGTCATAGGTGATTGCGTTCTCGACAAAGTTGTACATGCGCCAGAAGTTGCCAGCCGAATCCCGATACCAGCCCGGCGCGTCATCCGATGGGATCACTGTCAACTGGCGAGACGCCAACCGAGGGTTGGTCCTCGATACCTTGGATCGGATGTGCTCGGTGACCCGAAGGACGTTGGTCATCACCTGCGCGGGTTCTTTGAAGACGTAGTGATTGATTCTCTGGAGCACGTAGCGAATCGTCTTCGCGCGGGCGTTCGTCGTCACGACGTAGGTGTCGTTGATGTGTCCTGCGGTAATCGGGACAATGGCGTCGGGCTTGCCCGCCAGATCGAAATGCCTCGCGATGGATGCGATGTCATGCGCCATGGCCTATTTCCAGAGCCTCTCCGGATAGACGCCCCGCGCGGTCAGTTCCTGGATGCATCGCCTGACGGCCGGAGCGTCCTCACGATAGGTCACGCCAAACCAGGTGTCATCCGTCCTTTCGACTTTCACTCGGGCCTGTCCCCTCGTCACAATCGCGTCGACGACGGAGGGGATGTACAGTTCCGAGTTTCTTTCGCGTCCCCGTTCCTGGAAGAATCGCCTGAACTGAGTCTGGGCGTGGTCGAAGATCGACGGATGGAACCCCCAGAGATTCATCGAGACGATCTCATCACCGGTGAATGCATCGGCCGTTCCGTCGGCATTCGGGCACTGTATGCCCGCAGGACCTCTTTCGATCCCCTTTCGTTCCGTGATTCTCCTGAGAAACCCTTGTTCGTCGCACTCGGTGATCCCTCTCGCGACAGCGCCGTGTTCGCTTATCGTGTTCCTCAGGATGAATCCCACCATCGCATAGAGGTCGGGCGCAGCATCCTTGGTGAGAAAGTCCGCGATGGTCTTGAGCGAGTTGACGCCGTAGTAGTCGTCCGCGTTGACCACAGCGAACGGTTCGCGAATGACGTCCCGGCTCACCAGGATCGCGTGACCGGTGCCCCACGGCTTCTCGCGCCCCGGCGGCACGGCGAAGCCGTCCAGGGCCGACTCCAATTCCTGGTATACGTACTCCGTCTGCACGACGTGATCGAATTTGCTGCTGACAGCCCTTCGGAACGCGTCTTCGAAATGATGTCGGATGATGAAGACGACTCTGCCGAATCCGGCCCGGATGGCATCGTAGAGGGAGTAGTCGATGAGGGTCTGGTCATGGGAACCGACGGGGTCGATCTGCTTGAGGCCGCCGTAACGTGTGCCCAAGCCTGCCGCCAGAACCAACAGTGTCGGCTTCATGCGAGTCGTCGTTGCATTCATAGATGGTGGATCTGATCTACAGAGCCACTGCTCCTGCGCCATGGGTGGCTACCGTATCAGGCAGAGGGCTCCAAGTCAATGAACAACCGGTGACCTCGGCAAGCCCATTCCAGTGGTTCCCAAAAAGTTCTTGTCACGCGGGCAGTACCTGCACCGTACGCCCCACTAGCGACACCAGGACTTGCGAACCTGAGCGGCCTTGTCGAAGATTTCCTCTCTTGGGATACCCGCCTCGTCGTACATGGCGAAGATGTTCTCGTCCGGCGTCTCCGGCGGCACCGTGTGGGACGCGGCCAGAATGTACCCTCCGCCATCGGCGGTCATTCCGTCGAGCAATTCCGCAGTCGCTCTGCGCACCTGGTCGGCGGTCCCATGGGGCAGGACTCCCTGCGTGTCCACGTCCCCCATCACAGAGGGGACATATTCCGGGCGAATCTCCAGCAGCCGGCCCAGCCTGCGCCTGGTCTGGGGATGGTACCACATGAAGATGGGGACACGATCCACAGGTTTCTTCTGCAAGGCCCGGCGTACGCGTTCTTTCGAAGTCATCATTGCGATCCCCGTGTCAAGACTTCTTGTCCGGTTTGGCAGCTTCGGCTTCTTGCTTCTTCTGACGGGAGACCACCATCGTCGTTGAACCAGTCCATCTTCCCCTTGTTCGCGGCATAGCTCGAACGAAATCCGGGCATGGCGCGTCCCACTCGTACTCGACGATCTTCTTCGCGGGACGTGGCTGGGCAATCAGACCCTCCGGGAGCAGAAGCGACAACGCAACCAGCAGTAGAATCGAAGGCAGAGCACGCATCTTGAGCATAGGCAACCTCCTGGCCTGAGATCATCCGCCGCCGGAGGCTCTCAGATCAACTGGACAATTCTCCTTTCAAGGCTGCTTCCTGATGCGGGCGGCGACATCGACCCGGAAAACAGGCGCCGCCAGACGCAGGACGCCGCGGGAGACAGTCGCCTGGTCAGTCGCCAGGCTCTTGCCTGCGAGGGTGTCCCACCATTCGACGGACCAGACGCCGTCGCTGACGCCTGCGAGCGTCACCCTCGCTCCGCTCACAGGGGAAGGATTGGCCTCCATGGCGCCGTCCGGCCAGTCGCAGGCGCGGTCGAGGAGCCAGACCAGCGTCTCGTCGGGAGCCGCGACGCCGAAGGGGGTTATGGAGCCCTCGACGTCCTCGAACCGTGCCGGACGCAGGTCCGCCCGACCGATGCCGGTCCCCTTGAGAAAACGGCTCAAGGCCAACCAATGTAGATAGAGGTCGGCGCTGTGAATGCTCTCCCACCACCAGGTCATGCCCGTGCCCGCCGCGCCGGTGAAGGCTCCGCTCCAGATCGCCTGGTGCAATGCCCGGAAGTGCGGGTCTGTGTCGGGCTTCCATCCCCTCCAGTCTGTTCCATACTCGCTGACGAAGAAGGGTTTTCGGTACTTCTCGAAGAACCGCGCGGCCTTCTCGGCCGTCATTCTCGCCGGGTGTTCCTCGTTGTAGGAGTGGTACTGGGCGAAGTCCATCTCCGCCAAGGCGAACAGGTCGGGGCGCTCGCTGCCGCCCGTGAAGCTCGACGAGATCAGGTGCCCGAACGGATCGAGCGACCGGAGGCAGCGGCCCATCTCGCGGTGCCAGGCGACGACATCCTCGTGCTTGAGATAGGCGTACTCGTTGTCGATCTCATTGAAGAACTCCCAGGCCAGGAGATTGGGGAAGGCGGACCATCTCGCGACGATGTATCGCAGCCGCTTGGCGTAGAGTTTCTTCGCTTCTTCGCTCGTGAAAAAGTCGTTCTGATTCTGGCAGGGCCCGCCATTCACGGCGTTGTACGGGTGGCGGGGCCAGAAGTTGTTGCCGCCCCAGTAGTCGGGCTTCACCTCGAAAATGCCGTGGTAGTCGAGACAGAGCATGACGAAGACTCCTCGCCGCTCGGCCTCCGCGAGAACGCGGTCCAGCCGCCAGGCGTTGTCGAGACGGTAGCGGACTTTGTCCTCCTTGTCCCACTCGATGCCGAATGCATGGTGCCACATCCAGATCCGGATGTAGTTGATTCCCGCCTTCTCGTATGCCGCGAGCCAGTCGTCATAGTCGTACGTCCCGCGGCTTCCATGCCAGCAGGCACACAGGCCATTCAGGAACAGCGGTGTGCCGTCGTCCAGACGGAAGTAACGCTTCGCGTCGGGTTCGACGCGCACCAGGCCGTGACGATTCCCGGCGAGAACCTCGATGCCGCCTTCGCATCGATCCGTGAGCTTGCCTTCTACCGTTGCGGTCACGATGAGTGTGTGTTCGCCGGGTTCCAGGGGCAGCCAACGGATGCGCCAGGTGCCTTCCCCCTGCGGGGTGAGCACTTCGCGATTGCCCTCGAGTGTTCGGTCGAATTCACGCTGGAAGTAGCCGGGTACGCGAAGTCGCCGCCCGGAGGGTTGCACCACCTCAAGATCGAGCGCGATCGATTCGGGGTCGAAGGGGGTGGCTGCGTCGGGCACGCCGGTGACGGAAATCTCGACGCGATTGAAGACCTCGGGCTCGCCGGCAGGCAGAGTGAGGCTGAGTCTCCCATCGGCATCGCTGATGCAGACGGCGCTCAGGAGCAGGACAAGGGCAATGTGTGCAGGCGGACTGGCTCTCATGCTGACGATCCTCCATTCATTACGTCGATTCGGCCGTTGCCGAGAATATAGCCCGCCGACCGGCGACTCGCAAGAGTCCCGCGTGCGGCGTCAAATCACTTGCACTTTTCCTGCTGTGCCCCCAGAATAGGGCGTCACGAAACTGCCGGGTTTTCAGGACGAAGCAAACAGAGGAGTCATTCCATGAACCGCAGTGAATCATCAGGAATCGTCTCTCAGCCGGTCGGCTGCCCTTTCAAGAGTGCAGGTCGCCGCAGTGCCGTGCTGCTCGGCATCTGCGTCCTCGCCTCCGTCCCGGCGGCCCTGCGGGCGCAGGACCTGCGTCTGGCCGCCTTCGATGTGGACGTGACTCCGCCCGTGGGCAGCATGATGGCGTATGATCCGGTGAAGGGGCAGGGAGAGCTGGGTTTGCGCGGTCGAGGTGTGATCCTCCTCGGCGCCGGCGACCCGATCGTCTTGTGCGCGATCGACTGGATTGGGATCAGCAATGAAGCGCACGACGTGTTTCGCCAGAGACTGGCCGAGGCCGCGGGCACCACGCCGCAGCGCGTAGCAGTCCACACCGTGCACCAGCACGATGCCCCGGAATGTGGCTTCGCGAACGAACGGCTGCTCCGCGAGCGCGGTCTGCCCCTGGGTCCTTACGACGGCACTTTCACCCGTGCGGCGCTCGAACGACTGGCAGCCGCGGTGAGCGAGGCGCGGAGCGAGGGCAAGCTCGTCACGCACCTTGGCCTCGGGCAGGCCGAAGTCCGGGAGGTGGCCTCCAATCGTCGCCTCCTCGGCCCGGACGGCAAGGTGCGCGCTACGCGCTGGACCACGACCACGGACCCCAACCTCCGCGCCGAGCCGGAAGGGACCATTGACCCAGTCGTCTCGCTGATCAGTTTCTGGAACGACGAGCAGCCGCTTGCGGTGCTCAGCTTCTACGCCTGCCATCCCCAGAGTTACTATCGCACCGGCATCGCGAATCCGGACTTCCCGGGCATTGCCCGCTTTCTTCGGCAGTTGCAGGTTCCCGATGCGCTGCACGTCCATTTCAACGGCGCCGGCGGCAACCTGGGCGCGGGCAAGTACAACGACGGCTCGCACATCACGCGTTGGCTGCTGGCCCAGCGACTTTCCGACGGAATGAGACGAGCGTGGGAGGCAACGCAGAAGGTCTCGCTGGCCGCGGAGGACGTCAACTGGAAGGCTGTGTCGGTCGCGCTGCCTCCGGCGGCACACCTCAACGAGGCGGACCTCGAAACCGCCATGCGCGAATCGGACAAGGTCGCCCAGCCTGTCGTCACGGCGCAACTGGCTTGGCTGCAACGATGTCAGGCAGGACACCAGATGGATTTGTGCTGCCTGTGTCTGGGTCGAGCCCGCGTACTGTTCATGCCGGGCGAGCTGTTCGTCGAGTATCAGCTTGCCGCCAAGCAGATGCGGCAGGACCTGTTCGTCGCGATGGCCGCCTACGGCGACTACGGTCCCGGCTACATCGGCACGGCCCTCGCCTATGAACAAGGCGGTTACGAAACCGGCCCTCGTGCTTCCGGCGTCGCCCCCGGCGCCGAAACCGTTCTCATGAAGGCCATGCGGGAGTTGCTGCGCGACGAGGTCATTCGATCTTCCGCGCAAAGCACGCACGCACACGATTGATCCACTGGTCTTGGCGTCACGTGCTTTGTCCCGGGTAGTTGGGCGAATAGAGCAGACGGCTCTTGCGCAGGACGAGCGCGCCGTTCTCAACGAACTCGAGGCCGCGTTCGGACAGGTGTGCGACCATGCGTTGCCGCCAGAGCCTTAGTATCTCTTGCCGGCCCGGATCACCCGCCAGGTCGCGACATTCGCCCGGGTCTTCGCCCAGCTCGAAAAGCTGCTCGCGCCCGTCATAGGCGTAGTAGATGTACTTCTGCCTTCCGTCGGTCAGTGCGGTCCAGTGGTCGTTGCTGTAGCACATCGAATGTTCGAGGTCGATGAAGGGGCGCCACCCTTGTGCGCGGCCACGGACCAGCTCCAGGAGGCTCCTTCCGTCGAGATGGCTCGGGACGGGCACCCCGGCGGCGTCGAGGAAGGTCGGCAGGACGTCCCGCAGTTCGACGGGCTGGGGCAACATCGAGCCTCGCGGCTGAGCCAGATTCACGCCCATAGGCCATCGCAGGATCATGGGGATCTTCGCCGATCCCTCATAGGCGTAGGTCTTTCGCCACAGATGATGGTCGCCGAGCATGTCGCCGTGGTCGGCGAAGAAAAGGATCAATGTATTGTCGTACAGGTTTCGTCTCTTCAGAGCGGTGATGATTCGTCCAATCTGCTCATCGATGAACGTCACCGATCCATAATAGGCCCGCCGCGATTCCTTCGCCTGGCGGACGCCGAGGTCTCCATGCCACAAACTGGGGTTGGGCGGCTCTTCGTGGGAAGCGTATCGGCCAGCCCAGCCTCCGACCTGGGGAGCAGGCATATCATCCACGTTATACATGTCCATGAATCGCTGTGGCGGATCGTAAGGGCTGTGCGGCCTGGCGAACGAGACCTTCAGGAAGAACGGTTCCGCCCGGGCGTAGCTCTCGATGAATTCGACCGCCCGATCGCCCGTCCACGTGGTGGGATGGAGTTGCTCGGGCAGCGCGTAGGCCTTGGCTCGATGGTCATTCCAGCCGATCTCGGTTGCGTCCGGGTCGAGATCGGGCGCTTGCTGCCGGAACCAGAGTCGGTAGTCGCTGACGAAGCCCGGCGTCTCCGCACGTCCCGATTCATCCACCAGGAGGCCATGATAGCCGCGGAGTTTCTTCTGCGGATACCAATGCATCTTGCCGATGCCGAACAGGTAGTAGCCCGCGTCCCGCATCGCCTGGGGCAGTTCGAACGGGTATTGTCCAGCCACGCGGCCGTAGCCGAGCATCCCATGATGCCAGGGCGACAACCCCGTCAAGATCGCACTACGCGCCGGCGTGCAGCTTGGCGTGGACGTGTACGCATTCGAGAACAGAACCCCCTCGTCGGCGATGCAATCCAGGTTGGGCGTTTTGACGATCTTGTTCCGCGCGCAGCCGAGACAGTCGCCGCGATGCTGGTCCGTCATGAGATAGAGAATGTTCGGCTTTGACTGGACCGATGCGGCTGACAGTGCCCCACAGGACAGCAGGCTCGCGGATGAGATGCAGGCCGCTGTCTTCAGGAAGTCTCTTCGTGTCATTCCCGAACCAATGTGGGAGTTCATGCTTGGCTCCTTGAGTCTTTGTGTGTTGACCGACGATCCCATCGTAACATCGAGAGAGGTGTTTTCAAGGGAAGTCCGGTGCTTTCAGCTCCCGAAGGTCGCGCGCAAGACAAAACCACGAAACGGGATACCACAAGACTCCCGCGTCGGGGTAGAATAGGCGCCGCGTGGCGCCTTCAGGCACATGGGTTCGTCTGGAGCTTGGAGGCGGACCAGCGACATACGCCCGACCGACAATCAGGAGGTGTCTCGATGTCCAAGCAACGACTCAACAGGCGCGGTTTCCTGGCTACAACCGCGACCGCCGCAGCCATCACAGTCGTCCCCAGGCATGTTCTGGGTGGTTCACAGCACACGGCGCCAAGTGAGAAACTGAACATCGCCGGCATCGGCGTGGGCGGCATGGGCAGGAGCAACCTCCGCGAACTCGAAACAGAGAACATCGTTGCGCTGTGCGACGTGGATCATGCATATGCGGCCGAGACGTTCAAGCGGTACCCGCAGGCGAAGGTGTACAGCGACTACCGCGAGATGCTCGACGCGGAGAAAGGCCTCGATGCGGTGATGATCGCCACGCCGGACCACACCCACGCGGTGATTGCCATGGAAGCGATGCGACGGGGCAAGCACGTCTACTGCCAGAAGCCACTGACCCACGACATCCACGAGGCACGGATGCTCGCGAAGACGGCCCGAGAGACTGGGGTGATCACACAGATGGGCATCCAGGGTCATTCGGGCGAAGGGGCGAGGTTGATCTGCGAATGGATTCAAGACGGCGCGATCGGCGAGGTCCACGAGGTCGATGCATGGTGCAGCCTCACCTACTACCCGTTCGGCCACGCGTACTGGAGTTCCAAGTGGAATCGGCGTCCTGCGGATGCGCCGGCGGTACCGGGAACACTGAACTGGGACCTGTGGCTCGGTCCCGCCCCGCAGCGCCCGTATCACCCGGCGTACCATCCCGGGGTGTGGCGATGCTGGTGGGACTTCGGATGCGGGATGATGGGAGATCGCGGAGCCCATACCCTCGATCCGGTGGTCTGGGCACTGAAGCTGGGGTATCCGACCAGCGTGGACGCCACCTCCCTGGATCTGAATCCCGACACGCATCCCCTGGCATCCATCGTGACGTACCAATTCCCGGCTCGCGAGGGTTTCCCGCCGTTGAAGCTGACGTGGTACGACGGCTTGCGTCCACCCCGCCCGCCGGAGCTGGAGGACGGCAGGCAAATGGGCCATGCGGAAGGCGGTGCCCTGCTCAAGGGCACGAAGGGCAAGATCGTCGGCGGCGTCTATGGCGAAAGTCCCCGCTTGATCCCCGAAAGCAGGATGCGAGAGTACAAGCTGCCGCCCAAGTCGATCCCGCGAGTCGATGGCTCGCACGAGCAAGACTGGGTCCGCGCCTGCAAGACCGGCCGACCGGCAGGCGCCGACTTCGAGTACTCGGCGCTGCTCACGGAGATCTGCCTGCTGGGCAACATCGCCAAGCGGATGGATACGAGGATCGACTGGGATGGCCCCAACATGCAGGTGACGAATCTGCCCCAGGCGAATCAATACGTCCGAACCCCCTACCGCGAAGGCTGGAAGCTGTGAGAAATCGTCATCGTAGGAGTCCTCATATGAAGCTGCACCGCATTGACGGAATGCTCCTCTTTGTGATCGGAGTCGCGGTCTCGCTCGGCGCCGCGCTGCGAGCGGAATCCAATTCCGCAGCGGCCAACCTGGCGAAACCCATGCCGGCGGACGAGACGCCTGGACCTCGGCCCTATGAAATGGTCTGGGCCGACCGCAAGCCGCCGCATGCGCCCTTGGTCGATTTCGATTCGCTCCAAGGATGGCGCGTCGAGTGCAGTAACGGCGCCGTCGCGGATCTCATCGGGTCACAGAGACAACGAGTGTGGGAGTCGCCGGTGGCGCGACTCGTCTATCGCGGCACATCGAACAGCAGCACCGTGATTCTGTGCCCGCCCGAGCCGGTCGCAATCCCGGACGATGTATCCGCGACAACGCTCTGGGTCTACGGCAACAACTGGTCCTGGGCCCCCGAACCGGGGACGCCCCAAACGAAGGTCGCACTGCTCGTCCTCGACAGAGACGGCGTAACCCACACGCTCGATCTTGCCCAAGTGGGCTGGAAAGAGTGGTGGTTGATCCACAGGGTCCTGCCGGAAGATCTGCTCGACAAGAGGCCGCTGCACTTCGCCGGTCTGCAAGTCACAGGAGGCTCCAACCCAGAGGACCGAGAGCTGTATTTCGAGGATCTCGTCTTCTTCAGGGAGAATCCGGCTCCGCTGTCCTTCGAGCCCCGGCCGAAGCGCGGCGTCGATCCATTCCCCGGCCAGTCGCCCGGCGCCAACACCGGTCCGGGCCGCTTGCCTTTCCCGACCCGCGACCAGACCATTTTACCCGACAACCTGACGACGAACTTCGCGGTGAACCTGGAGCGGGCGGGGGAACCCTGGCGGTTCACCTACAAGGATACCGAGACGCGGATCGAGTATGAGGTCCGGCCAGGCGCGAGATTCTGGGAGCCGGTCGTCGTGATGCTCAATGGGGCCATCGTGGCCAGAGCGATGACCGAGGCCGGGCCCAGGTTCGTCGCGGAACCCGAGGATGCCCGGCTGATCGACGCACAAATGGTCGGCAACGAACTGAAGGCATCCTGGCGGGTGAAGGTGAATGGCGCCGACGTGGTGATCCAATCCACTGTGCGTCTCTGGCAAAAGAGTCTGGTCGTGGATTGCACCTGCACTGGCGGACTCGCGACCGAGCTCGCCTACGGACGGATCGAGGGCGTCGAACAGCCCGAACTCCTGATGCTGCCCTTCATGAACTACGGAGGCCATCATCTGAATGTCCTGATGTCGAAGGGCAAGACCCCCTACTTCGCCTCCGTCTGGATGGACTGGTACCGCTCGAACGCCTCCGCGCCCTACTGCGTGGACAAGATCGACGCGGACAAGGTCCACCTGAACGGTGGCGTCCGATACCTCCCAAAGACCGATGGACGACGGAATGACCTGTACGAAAGGTTCTTCGTGACTTTCTCCCCCATCTTCGAGGAGACGCTCGCGACGATTGACAATCCTCCCGCGAAGCGCGGTCGGGAGGCCGGCACGCGGCTGTGGCAGGAGAGCTGGGGGCCGGACAACTATGAGCGCGAGCACGAGCGGTCGAAGAAGCTGCGTGCGTACGGCATCGAGCTGCTGACCCAGTGCAACCATGAAATCACCTGGCGCGACAGCGGCGAGAGCTTCACGTTCCGCGATAAGTCGGCGCCGGGCAAAGGCGGCGACGAGGCGCTCAAGAAGTACGTGGCTGCCCAGCGGTCGCTCGGCTGGCGGTCGGGTCTCTACACGAACTACACGGACTTTGCGCCGGTGAACGCCTACTGGGACACCGACCGCGTGATGCGCAAATCCAATGGCGATCTGGTCACCGCCTGGGCGCGATGCTACTCGCCCAAGGCGCTCTTCGCGGTCGAGATGGACCGCAAGCTCGCCCCGCTCATCCAAAACAAGTTCGGCACGAATGCCGCCTACACGGATGTCCACACGGCGGTGAGTCCGTGGGATCGGACGGACTTCGATGCCCGCGTGCCCGGCGCAGGGACGTTTGCCGCGACCTTCTACGCCTACGGCGAACTGCTCCTTCACGATCAAGACGTTTACGACGGCCACTGCTGGTCCGAGGGCAATCATCAATGGCTCTACGCCGGCCTGTGCGTCGGCAACTACGGCCTGACCTACAGCAGTCTGCGACTCTGGGAGTATCCGTATCTGCCGCACTTCGACCTGCTCAAGATGCACCCGCTTTCCGTCGATATCGGCGTGCCCTGGACGGGTCAGTTCTTCAGCGGCAGGGAAGGCTGGTCCAAGCCGGAGAATATCGTCGCGAGCATCGACCAGTTCCTGGCGGCGACTATCGCCTACGGCCACATCGGCTGGCTCGTCGAGGAAGCCCATGGCATGCGCCAGACCTGCCGGTCGTACTACATGCTCCAACCGCTCCAGTCGCGATACGCCATGCTCAAGCCGCAGGAAATCCGCTATGGCACAGACGACGGCCTTGTCAGCTCCTCCGAGGCCTTCCGCAGCGGCGACTGGCGGAAGTCGAAGATCTTCATCCGCTATCCGAACGGCCTTCGCGTCTGGGTCAACGGCAACGCCGGCGAATCCTGGCGGGTCGCAGAGGGCTCGCAGGATCTGCCTCCGTTCGGATGGCTGGCCCTGGGAACGGACGGCTTCGTCGAATGTTCAGCCTCGCTCGAAGGCCAACGGTACGACCACGTCAGCTCGCCCGAGTGCATCTTCCTCGACGGGCGGGGCGTTTGGCGCAGTTCTGACGGCGTCGCCGCCTCCGGCAGCGTTGCCGTCCGGCGGGCGAAAGAGGGTAGTGGCATCTCGATCATCCTCATCGAAGGCGTGGACCGACTCGTCATCGCGAAACCCGAGGGCTCGTTCGGTCCGGACGATCTGCGGACAACGATTGCCGCTATCGTAGACAAGACGGTGCGTGCGGTCGCCTACGACTTGGACGGTACGAGCACAGGCGAGGTTGTTGTCAGAAGGCTTGAATCGCAGTTGGAGATCGTGCCGCCCCCGTCGGCGGTCCGGCTGGAAATCGGCGCGATCTCTCGATAGGAAATGGGAGTCAGTCTGACCTGGCACCGGCCCATGTGGTCGGCGAAGAACAAATGGAGATGAGTAATGTACACAAGACGGATCTCTGCACTGTTGCTTCTTGCACTGTCCCAATCGCCCGCTCTCTCCTCTTCGTCCTGGGATTGCGAGGTTCTCCCCTCGGAACAGAAGGTCGAGGCGGACCCCCAGAGCGGGGCCAAGATCATTTTTGTGACGACGGCGCCGTCCTCGGACACCAATTTCTACTTTCACAATCGTTGCTTTCTCTGGGACAACCGCCTGATGCTCTTCTTCTCGGACCGTTTCGGCCGGACGGAGGTCATGGGCTATCTCAGTGACACGGGGGAACTGCTGCGCCTCAATCACGCGAATGCACCCGCGGCGGGATTTGTCGCGGTTTCCTGCAAGGGGGATCGGCTCTTCGTCTCCAAGGAACATGCCATCTTCACGTGGCAACTGGATATCGCCACCCAGCCGCGGACCGCGGTACGCATTATCGAAACGAAGCTGATCGAGATGCCCCCCGAAATGCAGGACCGCTCGTTCCTGGTAGAGAACAGCGAGGGGAGCCTCCTCGCCTTTCGTTACCGATGTGCCGATGCCTACTTCATTGGATTCTGCGATACGACGACGGGGAAGCTCCTTCCTCCGGCCCAACTCGACTTCAAGCCCGACCACCTGCAGTTCCACTGGACCCGGCCCGACCTTCTGGCCTTCTGTCGCGTCTATGACAGCGATGTCGCGCCTCTGGACCCAAACGCACCCCGCCACGCACGTTTCTGGTTCATGAACGTCCATGCGCGCGTGCCGGTTCCCGCCTTCTACCAGGTGCCGGGCGAGATCGTAACCCACGAGTGCTGGTGGATCCATGATCAGATGACGTTCGTGGGCGGTCATCATCACGAAGGCAATCGGGAGGAGGGCAACGTGAAGGTGTTCGACCTCAAGACGGGCGAGATCCGGATCATCGGCGCAGGCGCCTGGATGGAGGATGCCACGGCGTATCAACTGTCCCAGGTGAATTGGTGGCACGCTTCCGGGAGCCCCGACGGCAAATGGGTAGCCGCCGACAACTGGCATGGCATCATCGCCCTGTTCAACGCAAAGACAACTGAGAAGAAGATCCTGACCACCGGGCATCGGACCTATGGCGGCGGTCAACACCTGCACGTCGGGTGGGACTTGACCGGGGAACGCGTCGAGTTCACCTCGAACAAACGGGGCAATCCGGACGTCTGCATCGCAGTCCTCCCCAAGTAGGCACGTCCTCCCGTTGTCCGGCATCATCTTTTGTGTTCGTGATACCGGCTCTTGGTCGTTGACTTTCGGTCCCGCCTGAATACCATGAGTGCTTGATCGAAGTCCACACACAGCGATGTGGATCGATGTCGAGTGGGACCAGACTGTCCCTTGCCGTCCTGGAAACAAGGGACTCAAGTGCAGAAATGGAGTCACGTCATGAAGAACAATACACTTCGGTTCGCCGTCCTGTTGCCAGCAGTCCTTCTGGTCGCAACCTCGTGCCGGGAAGGCGATGTGCGCCGGCAGAGTCGAGTCACTCCAACGATGGAGAAGATGCCATTCATGGACCCAGGACTGTCCATCGACGAACGGGTGACGGACCTGATCGGTCGGATGACGCTGGCCGAGAAGGTCTCTCAGATGACCTACGACAGTCCGGCCATCGAACGGCTGGGCGTCCCCGCCTACAACTGGTGGAATGAGTGCCTGCACGGCGTCGCGCGGGCCGGACGAGCCACCGTGTTTCCCCAGGCCATCGGCATGGCCGCGACCTTCGATGAGGACCTGATCTTGCAGGTCTCCAACGCGATCTCGGACGAGGCCCGCGCCATGTATCAGGCGTCCACCGAGAAAGACCGCCGCCTGCGCTACGGCGGCCTGACCTTCTGGACGCCCAACGTCAATATCTTCCGCGATCCGCGCTGGGGCCGAGGCCAGGAGACCTACGGCGAAGACCCCTACCTGACCTCGGTCATAGGCAGCGCCTTCGTTGAGGGCCTGCAAGGCAACGATCCCCGATACCTCAAGGTCGCCGCCTGCGCCAAGCACTACGCGGTCCACAGCGGGCCCGAGGCCTTGCGGCACGAGTTCGACGCCCGGGCCAGTCTCAAGGACATGTACGAGACCTACCTGCCCGCCTTCAAGGCCCTGGTGGATGTCAAGGTCGAAGCGGTCATGTGTGCGTACAATCGGACCAACGGAGAACCCTGCTGCGGCAGCAAGACCCTGCTGAGCAAGATCCTGCGCGAGCAATGGGGTTTCAAGGGTCACATTCTCTCCGACTGCTGGGCCCTCGTGGACTTCTATCAAGGCCACAACGTGGTCGGCACGCCGGCGGAGGCGGCTGCGATGGCCGCCAACAGCGGGGTCAGCCTCGACTGCGGCAATACGTTCCCTCACCTTGTGGACGCCGTCAAGCAGGGTCTCGTCACCGAAGAGACGATCGACAGGAGATTGGCCATCCTGCTGCGAACCCGGTTCAAGCTCGGCATGTTCGATCCGCCCGAGATGAACCCCTACACGAAGATACCGACGAGCGTCATCCGCTCGAAAGCACACCAGCAGCTCGCGAGAAGAGCGGCTGTTGAGTCCATCGTCATGCTCAAGAACGCCAACGGCGTCCTGCCGTTGCGCAAGGACATGAAACGGCTGTATGTCACCGGTCCCTGCGCCGCCCATATTGAAGTGCTGCTGGGCAACTACTTCGGCATCAGCGACGACCTGGTCACGATCCTGGAGGGCATCACGAGCAAGCTCGAGCCCGGCACTTTCGCCGGCTACACCCAGGGCTTCCTGTTGGATCGCGAGAACGTCAACCCGATCGACTGGACGAGTAGCGACGCTAAGGAAGCCGACGCCATGATCGTGGTCATGGGCAACTCGCCTCAGCTCGAAGGCGAGGAGGGCGCGGCCATCGCGTCGCCCCACAAGGGCGATCGCGAGGACATCGGACTGCCGCGCAACCAGGTCAACTTCCTGCGCCGTCTGCGTCAGGGCAACCCGAAGCCGATCATCGTGGTCCTGACCGGCGGCTGCCCGGTGGCGATCCCCGAGGTGCACGAGCTGGCGGATGCGATCCTCTATGTCTGGTATCCAGGCGAGCAAGGCGGCGTAGCCGTGGCGGATGTGATTTTTGGCGACGCTTCCCCTGCCGGGCGATTGCCCCTGACCTTCCCGAAATCGACCGACCAGTTGCCGCCATACGAGGACTATTCCATGGTTGGGCGGACCTACCGGTACATGACTGCCGAGCCGCTGTACCCCTTCGGGTTCGGACTCAGTTACTCTCGCTTCGAATACAGCAACCTGAAGCTGGACAGTTCCCAACTGCACGCGCCAGACGCGGTTCGTGCGACCGTCACGGTGAAGAACGTGGGCGACGTCGCAGGCGACGAAGTTGTCCAACTCTACCTGACCGACGTCGAGGCATCGGTCCAGACGCCGATCTGCGCCTTGAAGGGGTTCCATCGCCTCCGGCTCAAGCCGGGACAGCAGCAGACCGTGGCGTTCACGATCACGCCGGAGATGATGGCGCTGGTCGATGAGAGCGGCGACAGCAGGGTGGAACCGGGTCAGTTCAGAGTCACCATCGGTGGCTGCTCGCCCGGCCAACGCGGCATAGACCTCGGCGCCCCGCAACCCGTCCAGGCTGCCTTCACCGTGGTGAAGACCGCCCAGGAGAGCCAATAGGCATACACGACCAGCGGTCCAACCACGTGCGGCGAGGACTCGATCGGTCTTCCGATTGGCATCGTGCCCTGATCCCAAGGAACCGGCAGAGGCGGCCGAGAGCCGCCCAGTCGTCGTCGGGATCGAGGCCCCAGAAGCGCCCAGCTCCTTTCGCAGAATGCTCATGAAGACCGCGTGACGGTTTCGAGCCTGGCCGATGGTCGCCTCGCGGGCGTACAGCAGCACCGACTGGAAGACCTCCGGATCGAAGCGTCCGCTCCGGACCCCGGCGCTCAACCAGTCGGCGACGTGACGGAAGCACGTCCGGTCCGAGACGCTCTTGGGCGGCAGC
>DAOQWL010000088.1:0-22696 GCA_035342095.1 Sedimentisphaerales bacterium | reverse complement strand
CTGGAAGCCCTCTCAAGGGCCGCATGATGCCTCAAGAAAAGTACGAAAGTTCACTATCGTTAAAGCGTAAAATAAGGTCAGGCCCTCAAAGTCCCTCAAGGTCCTCCATGGCAAAGACGTCATGCGTGGATTCTCGTGACTAGCTTCTCGACCGCAACAACATCGGTAGGAGCCGGCGCAGCGAGATCACCATGGGCGATAGCATCACGGATCTTCTTTAGCCGCTTGAACTCCTGAATGTCGGCGTCGGCCAGATGCTTCCATACCGATACAACACACCACACGAATCGGTCGGCCAAGCCCGCCCAGTTGTCCCGAGTTTCCAAGAGGCGCGGAAGCGAAGTGCTCACGCGAGCCTCGAACGTCGCAGAGTTCGCTATATGTGCCGCCGGTGAGATGGTTCGGAATGCTCGATGCACTTCGATTTCTATTGCCAGGAAGTAGTAGAGGAACTTCTTCAGATAATCCTGATCTCGAACACCAAGCTGATAGAACTGGGACACGCGAGGATTCAACACGGCTGCCGTGGCGGCGGTCTTGTTGAGTCCAGCTTCTATGGCGGTTCGGTCGAATGCAATAGACACGTCCGCTGTTACATGCATAGTGAAACGCAGGTCGTGAAGCGTGACATTGTTGGGCGTGATGCCATACGCGATCCGGTCAACCGGGACGAATCGTACGGTGTGCGCGGTAGACGCGAAGGCGCACGCAAGGGCCATCTCTATCGACGCCAACGCGGCGTCCTCGATACTGCGCAGTTCCTTCTGAGCCGCACCGAAAGCGTCATACGTACACAGTTCGTCGCCCTCGTTCTTCATGTACCCCGTGGCAACACGGTGAGACTGTGTCGGTCCAAAGTGAATCATCACGTAGGGTGGCTTGCACTTGTGCTCCTTCGCCCACGCCTCCTCGTCAGTTGTATAGAGGACGACGGCCAGGGCGCTACAAAGCGTGTTGATACTATCGCCGAGACCAATGTCGTACTGGATACCGGCCGTGGATGCGGCGGTAGTTACAGCCTTGGCTCCCTGAACGGTGAGCCCGCGTACTTCGAATACGTGCAGACTGTGGAACACCGCGTCCAATGGTTTATCCGGAGGGATGGGAACAAAGCCCATCGCGTCAATCGCTGTCGTGCTAAGCCCCATCAGTAAGTTATTGCGTCCCTAGACAGTAATTCACAACGCGCGACGGTCACGTATTTCCGCGATTGTCTATACCGTTACGCCCGATACTTCAACGGCCTCGGCCATCCAATTCCTCTCGGTCCCGCCGGACTCGCCCAAGATATCGGAACCGCCAACCGCTTCGTCGTCGCCTCACCCAGTATCGCGAAATCGGTCGAGGGAAGCAAGAACAAAGCGGGAGACCCGCTTTGGAAAGCCGAAGCCGTGAGACGCGGAATTCCGAAACCCGAAACAAGCACGAAGGATCGAAATCTCAATTCCTCAAACGGGGGGCCCGGTGGGCGACAGGGCTTGCGCCATTTGGGCTTGGTGCTTCGGATTTGTTGATGTTCCCGCCTGCGCGGGGTCGGAGTTCGAATTTCGGATTTCGAGGCTTGTCCCCCGGAGTGCCCGGCGGGCGGGTTGGGAGTTTATCTCAGGGGCTCTGCCCCTGACACCCCGGCATTCTGGCGCATTAACACCCGAAGCGCAACACGCCGGAAACGGCGGTTTCGGGGCTGTAGGCCTGCACACTCCCGTCAAAGCGCCCTGGGGGCGCTGTCCCCAGGCCCCTGGGATTTACCGCTTTGGGCCAGAAGCAGGGTTCAGAAGAGGCGTTCGTGGCGGGTTTTCGCACATCCGGTTGTTGCGCTTACCATGTGAATTCGCCTCTCGCTTTGCGCCAGCAGCATGGCAGGCGTACTTTGCGCGTGAGAGCGGGAGGAGGTGCAGAAGAAGAGGTCTTTCACGGAATTGTGGCGATGAATGGAAACGGATTCCGACACTTCGCGTCGGGAGTTTGGCGCATTGGAGCCACCAGCAGGGAGGGGCGTTGCACGTCCGGGCGCAACGTCCAGCCCCGCGAGCGAACGCCTCGTTCGCGTTCAAGTCGGAGGCCGCAACGCGATAGACTCCCCGTGCACGACCGCTTCGGGCGTGCTGCCCCCAGCGCTTTTGATGATCCCGCGAAATCCCGCGAAGCCGCAAAAAAAAACGCTCGCGCAAAAAAACTTTTCACGGTTCGTCATCCACGTTGCCAGTATTGACAGGGCCGGTGTCCTGTTTCCCGCCGGGCGGGCGTGAAAGGCACGCCCGAGAAAGACCGATTCTCACCATTGATATCCAAATTCCTGCAAATCGTGGGGGAATCGGCCGCAAGCGAGGGGACTCCATGGTCGCGCAGATCGTCTAAGGAAAATCTCCGTCACGCGCCGATACGGACGGTGGATCAGTAAGGATTGACGCATGAAGACATGGATCGTCGTCACGGAAATCTTCCTGCTCGGGCTGTGGATCGATGACTGGGGACTGGGGGCCGACGGCACAGTCAGCCGGCTCCGCCAGGTGATCCACGATCCCGAAACCGGTGAGCCAACACACCGTCAAACCACGTTTCTGAACGCATCCAATGACTCGTCTCCACTGTCGTGGTATGGCCCGATCTCGGTTCGACCGCCGCCTCGGAGGGAATGAGAACAGACGCACGATCTGACGAGTCAGTATAGAACAAGATCTCGGTTACAAGCCACAGGCCATAAGCCAGCAACTTATGGCCTTCTTCATGCGCGTGCGGGATCCGCGAATGGGCCTGACAGCGGTCGCGGTCGGTTTGTGTGCCGCGTTTGTCATCCTGAACGGAGCGCAGCGGAGTGAAGGATCTGGGCCGGGCAGGAGAACAAACCACATTTGCATCCATCGCCCAGATGCTTCACTTCGTTCAGCATGACAATGCTCGCGGGGTTGCCTGAGAATCGGGCCACACCACCTCCCGCTGAAACGCCGTCCGGCTTTGGGGCGGTCGGCGTGCTACTGCATCGGGAAGCGGATGCACAGGTTGTGGACCTGGTCGCGGATTCCCTCGCAGAGGGCCGGATCGAGGCTGTACTCCCTTTCGCTGAGGATCTCGACGTGGGTCAAGACCCCATCCACCAGTTGCGAAACCACCTTCATCTCGCTGGGGCGCATGCCGTTCCTGGTGACGATGGGGGTGCCGAGGCGCATGCCGCTCGTGATGCGGGCGTTGTGGGCGTCGTAGGGCAGGCGGTTCATGTTCACGATGATGCCGCAGTCTTCGAGGCTCTTCTGTGCGATCAGGCCGGTGAGTCCTTTGCGGAGGTTGGCGACGTTGATCAGGCACAGGTGGTTCTCCGTGCCGCCGGTCAGGACGTCGTAGCCGAGGTGGACGAATTCCTGGGCGAGGGCCTTGGCGTTCTCCACGATCTCGGCCTGCCTGGCCCGGTACTCGCTGCTGAGCATTTCCTTGAAGAACACCGCCTTGGCGGCGATGTTGTTCAGGTAGGGGGTGCCCTGGAAGCCGGGGAAGGTGGCCTTCTCGATTCGCTCCCAGAGCGGAACGGTCCTGCTGCCGACCTGGAAGGGCTTGTCGAAATCGCGGCCCATGAGGATCAGGCCGCCGCGAGGGCCGCCCGGCTTGTACGTGCTGGTCGTCGTGAAGTGGGCGTGATCCACCGGAGAGGGGTGGACGCCCGCGGAGATCAGGCCGGAGATGTGCGAGACGTCGGCCATCAGGTAGGCGCCCGCCTCGTCCGCGATCTGGCGGAACCGGGCGAAGTCGATGATTCGAGAGTACGCGGTGGTTCCGCAGATGATCAGCTTCGGCCGGACTCGCAGCGCCTGCTCGCGGATCGCGTCGTAGTCGAGCAGGAACGTGTCCGCGCGGACGCGGTAGTGCTCGACCTCGAAGATTCTGCCCGCCAGGGCGACCGGGGCTCCGTGGGAGACGTGCCCGCCCTGGTCCATCGCCAGGCTCAGGATGCGGTCCCCCTTTTCGAGGATGGCCATGAAGACGATCTGGTTGGCGCTGGTGCCGGAGTGGGGTTGGACGTTGGCGTACCGGGCTTTGAATGCCTCCTTGGCCCGGCTGATGGCCAGCGTTTCAAGGGAATCGACCACCTCGCACCCGCCATGGAAGCGGGCGCCCGCGAATCCTTCGGTCGTCTTGTTCTGAACGACCGAGCCCAGAGCCGCCAGGACGGCGCGGGAACACTGGTTCTCCGCCGCGATGAGCTGGAGCGTCATCTGCTGGCGGTCATATTCCTGGGTGACCAGCCGGTACACGTCGGCGTCGGTCTCCTCCAGTGCGTTCAACAGGCCGCGATGATATTGTTCGTTGCTCAGCGCCTTCTGCGCCGCGGGCTCGATGATCTCATAGACCGGCTTGTCGATGCGCGAGAGCGTCTCGCCGGTGTGCTTGTCCACCAACATGCGAAAACCTTCAAATCCTTTCTCCGGTTGCGGCACGCGATCCCATCACACTCGCGAAAGCGCCGATCCCGTCAGGTCCCATAGGATCTCTGCTTTCTGCACACTCCGTGCCTTATGAGTTGTATCGGCAGTTGCCCCTGCTTAGCTACTGAAAAAACTGCGGAGGATGTCATTGAATGTGACATACACCAATAGAACCAGGACGAGGACCCAGCCTGTGTAGGCGACGATGCCCTGGGTCCGTTCCGTCAGGGCGGAGCCTTTAATCTTCTCGATCAGCATCAGGACGATCAGTCCGCCGTCGAAGGGGGGCAACGGCAGGAAGTTGACCACCGCGATGGTCGCGCTGATCAGTCCGAGGAAGTAGGCGTAGTGTACGAGCGGCTGCTGGGCGACGATGCGATAGCTCAACGTAATGATGCCCAGCGGGCCCATGAGATTGTCCGGGCCGATCAAGCCCTTGAGCAGGCGGGCGAGCGTGACGTAGGTTTGGGCGACGAATCCCAGGGTCCTGCGATAGCCCATCGCGACCGCGTCGATTGGATTCTCTGCCCGGTAGAGGCGTTCCAGCCGCTCGAAGGGCACCGTCTCGGCCAACTGGGCTCTCACCGAGGCAGTCAGTTTGCCTTCTTCCGTCGGCAGGGTCACTCCTCCCTCCACCGCTCCGTCGAGCTGGTATTGCAGGGTCACAGGTTGCCCTTGCCACTGCTCGACCTGGGCGACGATGTCATGGAAGCTGGCGACGGGCTTGCCGTTGACGCTGACGATCTTCGCTCCCCGCGGAATGTCCAGTCCCGCCGGGTTGCCCTCGGTAGGGAGGGCCTTGGCCACGACCGCGTGCTGAGCGTCCAGCACCGGGACAAAGCCGATGATGACTCGGTCCTCCCCCGGCGGCTTGCGCGGTTTGACCGTCACGGTGAGAGGCTGCTCGACGCCGTTGGCATCCGCGCGGAGCACCTTGAGCGACAACGATTTGCCCTCATGATCCGTGGTGACCTCGCGCAGCTCCCTGTACGTGGGATACTCGACGTCGCCGATGGCGACGATGATGTCGCCCGGCTTCAGATGCTTCGTATCCTCGTTCTCGCCGTCCTTGGCCGAGTGGGCCCCCTCCTCGCTGATGCCCATGACTCGCAGACGGGGGACGAGGGAATACACGTTGCCCAGGTTCGTCTCGGAGGGCACGCCCACGTTGCTGTCGGCTGCGGCCCAATCCAGCGGCAGACGGATCTCCACGGTTTCGACGTTCCCGCCCGTCTTGCGCTCGACTGCGAGCTGGACCGTCGGCGTCAGGGTTGCCGCGACAACCTCATCGAACTGCCAGTAGTGCTCGACCTTGACCCCGTTGACCGACACGACGCGGTCTCCGGGCAGCAGGCCGGTTCGCTCGCGAAGCACAGTCGGCTCGGAGACCTGCGAAATGGTCAGGCTCAGGGGATCGAAGATTCCGAATTCGCGGAAGGACCGCCCGAGACCCCTGGCGACCAGCGTCGTCTCGAACTCAGAGTTGTCCGCCCGGCGGATGGTGACCGGGACTTTCTCGTTGGCGCTGGACAGCGCCGCGGCGATCCCGATATCGCTGAAATCCAGGGCCAGCCTCTTGCCGTCGATCTCGATGAACTCGTCGCCGGGGACCAGGCCCGCCTCAGCGGCCGGCGATCCCGGGATGACGCCGCCCACCACCGGCGGCGGCAGCTTGATCCCGACCAGGAAGACGACCATGAAGATGATCGCGGCGCTGATCACGTTCAGAGTCACCCCGGCGGCGAGGACCGCCGCACGGATCGGCACCGACTTCCTATTGAACGACCGGGGGTCGTCGACCTGCTTGACGGGTCCGGTGTCCTCCTGGCCGAGGAGCTTGACGTAGCCGCCGAACGGGAACAGGCCGATGCGGTACTCCGTCGCTTCATCCTTCTCTTCGGCGGGTTCCTCTTCCTCCTGTCGCAAGAAGCCGGGCAGAATACGGAACTTGAATCCGCCGCGCGTCTTGCGAATCCCCAGCACGGTGGGAGGCATGCAGATGGAGAAGGCCTCGACCTTGATCCCGCCCAGCTTGGCGGTGATAAAATGGCCGAACTCGTGGACGAGCACGACCGCGCCGAAGCCCAGCAGAACCACCAGGACGTTGCCGACCACCGCTATGTTGAGGACGATCGTGTAGACAACGCCCGCGAGAACTGCGACCCAAAAGGCCGCACCGGCCCACTTCGTCCATGATTTCGTCGTTTGCGACATCCAGGTACTCCGATAAGTGACGATCCACCCCTTGCGATTGACGAACGGCTCACGCCGTCCACACCGGTTCATCGGCCGACGAGCAACCTGCCCTTGACTTCTCTCCTGGCCCAGGCGTCGGCTTCCAGCAACCCCTCCAGCGACGTCGTCTGGCGGACACTATGGCGTTCCAGGCAGTGCTCGATCAGTTCGAGGATCTGCAGGAATCGGATTCTTCCGGCCAGGAACTCCTCGACCGCGGTTTCATTGGCGGCGTTGAAGACCGCTGCGGCGGTGCCGCCCGCCCGGGCCACGTCATACGCCAGCGGCAGCGCCCGGAACGTGCGGAGATCGGGCTTCTCGAAGCGAAGCTTCCCGATATCCTCCAGTCGCAGGCGATTCGAGACGCCGGGAACGCGCTGCGGATAGGTCAACGCGTACTGTATCGGCAGACACATGTCCGGCTGGCCTAGCTGGGCGATGACCGAACCGTCCACGAACTCCACGAGCGAATGCACGATCGACTCCGGGTGGATCAGCACGTCGATCCGGTCCACCGGCACGTCGAACAGCCATCGGGCTTCGATCACCTCCAGGGCCTTGTTCATCAGGGTGGCCGAGTCGATGGTGATCTTCGGTCCCATGCTCCAGGTCGGATGCGAGAGGGCCTGCTGCGGTGTTACGCCTTCCAGGTCGTGGAGGTTCGCCCCGCGGAAGGGGCCGCCGGAACCGGTCAGCAGGATGCGATGGACCTCGTGCGAGGAACCCGACTGCATGGCCTGAAAGACCGCCGAATGCTCGCTGTCCACCGGCAGCAGCGTGCTGCCGTGCTCTTTCGCGGTGCGGGTCAGCAGCTCTCCTGCGACGACGAGCGGCTCTTTGTTCGCAATCGCCAGTCGCTTCCCGGCCCTCGCAGCTGCCAGCGCCGAAGGCAGCCCGGCGGCGCCCACCACCGCGGTGAGCACGGTATCGACCCCCTCGCACTGGACGAGCTCGGTGAGGCTGTTGGGTCCGCAGAGGATCTCCAGATTCTGGCCGGCCAGGAGCGTGCGGAACCGGTCGGCGTACTCCCGGTTCGTTACCGCAACGTATCGCGGACGGTATTCGCGGACCTGCTGCGCCAGAAGCTCCACACTGCGGTGAGCGCTCAGTCCTATAATTCGGTATTCCGGTCCCAAGGCATCGATCACGCGCAATGCGTTTCGCCCGATCGAGCCGGTGGAACCCAGGATGGCGATGCCCCTTGACATAGATCGAAACTTGACACGTTCCTTCCGTCGCGTGGTCGCGTATTCCCTTGTCGCAACAGGTACTTATGATTGCACGGCAGCCACCTTGCGACAATGCAACCTGCCTGCCGGGGGCCCGCCCACGATAAGGCCGATAGTATGATGAGGATGGGCAAACTGTCAAGCTCAAAGCACCTCCAGTCGGACAAGGAATCCATGCGGCGACGATGGATTCGGCGATCCTCTTGACTCGACTGGGCCTGCCGGTTCTGATTCCTCGGAACACCCGATAATCCTCGTCAATCTCGGACCTTGGGTTGTATCGTTTCTTGCATAACGGCCTGCAATTCCATTCTTTTCAGGCAGAACTTCATATGGGTGGGACGCCGGACGAAAGGATGTGTGTCCGCAGAAGACTCTGCGGCGTGGCCGAATTCCGTGAAGCACGTAAGGAGTTGTCGTGTCTGCCAGGAAGATCCTGTCGTTGGTGGTCTTGTTGCTCTGGCCGAGCGGGTTGTCGTGGGGACAGTGGGAGGGCTCCGTGCCCGCGGACTCGAATGCCGCGGCGACGGACGCGGACCTCTACGACATGTCCATCGAAGAGCTGATGGACGTGCGTGTCGACACCGTGTACGGCGCGTCGAAACGCGTCGAAACGCTGGCTGAGGCGCCTGCGTCGGTCACGATCATCACCGCCGAGGAGATCCGTCGCTACGGATATCGCACTCTGGCCGAGATCCTGCGAGGCGCCCCCGGCTTCTACATCAACTATGATCGAAACTACAACTTCGTGGGAACGCGAGGATTCCGCCGGCCGGGCGACTACGACACGCGCATCCTCCTGTTGATCGATGGTCACAAAGTGAACAACAATATCGGCGACGCTCCGACTTTCGGCACCGAGTTGCCGGTGGATGTAGATCTGATCGAGAAGGTCGAGGTCATTCGAGGTCCCGGCTCGGCACTCTACGGCAGCAATGCCGTGCTGGCTGTTGTGAACGTCATCACGAAACAGGGAGGGGATGTCGAGGGTTTGGAACTCTCCGGCTGGACCGGCAGCTTCGATACGCAGAAGGCGAGGATCACGTACGGCGCCCGTTTCGAGAAGGACCTGGATGTGTTGCTGTCGGCGAGCACCTACAACAGCGACGGCTCCACGTTGTACTACCGGGAGTTCGATAGTCCGGAGACGTTCAACGGTCGTGTGGATAACGACGACGATCAATTCGACAACCTGGTTGCCCGTCTCTCCTGGGGCGACCTCTCGTTCCTGCTGGCTCACACTTCTCGCGAGAAGGGCATTCCCACGGCAGCCTGGGGGACGGTCTTCGGCGATCCCAGAACAAGGACTTGGGACTGTTCTACCGTGGCGGGCCTGACCTGGAGCCACGCTTTGTCAGAACAGCAGTCGATATCTGCCCGTGCGGCCTATGGCCACTCCGACTACGACGGGCGATACGTCTACGACTGGGCCGAGGAGGGGGAAGAGCCGTACATCGTTATGAACAAGGACTACTGGAAAGGCCGCTGGTGGGAGGGCGAACTGCAATGGATCGGCAACCCGGTCGAAGGGCACATGATCACTGCCGGCACGGAGGTCCGCTACAACGTCCGCCAGGATCAGGCCTGCTGGGACATCGAGGAAACCTACCTGGACGACAGCAGGCACAGCAACAACTGGGGCCTGTACCTCCAGGACGAATTCAAGCTGCTGGCGAGCCTGAAACTGATCGGCGGCATCCGCTATGACGAGTACAGCACCTTCGGCGGCGCCACGAACCCGCGTTTGGCGCTGATCTACAACCCGGTTGAAAACACGACGTTGAAGCTCCTCTACGGCAAGGCATTCCGCGCGCCGAACGCCTATGAACTGTACTATCACGATGGGGGTTATACGCAGAAGGCCACGCTCGACCTGAACCCTGAGAAGATCGACACGTATGAGGCGGTCCTGGAACGGCAGCTCAACCGCAACGTCCGGGCAAGCGTCAGCGGCTTCTACTACGTCATGGAAGATCTGATCGATCAATACCTGGACCCGGCCGATGAGCTGCTGGTGTTCCGGAATCTTGGTGAGGTCGAGGCCGGAGGCGCCGAACTGGCTCTGATCGGCAAGTGGGACTGCGGCCTGCAATCGCGCGTGAGCTATTCCCACGTCCAGGCCAAAGACAAAGACACCGACGAGACCCTGGTGGATTCCCCCAAGCATCTGGTGAAGCTGCATCTGCTGATGCCCGTGGTGCCCGAGCGGCTCTTCGCGGGCCTGGAGGTCCTCTACGATAGCAAGGCCAAGACGCTGACGGGCGGCTACGCCGACGACTTCGCTCTGACGAATCTCACGCTGACGTACGTGAGCCTCTCGAAGCGGCTGGAGATCGCGGCCAGCGTGTACAACCTCTTCGACGTGGAGTACGCCTTCCCCGGCTTTGGTGAGCATGTGCAGGACACGATCGTGCAGGACGGGCGGACGTTCCAGGTCGGATTGACCTATCGGTTCTGACCGCCCGTTGCGTCTGATAAACGTTGCCGACTTTGGACTCTGGATCGGGGATGTTCTGCGAAATGCCCCTCGACCCGGTTTGTCTGCTCGGCGGCTCGACTCGGGGGTGAAATTGGACGATAGAAGACTCCGAAGTTCGTTATGGGTCCGGCCGGTAGGTGTGGGCGGGCCGTCTGAAGAGCGGCGGCTCACGGTGGGACGACGGTCCGCGTGTCTTCGCACCGACGGGGGAGCTGGACAACCGAATGCGGCGGGGTGGAGTCGGGATGGGGATGCATGGTGAACGCCAAGGTTGTTCTTCTTCAGGGGGTCTTGCCTGCGGCGCTCGGGCCGGGATCGTACCAGTACCGCCCAGGTGCAGGCCGGAGCATCCCAAGGGACGCCCCAGGACGACTTCTTCGAGATGTCAGTCAAGCAGTTGATGGAAGTGGAGATCGAGTCAGCGGTTTCCGATGCACCGGTTTCAGGGGAGTTGGCAGAGATGGATGATTGTGGGTTGATCCCGTGTTCATAACGTAATGATGAGTGCCAAACCGCAACGTCTGCTTTGGGTTCTTGCGGCGGCCGTGATGGTCGTGTCGCGCGCAACCTGTCTGCGCGCGGACGAGGCGGTCGACCGGGAGTACCGGATCAAAGCCGCCTTCGTGTACAACTTCCTCAAGTTCGTCGATGGCGGCCGATTCACGCCGAAGCAGGAGAAGAAGAAAGACGAGATCGACCCGAACGACTCGCTCGTGGTCGGCATCCTCGGGGTGCCGCCCTCCCGAGTGGCCTTCGAGGAACTCCAGGGCAAACAGATTGGCAACCGGCTGATTATCGTTCGCTGGTTCCGGGGCTTCGAGGCGTTGGCCGGCGAGGACAAGACGTTCCCGAAGCAACACCCCGATTTCGATGCGATCCGCGCCTGTCACGTACTCGTTCTGTGCCCGTCCGAGAAGGCGTTCCTGTCGCGGATCTTGACCCCGCTGCGGGCCAGCGGGGTTCTCACGGTCGGGGATGTCCCCTCGTTCCTGGAGAGCGGGGGTGTGATCAACCTGTTGATCGAGGACAGGAAGGTCCGATTCGAAATCAACCTGGCGGCGGCCGTCCGCGCCAGGCTGACGATTCGATCCAGCCTGCTGCGACTGGCGGTTCGAACGATCGAGCACGATCAACTGGAGTTGGCGAAAGCGGGGGAACACCCAGATGAGACTGCACGTCCGTGACATCCGACGCAGGATCTGGTCATTCGCGCATGACTTGTCGCTCAAGTCCAAGCTGATCGCGATTGTCACGCTGACGTGTGTCGCTGCGCTCGTGTTGACGGGCGGGGTGTTTGCCGCCTGGGAATGGACGGTCCTTCACCACGGCGTGGTCCGGGACCTGACGACGCACGCGAACATCCTGGCCGACAACTGCCGAGCGGCGGTCACCTTCCGCGACGCCGCCGACGCGGGCGAGATCCTCCGGACGGTCGAACCGCTCCCCTCCATCGTGGTCGCCTGTGTCTACGCCGCCGACGGGGAACTGCTCGCCACGTACGTGCGCGAGGGAAGCGAAGCGGCGGTTCCCCTCCCCGGAGATCTGAAGGACCATCCCGTCTTCGGCGGGGGTCTGCTCACGCTGACGCAGCCGGTGCTGCTCGACGAAGAACGGATCGGGACGGTTTGCCTTTGTCAGAGCCTCGATTTCATGTACGGCAGGATCCGCCGCGGCGCCACGGTGATTCTGTGTGTCCTGCTCCTGTCCTCCGTAGCTGCGTACATCGTCTCCTCCAGGCTCCAGAGGATCATCTCGCATCCCATTCTCCACCTGGCCGATGTGGCACGCCTGGTCTCGGACAAACGGCAGTACTCCGTGCGGGCCCGGCATCACGGCAGGGACGAAGTCGGCCTGCTGATCGACGCTTTCAACGAGATGCTCCAACAGATCGAGCAGCGGGACGCCGCCCTGGTGGATGCCAACGAACGCCTGGAGGCCCGCGTCCAGGAGCGGACCGCCGAATTGACCACGGCCAACAGGAACCTGGTTCGCGAAATCGCCTTTCGCAGGCAGGCCGAGCAGGTCCTCGTACAACGGACCGAGACCCTCGTCAACCACCAGAGAACGCTGCTGCGGTTCACCAAGGAGATCAAGGGCGACCTCCAGGCGACGATGAAGATGGCCACCGAGGAGGCGGCCAAGACGCTCGCCGTCGAGCAGGTCAGCATCTGGTTCTTCCATGAGCAGTCCTCCGAACTGGTGTGCGAGCAGTCGCACCGTCTCAGTGGCAAGGACCGGGGCGCCGGCCTGCGTCTGCGAGTGGCCGACTACCCGGCGTATTTCGACGCGATCGAGAACAGTCGCATTCTCGCGGTCAACGACGCGAGAGAAGACCTGCGCACCCGGGCCTTCACCGAGCACTACTTCAAGCCGCTGGGAATCACGTCCATGATGGACGTCCCCATCCGTCTGCACGGGAAACTGCTTGGCGTGATGTGCTATGAGCACATCGGCGCGATGCGTGAGTGGTCGCTGGAGGAACAGGATTTCGCCGCGTCGGTCGCGGACATGATCGCGCTGCAGGTGGAGTCGAACGAACGGCGCAAGCTCGAACGGGCCCTGGCGAAGGCCAACGAGCATCTGGCCGAGACCGTGCGGGATCTGCGCCGCTCGAACAAGGAACTGCAGGATTTCGCCTACGTCGCCGCCCACGACCTCAAGGCGCCACTGCGAGGGATCGGGACGCTCACCGACTGGATCGCCTCGGACTACGCGGACCGCTTCGACGAGCAGGGTCGCCAGCAGTTGCGCCTGCTCAAGGGGCGCGTCTCCCGGCTCTCCGAGCTGATCGACGGGATCCTGCACTACTCGGAGATCGGTCGGGTGGCCAGCCGCCAGGATCCGGTGGACCTGAACCAGTTCCTCCCCGAGACGATCGCGCTGCTCAACACGCCGAAGCATATCGAGGTCGTGGTCGAGGGCCCGTTGCCCGTCGTCGTCTGCGAGAAGGTCCGTGTGGGACAGGTCTTCCGCAATCTGATCGACAACGCGGTCAAGTACATGGACAAGCCCGAGGGGCGCATCGTGATCGGCTGCTCGGAGCAACTGGGATTCTGGAGGTTCTCCGTATCCGACAATGGGCCGGGGATTGAGGCGAAGTACTTCGAGAAGATCTTCCAGATCTTCCAGACGCTGGCTCCTCGCGACGAGCGGGAGAGCACCGGCATCGGGCTGGCCATCGTCAAGAAGATCGTGGGGCTGTGCGGCGGGAGTGTCTGGGTCGAATCGAACGTGGGACAAGGGACCACGTTCTTCTTCACGCTGCCCAAACACAAGGTCGTGATGGAACCGGATCCACTCAGTCCCATGTGCGTGAGCCTGAACTGATGAGAAAGGAGCAGGGTTAGGGTCATGTCCGACAGCGTTCTCGATACGCGAGACGACAACCTCGCGCTGGCGACGGCAACCCCTCTCTTGATGGACCCCGATGCGTTCCTCGCCCAGGTCCGTGATCTGTACGCACACCGCGAGCAGGACCGCCATGAGATCATCGAGTTCAAAGACGGCCGCATGGTCGAATACTACTCCAAACCCCAGCGCATGGGCGACGAGATCGTCGGGCGCGTGTGGAGCTTCCGCGACATCACGGACAAGCACAGGGCCGAGCAGAAGCAGGCGGCGCTGCTGCAGAAGGTGGCCGAGATCAACGAGGAGCTGACCCATTTCGCCTACGTGGTCTCGCACGATCTGAAGGCGCCGCTTCGCGGGATCAAGCTCATCACCGAATGGCTGTGCGTCGACTACGCGGACAAGCTGGGCGACGACGCCAAGGAACAGCTCGATCTGCTCCAGAGTCGCGTCGCTCGGATGCACGACCTGATCGAGGGCGTCCTGCAGTACTCTCGCGTGGGACGAATCAAGGAGGAGATCCGGCCTGTGGACCTGAACCAGTTGATTCCCGGCATCATCGACGGCATCGTGCCGCCCGAGCACGTCCGGATCACTGTCGCGCCGGACCTGCCTGTCGTCGAGTGTGAGAGGACTCGCATCATGCAGGTGTTCCAGAACCTGCTGACCAACGCGGTGAAGTTCATGGACAAGCCGGCGGGCGACGTCCGGGTCGCGTGCGTCCGAGACGGCGACTTCTGGCGGTTCAGCGTATCGGACAACGGGCCGGGGATCGAAGAGAAGTACTTCGACCAGATCTTCCGGCTCTTCCAGACGCTGACGCCGCGGGATGAGTTCGAGAGCAGCGGCGTCGGCCTGGCGCTGGTCAAGAAGATCGTCGAGATGTACGGCGGGCGGGTCTGGGTCGAATCGAAGGTCGGCGAGGGCAGCACGTTCTACTTCACGCTGCCTGTGCAGAACCCGGCAGACCGAATGAGGCAATTGCGGACTCCCGAGGTGCGCAACTGAGGAGTCTCATGGAGCACATTGTGTACAACCGGATTCATCTCATGAGAAGGGCCCGCCAATGACAGGTCGCATGACCAAGTTGCTGTGTCTGCTGTTGGTCGCGGCGCCGTCCGCCGGATGGGGCATCGGCGAGTGGCGAGCGGGCCGGATCGACGCGCGGATGCGGCATCACCTGCTGGAGCAGGCGACGTACGTCGCGCGGACGCTCAAGCCCCAGATGGTCCGCGAACTCTCCTTCACCGAGGCCGATAAGGGCACGCCGGCTTTCGAATTCATCCGCAGGCAGATGACCGGACTGGGCGGGTACGTCTCCAACCGGGGGATCTACACCATGGCCCTGCGGGACGGCCAACTGATCTTTGGGCCCGAGAGCTATCCCGAGGACGATCCGATGGCCAGCCCGCCGGGGACGGTCTACGAGGAGTCGTCGCCGGAGGATCTGGAGGTCTTCGCTACGGGCAAGCCCGCGACGTTCGGCCCGATCACGGACGAGTACGGCACCTTCGTCTGCTCTCTGGCCCCCGTGTTCGACCCGGACAAAGGAGAGATCCTGATGGCAGTCGGGATCGACGTTCCTGCAGAAGACTGGGGCGCCACCCTGGGCACGGCTCGGCGGGAATCCCTGCTCGTCTCCCTGGTCGCACTGGCGGTTCTACTGGCCGGCATTGCGGTCGCGACCTCGTGGATACGGAACCGTCGGTCGGGCAGCATCGAATCGGCGGATCCGCCGGCCTGGGGGCGAGGGACTCCCCAGCCCGGCCGGTACGTCGGCGCCGGCCTCCTGGTGGGCATGGGAGTGCTGGGCGTCGCGTTCCTCGGCGTGGTCCTCCTCCAGACCCGTCACTGGACATACCGTCACATCGACGCCACGGCCGAACAGCAGGCGAAGCTGGCCGTCGAATTGGAGAAGGCTCTGAGGGACTATGTGGGCCGGCACATCCGACCGGAGATGGAGAAACGGGTCGCGCAGGGCGAGTTCATCCCGCAGGCCATGTCGACCTCGTTCGTGGCCCGCAGCGTCTTCGACAAGACTCGCGAGAGCTTCCCCGACGTGATCGTGCGTTTCCCGTCGACCAACCCGCGCAACCCGGCCAACCTGGCGTCGCCCTCGGAGGCGTCGCTGATCCGGTACTTCGAGGAGCATCCGGAGGCTGAGACATGGTCCGGCGTGATGGACCTTCTCGAGTCGGGACAGCAGTACTTCGTGTCCGCGATTCCGCGGCGATTCGAAGCTGCGTGTCTCCAGTGTCACGGCCGGCCGGAAGATGCGCCCGACTCGCTGATACGACAGTATGGCCCCGTAGCGGGTTTCGGCCGCGCCGTGGGCGAACTGTCCATCGATCTGGCCGCGGTGCCGGTCAGCGCGTCCTATCTCGCCGCCCGCGCGCAGGTCTGGCGTCACATGCTCGTGGCACTGGCTCTGTGCATAGTCTTCCTCGCGGGAATCGCCTTTCTCATCTGCGCGGACGCGCGGCGCCGGCGCAGCATCGAGGCCACAGTCGAGAAGGAGCGGAGCTTCCTGCGTCTGGTGATCGATTCTCTCCCGGAGTTCGTCTGCGTGAGGTCGCAGGACGGCCGTCTGATGGTGGTGAATGCCGCTCTGGCGACGACCTGTGGCGCCAACGTGCAGGATCTGGAGGGCAAATGCGAAACGCCCCTCTTTGGCGATCGGGAGCAGGTCGAGCGTTGGCGTCGCATCGATCAGGAGGTCATGGCCGCCAAGAAGACCCGCGTCATTGCAGAGGACCCGGTTGCCTGGCCCGACGGCGCCGTGCACTGGTTCGCCACGACCCGGGTGCCCTTGATCGACGATGACGGCCATTGCGACAAGCTCCTGCTGGTGGCCAGCGATATCACGGACACGCGTGCCGCTCAGCACAAGCAGCAGTCGCTCCTGCAGCAGGTGGCCGGGATCAACGAGGAGCTGACGCACTTCGCTTACGTGGTCTCGCACGACCTCAAGGCGCCGCTGCGCGGGATCAAGCTGATTGCGGAATGGCTGTGCGCCGACTATGCAGACAAGCTCGGCGCCGAGGGGAAGGAGCAGCTCGATCTGCTCCAGAGCCGCGTCGGACGGATGCACGACCTGATCGACGGCATCCTGCAGTACTCACGCGTGGGACGCGTCAAAGAAGAAACACAGGCGGTGGACCTGAACCAGTTGCTGCCGAGCGTCATCGACGGCCTCGCGGCGCCCGAGCACATCCACATCACCGTCGAGTCCGACCTCCCTGTCGTCGAGGGCGAGAAAACGCGCATCTCCCAGGTCTTCCAGAACCTGCTGAGCAACGCGGTGAAGTTCATGGACAAGCCGGTCGGCGAGATCCGCGTCGGGTGCGTCGAGGACGGTCGGTTCTGGCGGTTCAGCGTCGCGGACAACGGGCCGGGGATCGAAGACAAGCACTTCGATCGCATCTTCAAGCTCTTCCAGACGCTGGCGCCGCGCGACGAGTTCGAGAGCACCGGCGTCGGTCTGGCGCTGGTCAAGAAGATCGTCGAGATGTACGGCGGACGGATCTGGGTCGAATCGAAGGTCGGCGAGGGCAGCACGTTCCTGTTCACGTTCGTGCGGAATCGCCGGGACGTCGCGCCGAATTCCACAACCCTGCCGGCGGTCTGTCTGGCCGGCTGTGGAACGGACGACACGCACAATGACGATGGACGTTCCCTCAATTGAAGGAATGGGCACATATGGGTGACAAACAGGCACAGGGGAATACGGATTGTCGGGACCGTCAGATGCTCGCGTCCTGCGAGGAATCCGATACGCTGCCACGGGAACTCCAGGCGGGCCGGACCCCGTCGTACGAACTGTTCCAGGCGACGATGGACCTGGTGCTCGTCGCGGATCTCGACGGCAGGATCGTTTTCGCGAACCCGTCCTGGCAGCAGCACACAGGGCACTCCGTCCGGGAGGTCCTCGGTTCGAGCGCGGCGGCCCTGGTCTGCAAGGAATCGCGTCTGTCCTATGACGCTGCGGTGCGCCGGGCCGTGGCGGGACATCTCGCCGAGAACGTGGCGTTCCGCGTCGGCACGAAGGCCGGCGGCGCTCTCGACCTGCTCGCGAACTTTGCACCGGTCCGCGACGACCAGGGCCGAACGGTCCACGTTCTGGTCAGCGGTCGGGACGTCACGGAACTGGCGCGGACCCGGGAGCAACTGGCCAGCTCGCAGGAGCGGCTGCGGGTCCTCTTCGAGTATGCGCCGGACGCCTACTATCTCAACGATCTGATGGGCACCTTCCTCGACGGCAACAAGGCGGCCGAGGAACTCATCGGCTGTCGGCGGGAGGAACTGATCGGCAAGAGCTTCCTGAAGCTGGATCTCCTGTCGAGGAAGCAACTGCCGCGGGCGGCGGGGTACCTGGCCAAGAACGCCCTCGGGCACCCGGTGGGTCCCGTCGAATTCCGCCTGCACCGCCTGGACGGCGCCCAGGTCCATGCGGAGATTCGGACCTACCCAGTCCAGATCGAAGGGCGACACGTCGTTCTCGGGATCGCACGGGACGTCTCCGACCGCAAGAAGGCGGAGGAGATCCTCAGGGAGAGCGAGGAGAAGTTCAAGGTCATCTTCGAGGAGGCGCACGAGGGCATCGTCTACCTCGACGACGTCGGACGCGTGCTCGACGTCAACAAGAAGGCGCTGGAGATCCTCCAGCAGGCCCGAGCCGAGACGGTCGGCAAGCACTTCATCGAGCTGGGCCTGCTGGATGCGGGCGATGTCCCGCGGTTCATGACCCATTTCCAGCAGGTGCTCCTGGGCACGCAGGAACCCCTGAACCTGTCGATCACCAACAAACGAGGCGAACTGCTCTTCGTCGAGTGCAGCGCGTCCGTGGTTCACAAGAAGGGGGGCGTTCGCGGCCTGGTCATCCTGCTCCGCGATGTCACGGAGCGCAAGCGGGCCGAGATCCTGCTCGAGGGCCTCAATCGGGACCTGCAAGACACGATTCAGGACCTGGAACGCTCGAACGAGGAGCTTCGCGCGTTCGCCCACGTCGCGGCCCACGACCTCAAGGCGCCGCTGCGCGGGATCGCCACGCTGGCCGAATGGATCGCCCTGGACTACGCGGACAAGATCGACGACCAGGGCCGTCAGAACCTCGGCCTGATGCGAGAGCGAGTGGATCGGATGGTCCGGCTGATCGACGGGATTCTCCGCTACGCCGAGGTCGGTCACGGCGACCGGCTCGTCGAGCGCGTCGACGCGAACCAGGTGGTCGCGGAAGCCATCGAGCAGATCGCGCCGCCGGCGCACATGCAGGTCCGCGTTGAAGGCAGCCTGCCGGTGGTGTTCTGCGAACGGGTCGGGCTCACCCAGGTGTTCCAGAACCTCATCAGCAACGCGGTCAAGTACATGGACAAGCCGCAAGGCGACATCCGAGTCGCTGCGAGGGAGGAAGGCGACTGCTGGAAATTCACCGTCGCCGACAACGGCATGGGCATCGATCCGCGGCACTTCGACAAGCTCTTCCAGATGTTCCAGACGCTCGGGTCCTCCCACGGCGACAGCACCGGGATCGGCCTGGCGGTCGTCAAGAAGATCGTGCAGATGCACGGCGGACGCGTCGGGATCGAATCGCAGCCGGGCCAGGGCAGCACGTTCTTCTTCACCCTGCCCAAGCACGACGACCCGAGCTCGACGGGAGCCTGACGACTCCCCCTGCGAGGTTCCAGGGGGATGGCCGGACCAGCGGTTATCCGCCTGGGCCTTCGTCCTGCGGCGCCCGCTGGTTTCGCAGGCGGAACTGTCGCGGCGTCATGCCGACCAGCGACTTGAACGTCCGCGTGAAGTAGCTCGCCTGGTTGTAGCCCACCTGGAAGCCGACCTCCGTGCAGCTCTGATCCGTGCCCAGCAGCAGGTCCTTGGCCTGCTCGATCCGCACGGTCGTTACGTAGTCGATCGGCGTCATCCCCATCTGCTCCTTGAACAGGTGGGCCAGTCGCGACACGCTCAGGTGGGAGGCCCGCGCGATCTCCGCGAGCGTGACCGGGCGGTCGTAGTGGGCGTCGAGGTAGGCGATCGCCGGTCGGATCTGCGTCACCTTTCTGGCGTCCTGCGAGGAGTACACCAGCTCGATGAACTCGTTCAGCGC
Source organism: Sedimentisphaerales bacterium (assembly GCA_035342095.1). Lineage (GTDB taxonomy): Bacteria > Planctomycetota > Phycisphaerae > Sedimentisphaerales > Anaerobacaceae > PLanc-01. The sequence continues at coordinate 2,887 of DAOQWL010000088.1, read as the reverse complement.
CGTGCTGATCCAGGCGCACAGGTCCTCCTGCGTGCCGATCTGCATCACCTTGTTGGCGTAGGCGAGGTTCTTTTCGAGGATGGTGTGGACGTCCACGCCGCCCTCGGCCGCCGAGCGGCTCAGCACGCTCAGCAGCTCCAGCAGGCGGACCTTCAGAATGCCCAGGTCGCCGATATCCTTGAACAGGATCGTCCCGAGGATCGAGTTGAGGATCTCCTTGGCGCCGGTGCGGTCGCCGATCTTGACCTTTCGCAGCAGGGCGCGTTCGCTCTCGAGCGGGTATTGCCACTGGGCGCCGAGCTTCTTTCGCTCCTGGATGAACTCGCCCAGCTCCGATTGCTGGCGGGATCGCTGCCTTCGCCAGCGGATGACCTCGGCGTCGAAGCCGCTCACCTCGTAGAGCAGGTCGAAGAGGAACTCCGCCGCGTCGTGGATCTGCCGGCCCCGCACGACCGCCAGCTCGCCCAGGGCCTTCGCCAGCTCCCTGTCCTTGATGGGGATGCCGCGCAGCCGCCCGATCACGTCTTCCACCAGGAGGGTCGTCGCCGGCTCCGAGAGGCACCTGCCGAAGAACAGCCCGCCGTGTACGAGGTCGCGATCCACGACCGGCACGCAGACCAGCACGATCCCGGCGTGGCAGATCGTAATGAAGGATTGCCCGGTCTGGGCGGCGATCTCGACCGCCCGGCTGCGTTCCGCGATGCACCGCCTGCGTCCCTCGGGGACCGCCTGCACGAGCCTGCAAAACCCCGTCCGGCAGTTGGCGCTGCACAGTCGGCCCACCGCCATGCCGTCCGGCGTGGTCGTCTCCAGAGCGAGTCCGAACCGCTTGCGGAACGCCCGCTCGATCCGCTCGAACTTCTCCGTCGTCAGAATGTCCATCAACCTGGGCGATTCCGCCATCCGAACACCCCACCGTAGCAAGATAGTGCCATTATACCGACAATGCCCCAGATGCCAACATGCCTGTGTGTCTGGCACGTGGCATGTGGCACCTTGGGTTCTTGAGCCTGAAAACCGAAGATGCCACGTGCCATGTGCCACGGACAGGGGTGTGCTTGGCACGTGCCACGTCCTTCTGTGTGTCTGGCACGTGGCATGTGGCACCTTCGGTTATTCGCTCAGAAACCCAGAATGCCACATGACAGATGTCACGGAGAGAGGGGGACCTGGGGCTCATCCGGTTTTCGCGTACTTCGGTGGTTCTTGGGGACCTGTCCCCAAACCCCTGAGATTTGCCGCTTTGGGCCAATAGCATGGCATGGACAAGAGGGCGACGCCCCATCCAGGCGGAGTCAGCATACCCTGGGCAAGCGAGCACGAAGGGGTCTGACCGGGATTCCCGCCGACCGATCCAGCCCGATCCCTCGTGTTGTCACTCTCGCAAGAGCACTACGCCAAGGCTCAAGATGGTCAAGAAGGTCAAGATGGCCAAATGCAGAATGTTGGCCATCTTGACCTTCTTGAGAGTAGCGGCGCGGGCGGTGGGTCCGCAGAGGTGCCCGGCGCGACGCTGGGCTCAACGGCACGCCCGAAACCCGCTGACTTGGGCACGAATGAGCGGGTCCGCCACACAACGGCCCGCCACGTGGCAACTGTCGCCGTGGACGTCCCAGGCGCCGCCGCGGAGGACGCGCATCGTACCTGTCTCGGGCCCGGCGGGGTTGCTCTTCGGACTGACCGCATAGTAGCCTGCGTCGTACCAGTCCTGACACCACTCCCAGAGATTGCCGCTCATGTCGCACAGGCCGTAGGTCCCCGTCGGACCGTAGTAGCCTACAGGAGCCGTGAAGGGCCAGCTCGTCAGGCCCAGCGGATTGCAGAAGCCCTCGTCGGTCTTGCAGTTCGCCAGGCTGCAATCGATGCTGTCGCTGCCCCACGGATAGCGGTAGTAGGGGTTGTAGTACCCGCCGCGAGCTGCGTATTCCCACTGGGCCTCCGTGGGCAGGCGGTATCCGTAGTAGTCGCAGAACGCGGCGGCGCCATACCAGCTCACTATGGTCACGGGGTGGTCGGACATGGTCATGCCGTCCCGGCTGCGGACGGTGAACCGACTCGGTAACCGCAGCGGTGCTATAGCAGTATGTTACGCTGCCTGACGAGTTGAACCCCACCAGCCCCCCAACGCTCGTGTCCCCACCGACCACGCCGGTACTGAAGCAGCGGATGACGACCGAGGCTAAATTATAGCCTGCCAACCCACCGACATACCAACCCGTGCCGGTAACGTCAACATCGGATAGATACAGACTCTGGATCCTGCACCCGTCCAATTGGCCGAACAATCCGACGCAGTCCGCACCCACAATCGTAAGATGTGAAACCGTGTGGCCGTTGCCATCAAGAACTCCGCTGAAACTCTTTCCTTGGCGCATAATCGACAAGCCCGTGCTTGGGTCGGGCGCGATGACGGCCCTGTCGAAGACCTTGCGGCCGGGAAGGTTGGGGTCCAGGTCGATGTCCGCGGTCAGGATGAAGTGCTTATCGTAGTCTTCGGGCGTCTCGCCGAGGGCGATCAGATCGGCGGCCGTGGCGATCTGGTACGGATCGTTCGGCTCTCCCGTCCCGCCGCTGTATTGGGCTGTGGCGCTGGCGATGAGGAGTAGAACCAGCGCCGCCGGGACGACCCCGCGGAACCAGATTGCCGCGCTGCGCCTGCAATGACATGGTACGACGTTCATAGTCCACCTCCAAGTCGATAGGAATGCCTGGTCCGGTCGTCGTGTGAAAGAGCCTTTGCCTTCGAGAAGACAGGCCCTTGCGGCTGCATGCTCCGTTGTGCCTCTGTCCTGTTCATCACTATACCAGGAATCGGGCGGGATTTCAAAGAATCCGGCTCATCCGGTTCTTGCGTACTTTCGTGATCCGGGCACGCCCGAAGCGGTCG
>DAOQWL010000087.1:0-22930 GCA_035342095.1 Sedimentisphaerales bacterium | reverse complement strand
GTTCGTCGGTCAGTTTCACGCGAAGATCCCGTGGAGATTCCCTGGCGAGGGCGGGGGCGCCACTGGCGTCGAGCGCAACCTCCTGCCCCGGCCGGGCCGTGATCCGCAGGATCTGCTTGCCGCCGATGTCGTTCACGACAGCCTGTATCGCGCACCAAGTCGAATCCACCCGCATGGGAGGTGAGAGCTGAAAAGCGATGGTACCATTGCTTGCCTTCGAGCGGGGGCTCGAACGTGTTCACCCAGATGGGGAACGGCGGTGCGACCGTCGTCGTGTTCGGCGAACTTGTTGTAAGATGACAGGCGCAGCTTCGATTTGAATCGGGCATAGCCCTCCGGCCCCCGCTCGCGGAGGACGCGGTCGAGAGCTCGCTTGAGGTTGTTCACGGCAGCGCCGCTGTCAGTGCCCCAGTCCGAGTACCAGAGTGGACGCGGATCGTCCCGGGTCGCCGCCTGCATCGGTTTCGACGAGCAGTCGCACGCGGGCGGTGGATGCCTCCGGGCTGGAATCGGCGGCGGATTCCGAGGCGGGCCGCGCGAGGGCTGCCGCCCAGTGGCCTTGGGCGGGAGCCATGATCGTGACGACGGCGCCGCCCTCGATGCTCTCGCGCTTGGCCCATTGGCCCGTTGCGATGTCGATCCAGCGGACATCGAAACGACCCGGTGCGTCTTTGAGGTCCAGGCCGACGGAGCCGCCGTCGGTGAAGTAGAGCGCGTAGGCCACGCCGGGACGGGCGGCCAGATAGGCTTCGTTCTCTGCGCGGTCGCTGAGCAGGTGGTTCGCGGGCTCGACCTCCCACGGCTTGACGAGCGATTCCAGCTTGCGGGCGGCCTCGATCGCGGCGACCGCGGGCGCGGAGAGTCCCAGGCCGGAATCGGGCCGATGGAACCGCGCGGACGCAGCGCCTCCGAGGATGTGACGCCAAAACCGTTCCAGACCGTCGCGGTTGTTGCCGAATCGGCCGCCGTCCGCGCCGTAGGTCTTGACCGTGTTGAGCGGACGGGGCTGCGACGCGACACGGGCCCGCACCCACTGGAAGTTGTCCCAATGGACCTGGCCCTTCATCTGATTGTTCTGGGAGACATCGGCGAAGTCGTATCGCTCGGGGTGGTCGAGCGTCCGCTTGTGCTCGTCGGACTTCAGGTCCCAGGCGTCCCACATCTCGGTGATGCAGACCTTCTTGCCCGCCTCCGCGGCGCGACGGCGGATGTGCCCGGCCCAATAGGCGCCCCACTGCTCCTGGGCGGAGGTCTCGTTGTCCATGCAATAGAGGACGTGGTCGTGCCGGAGTGAATAGGACAACATCTTGTCCACGAATCGCTGCTGGTGCTTGAAGACGACGGTGTTGTTCCGCTGGTCCGGCGTGGTGAAGAAGAACGGCTGCCTGTTCGTGCCCGCGTGGTCGGGGTAGTGCTCCGCGAAGCCGGACTGTTCGTAGGTGTAGTTGACGTTGTTCTTCGGGTTGTACGGATGGGGCTCCCAGTTCTTCGTCGAGTAGTCGAATCGGTCCCAGACCTCAATCTGCACGATGATGTCCCGCTCGGCGGTCCAGCGGAGGAGGTTCTCGAATCGCCGCCAGTATTCGTCGTTCCACTGGTCGAGGTCGTACTTGCCGTCGGGGCGCTGGGCGAACGGATAGACCTCGAAGCCCTTGTCCTGGCGGTCGCTCATCGTGTTGCGGATGTAGTTGCCGCCAGCGGCACGGATCTCGTCGAGGTGTTCCTTGAGGTCGGGGATCTGGAACAGGTTGTCGTCCTTGCTGCCGCCCAGCAAGAGGACGGGCCGGCCTTTGTACTGCCAGTAGCGGGGGTTCTCCGACCACGGCTGGATGCGGCTCGCGTCATCGGCGGACGACATAGACATCTGGACAGCGGGGAAGAACACCAGGATCAGCGACAGCAGCCTGCTCATAGTCATCCTTTCGATTCGCGGTTGTGTAGTGTCATGCTAATGGGCCGGGCGGCGCGCGTCAACGGAGGGGGCAGTTTCTTGCTGGCAAAAGACCCCGACCCCCGGTATGATTGCCCGCGTCCCGCCGGGACTCGCGACGGTGCGCGACAGCGTCGGGTCCGCGGCCGGTCCTATTTCAAGGAGATGCAAATGAGTGCCATGCCTTTGAACGTCCGAATCCGCCTCAGCGCCATGATGTTCCTCCAGTACATGATGTTCGCCGTGTGGTGGGTGCAACTGGCCGGTTACCTTACCAAGATCGGCGTCACGGGCACTATGAAGGCCTTGATCCTGAGCAGCATGGCCCTGGGCAGCCTGGTCTCGCCGATCTTCGGCATGATCGCCGACCGCCACTTCGCCAGCCAGAAGGTGCTCATGGCCATGAACTTCGCCTGTGCCGGCCTGCTGTTTCTCGCAGCCCTGGTAAGCAGCCCGGTCGCTCTGTTCGTGCTCCTGCTGCTCGCCATGATCTGCTACATGCCCACGTGGAGCCTGACCAGCGCGGTGGCCATGGCGCACGCCCCCTCCGAGAAGTTCCCCCAGATTCGCGTGTTCGGATCGATTGGCTGGGCGTCCGCCATGGTGTTCAGTCTCGTAGCATACAGGTTCTTCAACGGCGCCAAGATCGACGGCACCAATATTCCCCTGTACTGCGGCGCCGGCACCGCCCTTGTGGCTGCGCTGCTGAATTTGACCCTGCCCAATACGCCCCCGCCGGCCAAGGGCAAACCCGCGTCGATTATCGACGTTCTTGGCTTGCGGGCACTGGGTCTTCTGAGAAGCGGCAATTTCGCCTTCTTCATGCTCATCTCCATGATCGCGATGATTCCCTTCACGATGTACTTCTCCTTCGGATCGCAGTTCTTCATCAGCCAGGGCTTCACGCTGGCGACAGCGACAATGAGCTGGGGGCAAATCGCAGAGATGTTCATCATGCTCCTAGTTCCTATCGCACTGACACGTTATGGCGCCAAGTGGGCAATCACAGTGGGCCTTGGGGCGCTGATCGTACGTTACTTCGCGTTCCTGGCCGGTGGCATGCTGGGCCAACCATGGCTCTACTACATCGCCATTCTCATCCACGGCGCAATCTTCGGCTTCCTCATCGTCGGCGGCCAGGTGTATGTGGATAAGAAGGCGCCCCCGGAGATCAAGGCTCAGGCGCAGGGGCTGGTCGGACTGCTTCTGTTCGGCTTAGGTATGCTCATCGGCACGTTCGCCAGCGAGCACCTGATCAACATGTATACGGCCGAAACGATGGTCGACAACGTCATGAAGGAAGTCACGAACTGGAACACGGTCTGGTTCATCATGACGGCCCTGTCGGCGGTCCTGACGGCGGCGTTCTGGTTCCTCTTCCAGGACGACGTGCTCAAGAAGGCGGCGCCGGCCCCCGAGGCGGCGAAGGCCTAAGGCCTCCGCCGGCAGTCGAGAGATGACTGTGTACGGGCCTGCGGACCGCAGCGGATGCGACGGGCTCCATCCCGAGCCCGTCGGGCACAGCAGCGACATCCAGCCGCCGCCGCGAGGCCTCCTTGGCACGCTCGCGAGACTCGGTCCCGGCATGATCATCGCCGGCTCCATCGTCGGATCGGGCGAGCTGATCGCCACCACGAAGACCGGCGCGGAAGCCGGTTTCCACCTGCTCTGGCTGGTCCTCATCGGGTGCGTCATCAAGGTCTCCACGCAGATCGAGTTCGCGCGGCACGCGATCACCTGGGGTCAGACGCCGCTGAACGCGATCAACGAGGTCCCCGGCCCGCGCCTGCGCCATGGCGTCAACTGGCTCGTGGTCTACTGGACCTTCATGACAGTTCTGATCGTCTTTCAGCAAGGCGGCATCCTCGGCGGCGTCGGCCAGACCCTCGCGATCGGCTGTCCCTTGACCGCGTCCGGCGCCGAGTACAACCGCCTCCAGGACCAGCTCACGCGGGACCGAATCCAGCTCAAGCTGCTCGAAGCAAAACAAGCCGATGATTCTTCCGTCGTCCCACTGCGGCAGGATATCGCGGATCTCGTCGCCCGGATCGCCGCGCGACGCGAACCCTGTGACACGTACCTCTGGGCCGCGATCCTGGCCGGCGCGACTTCGCTGCTGCTGTACGTGGGGAGATACCGAGTCATTCAGTTCGTCTCGACCGCCCTGGTGGCCACGTTCACCCTCGTGACTATCCTCACCCTGGTCGCTCTGCAGATGAGACCCGAATGGGCGGTTTCGGCCAAGGAGCTGGCGGGCGGACTGAGCTTTCACCTGCCCCCTTCAGGTCCGGCCGGCGGCAATCCCGTTCGCACCGCGCTCGGCGCCTTCGGCATCATCGGGGTCGGCGCCTCCGAGCTGCTCATCTACCCCTACTGGTGCCTGGAGAAGGGCTACGCCCGATACGCGGGACCGCGCGACGGCTCCGCCGCGTGGGTCGATCGCGCGCGAGGCTGGATTCGCGTCCTGCACGTCGATGCCTGGACCTCCATGGTAGTCTACACCTTCGCGACGGTGGCGTTCTACCTGCTGGGGGCCGCGGTCCTGGGGCGCATCGGGATCAATCCGGAAGGACGGGACATGGTGCGAACGCTGGCTGCGATGTATGTCCCGGTCTTCGGCTCGTGGGCGTATCCGGTCTTCCTGTGCGGTGCGTTCGCGGTGCTGTACTCGACGCTGTTCGTCGCAGCCGCGGGCAACTCGCGAATGGTCGCCGACGGCCTGCGCCAGTACGGCCTGACCGACGGCTCCGAGGCCGCCCGAGCGACATGGACGCGGAGAGTCAGCGTGGTCTGGCCGCTCATCGCTCTGGTGCTGTACGTCTTCGTGCGAGCGCCCGCCGCGATGATTATCGCGTGCGGAATCTGCCAGTCGATCATGCTGCCCCTGCTGGGCGGCACGGCCCTGTTCTTCCGCTACCGTCGGAGCGATCCCGCCCTGCGACCGGGTCGTCTGTGGGACGCTCTGCTGTGGACCGCCTTCGCCGCCTTCCTGGTCGTCGGCACGTGGTCCGTCCTCGCCGTGATCCAATGATGCGATGTCACAGTGGCTCGCCAGAGGCGTTGAGCGGCTGCTCGATTGTCAGCCGGTCCCCTAGCAGCTTCCCCAGGTCGGGCAGGTCATACAGGCCCAGCGCGCCATGGACGATGTTCACCAGTTGGTTGCGGGACCGGCCCAGCTCGATCACGTTCGACCACGAGACGAGCCCGCGGACCATGCGGACCGAGTCGAAGAGTTCAGGCTCGAGCGCCGCCGCGTGCAGGGCGGGCACGCACACATGCCCGACCGCGACGAGATCGACCGGCCTGTCGGACCGCTGCCCGATCAGCCGCGCGCACGTCACGATATCCTCCGCCCGCATTCCGACGTACGACCGGCCCAGCAGATAGGCTGTGAGCACGTCCCTCACGTCGGGCCCGAACAAGTCGCCGCCCCAGCCGGCCTTCGATTGCGTCTCGCCGAGGCCGCGGAGGTCCACTGCAATGACCACGCGGCCGGCCTCGACGAGCTTCTCGATTGGCCCACCCGGTCCGGCGTCCGCCTCCTTGCCGCTCTCGTGGAGATACAGCACGTCATTGCCCGCGGGCTCTCCGCGCGGGCGGAACACCAACGCCGGCAGGTACAGACCTTCCTCCAGCGTGACCGCGACCTTCTGGATGCTCAGAGCGTCCCGCTCGACGACCTCTCGCATTTCCACCACCCGCGGCTCGGGCAGCTCCGCGAGGGTCCGCACGCCCGCCAGCCGCCGGACCTGACCGAGCAAATCCGCGCGGGGCGCCGTCGCCCAGAGCTGCTTTCGACGAGCCGCCAGCTCCTTCTCGTAGTCCCGATTGAGATCGTACGTCGAGCGGGCTCCCTCCAGGTTCATCACCTGGCCGTCGGGCGTGCAGCGGACCTCCTCGGCGCTGAGCAGGACAATGTTCGGCTCGACAATCGGCTCGTCCCTGCCCAGCAGCCACCGGGACATCCACCGCGCGACGCCCTGGCGCTGCGTCCGGTTGTAGTTGTGCTCCGCGTCGTTCTCCAACAGGCCGATCCGCTCGGCGCATTCCAGACGGGTGTACAGGCGCTTGGCGTATCGAAACGAGGTCCAGGTCCCCTGGATGTCGAAGAAGTCCTTCGTCGCGGCGCAGATCAGGATCGCGGTCGGCGCTCGCATCATCAGGTAATCCGCGTGGTCCATCCCAAACGCCAGTTGCCCGAAGATATTCTGCTCCGCGTCCTGGGGCCCGATGGTCGAGAGCAGGGCCTGGAGACTCGTGATGTAACAGCTCGGGGCCGACGCGACGACCCGGTCGTCCAGCGCCATGAGGTAGGAAGTCTGCGTGCCCCCGCCGCTGTTGCCGGTGCAGCCGATGCGACGCGGATCAACCTCCGGCCGGGACTGGAGGTAGTCGATGGCCCGCATCCCGTCCCAGATCTCGAAGCGAGCGGTGTTGCGCCCCAGCAGGATGCTGCCGACCCCCAGCGTGGTGTGGCCCGCGGTGCCCCAGATTCTGGGCAGTGCGGAGGGCATCTGGCTGCGCTCGCCCTGGTCGATGGGATCGAAGACCAGGGCCGCCATGCCGTGGAGAGCCAACAGGGCGCCCATGGTCTGGTATGGCTCGTGGCCCTTGGCGTCGGAGGCGTGCCCGCACGGCACGATGACGCCGGGGAAGGGAGGCTTGCGCCCGCCGCCGGCAGGCAGGAAGAGCAACGCCGTGACGTAGTGTTTCGGCTGGCTCTCGAAGAGGACCTTCTCGACCTGGTACCCCTCCCGGGAAACCACGCCGGTTACCTTCGCATTCAGCGGCGTCCGGGCCGGCAGGCTCCCGATGGCACTGAGGAACTGCTCTCGCAGGTTTTTCTGATAGGCCGCGATCTGTTCGGGCGTCTTCAACTGCTCGTACCGCGTCTTCCATTGCTCGAAGCACGGCTGCGCCTGTCGCATCAGGTAGCGGGACATCATCCCGCCGTCCACCGTCTCCGGCAGGACGCGGAGATCCTCACCGGCTCCGAGAGCCGAGCCAGCCATCAGGCAGGAACCCACAACGACGGCCATGAATGTCATCTTTCTCATCGTGTCTCCTTTCCGGACTTGCGTATTCCGCAATATGAGCCGCCGTCCCCGGCGGATTCCACCCGGATGCTTCATGCTACCGGGCGAATACCTCGCGTGCAAGCTCCGTTCGTCGTGACGCCGTAAGGCGTTCTCTTCTCCCCGTGGGAGTGAGGATATGCCCTCGCGGGCACACTACGAACAGGGCGTTACGGCCGGCCCACAGGGACCTGGAGTTCCATGCGCTGCTGCCCGCGGAAGACTTCGAGCGTGACCTCCTGTCCGGCGGGGATGCCCTGGCGCGCTCGCATCAGATCGTCGAGCGATTCGATCTGCGTTCCAGCGCACTTGAGGATTACGTCACCCGGGCGCAAGCCGCTCTTTGCAGCCTGGCTCTCGGAGGGCGCGTCGAGGACGATGACCCCCACTTCGCCCGGCAGTCCGGCGGCGGAGACCTCGCCCAGGCCGACGACATTCCTGACCTTCGCGCCGAGCCACTCGACGACGCTGGCGTCACGCGTGCTCCCGGGCTCACCGCCGGCAGCCGTCGCATCCGGAAGCCTCGGCGTTCGGGCGACCGCCTTGAGCGATGGGCTCTGCACGCCGAACTGGTCCATGGGGAAGTTCTGAAAGCCGAGCGCCAGGGCGGGCGATCCCGGCCGGACGCGATAGTCGCCGCGTCCAGGATCCACGAACATCGCGTCGGCTTCGACGGAATGGGCGTCGAGACCGCTGGCCTGCTGCAATGTCACGGCCGCCGAGGGTTGCCTCCGGCCTGGCTTGTGCAGGACGTTCGAGTCGCATTCCTTGCCCCAGGGCCTGCGGACCTGGATCGGCCTGTAGTCGGTGAACACGATGTTGCGCGCGAAGACATCCTCGCTGTGGGCGTACCACACATGCGGGTGAAAAGAGTTGTTCACGATGACGTTGTTCTCGACCACCCGGTAGAATCCCTCGCGCAGCTTCAGGCCTCCGGCCAGGCACAGGTTGTTGCGGATCTCGTATCGGCTGGACCCGTCGTCGAGGTCGATGTCCCACCCGTGATCGCATCGCCAGCGGTTATTGCGAAGGATGTTGGGCTGAACGATGTCGAGGATGGGGAGGTCGCGATCCGCGCCCTGACCTGTCGGAAAAAGGCGGATCGGGCTTGCATTCTTCAACGAAATCTCTTGGCTCGATTTCGTTGAAGAATCGAGTCGTCGAGACTCCCGGCGCGCGTCCCGGGTTTGGGAGGGAGAAATCGATGAAGAGATTTCTCCCTCTCCAAGCAGGCCCGATCCGCCTTCTTCCGACAGATTGGGATCTGTGCCCAACGTGATGGCGTCCAGGTCGATATCCTTCAGACCCCAGTAGCGGTCCCGGCCCCACGAGTTGAACGAGCCGTGATCGCCGGTTTCGAGGACCGTGTCGAACACGTCGCAGAACTCGATGACGTGGCCGCCGAACGTGCCCTCGGAGATGTTGATGCCCGCCCGCGGGACGTCGTAGATCGAGCAATGTCGGACCGTGACGCCCATCGACATGGATATTTGGATAGGGGCGGTCTGTTTCTCGACGCGGCCGGTCTCGTGGATCAGGCAATCCTCGACGAGACAGTCCGCGGGATAGTTGTCGGTGCGAGGGCCGGGGGTCTTGTCGATGTCGTGGTAGCTTTGGCGCTGGTTGTACTCGAACAGGGGATTGCGGACCGCGTTGGGGTCGCCGACGAACGCGACGCCGTTGGCGCCCGCGCGGACGATGTGGCACCCGCGGACGACGATTCGGCGGTTATGCTTGTCGACGAAGACCGCGTTGCCGCCGACCTGGTCGAGCGTGCAGTCCCGGACCGCGCAGTCTTCGGCGCCGTGGAAGAGGATCGCCCCGCCGCGATAGGTGGTCCAGTCGCTCCGCAGCAGCGGCTCCTTGTTCTCCATGAACGTGCGGGCCGCGTGGCGGAACGTCAGGCCCTGCAGGCGGATGAATCGGACGGGCTGGTCCTGCGCGCCCTGGAATTCGATCAGGTGCTTGAGCCGCACCGCTTCGACGACCGCACCGCTCAGATCCAGGCCGGCAGACGGATAGAAGTAGAGCACGTGGGTCTTCGCGTCATGGAACCACTCGCCCGGCGCGTCGAGCTCCTCGAAGATATTCTCGACCATGCGATAGGTTTTGTGCATCCCCATGCGACGGTTGTTCTGCCAGCCACCCTCGTAGGTGATCTGATTGTCCGGCCCCTTGCCCGTGATGAGGTAGTGGAAATCGCCCCACTCGTGGGCGTGCATCGCATGGAGAAGGCCGCCGCGAGGGTCGGCCCATCGTGCCGCCCGGGCCGGACTGAACGCATCGGCCGCAAAGCCGTTGAAGTGGCGAACCGTCGAATCGAAGTTCGGATACCGCGCCATGGGCTGACGCGCGCCGTTGACGAACAACTGATCGGTGACAGGATCGGCAGGCACCGCGGCCTTCACGATCCCGTCGCGGAAGGGCTGCCATTGCAGGTCGAGCCGGACGCCACCGCTGAGAACGGGTGTCTCGCCGGGGTAGGCAACATACGTCACGGGGGCTTGCTGTGTCCCGGAATCCTCGGATGTGAAGACCAGCGTTTGCGGCAGGTAGTACGTCCCGCCCCGCAGGTACACAGTGACAGCCTCGCCGTCCGGCGTCTGCCTTGCCGCCTCCTGAGCCCGCTGGAGGGTCGCAAAGGGCCGCTCCAGCACGCCTGGATTGGCGTCGTCCCCGCCGGGGGCGATGTAGAACTCCGCGGCGAACGCGCCGCCATTCGCAAGGCACATTGCGACCGTCAGTACCATCAGTCGAATCATTTGTTTCCGCACGATGTTCTCCTTGTCCACAGAGGGCTATTCGAGTCATCGTATTGTCGGCGTCGTGAGCACAAGATGCAAGAACCGTCCGCGATGGTCTTGTCATGCTGAACGACGTGAAACATCCAGGCTGTGGACGCGAGCGTGCTCTGTTTCAGCCTTGGCCCAGATCCTTCGCTGCCGCTCAGGACGACACATCCGCGACAGGATGTCGCACGCAGCGGAGGTGCGGACTCTGTCATTCCTGCACTGCACAGGCACAACATCTTGCTTTCTTGGCCAGCATTCTGGCCTCATCGGGTCCTCGCGTGCCCAGGGTCGGGACCGCACCGTGCGACCCGGGGCGCTGCCCCCGGCCCCCCGAGGTTTTGCGCTTTGCGCCAGCAGCATGGTGGGAAGGCACGCCGAAGCGAGTCTACCGCTCCTGTTTCCCATGCTATTGGCCCAATGCGTCAAATGCCGGGGGTTTGGGGGCGGCGCCCCCAAGAGACACGAACCGACTCGAGATTAGATGCACTTACGCTTTGGTTGCGGCGGAGGACCGCTCTAAGAAAGCAGGAATCCAGCAACCATGGTATGCGACGAATCCCAGGAAGTGGATCCCCGCTTGCGCGGGAATGACAAGCCGCGGTCTGCACGGACCTTGATCGCACGCTCGCAGGTACGGTCATGCGGTTCGTGCCCTGCTGCCGAGCGGAATTCGATTGTCAAAGGCGAGTCGGAGACGATAATAGGCGGGCGCAGATGCGGAAGGTCGCGTCTGGATGGATGGATGGGCATCAATTGAGGAAGGTCGATTATGAGCGAAGGCATCGGGCACAACACGTCGCGTCGTGAATTCCTGAGGGACACCGGTCGAGTCGCCGCGGGGTCGGCGTTTCTGGCCGCGGTTGGGCCGCGGGTCTATGCGGGCGAGGATAACACCATCCGAGTCGCGCTCGTCGGTTGCGGCGGACGCGGGGGCGGCGCGGCGGCCAACGCCTTGGCGGCCAAGGGTGGACCGATCAAGCTCGTTGCGATGGCCGATGTCTTCGAGGACCGCCTGAAGCGCTGCTACGACGGGCTGATCGAGGCCGCCAGCGCGCCGCGGACCAGCGGTTCCGCCGACACCTGGGTGATGGGCTACCAGGCGGCGCAGATCGATGTCCCGCCGGAACGGAAGTTCCTCGGCTTCGACGCCTATCAGAAGGCCATGGACTGCCTGCGTCCGGGTGACGTCGTGATCCTGACGACGCCTGTCGCGTTCCGCTGGGTACACTTCGCCCACGCGATCCGCAAGGGAATCAACGTGTTCATGGAGAAGCCCATCACCGTGGACGGGCCGAGCACGCGGAAGATGCTGGCCCTCGCGGAGGAGTCGGCGAAGAAGAACCTCAAGGTGGGCGTCGGCCTGATGTGCCGGCACTGCAAGGCCCGCTGGGAACTCTATGACCGGATCAAGGCCGGCCAGATCGGCGAGATTCACATGATGCGGACCTACCGCCAGCAGGGACCGGCGGGTTTCGCGGGACCCAGGGACGCGGGCGCCAACGAGCTGCTCTGGCAGATCCGCAACTACCTGGGCTTCTTCTGGGCCAGCGGCGGGCTGTTCCAGGACGTGGTCGCTCACAACGTGGACGAGTGCTGCTGGATGAAGGACGCCTGGCCGGTGAAGGCCCAGGGCTCGGGCGGGCGCTGCTATCGCGGCGACTGCGTGGACCAGAACTTCGACCACTACGACGTCGAGTACACGTTCGCCGACGGCACAAAGCTGTTCCTGAACAACCGCCACATGCCCGGCTGCCACTCGGAGTTCGCCAGCTACGCGCACGGGACGAAGGGCTCCGCGGTGATCTCAACGTTCATGCACACGCCGGCCAAGTGCCGGATCTACAAGTCGCAGGACTTCGCCAAAGAGAACCTCGCGTGGTCGTTCCCGCAGCCGGAGCCGAATCCGTACCAGCTCGAATGGGACCACCTGATCGAGGCCATTCGCAGCGACAAGCCGCACAACGAGGCCAAACGCGGCGCCGAGGCCAGTCTCGTGACTGCGATGGCCCGCAGGGCGGTCCACACGGGCCAGATCGTGACATTCGATGACATGCTCAAGTGCGAGGAGGAATTCGCGCCGGACCTGGACAAGCTGACGGTGGACTCGCCCGCGCCCATCCACGCGGGCCCGGACGGCAGGTACCCGATGCCCCAGCCGGGGATCGTGAAGGACCGGGAGTACTGAGATGAATGGGGAGCTGGAGGCGTTCAAGGTGCGCCTCACACGTCATTCGGTTGCGTTCTGCTTGGTTGTTCTTGGCTTGTCGATCCGACCCGCCGGGGCACAGGCGGCAGCGGAGAAGCCCTTGATGGACGCGGCGATCTCGGCGCAGGGCAAGACCTTCCCCGTTTGCGAGTCCGTCGTGGACGTCACCAAGCCGCCCTACGAAGCCAAAGGCGATGGGCAAACCGATGACACCGATGCGATCCAGAAAGCGCTCTCGGATTTGATGGGCGCTCACAAGATCCTGTACTTCCCCAACGGGACGTATCTGGTGTCAAGGACCCTGCGGCACACGAAGAAGGACTCCAGAGGCAGCGAGGCCTGGGGGCACACCTGGCTCCAGGGACAAAGCCAGGCCGGCACGATTATCCGTCTCAAGGACGGTGTGTTCACGGATGCCGCCCGACCCCAGCCGATACTGTGGGGTGGCGGCTTCGGCTCGGCTGATTGGTTTCATAACTACATCCAGAACGTCACCTTCGACGTGGGCCGGAACAACCCCGGGGCCATCGGCCTGAGTTTCTATTCGAACAACAGCGGAGCCATCCGCGATGTGCAGTTCGTTTCGCAGGACGGCGACGGCGCGATCGGCCTGGATCTGGGCAACGACATGAACGGGCCGCTGTTCATTCGAAATATCACCATACGGGGCTTCGCCATCGGCATCCGCACGGCCCACTCGGTCAACAGCCAGACCTTCGAAGGAATCAGCCTGATCGGGCAGTCACAATGCGGCTTCACCAACGACGGCCAGAGCATCGCCATTCGGGGCCTGTACAGCGAGAACGCCGTGACAGCCCTGCGCGCGAGCGGCTTCACATGTCTGCTGGATTCCAGGCTCGTCGGACGGGATGGTGCGAGCAGGATGCCGGCCATAGAGCTGGGTGAGACCAGCTTCTTGGCTCGCAACGTGGACACCAGTGGCTATCACGCCGCGATTCGTGTGCAAGGGGGGAGGGGCGAGCCGGGCCCGGCTGTCGCCGAGTACATGACCGGCAAGCCGACCAACCCTTTCGGCGGGCCCGTCAAATCGCTGAATCTGCCCGTCGAGGAGACACCCGACGTCCCGTGGGATGATGCCGACGGGTGGGCCCGGATCGAAGCAACCGCCAGCGGTGCCGAGGCAGCCTCTGCTGTTCAGGCGGCCATCGACTCCGGCGCCACCAGTATTCTGCTGGGGCATGGATTGAGGTTCCGGTCTCCGGTCATCGTTCGCGGCAAGGTGCGCCGGATCACCGGCACCGGCGGCGACATCAACTATGGTGCTGATGCCAGCCCGGATTTCATCATTGAGGACGGCGAGTCCCCTGTCATCGTCCTGGAGCACCTGGCGCACATCGGCGGCGGTATCCTGATTGACACGGGGCGCACGGTTGTGCTTCGCAGCCTGGAAGCCCGCATCTTCAACCTGGGCCGCGGCAACCTGTTCATGGAGGACCTCTGCACGGACAAGCTGCGGATCAACCTGCTGCAGAATGCCTGGGCCCGGCAGCTCAACGTGGAGAACCAGGGCACTCACCTGACCAATGAGGGCGGCAGACTGTGGATTCTGGGCTACAAGACCGAACGCGGAGGCACACTGATCCACACGAAAGACGGTGGCCAAACCGAGTTGTTTGGCACCTTCAGCTACACGACCACCGCCGGCAAGCTGGCGCCCATGTTCGTTACGGAAGATGCCTCGACCTTCGTCTACTTCAACGAAGTCTGTTATACGGGCGATCCGTTCGCGACTCTGGTGTGCGAGACGCGGGACGATGTCACGAAGACCGTGCAGAGGGGACAGGGCGGGATCGCGCCCTACATCGGCCGGAACGGCCGCGTGGAGACAGAATGAAGCCGTGTTCCGGCTTGAGCTGCCGATTCACAGGAACCGGATGCACACCGGTTTCGAGACCGTGATCTTGTGCCCGGTCGGCTCGAGCGCGCCGGTCTTTTCGTCGATTCGGAACACGACGACGCTGCCGCCGTCCTGGTTGGCGACGAGGCAGAACTTGCCCGTCGGCTCGATGTCGAAATTGCGAGGGACTTTGATCCCGTCGGTCTCATGCTCGACGAGCGTCAGGAGCCCGGTGGTCGGATCGATGCGGTAGACCGCGATGCTGTCGTGGCCGCGATTGGAGCCGTAGAGGAACTTGCCGCTCGGGTGCACGCGGACCTCGGCGCACCAGCTCGGCCCGCTGAATCCGACCGGGAGCGTCGAGACGGTCTGGATCTCGCCGAGAGAACCGCGGAGCGCGTCATACATGAAGGCGGTGATCGTGGAATCGAGCTCGTTGATGACGTAGGCGTACAGGCCGCCCGGATGGAAGGCGAAATGTCGCGGCCCGGCGCCGGCCTTGACCCGGGCGAACGGAGGATCGTTGGCGGCAATCGTCCCTTTGCCGGCGTCGAGCCTGTAGATCATGATCTTGTCGAGCCCGAGGTCGGCGACGAAGACGAAGCGGTCGTCGGGACTCGGATTGATCGAGTGCGCGTGGGGCTCCTTCTGACGCGAGGGATTGACGCTGGAGCCCGCGTGCTGGACGAAGCCGGTCGGCTCGCCGAGCCCGCCGTCGGGCCGGACGGGAATGACCGAGGCGCTGCCGCTGTTGTAGTTGGCGACGAGGACGTGCTTGCCCGCGTGATCGACGTTGACGTGGCACGGACCCGCCCCGCCGGAAGAGCACTCGTTCAGGAGCGTCAGATCGCCCGTGCCCGGATCGATGGCGTAGGCGAAGACGCGTCCGCTCTCTCCGGCCTCGCTCACCGCGTAGAGGAATTTCCCGTCGGGACGAATCTCCAGGAACGATGGGTGCCGCGCCTCGGCCGCCAGGACGGGTTCCGACAGCGCTCCCGTCTGGAGATCGAGCGTGCTGCGATAGATCCCCTGGCTGGCGCCCGGCCCGGAGCCGGTGTAGGTCCCCAGGTAGACGCGAACGGACTGGGCCGGCGCCGGCGAGAGCACGGCCAGCGATACCATCGCGGCGATGATTGGATTCGGACTCATGGCAGACACCTCCGGAAAAACCTGCACTCCGTCGCCCCGTCGCGCGCGGATTGTCCCGAACCGCGGGGGCCGCACTATGGTATCGTCCATAGCAGCAGCGTTCAAGCGGGAATGAAGAGCCGGCTCGATCCGGGTTGACCCGATTCTCGGATTCGGATAGGATGCCGGTCGCGGCGGCAACTGGTCAGGGGTCTGGAGTCGATGAAGGGAAGAACGCCATGGGCTGGTACGGGTATTTCATGATCGTCGGCGGGATCATCGTGGGCGGCGGCTGGATCGCCTACCTGATCTGGGACCGCAAGATGCAGGAGCAGGAGGAGAAGGAGCCGCCGAAGAAGTCGGAGCGGCTCCAGAAGACCCAGGGCGAGGTGTCCGACTGGGCGAAGAAGATGGCGGCCTTCAAGAGCCCGGCGCCGCCGAAGAAGCCCGCCGATCACGACAAGCCGCAAGATGGCTGACCGAGGCCGGTCGCATCCCGTGAGGGCGGGCATTGCAGGACGGCTCTCTTGATGTCTTTGCCGGCGCACGGCGGATGGAGACTCTGTAGCGAAAGGACAGACAGCTATGACAAGTCGGTTTCTGACGGACGACTTCCTTCTCCAGACCAAGACCGCCCGCACGCTGTACCACGATCACGCCGCGGGCCTGCCCATCTATGACTACCATTGCCACCTCCCGGCCCACCTGATCGCCGCCGACCACCGCTTCGAGAACCTCACGCAGGCCTGGCTCCTCGGCGATCACTACAAATGGCGCGCGATGCGCACGAACGGCGTGCCCGAAAAGTACGTCACCGGCGACGCCTCCGACTGGGAGAAATTCGAGCGATGGGCCGCCACCGTCCCCGCCTGCCTGGGCAATCCCCTCTACCACTGGACGCACCTGGAACTCAAGAGGCCCTTCGGTATCCAGGGCAAGCTGCTCGGATCCGACACCGCCCGCGAGATCTACGACGAGTGTACCGAAATGCTCCAGTCGCCCGAGTTCAGCGTCCGCAATATCATGCGGAAGATGAACGTCAAGCTCGTCTGCACCACGGAGGGCCCGCTCGACTCGCTCGACGACCACAGCCGGATCAGACGCGACCGCTTCGAGGTCAAGGTCCACACCGCCTGGCGACCCGACCAGGCCATGGCCGTCGAGGACCTCGCCAAGGTCAACGTCTTCATCGACAAACTCGAGGAACTGTGCGACATGGAGATCGCCAGTTTCCACGACTACGTCGAGGCCCTGGGCGACCGCCATGCGTACTTCCACGATCACGGCTGCCGGCTCTCCGACCACGGCCTCGAAACCGCCTACGCCGAGGACTATACCGACAGCGAGATCGGCGCGATCTTCGAGAAGGTCCGCGCCGGCCGCACGCTGGACCCGCGCGAGGTCCTGCAATTCAAGTCCGCCATGATGTTCGAGTTCGCCCTGATGGACGCCGAACGAGGCTGGGTCCAGCAGCTCCACCTCGGCGCCCTGCGGAACAACTGCACGCGACTATTCAAGACGCTCGGCCCCGACATCGGCTGCGACTCCATCGGCGACTTCGAAGTCGCCCGCCCGCTCGCCAAGTTCCTCGACCGCCTGGACCAGCAGGGCAACCTGCCCAAGACGATCCTCTACAACCTCAATCCGCGCGACAACGCCCTCTTGGCGACGATGATCGGCAACTTCCAGGACGGCTCCGTCCCCGGCAAGATCCAGTACGGCTCCGCCTGGTGGTTCCTCGACCAGAAGGACGGCATGGAGGACCACATGCGAACGCTGGCCGACATGGGCCTGCTCGCCCGATTCGTCGGCATGTTGACGGACTCCCGCAGCTTCCTGTCGTATCCGCGTCACGAGTACTTCCGGCGGGTCCTGTGCAACCTGCTGGGCAACGATGTCGAAGCGGGACTCCTGCCCGACGACATGGCCCTGCTCGGCAAGATGGTCGAGGACATCTGCTACCACAACGCCCGTGCCTACTTCCCCATGGAATGCGACTGACGAGAACCCTGTCACCACAGAGGCACAGAGGGCACGGAGAAGAGAAGGTGAGAAGGTAGGAAGGTCAGAAGGTCGGAGGTGTAGGGTGGGCTTCGCCCACCGTCTTGCTCACACGAAGACACAAAGGCACAAAGACCGATCCAACCCCCGTCTGCCTCTCTGTGGCTCCGTGGCTCTGTGTGAGAAGATCCCTTCGAGATCCGAGCGACGAGTCATCATCCGCCGATTTCCGCAGATTCTCTCGGTTGTCATTCCCGCGGAAGCGGGAATCCAGGACTCTTCACCACGAAGTTCACACGAAGCCTGCCGGCCGTCCCGCCTCACAAGACCTGCCCCCGAGACAACCGGCCACTGGTTTCCCTGTCCGGAAAAAGTACCTGACACCGTCCCGTTCCCCCCGTCTCGTTCCCCGACGAAGGCATGAGCGTCCCTGCCGGGAAGAAGCGCCTTGCGCCCGCCCCGCTCTCTACGGCTGGAATCGGCACGGGACACGGGTATAATGGGCTGAGGCCGGTTCTGAGACTTGAGATCGTGCACTTTGGAGGACCTGAGATGCAGACTCGCACACGGACACGCATGTTGGTCATCGCCATCGCAATCGTCGGTTGCACGGTGCCACCACCAATCACACACGCCCAATGGTATGGCGGGACCTGGGACTCTCGCTACAATCCGCTACTCGACCACCCGTGGACCGTGGCCATCCGGATGGAGATGCTCGACAGGGACACGCACATTCCAGTCAGCGGTGTTCAGGTCTCGCTGGAGGGGCAGTACTATCAGATGTGGATCAACCGGGACACCGCCATTGCCCAGGATGTGCCCTGGTGGAACCTCTTTGTGGACCCCAATAAGCGTGAGCCGCAGCCCCGAGAGTTTCGCCTGAACGCTGTTTCCGGGCCAGATGGCGTTGTTGTCTTTTCTCTGCAGTGGCAGAAGGAGTTCCCCTGGGATTCCTATTTCGATGGTCACCCGCCCCGGGACTACCAGCCCGATGGAAGCTGGACCCAAAAGGATTCCTGGCTGCTGGCTGTCGACGACATCGAGAAAGTGCAATGGCTCGAAATCCGCCACCCGCGGTACAGGTACGTGGAGGCCCCGCTGAACTTCCAGCATGTGGTGAACCTGGAGCAGTATCTCAGGCCTCAGGGCCCTATTCGGGACAAGTACAAGCTCTTCGAACAGAACTGGAAGAACGAGATTCGTCGCCCGAACGTGAAGATGGTCGTCCTCGATCTGGGCACGGACTTCCCGGAGTTCAAGAAGCAGTCCTGCACCCGCCCGGAGTTCTTCTCGCGGATTCGCGCCAAGGATTACGGGGAGATCTACCAGGGCCTTGAGAACTTGCCGCAGTGGGACGAGGGGAAGAAGTGCGGCCCGTACTTCGTTTACGATCTGGGGGAGATTCTCCTGGAACCGGTGGCCGGCCGGCTCGAAGTGCAGGGACCCAGCGCCAGCATCCTCACGCAGGACGCCCAGGGTCAGGGAGCGCCATGGTATCGGCAGTACTCGCGCCAGTCTGATGGCGCCGATGCTCGGTCCGCCGAGGATACGCGCCAACCCCAAGCGACGCCTGCCGCACCGACTGGCCGGCAGACGATGGAGCCGTCAGCGCAGCCGCTGCCTTCGGTGCAGGACATCCTGAAGGACCCCGCCAGGTTGCGGGACCTCGCCGGCAAGGCAGGCGTATTGAAAGATCAACTGGCCGTCGCGGGCATCCGTGCCTTGCCTTTTCCAGACCCCGATACGGGGCAGATGACGACCTTCGACAGCTATGCTCGCAAGATAGCTTCGGATGCGGGTGTGGGCGGCAGTCTGGGCGAAGACCCGGTCGCAACGGCCTATGCGATGCTCTTTGACAGCAACTTTCTTACGGATCAAGCACGCATCATCCAGCTCCCTGACGGCACATACGGGACGTTGAACGAGGCTATCAATGCTGCGGCCGCCGATTCCAACAGCGGCCTTGATCCGGAGGCGCTCGGAGGGGCTGTGGCAGCGCTCGGGGACCTGCGGCAGGCCCAACGAACAGGGCAGGAGGACCTCGCCGGCAAGGCGGCCAGAACGTTCGCCGGAGCAGTACCCATCGCTGCCTCTCCGACTCGCAACGTTCCGTCTGATTCCACGATTGCCGGCCCCGTCGCTCTCCCAGATCAGGCCACGTCGGAAGGGGGTGTTCCACAGCCCAGGGTGTGGCCTCAGCGCTCGCAAGACGAGTACGCTGAGATTGCCAAGAATGATCCGCTGGGAATTGCCCTGGAGACAGTAACCACCGCTGAGCTGCAAGACCGGTGGGCGTTCCCAGAAACACTTGGGCGTATGCTTTTGGTACATGGATCTGTCATAGTCCGATATGTCTCCCCGGGTTCTCCCGCGGACAAGGCAGGGCTCACCGAAGGGTGTGTTATCCGTACCATGGAACAGAACCAGTTGTTGATTCGTTCCGCCGCGGATTACCAGAAGCTTCTGGGCTATGAGCGGATCAAGAACTCCCAGACTATCGAAGTGACATGTTGGCAGTTGCCGGTGACCTATAGATACAGGCAGAGCGATGACCTTTATGCGTACCACAAGACCTTTGTGATAGAAAAGGATTCGCCATCTTCGGTAGATTACAGTCCCACGCGAACTGTTGATCTGGGCAATGGCGTGAGCATGGAGTTCGTCCTGATCCCCGCCGGGACCTTCAAGATGGGTTCTCCTGGTTCTGAAGCAGGCAGGGACGACGACGAAGGCCCGGTCCGACGTGTGCAGATCACCAGGCCCTTCTATCTGGGCAAGTACGAGGTGACCCAGGACCAGTACATGGCGGCGATGGGAACCAACCCGAGCCATTTCAGCGGGCGGAGTCTTCCTGCGGAGACGGTTTCGTGGGACCAGGCCGCTGCATTCTGCAGGAAGGTCGGGGGCAGACTGCCCACCGAGGCGGAGTGGGAGTATGCCTGTCGCGCAGGCAGCAGCGGTCGATTCTGTTTTGGAGACAGCGATTCAGGTCTTGGCGACTATGCATGGCACACAAGCAATAGCGGCAGCACCACGCACGCCATCGGGCAGAAGAGACCCAATGCATTCGGTCTCTACGACATGCATGGAAACGTCTGGGAATGGTGTCAGGACTGGTATGCCAAAGGCTATCAGAATGCCAGCGGGGTCGATCCCAAGGGGCCGTCTTCTGGGGAATATCGTGTTGTCCGCGGCGGTGGTTGGGACAGCACTCCGCGGCGCTGCCGTTCCGCCATTCGCGGCTACAACGCGCCGGACATCCGGGACATCAACCTCGGATTCCGTGTTGCCCTGGACTCAAACTAACCCTTTGCTCTTTGTTCTTTTACCCTTTGGGGTCCAGGGGCGAAGCCCCTGGTCGCTACTGATACGTCGGAGCCGAATGTCCCAATGAGCACCGAACTGAAAGTGATCGCCGATTTCTACGACTTCATGCTCTGGCTGATCCATCACACTGAGAAATTCCCGCGGCATCAACGATACAGCCTGGGTGTCTCGATGGAGAATCGCATGCAGGCGATTCTTTCCAACCTGCTCCGCGCCAAGTACTCGAAAGACAAGGCGCTTTGGTTGGGTGAGGCGAACATCGAGCTTGAGGTCCTGCGATTCCAACTGCGCCTTGCGAAGGACTTGAAAGTCCTGCCGGTCAAGAGCCATGGTCACGGGGCCGGTCTGATTGAGTCCATCGGCGCCCAAATCGGAGGCTGGCTCCAAAGTCAAGGACGCAAGACATGAAGCGTTATGGGCATCTGTGGCAGCGCGTGGTCAGTTGGGAGAACCTCGTTCTCGCGGCGCGCAAGGCCCAGCGCGGCAAGAAGGCCAAATCGGCGGTGCAGCGATTCAACTATGGCCTGGAGATCGAATTGCTCCGTCTGCATAGAGATTTGTCCGAAGGGAAGTACCGTCCCGGCCGATTCACGACTCACTGGATTTGCCACCCCAAGAGAAGGTTAATCTCCGCGGCTCCCTATCGTGATCGGGTCGTGCACCACGCCCTGATGAATGTCCTCGAAGCGATTCTGGACCGGCATTTCCACACACACAGCTACGCCTGTCGCAAGGGCAAGGGCACGCACGCCGCCGTCGACCGGCTCCAAACCCTGATGCGCCGCAATCGCTTCGTCCTTCAATGCGATATTCACAAGTTCTTTCCGAGCATGGACCACGAGATCCTCAAGCGGACATTTCGCAGGCTGATCAAAGACCCTGATGTACTGCGTTTGATAGACTTGATCGTGGACTGCTCCAACGCCCAGGAACCCGTCCTGGATTACTTCCCCGGCGATGACCTCTTTGGTCCCGTCAGTCGCAGGAAGGGGCTTCCGATCGGCAATCTCACCAGCCAATGGTTCGCCAACTGGATGCTTAACGATCTTGATCACTGGGTCACAAGCCATCTCGGTATCGGGTCCTATGTGCGGTACTGTGATGACTTCGTGCTGCTGCACCAAGATCGGGACAGGCTCGTGCGGGCGAGGGAGGAGATCGGCGTGCATCTGGCGGCACACCGATTTCGCTTGAACCGGGCCAAGATGTCTGTGCAGCCGGTTGCCGGCGGACTGACCTTTCTCGGTTATCGCGTCTGGCCCACGCACCGATTGCTCAAGAAGCCCAACGTCAAGGGGTTTCGCAGACGCGTGCGCTGGATGAGAACGGCATATGCCGATGGCCGAGTTGAATGGCCTGATGTGAAGGTCCGCATCGATAGCTGGCTGGGCCACGCCTGCCATGCGGATACCATGCGACTGGTCAGGCGACTGAGCAAGGAATGGGTGTTTCAAAGGGGTGAGGCCGCAACGTCGTGTTGTCCGCGGCGGTAGTTGGAACAACAATCCACGGAACTGCCGATCCGCCAATCGCAACAACAACACGCCGGACAACCGGAACAACAACATCGGATTCCGTGTTGCCCTGCACTCTCAGGCTATATTGGGCCTGCCCGGAACTGTGCGATTCACGGATTGCACAGGCGTGGCTTTGAGAGTCCTGGCCTTGTTCCTGTGTCGCCGCGCCACCGATGCACGGCGGCCGAATCCACGCAGCACGGTCCGGCGGGGCTGGTAGGCGTAGCCGAACGCCCCGCCGGACTGCCAACAGAGGAAAACCAAAGGGCTACGGTGTTCCCTTGTGGAAGACTCCGCGTCTCTGTGTGAGTCCATGGATTTCCCTTCGCGTCCTTCGTGCCCTTCGTGGTTTCACACATTGGATGAACGGCGGGCGAAGCCCGCCCTACCGCTGTCGCCGAGTTCCGTGTTCCCTTCTGCCCTCTGCGTCCTCTGTGGTTTCACTCTTGTCGCTCGTCGCTTGGCCCTCGTCGCTCGCTGGATTCCCGCTTTGCGCGGGAATGACAGGCGTGAGAATCTGCGTGCATCGGCGTTGATCTGCGGTTCCATTGCCTTCGCGTTGCTCGTGGGCTTCCGCGGGAAGGACATTTCGGAGAACCTCTGCGCCTCCGCGTCTCTGCGAGAGTCTATCGATTTCCCTTCGTGTGCTTCCCCCGCTTTCGCGAGGGCAGGCCGTGCCCTTCGTGGTTTCACACATTGGACAGACGGCGGGCGAAGCCCGCCCTACTGCTGTCGCCGAGTTCCGTGTTCTGTTCTGCCCTCTGCGTCCTCTGTGGTCAAATGGATTCCCGCTTCCGCGGGAGTGACACCCAAGAGAGTCTCTGCGTCTCCGCGTCTCTGCGTGAGTCCATGGGTTTCCCTTCGTGTCCTTCGTGCCCTTCGTGGTTTCACACATTCGACAGACGGCGGGCGAAGCCCGCCCTACCGCTGTCGCCGAGTTCCGTGTTCCCTTCTGCCCTTCTGCGTCCTCTGTGGTCGAGAGGAAGATGGATTCCCGCTTGCCCCCCGATCGGGGTCGAGGGCAGGTGTGGCTGGAATGTGAGCGTCCGGTCAACCCCGTTTTTTGCGGGGGAGTGTTCGGCATCACTTTTGC
>DAOQWL010000086.1:0-23712 GCA_035342095.1 Sedimentisphaerales bacterium | reverse complement strand
GGCCGACGCCGTAGACCGCCTCGTTCAAGGCGCTCCAGGTCGAGCCGCTGAGGGATCGGGCCTTGACGCAGACGCTCTTTGTCAGGCTCACGGGCCCACCATAGCGCATCGCAGTCGCGGCGATGCCGCTGGGGATCTCACTCGCGGAACTCCTGCCGGCCACCAGTTGGACGGAGAACAGGAAATCCGAGCTGGTCGCGGACTGGTTCAGCGCCTGCGCCGCCAGGATGTTCTCGCCCAGTCTCAGACTGGAGATGTAGGCCGTCACGTCGAAAGACTCGAAGATCTCGGCCGAAGCATCCGGATTCGACGCATTGGCCGCGGAGTTCCATGCGGGATCGCCCGTGAAGTTCTTCCTCGATATCTCGGTCCCATTCAGGTAGACAATGAAACCGTCGTCGTAGCGAATCTTCAGCGCGAGGGTTGTGAGATTCGTCAAGTCCGCCACCGTGACATTGAACGGGATGCGGACGTAGCAGGTTGCATTCTTGTTGTACATCCGGCTCTGGACGTCGATGTCGAAGTAGTCCTCGTATCCGGTGCCCCGCTCGAAACCGACGCCGCCGGCGCCGGTGATCCAGGCGGAGTCGTCGAACGCGGCGCCGCCCCGCCAGGCGTCGGAGATCGCCGCGGTGGGGACCAGGACCCGCTTGGCGGCATCTTCTGCAACGAGCGTGGTTTCCGTGGAGGCGGGCGTCGTCCCCGGCAGTCGCGGATCGCTGCCGTCCAGAGTATACCAGGTCGTGCCGTCGGCCTGCATCGAGAGCCCGGCGCCTGTGCTCGCGGGACCGCCATGCTGATAGACGCCGTTGACGTAGAAGACGGGGGCGACGACATTCGGATAGAGGCCCGCGCCCCGCAACCAGTTCAGAACGACGGTCGAACGACCGGCAACGACACGAGTCAGGATCTGGTTCTGATTCGCCAGCCAATCCGCTCGCGTGTGCGGCACCGCGGATCGCGTATCCCCCCATCGAGCCGACTCGCCGACGATGGCGCGGTCGATCTGGGCCATTCTCGCGCGGTACATCTCAGCGGTGTGGGGATAGGTGAGCACGCCGCCATTGAAGAAGAACCTGTGTACGAGGTCCGCGAAGTGCATTCGGTAGTCCGGATTGGCCCGGAGCTTCGCGTGAATGTCGTATGCGCTCAAACCCAGCACGTTGGCGGAACTCCATTCCGGCAATTCCATGGAATGCTCGGCATCCCACGTGTGGAACCGCCACAGGCCGTCGGGCGAACGGTGGGTCGCATACCAGTTCTTCTCCGGCCAGTCCCAGTTCGTCGCATACCAGTGGGAAAGCAGGTCCGCAATGAAATTGTCAACATCCAGCATCCGGCAGAGGGCATCGTACGTCGCCGCGTTTCCCGGGTCGGCGGCTACTCTGCCGGCAGCGTTGACCATAGCGTTGAAGTTGCCCGCGGCGCTGCCGCCCAGGCCATTGTTGACCACCCGGCTCGTGCTGTGTTTCAAGACATCATATTCTTCCTTCTCGCCGCCGAACATCTGGGCCGCCCAGGAGTCGTCGGGTCGCTCGTGCACGTAGTACATCCCCCAGTACAGCCCGTTCAGGTAGACATGGGCGTACAGGCCGTGCGGAGAGTACCCCCCCATGGCATTGTGAAGGTCCGAGACATACTGGTCCTGAATGTACGTCCCGCGTTCGTGCTGGCCGCTGTGGTTCCACGCATTCGTGAGCACCGCGTCGAGCACGAAGGTATCGAACGTGGTGATCGGCGAATCAGGAAAGACGCGGTGCTTCAGCGTCGCGGGACCCCCGGTCGGCTTGCCGTCGTCGGTCGCGGCCTTGAAGCGAGGGCGCATGGAGAGCTTGAAGACCTTCCATCGCTGGAGGCTCGTGCCGCCCCCGTCATGCTTGGCGCCCCCTTGCATGGCAATCGCACAGTTGATCTGAAATCCGCTTCGCCCGTTGGGATCGATCCACTCCAAGGAACACGCTCGCTCCGTGCCGTCCTGGGACTGATTGATGTAGATGCCCTTGGACCCAAACCAGTCGTCCATGGGCATCACGAGCGAGACGGTCGGCGCCGATTTGAGGTCGTCCTTGATGGTCGCGGCGTACAGGCCGTTGAACTTGTCCTTGCCGTTCTGTCCGACCACATCCGGGTCCACCTGGTAATCCCCTGCCACCGAACCCCACGAAGCCGGACAGCCGGTAGGGGTCACCTGGGCTCCGGTCTGCGGATTCGTCGCCTGACGGATAACATCGTCCAGAAAGATATACGTGTGCGCATCGATGTTCGTGGGCAACCAGCCTTGCCTGCAGGCGACGGCCCGAAGGCAGGTTGTCGTAGTGATGGGAATGGGACCAGTGTACAGCCGGCCGCAGGACACGGATCTCGCGAGGTCGAAAGGAGAACTGCCGTCCAGCGTGTAGTAGATCTCGCTGTCGGGCGTGGTCGTGGAGATCGTCACCGCGAACGGCTCGTCGTAGAAGCCCCGCTCGTGGCTGAACCTGGCAGGAGCGACGGCTCCTCCGTAGGCAACGATGTTCCCGGCCCCCGGCGTCGAGAGTGCCATATACTGCCACGAATCGGGGGCGCCTGGGACTCGGCCATAGGAGACGTCCGCCCGCTGGTCCTGGAAGGTTACGGCATCGAGCCGCGTTGTCCCGTCGGTGTAGAAGAGGGCAACCAGATCCTCGTCGGCGTTCAGCTTGAAGGACGCGTGCAGGCCGGAATCCGCGGTGTCGTTATCGAGCCAGACGACGAGATAGCCCTTGCCGGCGATGGTCGTCAGATTCGGTGCGCCGGTCGGGATCTGCCATTTCGTGGGCGCCTTCATGTCGTCCGTCAGATACAGGCCGGCCACATTGACCGAGCTATCGCTCGTGTTGTGGAGCTCGACCCAGTCATCGAACTCGCCTTGCGGGTCTGCGAAGGAGTGGTTGTTGGCCGCCATGAGTTCGTTGAGAATGACCGCCCCGCCGGCCACGTTCAGGGACCGGCCCGAACCGAGGCAGCACACCAACAGGAAAGACAGGACCTCCGCCGATCTGTACATACCTTCTTCCTCACTCCTGCGCTTTCGATGTGCGATGGTCGTGCCCTGCGGCTGCAGCGGAGAATACCCCCACAACGGCCCACTCGGCCGCCGGGGCATACGAATCCACCGATTCCATCATCATTATACCATGGAGAAGGCCTGGACCCAAAAGAAAAGGTGCGCCCTCTGGGGCGCACCCTTTCGTGGGATTTGCCGTTGCCAAGACCCGCGGGCTATTCGATCTTCAGGTCCGGATTGTTGGGTCCGAAATGCTTGAGCATGACGATCGGGTCGCACGTGGACGGGTTGGTGATCGTGACGCCCTTCCTGGCAGCCTGTTCCGTCACGAAGAACTCGTCGCAGGTAAGCTGGCCGAAGCGAATCATGGTGGGCGTTTCGATGTTCCAGACGCCCATCGTGCCGTGGCCCTGCATCATGATGAAGCCGTAGGCGGCGCTGTCCTGGATGGTCACCGTCGCGCCGGGCTGGACCGTCAGCTCCTTGGCGCTGAAGGCGTCGGACTTATAGCAGATCCAGTTCTCGATGAAACCCTCCGCCTGCATCTGCCTGGCCGGGCGGGCCGGCTTGGGACGCATGAAGCGGTTCTTCACGAAGTCCGGATCGACATTGAGATCCCAGTCGATGACGCTGAGCAACCATTCGACGTCGCCTGCCTTCTTCTTCGGGGTGTCCTTCCACAACAGCTCTTTGGGCACGACCTGGTTGTGCGTGATGTTTTCGTACATGGCGAAAACATCCGAGGCCTTCTGCGGCTCGTAGGTGCAAAGGCTGCCTGGGGCGTGGAGCACGCCCGGCGGGACGTCCCATCCGGTCCCAGGATCCAGCCGATAGGCCGGAGCGAGAGACGTGATCGAGTTGTCTCTCCCCTCCGCGGCGTCCTGCAACGCCTTACGAACCTGGTCCTTGGTCACTCCGGGGTTCAGACCGAAGAAGGTGTAGGGGAAGTCGCCGCCGTAGTTGTTCACCTGAGGCGGGAAGAAATAGGCCTCCGGCTTGCCGAGCTGGCCGGTGAGCTTGGCGTGCTTGTCGCGGTGATGGATGTGGTGCGGCAAGGCGGCCTTGTTGTCGAAAAACTTCGAGTACATGGGCCATCGCCCGTATTTCTTCCAGAGTCGCGGGCCGATGATCTCGCCCTGCAGCTCTTCGATGGCGTCGCGCAGCAGGATCTTCTCGGTCTTGCCGCCGTCTTCGAAGACGATGAAGCTGAGCCCTTCGTTGGGCGAGGTCAGCGGCCCGTTGTCGGCGGGCGTTGTCGAGGAGAACCACCGCTCGTCGAGACCGCCCCGCTCGCCGCCGAGGGCGTAATAGTCATCCGGATGCAGCTTGATCCGCCGGCCCGGCACGCAGAACGAACGCGGCACCCACGTCGGCGCCAGCCGAAGAATCCCCTGCCCTTGTTCCAAGGCCATCGCGGCCGTTTTTTTCACAGACATAGCACGATTTCCTTTCTCTGAACCACGGGACGCACAGGACCAATAGGACCTGTAGGTCCTGTCCGTCCGATCCGTCCCATTTCCTTACGATTTCACGTTTTCCCAGGCGCCCTTCTTGGCGGAAGCGAGCACGGCATCGCAGACATACTGTGTGGCCAAGGCATCGCGGAAGGTCGGCGCCGTCGGCTTGCCCTTGACCGCGTTGTCCATGAACTCCGCCAACTGGTGGACGAAGCTGTGCTCGTAGCCAACGGACAGGCCGGGCACCCACCAGTGGGACATATACGGCATGTCGCCGTCGGTGACGTGGATCGACCGCCAGCCGCGAACGAGAGACTCGTCGCGATGATCGAAGTAGCTCAGGCGGTTCAGATCATGGAGATCCCAGGCGATCGAGGCGTGCTCGCCGTTGATCTCGAACGTGTACAGGGCCTTGTGCCCGCGGGCGTAGCGGGTGGATTCGAAATTGCCCATCGATCCGTTCCCGAAGCGGCAGAAGAACGTACAGGCGTCGTCGATGCCCACCGGCGCGACCTTGCCGGTCTCGACGTTCATCCGCTCCTTCACAAAGGTCTCGGTCATCGCGCAGACGGACGTGATCGGGCCGTTCTGCCACAGGGCGGTGTCGATGCAGTGGGCCAGCAGATCGCCCGTAACGCCTGAGCCGGCGGCCTTGACGTCCAGTCGCCAGGTGGCCATGCCGCCTTGCGGGACCTTCGTCGAGATGGTCCAGTCCTGGAGGAAGTTCGCCCGGTAGTGAAAGATCCGTCCCAGCTTCCCGCTGTCGATGAGCTGCTTGGCCATCATCACGGCGGGAATCCGGCGATAGTTGAACGACACCATGTTCGGCACGCCGGCTTTCTCGACGGCCTTCACCATCGGCTCGGCTTCGGCGCCCGTCCGCGCCAGGGGCTTTTCGCAGATGATCATCTTGCCCGCCTCGGCGGCCGCGATCGCGAGTTCCGCGTGGTAGTTGTTCGGCACACAGATGTCCACGATGTCGATACTCTTGTCGTCGATCACCTTGTGCCAGTCCGTCACGTACGACTCGAAGCCCCATCGGTCGGCGAAAGCCTTCGCTTCCTTCTCCTCCAGTCCACAGATGGTCTTGAGAACGGGCTTGTACGGCACGTCGAAGAAATTCGAAACCCTGCGGTAGGCGTTGGAGTGTGTGCGGCCCATGAAACCGTAGCCGATGATGCCGACATTGAGTGGTTTGGTCATTGCAGTCATTCCTTATTCGAGGTTACAGGCGGCGGGGTGCAGTTTGTCCCGCCGATTCGTTCAGTCTTCCCAGCCGTGTGCGTCGCGCACCTGGATCATCACGTCGAGGATCTCGTTCCAGGTGTCCTGCGTCTCGAGCATCGCGTTCGGGAACATGCAGCCGTCCCAGCAGATGTGCTTCATGCCGCGAGACGACGCGTCTTTGAGCCAGTAGCCGGCGCAGCGGACGATGTCGAGTTTGCCCTTGGGGTCGTTGGCCGGGCAGTGCTTGCCCGTCTTGTCGTGCGAGCCGGCGCCGCGGACCTCGCCGTCGTTCTGGGCCACGTGGAAGTCGATCGTCCAGGGGCGCAGCTTGTCGACCATCGTTTCGTAGGCCGCGTAGAATTCGTCCTGGGAATAGCCGGGCTTCAGCAGCGCGTGTTCCGGTGCGTTGTAGCCCATCAGGTACAGGTAGGTGTGCGCCATGTCCGCCTGGAAGCCCAGGGTCTCCGGCATTCCCACTTCTTCCAGCACATCGAGCATGTCCTTCCAACTGTGCATGCCGGCCCAGCAGATCTCGCCCTCCGCAGCCAGGCGCTCGCCGTGATCGGCCGCGATCTTGGCAGCTTCGCGGAACGTCTCGGCGATCCGCTTCGTGTTCCGCTTGGGGTCTTTCGCCCACTTCTCGATGTTGCCGTCCGCCGAGTCGATTCGGATCACGCCGTACTGGCGGACGCCATGCTTGTTGAACACCCCCGCGATGCGGCACGCCACCTGGACCGCGTTGCAGAACTTCTTGCTGGTTGCCTTGTCGCCCATCGCGGAATCCCCGACCGTGCCGGGCCAGACCGGCGCGACCAGCGAACCCATGTTGAAGCCGTACTCCTGAATCAGGTCGGCGGTCTTCAGCAGTTCATCCGTGTGCGCGTTGGGGTCGGTGTGCGGCAGAAAGAGAAAGCAGTCGACGCCGTCGAACTTCTGGCCGTTCACCTCGGCGCCGGCTGTCAATTCGAGCATCCGTTCGAGACTGATCGGCGGCTCCTGGCCCGGCCCGGTTCCCTTGCCGACCAATCCGGGCCACATGGCGTTGTGCAGTTTGGGGGAGGTGTTCGCACTCATCTTGGACTCCTTCAGTAGCATGGGCATCTTGCCCATGGGTCGCAGGGCCATCATGGCCCTGCCGATTCATCGTCTTTCCATGGGCGAGACGCCCATGATACTCACGGGCAGGATGCCCGTGCTGCTTCTCACGAGGCCGCGTCCCAGCCTTCTTTGATTGTCTTGAAGCCGAACTGATAACACTCCTCCGGGCTGGCCGACAGGCTCCGCCAGACGCAGGTGGTCGCCGCCAGGTCAGGCAGGCTCGTCCCGAACGCCTCGATGGTCAGCCACTGGTCATAGCCCGCTTTGCGGAGCGTTTTGATGATTCGCTTGAACGGGACGTGTCCCTTGCCCGGCGTCCCGCGGTCGTTCTCCGAGATGTGGACGTGCCGAATCGAGCCGATGTTCTTCTCGATGCAGCCGACCGGGTCCTTCTCCTCGACGTTGGCGTGGAACGAATCGTACATCACCCCGAAGTTCGGATGGTTCACCCGCTTGGCGTGCGCGGCGCCGTCCTTGATGATGTTGAGGAAATAGCACTCGAAGCGATTCAGGCACTCGACGGCCAGTTGCAGATTCGCCTGTTTGGCGAAGTCGGCGGCCTTGCGATGGACCTCGACCGCGCGATCTTTCTCCTCCTGCGTCGGGCCCTGGCCGCTGAAGAACTTCCCGCCCAGCGGCTGGTAGAACGGCCCGCAAAGGACCTCGGACCCAAGCGCCGCGTTGCAGTCGATGGCCCACTTGAGATAATCGACGCCGCCCTGGCGGTGGTTGGGATCGGCACTGATGGGATTGTGTTCTTCGTCCGGGATGACCGTGCAGGTCGTACACTTCAGGCCGTTGTCCCGGATGGCCTTGGCCACCTTCTCGTAGTGCGGGACATCCCCGGCGAACAGCGGGACCTCCACGCCGTCGTAACCGGTGGCCTTGAGCTTGGGCAGGAGGGAGAAGTGCTCCTCGGTGACAAACGGCGTCCATAACAGCAGATTGAATCCGATCTTCATGATGCTGGCCCTCGACAATCACTGGGTGGATGGGTAGACACACCCTTGCGTGGATGAATCGACGTGTATCCCTGTGTATGCGCAGTTGCACACATGCGTAGCCACCATGCCAACGACAAGCGCCCGCCCCGGACCCGCGGCCCCGAGAGCGCAAACCCCTTCTACCGCCCCCCGTACACCATGTCAACGATATTTTGGGCCCGGCCGCGAGGAGGAATTGGGGCTTCTCCCTTGCAGAGGGCTGCATTTGGTGTTATGCAGACGTGGGTCTTGTCCGTAGTGTCTCAGATCAGACCCATGACGAGCAGAAGAGGACCGACGAGAGCATGAAAGCACTGGTGACCGGAGCGGCAGGGTTCATCGGCAGCCATCTGGCCGAACGGCTACTGAAAGACGGCTGGACCGTCGTCGGCGTGGATTGTTTCGACACGTTTTATGACCCGGGCATCAAGCGAGCCAACATCGCGGGCTGCCTGTCCCATCCCGCCTTTCGACTCGTGGAGGCCGACATCCGCGACACGACCGCCATGGAACAGGCCATCGAGCCTGATACGGACGTGATCGTCCACTTGGCGGCGCGGGCCGGCGTGCGACCCTCGATTGCCGAGCCAGCCCTCTACGCGGATGTCAACATCAACGGGACCGTCACGCTCCTGGAGATCGCCAGACAGCGACGCGTCGCCAGATTTGTCTTCGCGTCGAGTTCCAGCGTCTACGGCAACAACAAGAAGGTCCCCTTCTCCGAGACCGACAACGTGGACTTCCCGATCTCGCCGTATGCCGCGACGAAGAAGGCCGGCGAGCTGATCTGCCACACGTACCACCACCTGTACGGCCTGGCGGTCAACTGCCTGCGGTTCTTCACCGTCTACGGCCCGAGGCAACGTCCCGACCTCGCCATCCACAAGTTCGCGAAGCTCATCGAAGAAGGCAAGCCCATCCCTATCTACGGCGACGGCTCGATGATGCGGGACTTCACCTTCATCGAGGACATCCTCAACGGCGTCGTCGCCGTGATGGACCGATGCTCCGGTTACGAGATCTACAACCTGGGCGAGTCGCAGCCGGTCAGCGTCAACGAGTTGATCGCGGAATTGGAGCGTACGCTCGGCAAGAAGGCGATCCGCCAACACCTGCCCCTTCAGCCCGGCGACGTGGACCGCACCTTCGCGGACATCGCCAAGGCCCAGGCCCAGCTCGACTACAAACCCTCGACGGACCTCCGCACCGGCCTGGCCCGTTTCGTCGCATGGTTCCGCCAGGGGCACTAACCCGCGTCCGTCGGATGCGATCTGTGTGGACCGTTGGGGATTTTCTGCCGATCGCGTAAGTTCTTTGTCTACAGTTGGTTACGATCACACAATCCCGGCGAGATGCCTTGCACAAAGGTCGTCGCCGTGGTATAATGCAGTCATGGAAATGAGCCAGAACATATTGGGCTGCTGGACCTGCGGGCAGGAGGACGATTATGAGCCTCCTCCCGGCGATGATCCTTTACCTGTCTGTAGGTTGCGGCGAATGGTATCTCGCCTTGCGGCGTACGTTGGCGTGCGCTCGCGGGGAGAAGGTCTTGCTCGTCTCCATTGTCTTTATCGAAAATCTCTTGGGGTTGTGGGTACTGTCGAGTTTTATCCGGACTAACAACTGGTTCCTCGCCCTGAGTTACTCCGCCGGGGGAGCGGCGGGCGCTCTGATCGTCGCCATGAAGAACGCCAAGCCCCCCGCCACGCCCGCCCATCCGTCTGTCCAGTGATCGCCCGCGGAAACCACGGCATCCCCGCGGATGTCAGCTTGCCGAATCCTGAACGTGCCTCCTCTGAGAAGCAAGGCCGAAGGCGTCGCAGACGATCCGCCAGCCCGCTCTGTGCCAGCAGCCAATCCTGACCAGCACGGAAGGGACTCAGATCCGACGCAACGCCCCGGCCTCACAGAAACTCGACCTGCATCCTGTCTGCTATTGCAGCGAAGTCTCCAGAACCAGCTTGGGTAGATAGACCGTGCCCCGGACGTCATCGACAAGGTCGACGCTGGCCAGGCAGAACTCGCCGTCCGGGGAGCAAGACAGGACGAAGCCGGCGAAGGACGCGCCTTCTGCAAGCCGTTCTCGAACGATGTCCGTCACATCGATAGTCAGCGTGAGCGGCTCGCCCAGTCCCGGCTCGACCAGTTTCCACCACGACAGGGAGAAGTCAGTGATGGGAGTCCCATCCGGTGTGCCGTCCATCGTCAACCACACGAACGTGTCGGCGTTCTCGTGGTCGAGCCGTTCGAAATCCGCCTGGGCGTTTTCAAACCGGCCGACAATCCCGTCCCCGACAAAGGCATTGACGTACAACACGCTGGGCAGCAGCGCCATGTTGTTGCCGCTCAGCGACATGTCTATCACCCGGTCGATGGTCAGCTCGATCCGCGCCGAGACCAGGGCGTTGGGATCGAGGCCGTACCAACTGGGACGCTCGAGCTTGAACTCACTGAGCAGCGCGACTTGCATGTCCACTGCCGTGCCGGCTTGGGTGCCGTAGTTGCCCATGTTCATGGGCAGATCCGACGACCATTCCTCGTATCGCACCTTCTCCAGTCCTTCCGCCACGTCGTTCTCATCGGCGATCAGGACGAAGTCGTCCACCGCAGGATTCCAGTAGACGTACCGCACACTGCCGTCGGCTGTAGTGGCGACTGCCTCCGGTCGGTCGGATTCGCCGTTCGGGTCCGTGAAGACGTCCCATTCGATAATCCCATCCGGAACCGGCCACACAACGTGAGGGGTCGGCGAGTGACCGCCACTCCAGTCGGAGGCCACGATGTAGACCGCCTCGTCGTCGGCATCATTGAAGACGTGGTACGCTCTGCCGCTGTGCTGGTCTCCGGTAATCGGCCCGGTGTCGGAGGATTGCAGCGCGAAGCTCAGAGGCCCGGCCGCAGTCATCTCGACCGTCAGCGTGGGCAGATGGCCCTTGGGGTCCATGCTGGTCCAGTATCCCTCGGCAGTGTTCGAAATCCAGCGGAAGCCCACGTACTGGACGTTCGGGTCCGCCAGGACCGCCGCCATCTCGGCAGTCACGTCTACTTCGAACCCGATCATCCCGTAGATCATCAGTTCGTCGTCGCTGAACCGGGCGGGGAACGGCTCGTCCGGCCCGAACACCCCGACGATCTTCTGCCCTGCGGTGAACGGTCCGGTCGCTCCGGCCAGGAACCGCCAGCTTCGAATCGCCTTGGAGGCCCAGTCGTCGGGCCCCTGACCGCCAAGACTCCCATCCACGTCGTCGGTGTCGGAGCCGTCGAGCGTCCCGTTGGCCGTCTCGGCGTAGAACTCCAGCGTGAAGTCCTGCGTCGTCCACGGCTGGGGCGAGAGCTGCGGCCAAATCACGTCGTCAAAGTAGAACGTCAGCTTCGCGGACCGCACGGCGCCGGGATCCGTGGCGATTCTCCGCACAGGATCCAGGGAGAACTCCGCGAAGGCCCGCCGGTCGTGGTCGTACGTACCCGGGCTCGGGTACCGCGTGCTGATGTACGGCTTGGACGGCACGCCGCCATGGCCCATCTGCACGACCGAAAACGCGTCCCCGTCGTCGTTGGACAGCGAACCCATCACAACGCACGAATGACCGTCCGTCAGCGTCACCGTGACAGCCTGGACCGGCACACCGGCCAAGGCCATCAGAACCACAAACGCTACAAGCTGCTTCAGTTGCATAACTCACTCCTTCCGAAAACGTTGCTGTGGATATGACAGCGAATCGTAGACCGCTCCCCAGAAGGCCGGCTGTTCCTCCGCTGAAGCGAGCTGGCCGTCCAGGAGCGAGACGTGCCCATCCGCCCAGAGCACGTTCATCCGACCGCCGTGCCGATAGGCGCCGCGGACGGTCTTGTTCTGCTCGGGATACCCCGGCATTTCCTCGTAGTGTGCCCCAGGTTCGGAGGCGTACTGGTTCCGCGTCAGCGTCACGGAATCGCAAACCCAGGCGCGATAAGCGAAATCGCAATGGAGCATCGCGCCGGCCGGGCAGCGAAACCGCACGATCTTGTTGCCGCCCAAACCGGCGTACCTCCTGGTCCGACTGCTGACATGTCGTGTCGGCTGGCTGTTGATGGCGTACGAGAGCCAGCCTGCCGGGTTGTCCCCGTGCGGATTGAGCATCTTGGGGTAGGCCATCTGGTCCCTGGGACACAGCAGAATCCGCCGGCCGATGTCATCGGCATGGTCGTCTCCGTGCTGCGTCCGTGTATGCTCGAAATAGGGTCCCAGCGTGTTGTACCAGTACTGGGCAACGCCGTTGTCCTGGGCCGCCGGGGTAATCCACCCGTCGTGACTCTCTTGGTACATGACGTGCGCGATCCCCAACTGACGAAGCTGCGAGCCGCAAACGGCGCGTTGCCCCTGCTCCCGGGAGGCGCGCAACCCCGGCATCAGAATCGCCAGCAGGACTGCAATCACGCTGATTACCACAAGCAACTCGATCAGAGTGAAACCGAGTCCCTTTGGGCCGGAAACCGTCCGCTGGGGCAAACCCGGCGTGTCATCCGCCGGCTCCCCTGAGTACTCGAACACATGGCGAACCCGGGCCAGGTACCGCAGGCATTGCTGGCGCCGGTCATACCCCAACATGACACCCAGCATGAAATCCTCCTGCGGCGTGTAACGAGACAGATCGAACTTGCCGATGAGACGGACAATCTCCAGGCACTCCGGAGCCCCCAGAAACACGTTGATGTGCGTCTTGCCCACCGGGTAGACCACGTATGCAACATGCAAGTCGTCCAGCCGGGACATGATACGTTTGGCGTATTCGCGAGGCAGAGTCTGGACAACCAGATTCCGCAGTCCCTTGCGGTACTCGTACACGTGATGATTGAAGACCTTCCAGTGCCCGTCCCAGGCGAAAGCCTGCAAGAGCGTCGAACGAGCGTCCGCTCTGTCGTTTCGCACGATCACGACGGTAGCTCTCCTTTCACGATCCGAACCCATTGCCGGATTCTCGTTTCAGTCAGGTCGGGCTGATTGTCGGCATCGAGGGCCAGCCCCACGAAGCCCCCGTCGCGATGGGCGCAGGAGGCCTCGAACTCGTAGTCCAGATCGGGCCAGGCTCCAATGACCTTGGCGCCCTGCGCGACCACGGCCTCATAGAGCAATCCCATCGCATCAACGAACGTGTCGGCGTAGCCGTACTGATCGCCCAGGCCGAACAAAGCGACGCACTTGCCGCTCCAGTTCACCTGGTCGATCTGTCGGCGGAACGCAGCCCAGTCATCTTGCCAGTCGCCGCTGCCCCAGGTCGAGGTTCCCAGGATCAGGACATCGAAGCGGTTCAGATCCGCTGCGGTCGCCTTGCCGATGTTGGCGACAGTCACCCCCTCGTCCCCCAGAGCGGCTTTGATCTTCACCGCGGCGTCGCGCGTGTTGCCCGTCGCACTTCCGAAAAACACACCGATGGTTTTCAAGGGTCTTCTCCTTTCAGCTCCGCATGTCACTGGGAACGACGATTCAACTCTCCGCACGCCGTTTCCACGATCCACTCGGCCACGGACTCGTCCGGCAGCAGGCCCTGCTCGGACAACGCCAGGTCCAGCCCCTTCAAAGGGTTTTCCATGCCCGGCATCTCGGCGTGCTGACCCTCGAATCGGTCCATCCATCGCTTGTGCATCCGCTGGACCCCGCTGGACAGATACGCACCCACCACGATGACGCGATCCCGCCGCTCCGCGACCGCCTGAATGACGGAGGCGGCCCGGTCATACTCCTGCCCCACGCCCACGCAGGCCCAATCGGCGCAGGTGATGCCGGTTTTGCCGCAGACGTAGACTGCCGTCCGCTTCATGAAGTCGTCCCACGCGCCGGGGATCGCTTCGCTGCCATGCGCCAGCAACACGACGGCCTCGCGATTCGGATCGACGCTCAGCGAACGAACCCGCTTGAGCATGATCCGTTCGATCACGTCGCTGTCGGACAGCGTGGTCGTCAGCGTCACAGGCACACGGCAGCGGACCAGCCGAGCCCCCTCCTCCCGCAGCGTCTTCTCGATCCGAGGATCGCTGTACAACCCCAGCAACGCCGGGATGTCCCAGTGCGAATGCGAGGACGGTGCGATCAGCAGAGGCACCGCCACAATGCGGGAACAGCCGGCCTTCTGAAGCTCCTCCACGCCGTTGGCCACGTTCGGCTCGGCAAACTCCATGAACACGACCTTGACTGCACCAAAGGGATTGTCCCGCCCGAGCAGTTCGCGCACCTTGTTCTCCTGAGCGAGCACGGGCTCGTTCCATGCCTTCGCGGGCGAGCCATGCGCGATGATCAGCAGCGAGGGCTTGCCGCCGGGCGATGCAGCGTTCCCTCCGTGCGCCACGGCCGCGATGACCAGCAGAGCCAGGACCGCGAACAGCCCGAGAAGCCACAGGCCGGGCTTCCGGCGACGAGCAACGTTGGGCTTTCGACAGGTACAGGTCGCACACGGACGTTCGCACCCGCAACCGACGTCATGATGATGATCCTGAGACAACATTACGTTCATACATTCTCCTTCCTTTGACTGATTCCCCGTCATTTCACATCGATCGCACGTTCTTCAGCCGGCGCCGGCTGCGAACGCGCCCGGAACACGGACAAAAAGAAAAGGGAGCATACGAAGACACAATTCAGTGTTCCGTCTGCTCCCTGGCTGGCTTGAGCCCCTCTGCTTGAGGCTGCTGTGGCTGGCTGGGTCGCGACAAGCGCGATAGGATTCGACTACTTGTTCAAGATCAATCTCCCATATCGGGTAATCCTCAACCGATACATCTGGTCTCCATGCCGGATGACAACCTCATCCCGGCCTCCAAAAAGATCTCGCGAGTCGATCCATACAGAATCGACCGGCCCCGGCCGCCCCGGAGGGCCTGAGGCGCCGACGTTGCACGACTCTTCATGGTTGGAATTCTCCGCCATCGACATAGCTGAACGCATTATTGTTAGGTGCCCCTAACTTTGTCAACCGAAATCTCATTTGCTCGGAAGAATTATTCCGTCGCCCGCCGGTGTCACATCCAC
Source organism: Sedimentisphaerales bacterium (assembly GCA_035342095.1). Taxonomy (GTDB): domain Bacteria; phylum Planctomycetota; class Phycisphaerae; order Sedimentisphaerales; family Anaerobacaceae; genus PLanc-01. Next base: position 8,919 of record DAOQWL010000086.1, on the reverse strand, counting down.
ATTCTGCCCACCTGAAACACGGCCAGGGTGATCACATAGGCCAGAACCGTCAAACCGACGAATTGAAAGGCGGCCCATCGCCACGAACCCGTTTCCTGTCGCGTCATCGCGACCGTGGCGGCGCACGGCGTGGAGATCAACGAGAACAACATGATGCAGAACCCCGCCAGAGGCGTGTAGTTCGCCCGCAACTTCTTGCGCAGGGCATCCGTGTCCTCGTCGGAGCCCGTCGCATAGACGATGCTCAACTGCGAGACGAACACCTCTTTGGCCGCGACCGCGCCGATCAGGGCCGTGCCGATCCGCCAGTCGAATCCCAACGGCCGGATCGCCGGCTCCACGAATCGGCCCACGCGCCCCATGACGGACTGCTCCAACGCCGCCTGTCGGGCCTGGGCCCCGTCCAAGCCCGCCAACCGCTCTGGGCTTGGCTTGGGGAAGCTGGCCAGGACCCACAGCACGACCGAAATCCCCAGGATCACGGTGCCTGCTTTTCGGAGGAACATCCACCCCCGCTGCCACATGTGAATCAGGACGGATTTCGGCGTGGGCATGCGGTACGGCGGCAGCTCCATCACAAACGGCAGGGTCTCGCCCTGGAAGACCGTCAGACGCAGCAGCTTGGCGCACGTCACCGCCAGGAGGATGCCGATCAGATAGACCAGCCACATCACAGGCCCCCGCCAGGCGGGGGCAAAGAAGGCCGGGATGATCAGCGAGTAGATCGTCAGTCTCGCGCCACAGCTCATCAGCGGTATGACCATGATCGTGGTGAGCTGGTTTCGACGGTTCTCCAAGATGCGGGCGGCCATGATCGCGGGCACCGAGCAGCCAAACCCAATGAGCATCGGGATGAAGCTCTTGCCGTGCAGGCCGATCTTGTGCATGATCCGGTCCATCACGAAGGCGGCGCGGGCCATGTACCCGGTGTCCTCCAGCATCGCGATCGCCAGGAACAACAGCAGGATGTTGGGCAGGAACACGATCACGCCCCCGACCCCGGCGATCACGCCATCCACCAGCAACGAACGCAGCCAACTGTCACTGCCCTCGGGCCAGAGCCCGGACACTGCGGCGCCGAGCCATCCGAACAGCCACTCCAACCCGATCATCGGAAACTCGCCCAGAGTGAAAGTCAGCCAGAACACGGCGTACATCAGCACAAGGAAGATGGGAAGGCCGAAGACCTTGTTGGTGACGATGGCATCGACGAGATCACTGGCGTCATGTCGTCGCTCGACGGAACTCCTGATCGTCTCCTGGCAGGCGCCGGAGATGAATCCATACCGTCGGTCGGCCAGCACAATCTCCGGCTCGTCACGAAAAATGCTCCGCAGGCGCCCCACGCTCTTGCTCGCGGCGTCGCGGACCTCAGGGCTCTGGATCTTCGCGAGAGTCTCGTCGTCCTGTTCGAGGAGCTTCAAGGCCACCCATCGCGAGCCGTACCGGTCCGCGAGCCCTCTTTCCCGCTCCAGGACAGCCGCTTCGACCCGAGCCAGCTCCTCTTCGATCTCGGCGCCGTAGCGGAGGCCGTGAATGCGGGGCTTTCTGCCCTCGCGAGCGGTTCGGACGATCCCCTCCAGCAGGGCATCGCCGCCCTCGCCCTTGCTGCCGACGGTGGGGACGATCCTCGCCTCCAGCAGACAGGACAACTGATCGAGGTCGAACTCCAGACCCCGTCGCTTGGCCAGGTCGCTCATGTTGAACGCAAACACCAGCGGCACGTTCATCTCGATGAGCTGCGTGCCCAGGTACAGATTGCGTTCGATGTTCGACGCGTCGACGACGTCCACAACGACATCGGGTCTCTCCTCCAGGATGAACCGGCGGGTGATCAGTTCCTCCGCGGAATAGGCGGTGAGGCTGTACGTCCCCGGCAAATCGATGAGTCGGATATCACAGCCATCGTGCGTGCAGTAGCCTTCCTTCTTCTCGACGGTCACGCCGGGGTAGTTGCCCACGTGCTGGTGGGAACCGGTGATCATGTTGAACAGGCTGCTCTTACCGCTGTTCGGGTTGCCGACCATGGCCACGACAATCGGTTGGGTCATAGGAAGAAACACCCGACAACGAGGTTTATAAAGTTAGCCACAACGAACTTCTCCTCTAAAAAAAACGCCGGGAGCCGGCGCACCTACCGAATCAGGATCTTTTGGGCGACTCCCCTGCCCAACACGACTTTGACGTCCTTGATTACGACGACGAACGGGCCGGGGTGGTTGTTGCTGACCACCCGGATCGCGGCGCCGGAGACGAACCCCATCGACGCCAGCCGGCTGTTCAACCCGCGTCCGGCCCGCACCTGAACCAATCGAACCGTATCCCCGTCGGCCACTGTCGATAGAGGTCTGACCACGTTCTGCTCGGCAACGACTTTGCCCATCACTGCACCGAACCCTTCATCCGTTTGAGCGACCTTCTGCCATGGAAGAGCCGAAACTCGCTCGCGACATTGCGTCCCGCGCGGCCACTGGCGGCGACGTACTCGATGAAACTCAACAGCCGGCCGATGATCTCCGGCCCCAGAGCGTGCTCCGCCTGACAGGCCGCCCGCTGCGCCATCTCTCGTTCGACCCCCAGCACGTCGGCGAAAAAGGACGCCAGAACATCGTGCTTCTGAGCAACCTCACGGGCCGCCGCTTCGCCTCGTGCGGTCAACGTAACACACCCATAGGGCTCATGACTCGCAAGTCCTTTGTCGCAAAGCAATTGCAGAGCTCCGGTGACAGAGGATCTGGCCACCCCCAGTGAGGCGGCAATATCCTTGCTGCGAGCCCCGCCGGCATCGTCGGCGAGGTTGAAAATCGCCTCCAGGTAGTCCTCCAAAGAGGCGCTGAGTTTGCGAGATTTCTCGATGGCCATCACAAATCCAACCACGATCCTGTTATGTGTTCAGTATAGTTAGGTATGACTAACTTTGTCAAGTCCTCTCGCGAGGTTTTCTTGCGTGCGAGGGGCTCCGGCTGTCGTCCCCCGCCGTCGCACGCCGCAAGGATACCAGAGTCCCCCGTCGCATTCCCTGGTGGTTCCCAGGCCTTCGCGAGCGATTTTCAGGAAAAAAACACTTGTTGCCGAGCCCCTGGGGCACTACAATGTATACACGCTTCGGGGCGTGGCGCAGTTTGGCTAGCGCGCTTGCATGGGGTGCAAGAGGTCGGTGGTTCAAGTCCACTCGCCCCGATTCCGCGGGATTCGTCGAGGACCGATGATTTCCCGCCGAGACGGAAGCAAGACGACAACAAGACACGTGCGCGATTTTTTTTATTTTTCCTCTTGACTTGTTCGTGACCGCCATGTAGGGTCAGATTATCGGACACGCAGACACGTGTAGCGTCTGCGAAGAAACGGACTGGAGAGTTGGGGAACTCGCCTGGTGACAAACCAGGAGCTGCCCAGGGAGGATGGAAGTGGCGATGAAACATCTCACCTAATCGGGTCGTTGTTGTCGCATTACAGCCAGACAGTCGCCCGACAGTTGCGCCTTTCGGTAAATTCATATCGCGGTGTCTCCTGTTGGAGGAACGCGAGGAAGGTTTGTAATCGCGGCACAGTGCGAGCGTGTATTCCCGGATCGTGAAGCGCCGAGACGGCTCTGCAATCTCGTATCATGGACATTGCGGGTCTATCTCCGTACTTTCAGGATGTCCCCCTGAGGCATAAGGGGAACCCGCCGGCAAGATCGCGAGGCGGAGGAACGGAGTTCTCGTGACACAATGTCCCCAGGCAGGAATCGTAATTGGCCCGTGTGCCAAACAGAATAACGGAGGACTGTTGTGAAAGGAGTCAAATGATGAGAGCGAAACTGTTGGCCATTCTGACGTCGTTGTTGCTGGTTAGCGGGATCTGCTTTGCGGACAAGTCGGGCGAAGCGGTCAGCCATGTGTACGTGGAAGTCGTTGCGAACGTCGCGGTCGCTGTGGTCGATGCCACGGTGGAACTGGGCCAGATCCAGACCGGCCCGTTCGATGGAACGATCACGTTCAGGGTTGACGCCAACGTCGAGACAATCGATCTGCAAGTCGCGGTCACGGATCTGTACAAGGGTGATTCTCTCACCGCCGAGGCCACGATCCCCGTGGCCCAGGGCGCTGGCGTGACCGTCCAGCCCGCAAACGGCAATGAGACCAAAGGCGGCGACAACAATCTGGCATTCCAGGGGACTGGGTTGATCAAGGGCTTCCCCGCCGCGACCACCGAGGTCGGCAATTTCGAAAGCGGCCAGCGCGGTCACTTCAGCCAGGAAGTGGACGTGACGGTGACGTGGAATCAGCCCGATCCCGAACTGCCCACCGGCGAGTACAGCGGTTATGTCATGCTGACCGCGATGATTCCTGGCGTGTAAGTAACGTTCTGTCGTATGCTGTAAACGGATTCGAATGTGATGAACTGAGCAGTCTTCCAGGCCCGGGCCAATTACGATTGTTTGACCAGTCAACCGAGGCAATGAACCATGCGATTCGCACATAACCTGATTGCTGAACTGAGAGCGGGAACGTTGCTCGGCGTCTGCCTGCTGGCGGGAACGCTCCGAGCGAGCATCGGCATCAAGCCGGCCTATGTCGAGGTGAACCTGGATGAAGGCCGGCCGGCCGGCACGTTCATCATCTCGAATCTCGGCAACACAGAGGAGCGATTCCGAATCAACGCCGTTCACTTCATCTACACGGAAAAAGGCGGGCTGCAGAGATGCCTGAACGGCGACTACTCGCTCGCGCCGTATATCCGGTTCAACCCGCGAGAGCTGACGCTCGCCCCGAACACACAACGGGCGGTCCGCTTTGCCGTAGTCGCCAAGGGTCCGCTCGTCGAGGGCGAATGGTGGGCGGCGATGGAACTTGAGTCTCTGGCAACCAATGAGATCGTCGCAAACGACGACAAGTCCGGCCGTTCCGTGAAACTCAAGACTGTTTCAACCATCCTGGCTCCCATCTTCGGAACGGTCGGCAAGACCTCCTATCAGGGTCAGGTGAAAGACGTCGTAGTGGAAATCGAGAAAGGAGCCATCGTTCTCAAGGCTCTGGTCGCCTCGACAGGCAATGGGCGACTCGGCATCAAGGGCGACTACGAGATTCTGGACAAGACCGGCACGGTGCTCGACCACGGCCCGACGGGCACGGGGTACGTGCTCCGGGGCGCACAAAGATGGCTGACCAAGAAGATCGAAACCCCCATTCCCCAGGGAGAATGCCGCGTCAGAGTCACCTTCAGTGCGGTCCATCTGGAACAACCGTTGGTAAAGGAGGTCGCGGTCACTTGGCCCCAGACGCCCGTGCAAACGACGGAGACTGCCGGTCCGACCGTGCAGCCGGCGTCGGATGCAACCCCGAAGTCTCAACCCCAGGAACCCACGGAGGGGAACAGCCAGGCACAGACACAGGGAAGTGTCGCTAGCAGCAGATAGAGCGTATGACGAACAGACGCCTTCTCGGTCTGTGCGTTGGTCTTTGTGCCTTCTTTGCCCCAGCCGTGTGTCTGTTGTCTTCGGTTCCGCCGGCCGCTGGGCAATATGAGGATGTTGTGTCTGCCGATGAGGTCTCGGGCGCCCGCTCCGCAACGGCCCCGACGGACTGCGACTGGGTCGTCGTAGATCTGAGCTTCGTCCCCTCCGCCCTCGTCGGCAAAGCGATGGAGGAGCCACAGGAGTTCGCGCCTGCCTTCCCGACAGTCCCCCTGCCGCCGGGGCCCGAGTCCGAGATGGCGGCTGCCGTCACCGTGGTGCCCGATCCCAGTTCCGAGAACACAGGCCCGGAGGCGACCACGGAGCTGGTCGGTTTTGTCGTGCGAGGGCGCCGGCACGTCGAACGGCTCCAGGTCGACGACATGGACTCCCTGGTCCTCTCAGACGGCAGACGTCTGTTGCCCCTCTTGCGTACGCTTCGCACATTCCGAGTCGCCATGAACGAACAAGGCGGCGTTCTGAAGTTCACGCCGGAAGGCGGCAGCGAGGTGGAACTGGACATCCCGAACGGGCGGATCCGGATCAAAGGTCAGACACGCCCGTTGGAGTTCCGACAGGCAGTCTCGGAAATCACGCTCAAGCCCGATATCTATATCGCGCCGGAGGACCTTTCCGAGATTCTCGACATGGAACTGGTGTGGAACGACCAATTGTATGAGTACCGCATCCAGTTGGATCGCAAGCTGAGCATCTGGAAGACCCGGACGGGGAGGTCTCTGCTTTCCGCCGAGACCCAGTACATCGAGATGGACCTGCCCGAACCCCTGCCGCCAGCGGATCGAAGCGAGGACCTGCTGCAATTCGCCCAGGTCGAGTGGCATCCCAGCTACAGTTGGCGACACAATACGTCGCAGGGGAACTTCACGTCCGAGTCCCGCGTGGTCAACATCGCCGGCCCCAGCGAGACGCTCTGGGGCAACTGGTCCGACGGACAATACAAGATCCGAATCTCCCATCCGAGTCGAACCTGGTCGAACACGGAAGGGTGGGAATGGCCCAACGACGACCCCTACGTGGCCGAGGCGGACTGGTTCGAGTGGGTTCATCGCTGGCGCTCCGCCGAGATCACAGTGGGAGACTCGACGTTCGGCCTGAGCGACCTGGTGTACCCGGCCTTCCATGCGACGGGCGTCAGGATCAACGGGTTGGCGGGCTGGACGGCCGAAGAACTCAAAGCCGACAAGTCCAGTCTTGGATTGCGCCAATACTTCGGCCAGCCGCATGTCTTCGAAGGCCCGGCGCCGATCGATGCCACGGTGGAACTGCAGCTCAACGGCAGGACAATCGACATCCAAACCGTACGTCCGCAGGCAGATGCCCCTCCGGGGATGGGCACCTATCGCTTCGACGGCATCGACCTGCCTTCGGGGATTCTCAACGAAGTCACGATCGTGATTCGCGAGCCGGACGGCAACGAAATCCGCGTCGAAAAGTCGATTGTCGGCACTCCCCAACTGCTGCCGAAAGGCCGCACCGCCTACCTCGGGCTCGTGGGGACCAAGCGGGAAGGCGCTACGACCGACCATGAATGCCTGGACGCCGGCGATTTCTACGGGCATATCAGCGGTGCCCGTCTGCTGCATGGAGTAAGCGACCGACTCAGCCTGGGCGTCGTCCTGGCCTGCGAGGAGGATCACCACCACCGATACCTGGAGAAGAACAACCACTCGGACGACCGAAGCTATCCTGAATCGAGCGGGCATGCCGGAACGACCCTCTCGTATCTGCCGTTTGACAATCTGATCCTCTCAGGCAACCTGGCCGCCAGCCAGGGACAGGGACAGGACGAGTATGACGACGCGGCGATCCGCACGCGGGCCGAGTACCTCCCGACGCAGAAGCTCAGCCTGGATCTCGACCTGCTGAACCTGGGATCCGACTACTTCGACGGCACCGATCCGGATGTGTGCGACCGTCGAGGCGGGGAAGCCGGGTTCTCGTGGGCCCTCGACAGGAAATGGACCGTCGAGGGCGGCATCGGATGGATCCGCGACAACCTCGACGGCGAGCTGACTGAAACAACACAGGTGAGTTATCAGAACATAGGCGCTTCGACGAGGGCTCTGCCGCGCGTCACCCTGGGGAGTCGGTTTCACCTCCTGGACGTGAGCACCGAGAACGAACCCAGAACGCTGACGGAACTGAGCCTACGAACCGCCCTGAGACGGGATTTGAATCTCTATGGCCAGGTGTTTCTGGGCGAGGAACTGTCCGTAAACGACAACGACCGTTTTCTGTCCCTCTTGAGGCTTCGACATGCCCCACGAGTCCTGAGACCCTCGCAGTACTGGACGCTCCGCAAGACCGTGAACGCCAACAACACGATCAGTCTCATCTACAACGACACCGAGGCCGAGGAAACACTGTCTGTGGTTCACGACCTCAAGATCGACCGGCGCAGACACCCCTGGCGTCTCCGCACCGAGATCCTCAAGGAGCTGTCGGACGAGACCGGATCGGACGAATACGGATTCCGCCTGCGAGGCGAGTATCTCCTCGACCGCGTGGGGTTCAACTACATCAGTGCAACCGGCGAGTACCGACAGGGCGACTACGCATTTCTCCTGTCCCTGAACATCAAACAGCTCTACTCCCGACACCAGAAACGGATGATCAACATCAACGAAAGCCGCGTCCGAACCGCCTATGGCGCCATCCACGGCAAGGTATTCCTGGACTACAACGGCAATCATTTCCCGGACCGCGATGAACCCGGGGTGCCGGGCGTGAAGGTCTGCCTGGGCCAGAATCTCAGTGTCCTGACGGACAAGAAGGGTTACTACATCCTGTCCGCCCGACCGAACACGCCGGAAGTCCAGGTGTACCTTGATCCCGACACCATTCCAGCCATCTACACAGTGACCAATGGGACGCAGAAGGCAAAGCTCTACAGGGACAGTCTGACGGAAGTGAACCTGAGCGTCGCACCGCTGATTTCCATGGTTGGGCGCGTTGTCGCCGTCGATCCGAACACTCCCGACGCCAACGCCGGCGCCGAAGCCCTCGACATCGCTGCGACGGTTCTCGATGGCGTGGCAGAGAACGTGCAGCAGTCGGCCCCGCTGGCGAGACACCCGGCTTGCGGCGTGCGGGTCTCCCTGCACAATCCCCAGTCCGGCCTTCTGGCGGCCGAGTCCATCACGGGACAGGACGGCAGCTACTATCTCGGGGACGTCAAGCCCGGCCGGTACGTCCTTCGCGTGGACCCCAAGACCCTGCCCGCACTTCACGAACTGGCGGAATCGGAACGCGCCGTCGAAGTGGCCACCACAAGAGAGGAGTTCGTCGAGATCGAACAGCCGGACTTCGTCGCAATCGTGCAGAAGAACGACAAGCCCGCTCCGGACAGCAGCAAGGAATGACCTGTGGATCTACGGTGCGCCCGTCGTCCCGGGAGACCGCGCCGCTCTGGCTTATCCCCCGAAAGTAGTGCCATTGACGATGTTAGGATTTCCCTGTAA
>DAOQWL010000085.1:0-23768 GCA_035342095.1 Sedimentisphaerales bacterium | reverse complement strand
CAAAAGTGATACCGAACACTCCCCCGCAAAAAACGGGGTTGACCGGACGCTCACCCCGTGATCGCCACGGCCTCCAACGCCGTCAACGACCACCCATTCTCACAGAAAGCTTCGGGGAGTGCCGCACTTTTACTCCGCCCCGCCACCCGCCGCACTTTTGCTCCGCCCTTCACAACCGACGAAGCAGCAATGCGCCGAGATGACCAGCGAGCCGACCAGATCAGCCAAGCCATTGAGCTCGGCGGCAAGCACGCCCGGCGCAGCGGTCTGGCCGCCCTCGAAAAGGACCTGGTGCAATGGGACTACGAATCGGCCAGGCTGGACGTGGTGCGCGAGGTGAGCCGGGCCTTCGCGGCAATGCTGGCATCTCAGGAACGCCTCGCGTTGGCCGAGCGGATGCTCGAACTGTCGCGCCAGGCGCGGTCGGCGGCAGCCCAGCGGGTCCAGGCCGGGCTGATCGTAGCCTCCTGCATTCCGCTGGCCCTGGTCGGCGGCGTCTTCACCAACATGGTCCTCACGCTCCTGGTCCTCCCCGTCCTCTACACAGCGTTCAAACCCCATTCGCCAGGCGCCGGCTCTGTCTGCCCTCGCCGGCGGGCAGATAGATCAACAGGTCCATCTGCGGGCCGGCCTTGTCCTTCGAGAAGTAGATTGTCACTTGCCTTCGCGCAGCTTTTCCATCGAAGGCGGGCGTCGCTTTGTCGAACACGTCGAAGCTCATATCGACGGGCCGGCCCGGACTGCGGCCATACTGATTCTCCTCGAACAGCTTCACAATCTCCCGTCGATGCCGGCGAGGTGTTTTTGCGGCTGTTGCGGCGACCGAAGGAAGACTATAATTCGGTTGTCGTGCCCGGATAAAGGCGTCGCAATTGTGGTCGCAACATCGACATCAGGAAAGGAGTTGCGGCATGGTCTGTTGCAGAGGCTGTGCGCCGGTAGCTGGGGTCGTGGCAGGCTTGCTTCTCGCAGCCGCGACCGTGTCCCATGCAGTCCCCCCGTCAGGGGGTACAATCCAGACTCCTGTCAATCCGGTCCGCCAAGCCATCTCGCTAAACGGCGAATGGCTCTTCCAACGCGACGGTGCGCCGACCGACGAGTGGAAAACAGCGACGGTGCCGTCCAGCTTCGAACAGCATGAAGGGATCGCATTCGACGGCGTGGGCTGGTATCGCAAACGCATCGAGCCGTTCGTCCTGCCTGCGGGCAAGCGCGTCCTGCTGCACTTTCAGGCGGCTGCGACCGAGGCGGAAGTCTGGTGGAATGGCGAGAGGCTGGGCACGCACCTCGGCGCCTGGACGCCCTTTCGTTTCGACGTCACCCAACAGGTGCGCAAGACGCCGGCGGGCCAACCCCATGAACTCCGCGTCCGTCTCGACGAGAAGGTCGGCCACAACACGCAGGGCTTCCTGCCTATCGTGGCGCCCCATTTCGGCGGGCTCTGGCAGGAGGTGACGCTGCTGATCGTGCCGGCGACATATTGCGATGACCTGCGTCTGCTCGCGGTAGGCGACCTGACCACGTCGGAAGTGCGCCTTGAGGTCCCGCTGGCGGGGGACGTCCCCGAGGACATCGGGAGCGTCGCGATGCGATCGCGTCTGCGCGGCGAGCGGGACTGGGCAGCTCTGTCGCCCAACGTCGTTCGCTCGGGAGACACGCTCGTCTGCCGGGCGCCTGTGCCGGATGCGCGTCCATGGTCTCCCGCGGAGCCATGCCTCTACGAAGTCGAGGCGGTCTTGCCTGGAAACGGCGGAGACGTTGTGCATGCGCGGGTTGGTTTCCGGACTGCCGAGGTCTTCGGTCAGCAATTCCGTCTCAACGGTCGGCCGTTGCAGCTCCGCGGACTGTTGAACTGGGGGTACTCCCCCCCGCTCACCGCCCCCAATCCGGGCGAAGCCGCCTGGCGCAGCGAGCTGGAATTCGCGCGAGCTTGCGGCTTCAACCTCATGAAGTTCTGCCTGTGGGTCCCGCCGCAACGCTATCTGGAGCTGGCGGACGAGATGGGCATGCTCACCTGGATGGAGTACCCGACCTGGCATCCCACGCTCACCACGGAGTTTCTGGAGCCGCTGTGCCGGGAGTTTGCCGAGTTCTTCGACTACGACCGCAATCATCCGTCCATCTTCCTTCGCAGTCTCACCTGTGAGACGGGCTCCTCTGCGGACTTGAAGGTGATCCAGCGGCTCTACGACCTGGCCAAGGCCGCGATCCCCGGCGCGATCTTGGAAGACGACTCGAGCTGGATCGGCTGGAACCGTGTGCACGATTTCTACGACGACCACCCGTACGGCAACAATCACACGTGGGTGCAAACCCTGCAGGGCTTCAATCAGCACATCCTCGCGCACGGCCTCAAGCCCTTGGTGCTCGGGGAGGCCATCTGCGCCGATACGTGGATCGACCGGAAGGCCATTCTGGAGCATCTTGGCGCCGAGCGCCCCTGGTGGTCGTCCAGTGTGCTCGACGCGGTCGCACACTGGATAGAGCAAATGCAGGCGGTGGCCGGCCCCGGCGGGATCGGGCAGCTTCGGAGGGATTCTCTCTCCTACGGCCTGCTCATGCGCAAGTTCCAGGCGGAGGTCTACCGACGCGAAGTGCCCTGCGGCGGCTACGTCATCAGCGTCATCCGCGACATCCCGCGAGCCTCCATGGGACTCATCGACTACCTCGGCTCGCCCAAGTGGAGCGAGGCCGACTGGTCCTGGCAGCGCGATACGATCTGCCTGCTCAAGACCGATGCGGATCGAAGGAGCTTCGCCAGTGGTGAACGGCTGCGGGGTGACATCCTGATCAGCCACTTCGGCGAGCAGGCGATTGGCGATGGCCGGTTGGAGGTCATGTTGGAGACCGCCGACGGAGCCGGACCCCCCTTGCAGCACAGCGAAGAGAAGGACATCGACCAGGAAGTGGGCACCTTGGCCGCGAGGGTTGCGATGGATTGGCCCCTGCCGGCGACAGCCGTGCCAATCCGCTTCGTGATCCGAGCGACGTTGACGACCGCGGCTGGAGTATTCCGCAACGAGTGGCCCATCTGGGTGGTTCCAGCTTCGGCAACAGGGACCATGAGGGGAATGGAAGTGGACGAGTCGCTGGGCGAGGATCTGAGAAGGGAACTCTTCGCGGGTGTGCCGCGCTACCGTGGAGGCAGTACCGATGCGGTGGTCGTGGCTGCGAGATTCAGCGAGGAGCTTGTGCGTTCTCTCGATGCAGGAGGGCGCGTCCTGCTTCTGCCCGACGGGCAGGAGGGCAGTCTCCCGCTCAGCGACCACTGGTTCCTGCGGGGGGCGCCCTACGTGCCGGACAACGCTCTGACCGCGAGGGCGCCTCGCGATCTCCTTGTCGAGCTGCAGCACTTCGACCTCGCCGGCCAGGTCGTTGGAGACATCCAGTACGTCGAGGGCATCGACCCGATCCTGATGCTCTGGGACACGCACGACCTCACGACGGTAAAGACGCACGGCCTGATCTTCGAGACCCGCGTCGGAAAGGGTCGGCTCCTGGTGAGCGCCGTACGCCACGCGGGCGAAGGCAACGCTGCCGGTCGCTGGCTGCTCGGCACGCTGCTCGACCACCTCCGTGTCTCCGCCCAACCGAAGAACGCCCTGCCGAGTGACATCCGGACATACCTCCGGCCCGGCGGTCCGCAGGATTCAGATCGTTGATCTCGTCCATGTGAACACAGTCGCTTTTCGAAGGAGGTTATGCGATGACGCGACCTGTCATCCTACTGGCGGCGTTGGCGTGTTTTGTCGGACTTGCGACGCCGAGCGCTCTGGCGGGCGAGCCCTGGAAGGTCCAGGGATCACCCGCGGAAATGCGGCGTGCCGAACAATGGACGCAACGGCTCGTCCCGCAGGCGACGGACGCAAATGTGCCGTTCTCGTTCGTGTTGGGCTCCCAGCCGTCGGCGGCGTCATGGCCTTCCTGGACTGTGACATCGGGCGCCGAAGAGTCCGCCGCGCCGAGCCGGCGCCGGTCCGTGTCCTGGCGAGATGCCAAGACGGGCCTGGAAGTTGTCGCGGAGATGGTCCGCTTCAACGACTTCCCGGCGGTCGAGTGGGTCTTGCGGCTCAAGAACCACGGGACAACCGATTCGCCCATCCTCGAACAGATTCTGCCTCTCGACGTGCGCATCCCATCCGGCGTCGCGGGCGAGCGGACCGGGGTGCTGCACTACGCCAAGGGAGCCTTGTGCTGCCTGGACGACTTCGCACCTGTGACCGCGCCGCTGACGCCGGGAACCGAATTGCATCTGCAACCCGGAGGCGGGCGCTCATCGAGCGAGGTGTTGCCCTTCTTCAACCTCGACCAGGGAGGTCGCGGCTTCGTCCTGGGCATCGGCTGGACCGGCGAATGGGCGGTCACGATCCGAGCGGACAAGACCGGCAAGCTGGCGATTCAGGCGGGAATGGCGCGCACGCACCTGAAACTGCATCCCGGCGAGGAGATCCGCACGCCGCGAATTCTCATGCTCTGGTGGGAAGGCGAGCGTCTCCGCGGCAACAACCTGCTGCGACGTTTCCTGCTGACACATCATCGACCTCGGCCGAACGGTAAGCCGATGGTGTTGCCGGTCCTGGTCGGCTCCTGGGGTGGTGCCCCTGTCACCGACCACCTCCAGACCATCGACCGGATCATCGGCAGAGACCTGCCCATCGACTTGTACTGGATTGACGCCGAGTGGTTCGGCGGCGCGCCGTGGTACTCGCACGCCGGCAACTGGGAAGTGCGGAAGGACCTGTATCCGCAAGGCTTTCGACCGCTCAGCGACGCATTGCACCCGTCGGGGCGCACATTGCTACTGTGGTTCGAGGCGCAGCGAGTCTGCCAGGGGACGCCGTGGGCCCAGTTCCAAGATCGCCCCGGCTGGCTGCTGGAACTCAAAGGCGCGAACCCTGAGTACCAGCAACGCAACATGAACTGGGGCGTCCCGCATGAGGACCCGCGATGGATCGTGCGGGAGAGCCGCCGCAGCCAGATCTGCGAAGGCGACATGCTGTGGAACATGGGCGAGCCGGAGGCGCAACGGTTCCTGACCGACTGGCTGTCCGCGCGAATCGTCGAGTTCGGCCTCGACTGGTATCGCGAGGACTTCAACATTGCCCCGCTGGAGTACTGGCTGGGGATCGATGCGCCCGATCGCCAGGGCATGATGGAGATCCGTTTCGTCGAGGGACTGTACGCGATGTGGGACGAACTGCTGCGGCGACATCCGCACCTGGCCATCGACAACTGTGCCAGCGGCGGACGGCGGATCGACCTGGAGACCATCGGGCGGGCCACCGCACTGTGGCGAACCGACTGGCCCGCGGACGCCATTCATCGCCAATGCCACACGTTCGGCCTGTCGCAGTGGGTGCCGTTGCACATGAGCGAGGGCGTGACGCTCACGGCGGGACACGAGTACGAGTTTCGCAGCACCATGACGGCGGGACTGAATGTCAGGCTGCCGCCGCAGGACGACGAAGCGTCGGCCCGACAGGCAAAGGCGATGATCGAACAGTACAAAGCCATTCAGAAGTACTTCTACGGCGACTTCTACCCGCTGACGCCGTACAGCCAGGCGGCGGACGTGTGGCTGGCTTACCAGCTCCACCTGCCCGATACGGACGAAGGAATCGTCGTTGTTCTGAAGCGGTCCGCCAGCGTCTACACAAATGCCGCGCTGCGTCTTGGCGGGCTGAGCCAGGATGCGTCGTACGAAGTCACCAATCTGGACACAGGTCACAGCGACAAGCTCGCAGCCGGCCGACTGACCAACGCCGGTCTGGAGATCGAACTGGTGCGCCAGCCCGACTCGGCGATCCTACAGTACCGTCGGCTCACGACGCGGTGAGCTGTGCAGGGTGACTGGGCCACGCCCATGACCTCGGCCCGACAGGAGACACGATATGAGAAGGCGTGATTTCATGGCCGCTTCGGCGTTCGGATTGGTCTCGCTATCCAGGAACGCTGCGAGCAAGGCCCAAGGGAGCACCGCGAAATACCGGGTCGCGGTCATCGGCAACACGGGCCGCGGAGACTACGGTCATGGACTGGATGTCGTGTGGAAGGACATCGAGCAGGCGGAACTGGTGGCAGTAGCCGACCCGGATCCGAAAGGCCGTGCCGCGGCGGAACGGCGTCTCGGCGTGTCGCGAAGCTACGCCGACTACCAGGAAATGCTCGAGAAGGAGCACCCGCAGATTGTGAGCGTGGCCCCGCGGTGGCTCGACGGCCATCGGGACATGGTGCTGGCCTGCGCCCAATCCGATTGCCACGTCCTTCTGGAGAAGCCGATGGGCCAGACGCTTGAACAGGCGGACGAAATGATCGCCGCACTGGAGAAGCGCAACCTGAAATTGGCTATGGCCTGTCAGACTCGCTACAGCCCGGCGCTGGCGCACGCGCAGAAGATGATCGCCGCGGGAACGCTGGGGGATCTCCTGGAGTTGCGCGGTCGAGGCAAGGAAGACCGTCGCGGCGGCGGCGAAGACCTCATGGTGCTCGGCACTCACGTCATGGACCTAATGCGGCTTCTCGCAGGCGATCCGCAACGGTGCTTCGCGGAGGTGAAAGCCGATGGGCATCCCGTCACAGAAGACGATGTGCGCGACGGAGCGGAGGGAATCGGTCCCCTGGCTGGAGACGAGATCCAGGCCATGTATCGTTTCGACGGGCTGACCACGGGCTACTTCTCCTCCCACCGTGCCCGGCACGGTGCGTCCAGCCGATACGGCCTTCAGATCTTCGCAAGTCGCAGCATCCTCACGATGACCATGGGCGCCGTGCCGGAGATCTGGTACGTGGAGGATCCATCCTGGCGACCGGGGCGCAGCCAGGCGCCATGGATTCGCATATCCAGCGAGGGAATCGGCAAGGGCGAACCTCTCAGCGACCCGGGCCAGGCATACGGCAATCGCCTGATCGCACTCGATCTGATCCGCGCCATCGAGACTGATACTCAGCCGAAGTGCAATATGTACGATGCGCGCGCGGCGCTGGAGATGATCCTGGCGGTGTATGAATCGCACAGGCTCAATGCACCCGTCCGACTGCCGCTCGAGAACCGAAAACACCCCTTGAGCTTGTAGTCAACCGGGAGATCATCATGAAGACCATCTGTTTCAACGTCGTCCTGGGGTTGTTGTATTTGGCAGTTCCGCCGTCTGTCGCCGGGGCAGCGACAGTTGCTGGGACGCGAAGTCCTTCCCTCGCAAGGTGCAGGCTATGACCTACGGTCTGTCGCTCTGGTTGCCTTTGCACGGGCTGGGCGCCGCGGCTTCGGACGACATCGCGCTGCGCAGCGGCATGGGCGCGTGTGCGTCTTTCGCCATCAACTTCCGCGACCCGCAAGCGGTAGCTGCCCTGCAAAGCCATCTCGACCGCCAGGTGACAGTGCGTCCGCTCTTCGCCGCGGACCTCGCTGAAACAGGGATCGAGATTCGCGCGAATGCCGGCGGCCAGCAAGCCATCGCGCTCCACTACACGCCCTGCGCTGCCATCGTCACGATCTCGTTGACTTCGGACCGGTAATTCGGTATCATAAGGTAACGTCGCAGAACAGATACGAACCGAAGTCCGTGGTTTGCTGTGCTTGCCCCCGAGGTGCTGAGTGTGCATCATGCCTTGCTCTTGCATCGGGTATTCGAAGCGCCGGGTTCCCAACGGCAACCGGGCGCTGTAATGGAATCGGAGAGGCTTGATGACGATGAACTGTCACACCATGACGGGGCGCTTGTTATTGGCCGCGTTCTCTTGTCTCGCGGTCTTGCCCCCCGGGTCTTCGCCGGCGCAGGAACTGACGATCACGGAGTTCCTGGCCGCGAATCATCTCGGCGCACAAGACGACGATGGCGACTCCAGCGATTGGATCGAGATCTACAACGCAGGCCGCAGTCCCGCTTCGATTGGCGGCTGGCATCTCACCAACGACCGGGTGGATCTGACGCAATGGCAATTCCCGGAGGTCGTCATCGGCGGACAGGGTTTCCTTCGGGTCTTCGCGTCGGGGAAGAACCGCACGGACCCCACAGGCGAACTGCACACGAGCTTCAAGCTCAGTCGCAACGGGGAATACCTGGCTCTCGTCGGACCCGATGGGATGACGATTGCCACGGAGTTCCTTCCCGAATACCCCCGCCAGATCAGCGACGTTTCGTACGGGACCGCGATGGAGGTGGAGACTACGCTGCTGGTCTCGGGCGCCGGCGCTGCGCGAATGTGGCTGCCGGCGGACAACGACATCGGCATGGACTGGGTCCGCCCGGACTTCGATGATTCGAGCTGGACGCAGGTCACCCTGGGAATCGGATACGATCGCACGCAGGCCCCGGAATTGCCGGTGGAGGACGTCACCCGGCCGGGCGACGCCATCGAGGCTACGTCGCTCAACTCGCCTACGAACGAAGAAGTCGACAAGGCCATCGACAACAACCCCCAGACGAAGTACCTCAACTTCGACAAGTTGAACGCGGGATTCACCGTCACGCCCTCCACCGGGCCGTCCGTCGTCACTGGTCTGCGCCTGACCTCCGCCAACGACGCGGTGGAGAGAGACCCCACGAGCTTCGCGCTGTTCGGGTCCAACGACGGCTACAACTTCGTGGAAATCGCCCACGGCAGCGTGCCCAATTTCTCCGCCAGGTTCTTCACGGTGGAAGTCACCTTCGCGAACGACCGGGCGTACAGCCACTATCGGCTCTTGTTCCCCACGGTGCGGAACGCCGCCGCCGCGGTCGCCATGCAGATTGCCGAGGTCCAGTTCCTCGGCGTCAGCGGACCGATCACAGTATTCGCGGATCTGATCGGCGCCGACGTCGAAACGGCCCTGTACAAACGCGGCACGTCCATCTACCTGAGGATCCCGTTCACCGTCGAGGCGAACCAGCCTCTGGACTGGCTCGCGCTGCACGTCTGCTATGACGACGGATTCGTAGCCTTCCTGAACGGGGTCGAGGTCGCCCGTTCCCAGGCCCCGACCGTCCTGGCCTGGAATTCCAAGGCGACTGCGGACCGCCCGCACGATCAGGCCTTGGTTGCGCAACGGTTCGACCTGAGCGGCTCCGCCCACCTGGTCGGGACCGGCGTCAACGTCCTGGCGATCCAAGCGTTGAACGATGCGGCCAGCAGCGAGGATTTCCTGCTCTGGGCCCAACTGGAGAACACGCAGGTGATCCTCGGGGACCGCGGATACTTCGAATCCCCCACGCCGGGGCGCATCAATGGCCCGGTTACTCTGGGACTGGTGGCCGATCCCCTCGTCGACCGAGAGCGGGGATTCTACGACGCACCGTTCGAGGTGGCGATGGCGTGTCCCACCGAGGGAGCGACCCTTCGCTACACGTTGGACGGTAGCGAGCCGACGCCGGCTACGGGACATGAGTACAGCGGCCCAGTTTTCATCGGCCGGACGACAACACTCCGCGCAGCCGCCTTTCTGGACGGATGGCGGCCGTCGCGCGTCGTGACGCACACGTACTTGTTCGTGGGCGATATCGTGACACAGAACCAGGCGGCGGCGCTTGCAGCGGGATTCCCCGCCACCTGGAACGGCCAGTCCGCGGACTACGGCCTGGACCCGCGTGTGATCGGCCCGGCGGGCAAGGACAGTTTCAGCGGAAAGTACGCCGCGACCATCGAAGACGATCTCCAATCCCTGCCGTCCATGTCCATCGTCATGGACGTCGCCGACATGTTCGGCTCACAGGGCATCTACTCCAACCCGACGATGCACGGCGACAACTGGGAGCGGCCGGCCTCGCTGGAACTGATCTATCCCGACGGCGCCGGAGGATTCCAGGAAAACGCCGGCATACGGATTCAGGGCGGCGCCTTCCGGCGGTTCGACCTGACTCTGAAGAAGTCGTTCCGATTGGTCTTTCGCGAAGAGTACGGGGCCGCGAAGCTCGGCTATCCTCTCTTCGGGTCGGATGCCGCACAGGAGTTCGACAACTTCATCCTGCGAGCCAACAGCAACGACGCCTGGCCATACGGCGGGAGCAGCGCCGTCTACGTGCGCGACGCGTTCGCCATGGACAGTGTCCGGGCCATGGGCAATCTGGCCTCGCACAGCATGTTCGTCCATCTCTACATCAATGGACTCTATTGGGGATTGTACAATCCGGTCGAGCGTCCGGATGCCGCCTTCTCCGCTTCTTATCGCGGCGGCGACAAGGACTCCTGGGACGCCATCAATCAGGACTCCGTCCCCGACGGCAACTACGATGCCTGGAACCGCCTGCTCGCGATGCTCAATAACGACCTCTCCGACGACAGCGTCTACCAGCGCATCCAGGGCAACGATCCGAACGGCAAGCGGAATCCCCAGTACGAGGATCTGCTGGACGTCCAGAACATGATCGACTACATGATCCTCAACTTCTACGTCGGCAACACCGATTGGCCGGGGCGCAACTGGTGGGTCGGACGCGACCGGAACGACGGCGACGGCTTCCAGTTCTACCCCTGGGACACGGAGACCGCTCTGCGGGACCTGAACACCAACGTCACGTCCGCGAGCAGCGCGGTGGCCCGCCCCTACGCGGCCCTCCGCGCCAACGCCAGGTTCCGGATGTTGTTTGCCGATCGTATCCATCGGCATTTCTTCAACGGCGGGGCCCTCTACGTGAATCCCGACCATCCCGCCTGGGACCCGGAGCACCCGGAGAACAACCGCCCCGCCGCACGGTTCGCCGCACGGGCCGATCAGGTCGAGCAGGCGATCGTGGGAGAATCCGCCCGCTGGGGCGATCAGCTCAGCAGCACGCTGTTCACTCGGAACGATCACTGGGCCAGGCACCGAGACAGTCTCCTGGCCAACTACTTCCCCCAGAGGTCGCAGATCGTTCTGAAGCAGTTCCGCAGCGCCGGCCTCTATCCCGACCTCGACGCGCCGGTTTTCAGTCACCCAGGCGGAAGCGTGGACCCGGGATTCGAGTTGTCCATGAGCTCGGCTGCGGGGACGATCTACTACACCACGAACGGAGCCGACCCGTTCGTGCCTGTCGATGTGGAGGAACTCTCCCAGACGGCCCTGGTCACGAGCGACAGCCTCAGGAGGGTCCTCGTGCCGTCGGTCGCCAATGGCGGAAGCGCCCTCGGCTCCGCCTGGCATACGGTCGGCGGCGTCAACGATTCCGCATGGGCCTTCGGCATTGGCGGCGTCGGCTACGATACGAGCGACGACTACGACGCGCTGATCGCCATCGATGTCGATGCCTCGATGCGGGGGACCGCCACGTCCGTGTTCATTCGCATGCCGTTCCTTCTCGACGAAGAGACGCGAGAGCAAGCGAATTTCATGACCCTGCGGATGCGTTATGACGACGGTTTCGTCGCCTATCTGAACGGCGTCGTCATTGCCTCCGAGAACGCGCCGGCCAACGTCCAATGGAACTCTGCGGCGACGGCCGGCCATGATGACTCCGCCGCGGTTCAGTTCAGCAGTTTCGATGTGAGTACGTTCCTCGATGCCCTGCAGCCGGGCGCGAACCTCCTGGCAGTTCACGGCCTGAATGTCTCCGCGGGAAGCTCCGATTTCCTTATCGACGCCGAGCTGATCGTCGGCGAGCGGCTGGTCACAGGGGAGCAGCCCATAGCACGACAGTACGTAGGACCTATCGTGCTGTCGGATCCCGTGACGATCAAGGCGCGGGCCTTCGACGGGTTTGAGTGGAGCGCTCTGAACGAAGCGTCCTTCTCGGTGGGCTCAGGGACGCTGGCCATCTCAGAGCTGCACTACCACCCTGCCGATCCGACCCCTGCCGAACAGGCAGCCGGTTTCAGTGATGACGACGACTTCGAGTTTGTCGAGCTGGTCAATTCCGGAACTGCCCCGCTCGACCTCACGGGACTCCGTTTCGTCGATGGCATCGAGTTCGATTTCGCCGGCGGCGCCCGGACGCTGCTGGCTCCCGGGCAGTACGTGCTGGTCGTCAAGAGCCTCAAGGCATTTGAAACACGATACGGCCTCGGTTTGCCGGTCGCAGGCGAATACGGAGGGCGTCTGTCCAACGCCGGCGAACATATTCGACTCGTGGACGCGGGCGGTGAGATCCTCATTGAATTCACCTACGGCACGCAGACCCCCTGGCCCTCACTGGCCGACGGAGGCGGGCCGTCGCTGGAGATGGTCGACGTGACCGCAGACCCCGCTCTGCCGGAGAGCTGGCAAGCCAGCCGCATCGAGGGCGGGTCGCCCGGCAGTCCATCCATCTGACCTACGATCCAATGGAAAGGCCCGCACAACCTCGCGGCGGTACGGGCCTGTTTGGGACATCCTCTGCTTGCCTGTTGTGGACGGCTACTTCCTGCTCGCCGCGGTCACCATGCCTTTCATGGCGGCCGCCTTGACGGACGCAGGCTGGTCGTCGCCCTGGAGCTCCTTGTACAACGCTATCGCCTCGGCCTTGGCGCCGTCGGCCAGCAACTGCTCGGCGCAGATCAGGCGCGCGTCAGCGACCGGCATCTTCATGTTGGCGGGCGCCTTCTTTGCGAACGTGCCCAGTTCCTGGGCGGCGGCGGGCGTGCCGATCAGGCCGAGGGCGTGCGCTGCAGCCTGAGCGACCTGGAGATCGGGGTCGCCGAGAAGCTTCGAGATGGCCTCGATGCTCTTGGCGTCGCGGCGGACGCCCAGCGAACCGATCATGCCCGGCTTGAGTTTGCCGCCGACCTTGGGCAGCGCGTCCCGCAATGCGGCGGCCGCCTTTTCGTCCGGAATACGTTCCATCGCAAAACGAGCGATGTGCGAGGTCTCCTCGGCCGGCAGAAGAGCGGCAAGCGCCTCGACCGATTGCGCGGTGCCGACGACTCTGAGCTTTCGGCACACGTAGTCCTGCGCGGATCGCGAGAGGCCGCCGGCCAAGGCGTCCACCAGACGCTTCTCCAGGATCTTGCGTGCGGCGGCATCGCCGTGCGTGGCGATGATCGCCTGGTCAATCGGATTCAGGGCGGCGCGGTCCGCGCCCCAGTCATAGGTCTTCAGTGTCGTGAAGGCGTTATCCACCGCGGCGGAATCCGCCTGGGCAACCGCTGAGGCCGTCGCGCCGAACGCCAGTGTCACTCCAACAGTCTCTTTGTTCGTCATGATTCCATCTCCTTGTCGCAATCATCGCAACGTCAAATCACCCAGGGCTCTCTTCGGGCAACGTCGACAAGGCGATTGGCTTCGTCGTCGTTGACGAACTGCTGTTTGGCGGTGTCCCACTTCAACGACCGCTCCAGCTCATAGGCGATCAGGAACAGGTGGCACACGGTCGCGGTGTGGGCCGCGAGTTCGATGTCGCGGAAGGGCTTCTTTCGCGTCTTGACGCAGTCGATGAAATCCCCGTAGATGCCGCCGGTGCCCGCATAACTCGGGACCGGCTTCGAGGGGCATGATTCGGTCGAGCCTTCCACGGCCATGTTGCCGCGGCCCGGGCAATTATGGTGAAGCAGTTTGCCGTTCGGGAAGCGGCAGGTCGCATATTTCCTGCCGTTCTCGTTGTGGAAGATCACTTCCTCGGGCTCCAGCTCCCTGACGTCCAGAGCGAAGCAGGCGCCGCCGAAATGGTGGGCGCCCCAGTCGGTCATGCCGCCGCCGGAGTAGTCCTTGAACGACCGCCAGCTCGTGCCGTCGATATTGTAGCTGCCGCTGCAGCGGTGCGGATGGTACGGCGCCCAGGGGGCGGGACCGAGCCACATGTTCCAGTCGAAGCCGTCGGGGATCGGCTCGCCTGCTTTGTTGCAGTCCGTCGGGAACGGACCGACGTTCACGTTGATCGACTTGACGAGGCCCTTGCTGCCGCTCCAGCAGGCATCAACCGCGGCCCGGTAGTCCTCCAGGACGCGCTGGCTGCCGCCGGAGACGATCCGACTATACCGCCGGGCGGCGTCGATCATCAGCTTGCCCTCGCGGAGCGTCTTGGTCTCGGGCTTCTGGCAGTAGATGTCCTTCCCGTTGCGGCAGGCTTCGATCACGACGATTGCGTGCCAGTGGTCCGGCGTGGCACAGTGCAGCGCGTCGATGTCGCCGCGCGCCATGACCTCGCGGAAGTCGTTGTACGCTTTGCAGTCCTTGTTATTGTACTTCTCGTTCACCTGGTTCATTCTGGCGTTGCGGACATCCCTCTTCACATCGCACACAGCCACATACTGGACGTCGTCGCGACCCAGGAAGGAACTCAGGTCGCCGCTGCCCATGTTGCCCAGACCGATGCCGGCCATCACGATGCGGTTGCTGGGCGAGGGCCTGCCCGCGTTGCCCATGGCGGACGCCGGGATCAGGTAGGGCATCGCCACCGACGCCGCCGTCGCCTTCAGAAACGCTCTTCGACCAGGAGACATGCCCTGATCCTTCGCTGGTTTGCCTTTGTGGTTTGTCACGTGTTGATCCTTTCCTGGGGTCAGTGTGGGTAATGGCGTCGAGTCATACCGAACGCGAATCTCATGTGCGTGGCCTGACGGTCCCCATCGACACAGTCACACAATACAGTTGTCGCCATACCCCGCCAATCCTACCCAACAAGCTCCCGACTATCAAGAGATATAACCTGCCCGGCTGCCCGACGGGTGCAAGACCGTAGTTGCGACCTCCCGGAGAGTGACGAGACGTTGACGCGACTCTGTCATTCCTGCGTCAAGCAGGAATCCAGAAACCGGGGTATGCGACGCACCCCACGAAGTGGATTTCCGCTCTCGCGGGAATGGCGATCAGCGGTCTGCCTGGACCTCCGTCGCGTACGTGCAGGAACGGCCGTGTACCCCCGAAGGCGCAAGGCCCGATTGGGCCTGAAATGCTTTGACAGATCCGCGCGTATGTGGTAGCATACGGTGTTGACGAAAGAGCTCATTGGAAACCGGATCCATTCCGCGTGACATGCAAGACCAAAGCTCTGTGTGGATCCCCACCATGTCCCGCTGCAGGCGGCAGGCAACGAGGTGTCCGGAATCCCGTCGCAATCCCTCGTGGAATCTCTGTGCAGATCCCTCGGCCTCGCTGTGCGGCGGCGGTTGAAAGCGACGCATTGGGTTGCCGGGCGATGTCGCCGAAGACGGGGCAGAATCAGAGCGATTACGGGATCGGGTGAGTCCCTGTGGCGACGACTTTGGAAGGAGTATGAGAGATGAGCAGGACAAGGTCCAGTGCCTTCACGCTGATCGAATTGCTGGTCGTCATCTCCGTCCTCGCCATTCTGATGGCGGTTATGTTGCCTGCCCTGAGCAGGGTCAGAAAGAGCGGTTGGCGCACGTTCTGTGCGAACAACGAGCGACAGTGGGGAGTCGCCCTGCACATGTACGCCGCCGATAGTGAGAACTTCTTTCCCGACAACATGGACGGGTACGACGTCAGTTGGATGGGGGTCAGGATGGCGTCCTTCTGGAAGAGGTACCTGGTCGAGTCCCAGAAGACGGAGGAGGCAAAGGATCGCGCCCACGTCCTGTTCTGTCCCACCGACAAATGGCACCGGCTGGCGGACCTGTGGCGAAACCCCGATGCGCAGGCCGCCACGAAACCGATCCTTACCGGCTATTTCTATCTGCCGCATCGGGACGTGACCAAGAGCTGGGAATACGGCTGCAACGGAATCAAAGCGTGGCACTCGCGCAAGAAACTGGGAGGCAGGTACCAGTCCGCCCCTGTGATGAGCGATCGGTTGCAGGGGGTCGGGACATGGTCGCTGTCCGCCAACAAGGGCAGCGTGACGTGGGACACGACCAACACCGACGGGACCGTGGTCCCTTCGGCGACGCATCCCAAGCCCGGCACCGGCGTGCCGGAGGGGGGAAACTTCCTGTTCGAGGATGGTCGCGTGGAGTGGCGCAACTGGGATCTCAACGACGCCAGAGCCACGATCGATCTGGGCTCGAAAGGGGGAAACTGGTTGTGCTTCTACAAGCTCCCCGGCATTCCCGTGGGAGACAAATGAGTCCCGGGGAGAACTCCACGGGCAACGCGTGCGAAGGGTCGCGGTGAGTGGTGTTGGGGGACAAACCGTCCGTTGAGGAGCACAGCTCCAGAGGAGGACAAGCATGAGAGTGGGGACGGCATCCGTTGTATTGGGATCGCTGTTGTTGATGGCGATCTGTGCCCAGGCGGAAAACACGGGTGTTCCCGTTGGTTCGTCTGCCTTGATCACCACCCTCGATTACAGCGACACCTTCACCGGCACGAACGCCGGGGGAATCGCCGACAGATCCTGGGGAGCCTATCCGGTGCCCGTCGCGGGTCTGGCCGTGGAGCATTGCTACGGCAATCCGCAGGCGCGGTGGACCGAGGCGGCATGGTCGATCAACGCCGACGACAACGCGCTTCCCGGCGTCACGCCCTGGCCCGGCGGCAGCGGGGCCGGCTCCAAGACCGGGATGACCCAGACCGGCGGCAGCGGCGGCGACTGGAGCATCGCCTACGGCTTGCGGAACGACTTCGTCGTTCAGATGGACGCGGTGCAGGGAAAGGACCGCATCGACATCTGGATCTCCCCTGCCGACTCCTTCTTCGATGCCCAGGCTCTGGCCGTGTTCTTCCGCGGCGCCGACTACGCGGGAACCTGGGGCGACATCGGCATCTATCACGGCAAGGAGTATGACAGCGGCCTGAAGTCGATCGCGCCGATCGGAGAATGGCACAACTTCGCGGTGCGATTCATGCTGGATCAGAAGAAGCTCGAGATCTTCACGGACGAGATCTCGCTCGGCGTCGTGGACCTGACGCGGCTCCTGCCAGATACGAATATCTCCAATGCGAGGGTGGGCTGTGGGTGGGGAAGCGGCGGCGACGACCGCATGTGGACGGACAACTTCCAGGTCGGTTCCGGGGCCGGCCTGACAAAGGCCTCCAGACCCCATCCGGCCAACCGGGCGGACGACGTGCCGCGGGATGTGGCCCTGAGCTGGGCGTCGGGAGAGTCGGTCGACGCGTTTGACGTGTATTTCGGCACGGACTCCGTCGCTGTCGGCGACGCGGACAGGACCGCCCCGCTCGGTGTGCTGGCAAGTCAGGACCAGGACGCCCACAGCTATGCCCCTGCCGGACGTCTTGAATTCGGCCAGACGTACTACTGGCGCGTCGATCAGGTCATCGGCGCGCCGGACAACACGGTCAGCAAGGGCAACGTCTGGAGCTTCACGGTGGAGCCCTATTCGGTTCCGGTCGAAGGCGTCCAAGCGACGGGTTCCAGCCGGATGGCCAGTGCAGGCGCCCCCGACCAGACCGTGGATGGTTCCGGACTCGACGACGCCGATCAACACGCCACCACGACCGCCACCATGTGGCTCACTGCCATCGGCGACAAGTCGCCCTGGATTCAGTACGAGTTCGACAAGGTCCACAAGCTGGATCGGATGCTGGTGTGGAACTACAACGGGGACACCGAAGCCGTCGCGGGCTTCGGCGTCAAAGACGCGACGATAGCCGTCAGCACAGACGGTGTTGCCTGGTCTGCCCTCGAGAACGTGCCGGCGTTCGCCCCGGCGCCGGGGCGGAACGGCTATGAAGCCAACACGGTCGTCGATTTCGGCGGCGCCGCGGCCAGAATGGTCAGGATCGACATCCAGAGCAACCAGCGAGATCTGGCCACCGCTTATGGTCTCAGTGAAGTGCGGTTCTTCGCCATTCCCACGTATGCCAGAGAGCCCGACCCCGCAACGGGCGACGTGACCAGCCGCATCGATGTGAAGTTGGGCTGGCGTGCGGGCCGGGAAGCGGCGTCGCATCAGGTCTACTTTGGAACAGACGCCAACGCCTTGACGCTGATCGATACCGTGACGGAGAGCACCTGCGCCGTGAGCGGGCTGCTGTACGGCGCCACGTACTACTGGTCGATTACCGAGGTGAATGACGCCCGGACCCCTGCGTCCTACGCGAGCGAAGTCTGGAGCTTCACTACGCCGCTCTACAGCACAGTGGACGATTTCGAGACCTACAACGACGAGGAGGATCAGGGCACGCGGATCTACGAGTCGTGGGTCGACGGCTGGGGTCCCAACAACGGCAACGGCTCGGTGGTCGGTCACGAGGATACCCCCTTTGCCGAGCAGACGATTGTCTATTCCGGCGGACAATCCATGCCTCTCTCATACGACAACCGCACGGAAGGCAAATCGGAGGCAACCCTGTCGTTCGACGCCTGGGACTGGACCGCGGGCGACATCAAGACCCTGTCCCTCATGTTCTTCGGTGCGGAGGGCAACACCGGCCGACTGTACGTCAAGATCAACAGCACCAAGATCGCCTACGACTGCGACGCGACCGACATTGCCCGTGCCCAATGGCAGGCCTGGAATATCGACCTGTCCTCGACGGGCGCCAATCTGCAGAAGGTCACGAGCCTGACCATCGGCGTGGAGGGCGCTGCCGCCAAGGGCTCGCTCTACATTGACGCGATACGCCTGTATCCGCAGGTCGGCGAGCTGATGACGCCGGCTGAGCCCGACGCCACGGGTCTGGTCCTGCACTACGAATTCGAGGGCACGACCAACGACACTTCGGGCCAGGGCTACCACGGCACCGCGGTCGGCAACCCCCTGTTCGCCGTGGGCAAGCAGGGTCAGTGCATCGACCTGGACGGTCTGCAACAGACGGTGCGCATCGCCCATTCCGCGGCGATCAAGCCCGACAAGGAACTCACCATCAGCGCCTGGGTGAAGCCTGACGATATCACGTTCAATCAGTACTGCGAGATCTACAGGAAGGAAGATGGGAACGCTCGCCATCTCCTGTCGTTCCAGGAATGGGGCGCCATTCTGTCTCTCGGCTTGGGTATCGCGGACCGCTACGCGGAACTGGATGTGCCGATCGATCCCGCCAACTATACGGATGGAGAATGGCACCTGATTACGGCCACCTATGACGGCTCCGACAAGAGGCTGTACTCCGATGGCGGACTGATTGGCAGAGCTGCAGCGAGCGGATCAATCATGACGGCAGGATCGGCGCCCGCCTTTATCGGCTCGTGGGCCGGCCAGTCCGAGTGGCTGGACGCGCAGGTTGACGACTTCCGGCTCTACTCGCGAGCCTTGTCACTCGGAGAGATTCTCTGGCTGGCCGGGAGGAGCGCAGCGGTTCACAAGCCGTTCTGACAGGACGACGCCGTTCCGTGGAATGGCTCCGCTGTTCCTGCGGGTCGGTGCGCTTCGGGTCCACGCTCTGCCTGGGCGGAAAGAAGACCCAGGCAGAGCCGGTTCAGGATTTTGACGGCATTCGACCGACAGAATAGCCCGACCGCAATCGGGCTATCCTGTTGGAACACGTGATCATTCAGCTCGAAGGGACGGCGCCTCTACTGCTGGCGCCGCGCTCGCCAGGTGCAGCGACCGCCGGTGGCCACGTTCACATCGCCGACCAGTTCGCCGCCTTCCAGGCGGACCGTCATCGTGTCCGCAGGCACCTGCTGCGACATGCCGTTGACGACGACGGTCTTGCTCTGGCCCTGCATGATGAGCCGATCGCCCTGGATCTGTCCGACGAAGGCCTCCGTGATCTTGTAGACCACCTGGCGCCCGTACATGTCGCTGACCGTGGCTTCACCATACCATTGGGCGGTGAACTGGCCGTTCTGATTCATCGCGACCTGCACCTGCATCGGATAGCTCATCGCGGGATAATCGATCGTAGCTGTCCCGACCCAGAGCCCGACCAGTGCCCCCTGCGCCTGGGGCTGTGTCGGCTGCATTGGTTGCGTGGGTTGCATTGGTTGTGTTGGCTGCATGGGCTGTACTGGCTGTGTCGGTTGCACCGGCTGAGTCGGCTGAACCGGCCCGGTCGGAGTAGTCGGGCCGGCGGCGACCGCGACAATGCCCCATCGTTGCAGGACATCAGCGGGCAGGGCCTCCAGCTCGGGAGACGAGACGCCCCGTGTCCAGCAGTCTTCGATGTCGATTTCCAGGACCCGTCCGTCCTCGGCAGCCTTCTTGTACGTCGCGCCGGCGCTCTGGACGACTCCCTCGAAGGGGGTGGAGCCGTGCGTCTTGCCACCGCCCACGCCGGTAGTCTCGACCGGCAGGAGGTTGCCCGAGGGCAATCGAATGAGCGCAAACGCATGGCCGGGAATGAGGACCATGTACGGCTTGAGCCCCACGGAATGCGCCATCGAGCAATAGAGCGCCGCCAGCTCGATGCACGTGCCCGACTTGTCGCGGATGACGTCGCGCGGGAACTTGATGTTCTGAACGATCGTGTTGTCGAAGCTCAACGTCGGGTCCGACAGGCCGACCGGTCCCTGATACGTGAAATCGTTGCCCTGCCAGAGTTCATAGCACGACTTGAGGACCGCGTAGGCGGCCTCGTCGCTGTACGGAGCGCCCCTGCCGCCGGCGACCTTGTTCGCCATCGAGGCGAACTGCCGGACCGCCGGATCGTCGCGCGTCACCCAGGCCGCGATCATCTCCGAGTTGCTGAACGCATCGTACCAACTGCCCATACTCTGCTCTCTGGTGAAGTTGGAGAAGATGAACTCGTGCCGCCCGAGAATGGAGACGCGCTTCCCGTCGCTGTCTTCCTGCACCTTCCCATCGCTGTCGGTGTACCGCCATTCCACCAGCACGTTGGCCGGCGTCGTGCTGGTCAGCAGGGCAATGCTCTTGTCCAGGACGGGCTTGTACACGCCCACCACCGTCTGTCCCGGCACGACCTCCGGGAACTTCTGCCAGATGCTCCATTCGGAATAGCCCTCCACCCGGTAGCGCAGGCGGAGGTCCGTGATCCGCCCGGTCCCGACGTTCGTCACACGGGCCTTGGCCACCCACTGAGCGGGAAAATCGGTCTCCATGCCATAGACCTTGTACAGGCAGCTCATGATCCTGTCGCGGGCGTCGAAATGGAATTCGAGCTGGCCCTTGCCCCCGGTGTCCTGGTAGGCCAGATTGTAGGACAGCAGCTTCTTGCTCTTGTCGTACGCCGGGTTGGTGGCGCCGGGCGGGAACGCGACGGTCGTGCGGCCGTCGAACTTGATTGCCTCGTCCGAGGCGCCTTTGTACAGGAAGTTCGCGACCGTCTCTCCGCTGTCGTTCGTGGCGATCTCCAGGAACTCCTGGTTCTCCGTCTGCCATTCCCATCGTCCATTGCCTCGATTCCGCACCGCGCCGAGCATGTGGACGTTCAGGATAACCGAGGAGCTGGCGTCGTCATATGCTGCCGTCGCATCGGGCGCGGATTCCGTGTCTGCCCGATTCGAGGATAGTTCGCGGAGGAAGTACGCGGGGTCCTGGACGACGCTCTTGATCGTCGCATAGACCTGCGGGTCGAACATGAAGACCCCCCGGCCCATCAGATCACCCGCAGGCAGGATGCGCCCTTTCAGGTCCACCCGGGCGATCGCCTTGTCTTCTCCCTGTGTCTGGGCCTGATCCTGGGTTTGATTCTGTGTCTGGTTTTGCGTCTGGTTCGGCCTCGGCGCCGGCGCGGTCGGAGTGTCCGCATCGGACGCCATGAAGGGCGGCACCGGGACCGCCGGCATCTTCTCCAGGGCAAAACCATCCGTCCGGACCATCTCGCTGAGCGTGTCGGCCACCGTCTCCGCGTTGCTCACCTGCTGATCCGTCAATTGCGGGCGATAGTTCTTGAGTTCTTTCTGAGCGCCCTCGTGTCCCTGATTGGCGGCCATCAGCAGCCAGGCGCATCCCTCGATCAGGTCCTTCGGTCGTCCCTTGCCCTCTGCGACCAGGACGCCGAAGGCCCACTGGCCGTCCGGGTCCCCGGTCGTCGCGACGAGGAAGAACAGATCGGCCGCCTTGGCCTGGTCGGCGTCAACGCCCTCGCCTTTGTGGTACTTTTGTCCCAGATTGAACATGGAGTCGGACCAGCCCCCGAGCGACGATCGGGTGTACCATCGCACCGCCTCCCGCACGTCCTGTTGAACGCCGTTGCCGCGATCGTGCATCAACGCCAGAAAGAACTGCGCCTCGGGGTTGCCCTGCTGGGCCAGGCCCGCCAGGACAGGGTAGGCGTTCTGATAGTCGCGATTGCGCAACAGCGCGCGAGCCTGTTCCATCTGTTCGTTGCGGGGCAGCTCGCGGACCGGCTTGACCTTGCGAGGTTGCAGCCCCTGCAACTGCGCCGGAGACGAGGGCTGCGACGGCCACGCGTGTGACGTGGTCGCCTGGGGAGCGGGATTGCTTGGCTGGACCGGCTGGCCGAAAGCCGCCGACAGAGACAAGGACAATGCGAGTACGATACTACTGGAAACGATCTTTCCCATATTCCGGGACCTCCGAAAGGATCCAAAATTGGCAACGGCGCCGCACGCGCCCAAGTCATTCCACCGATGTGAGCGAGAACTCCACCTGATTGCTCATGTTCAGCTCGTTGAAACGATCGTTCGAGAGCGTCCGCACGAGCAGGCCGTCCTGACGACGGTACGTGTATTGGATCTGCTGGCGGGCGTTGTTGTGGACCAGGGTCACATATTGCGAATCCACGGAACCGACCTGCGTAGTGACGTGGGTGAAATTGTCGGTGTCGAGGATCTGTCCGGGCTGAAGGGCCGCGATGGCGGTGGGCGGAATCCAACTGCCGCAGAGCATGTGGTTGCCGCTGACTCGCGACGTAAGTTCCGACTGGATTCCCGGGGCCTGATCGCCGCCGGTGGTGACCTCGAATCTCACCCAATCGGGTCCTCGCGCGACGATGGTGGCCGCTGCGTTGAACACCATCGGCGGCAGCGGACTCTCGGGGCTGTTGACCTGGAAACTGCCTCTGTAGCGAAACGTGCGGGCCTGGCCCAGCCAGGGAGGCGCCGCCTGTTTGGCCCACGGCAGCGACAGGGTCCGCGAGCCCTTAAAAGTCGTGTGCTTGGTCATAGATCCGCCGGGATGC
This sequence comes from Sedimentisphaerales bacterium, assembly GCA_035342095.1. GTDB lineage: Bacteria > Planctomycetota > Phycisphaerae > Sedimentisphaerales > Anaerobacaceae > PLanc-01. The sequence continues at coordinate 997 of DAOQWL010000085.1, read as the reverse complement.
ACATGCGCCCCTTGGGTGGCTGTCTGACTGATCCTGGAGAGTTCGCTCGAATAAAGCAGGACGCCGCTGGCGAGGTCATAGAACCACATTTTGCGACTGCCGCTCTCGGCCAGCAGGATAATCAGCACGGCGTCGTACGTGACCTGCTCGATCTGTCTCTGCGTCGCCATCACCCACATTCCGGACTGGCCCCGGGTGGGCCCGGGCTGGTTGCCGTATTTCTGCAACAGGGCCTTCAGTGCGTCGGGGTGCAGCCAGAGGTCGCCGCCATTGCCGGCCTGGGTGACGTAGCCGGTCTCGGCCCTTTGCGTCGGTGCGGACGTGTCCATCCCGTCGTACAGGTAGAAGAGCGTCTGCACGGCCACCTGCTGCTGGTCCATGCCCACAACGTTGAATTGCAGCAGCCCGTGAGAGCCGCCGCCCTCGAGCTTGTTCTGCGAGTATCGGTTGCCGTGCTTATCCTCCCATGCGCCCTTCGGATCAGGCGTGTACTCGTGCGGTCCGCCGGGCAGGAAGCCCGACATCGTGTAGTACGTGAAGCGCAGGCCCGGCACGATCCAGTGCGGCGGCGGCGTGTTCACCGTCAAACCCGGGATATCGCCCAACATCTGCCCGGAGCCTCCTGCAAGACCCATCGACGCCGCAGGCTGCTGGGCGGCATCGCCTGGGAGCGACTTCTGATAGTCCTGCCCGACCACCGGCGCAGACACGCACAGCAATCCGGTCCACATCAACACAAGAGGCGTCTGTCCGCTCATAGAGATCTCTGGCCTCGGCAAAAGTCACGAGTTCGCATCTGCACCGCGCCACGCCGAACCTGTTCTGTGGCTCGCTTCGGCGAAACGGAGCCCGCGCAGGACTTGCCCCGCGACTCCACAACCACTGGCGCACGGTTCGGATGATACCACCGTGCTCTATCGGGTGTCAACGGCTGCTGAGGTCCAGCAGCGATTCCGCAGGGGTTGCTGTTAGGGATTGTGCCCGCTGGGTTTACGGT
>DAOQWL010000084.1:0-24161 GCA_035342095.1 Sedimentisphaerales bacterium | reverse complement strand
AAGTCGGGAATCCTAACAATTAAAGTGGTACTAAGGAAGGGGTACAGTCACTTGTTGCGCTCTCAAGAACCTTAGGTTTGACCTGGGCACGATCGAGCCATCCTTCCTCTACACCTCTGAGGATATGGACGGCGACCTCTTTGCGGGGCACTCGGTCGCACGTTGCCGCCACACCTCGCCGCAGAGTCGCCGCAGTCAAAGCGACGAGTGATTGTGCTGATATTCTCACGAGGTCCCGATGCAGTCTGTTGGACTCTGTGTCCGGCGTGTTTCCCAGTACATCGCTGACTTCAATGCCTGCGTCGGCGACGTCCTCGGATTCGAAGGTAACATATTCAAAGTCCCGGAGGCTATCCCCATTGGCAATGAACGCCGCAGCCAACTGCTCGATTGTACGAATGCCAGAGTCGCTGATGAAGACCGACATGGCATTGTCCTGTGTGTCGAGATCACACACGGGATCGGCCGGGATTCTCCCCTCGGCCAACCACGCATAGTTGGTGGTATCCGCATCCCTCCAGTGTGCCATCTTCCTCATCTTGCGCAGGAAACGGGGCATCTCGCTGTGTTCTCCAACTGGGCCAATGTCCGCTGCAGCAGCTTGCGGAGCAAGGGCGATTGCTCTCTCTCAATCGCGTCTTTGATCGCTGGAATGGCCTCCGGATCGTCCATATAAGCCAACCCGACATTCGCCCCGTCTCTAATCGCTGACGAGGATGACTTCAACGCTCGCGTTAATGCCCAAAACCGGGACTTGTGTGTCTCTTTGTGATCCAGGTCACCGACCGCGCGGAGAACATGTTCAGCAATCTCGGGATCAATCTTCTGAGTCTCGATCAGATGGCTGATCTCACAGACTCCGAAGCCCTCGTACCGAAACACAATCTCACTGACTACCCAAATGAACTCCGATTCGCTTTCCTCGTCTCCTTCAAAGCCTGCAAGTCGGTCAAGTGCGCGTTTGACCTCTCTCATGTAATCGCCGGCCAGAGGTGTCTGATGGGTTCCCGCACCTTCATCCATGACACCTCCCACCAAGGTTGGCTGATACCAACGGGTGGCGATGGGATTCATGCGGGCGGCAATGTCTTTTCTCGCCATCACAGGCACAGGACTTTCGGAAGAGAGAAACCATGTTCCTCCATTCACTATCATCGTTTGGTTCCCTGTGCAGAAGTACACCACCTGAGGGAGAAGCGATGTGTCTGCCTCGCGGACTTCAATCTGCCTCCATTCGCCTGTTGGCGACGAGGTGATCCCAGTGTTCAGTGCTTCGCCCCGGCTTGGAGAGATGGCGTCGCCCACCAGGTCAGACTGTGATTGCGCGTCATACCCCTGAATCCTACAGCAGGGTCGGTTGACAAATCTTGCTGTGGTCCAGTTGGTAGTATCTTCCAGACAGTTTGAGTCTGCCTGAGCTTGAGTCAGAACTACGCTTGCACATCCCCTCATTTCACGTCTCCCTGCAGTATGATCTCCTTGGCCGCCGCTACCAGTTCACTCAGAATGTCACCCAGCCTCTCCTCAGGCAATACATCGGGATATTCCGGTGCCGTGTTGATGTCCAACTCGATCCGGCAGAAGTGGTTCTCTGGCAGAGTAGCGTCCGGTGGTACAGTCAACGGCCCCAGAAGCTTGGTGACGACCGTATTCCATTGACCTAACCTGTTGATGGAGAGGCCGGAGATACCCAACTGTGATGCACGCTTGCGATTGACGCGATATACGAAGTCCGAGCTATTCACCGGGTCAATTGTAACGCTGGAAAGGTAAGGTTGCAGTTGTTCATAGCCTTCCTTGCGACCTCCCACGGGAAGAAGCAGAACCGCGCCGACAGCCATGCGTCTGATACGCGGGAAGCTACCTTGATGGATCAGGGCATTTGACATTTCAACAAACTCTGTGAATGCCGTCTCAAGTATGCCGATGTTGGGCACTGCAATTGTCTTCGGCGGTTCGTTCAAGGGCTGGAGCGTGAGATCAATCCTCAACGGTTGGCTCTCCAGAAACAGTACCCCTTCGTGGAAACGCCCGGCTGCGACGGCACGTTGCTGCTGGGGCGTCTGCAGCACCTCCTCGGGCTGGCTACCTGTCACACCTTTCCACCAGTCCGCCACGGGAATGTCCGCGGGGTCCCCCAAATGGAAGGAGGTAAAGCGTAATGACTCAGCATACCAGTCGGAGAGCGACCGTCTTTCTGGAGGCATACACCATCCTTTGCCTGGATCATTCGTCTTGCTCTGACCACGGGAATCCGTACGTCACCACAACCAATATAGCATAACAACCGCTGTTCTTCCAGGAGTCCCCAACAATTTATAGGTTGTTCTCGTCCACCGTGTTCGATCCTCACGGAGATTACCGGGCCCCAATGGCCACCTACAGCCGGTCGGGGCAGAGCCGCTGCCCATGTGCTGTGGAGGCCCAACATATGGGGTTTGTGCCTGTGCCTGTGCCTGTGCCTGTGAGGGGACGCCCATTATCCAGATGCCCGAGGCAACCAGGAGAATGCGTACTCCTCCGGGAAGTTGAGGTATGCGAACTGGCCGTGGAGCTCGTAGGCCTTGCGGTCGCGGGCCTTGGCCGCCTCGACCTCGTCGTCGAACAGGCCGAGATAATAGTACTTGCCCCGGCACACGATGCCCGCCTGCCACTTGTTGCCGTGACGGTGCACCCCGACGAATCGCGACGAGCCACGCCGGGAGCCCTTGTTCGCCTGATTCTGGCGGGACGTGCAGACCCGCAGATTGATCCGCCGGTTGTCGAGGGAATCGCCGTTGGCGTGGTCCACAATGGAGCCCTTGCGGGCCTTGGTGATCTGGCGGTGCAGGTACACCGTCCGTCCTTTCTCGTCGTGGCGCATCGCGTAGATCTTGCGACCGATCCGGCTGGGCGACCATTTGTGCCTGGCGAGCTTCTCGAAGTCCTCGCGATCGACGAGGGTGGACAACCCGTCCGCCAGCGAGATGCGCCACTCCTGCTCCTGGGGCGTGGGCGCGAGCATCTTGCGGCTGGCGGCCTTGTCCACCGGCCCGGTCGCAGGCGGGGTCTTGCGTCTACGCCGGTAGTTCCGGCACGTCCCGCCGGGCGAGACCCCGGTCATCTGCCCGTCGGACTCGGCGCAGTGGAAGCAGATCAGCAGACCAGGGAAACGGTGCAGCGCCAGGCGCAGCAATCGCCCGGTCGGGCGTCGTGCGTATGTGCAGGTCAGACAAGGTCGTTCGTCCATCGTCGCCTCCTTCGTTCGCAACTCGAATCTCGCACGCCGGGACCCGCGCCCCGACGCATCGCAACACGCGATGCTGCACCCATGGTACATCAACCATGGTATCATGTCAACGTCAATACAACATGCTGCCGAAGTTTTCTGTGTTTATAACTCCCTTAGCCGCAAGGAGTAACGACACCGAGGGAAGAAATCGCAACCGGGGAAGTCGCCGAGGGGTGTGGAGATCCTACGCCCTGCCGTTCCCGCGGAAGCGGGAATCCACGTACTCACGCCCAGACGCCCAGCCGCAGAGACAAGGGCATTGACACGCGAAGCGCAGCACGCGAGTCTGGAGCCCAGTATGGCGCCCCCTGTCGAGACGGGCTGTCCCTATAGTGTCCAGCCTTCGCGGTATGTGCGGTGCAGCAACTGGTTGGCCACTTCGTCGTTGGTGATTCTCAGGTTGGGCCCGTCCCATTGCAGCTTCTTGCCGGTGCGCATGGCAATATTGCCCAGCAGCGGCGTTTCGGTCAGCAGGCCGCTATGGGCTACGAAGTCCGAGCCGGCTGGGGCGCCCCCGCGACAGGCGTCGATCCATTCCTGATATTGCCCGCGAGAGCGCGGCAGCACCTTCGGCGCTTCGCCGTAGGCCTTCCGTCGGGTCTCGGGAATCAACAGGTAGTCCATCAGGGTTCCGTTATCGCCGATATAGAGGGGCGATCCCAGGCGTCGTCCGGGCTCCAGCTCGGGAGGAACGGGCGGCGTATATCCCTCGTCGCACCAGGTCAGCGTCACCGGCGGCATGTCGCCCCGTGCGGGAAACGCGTATTCCACCTTGAAGCGGCGGGGATACACCTCGGGGCCGATCTCAGTGCACTCGGCCTCGACGCTGATCGGATGGCGGAGCTGGAGCGTCTTGAACACGGTCGAGAGGATATGACAGCCCATGTCGCCCAGCGGACCGGTGCCGAAGTCTTCCCAATCCCGCCAGCGCCAGGGATGGTACGCCGGGTGATAGGGACGTTCGGGAGCGGGCCCTAGCCAGAGATTCCAGTCCAGCCCTTCCGGGACCGGCGGCGTATCCGCGGGACGATGGCCCGAGGCCGGGGCATCCCAGAACCTCACCCCCAGATGGACGTAGACCTTTCGCACGGGACCGATCGCGCCATCCATGATGATCTCCTGGGTCAGACGGGCCTGGTCGGTCGCCTGTCCCTGGTTGCCCAGTTGGGTGGCGACGCCTGCGCGGCGCGCGGCCTCGGTCAGCATCCGCGCCTCGCGGACGGTATAGGCCAGGGGCTTCTCGCAATAGACGTGCTTGCGGCGTTTCAACGCCTCCATGACGATCACCGCATGGGTATGATCCGGCGTGGCGACCACCACGGCATCCACGTCTTCCCGGTTCAGCAAGTCGCGGTAGTCGGCATAAGCCCGGCAACTGCGGTACTGAGCTACCCCTCTGGTCCGGGTGTAGTGTTCGTCCACCAGACGGCGGGCCGGCTCACGCCCTCCGACTTTGGCTTCCTTCCCCTCCATCCAGTCCCACGAGATGTATCCCGGCCCTTCGCGATTGACGTCGCAGACCGACGTCACCTGCACTTCGGCGAGCTGCAGGAGGTTGAAGAGGTTCACGTGACCCTGTCCGCCCATTCCGATACAGGCCAGGGTGGTCTTCTCACTGGGAACGATTTGACGATTCCCCCCGAGGACATGCCGTGGCACGATGCTGCAAATGGCCCCGGCGGCAACTCCTCCCAGAAACGCACGCCGTGAGGTTCCCCGCGCGGCAGTGCGACACGTGTTCCTTTTGCTGCGTCTTGCCTTGTCCATAGTTCCTGATCTCCGATAACATCTGATGTACCTGGTATCCGCATAGTGTACTCGTGACTGCCGAGTATGACAAAGGGTACTTGCAGTCGCCAACAGCATGTCGCAGGCTGCCAAGGGAAGAGCATTCACGCCGTGGCCGGAGAGGGCCGTGGGAGACGGGAATTGAGTTTGGACGGCAGGCGCGGTAGGATGGTGCGGGTAGGGTCGCTGACGAAACCCTGGAATCGACATGATGCGGAATTGTTCTATACGATGGCATTGGTATCGCTGCAAGAGATCAGGATCGCCTTTGGCGGGCCCCCGCTGCTGGATGGGGTCAGTCTTCAAATCGACAAGCAACAACGGATCGGCCTGCTGGGCCGCAATGGGACCGGCAAGTCGACGCTGATGAAAATCCTCGCGGGACAGGTCGTCCCGGATGCGGGGACCGTGCAGGCGGAATCGGGACTGAAGATCGCGTACTTCTCGCAGACGATCCCGCAGGACCTCGACGGCTCGGTCTTTGAGATCATCGCGCGGGGCCTGGGCGAGCGCGGCGAGTTGATGGTGCGCTATCATCGCGAGGAAGCCCGGCTGGCGGCGCATCCCGACCCGGACCACCGCCGGCTGCACGAGCTTCACGAACAACTGGATGCCCATCGTGCGTGGTCGGTGCTCGAAGAAATCGCGAGCATCACGACGCGGATGGGCCTGGACCCCGACGGGGACTACGCTGCCCTCTCGGGCGGCCAGAAACGGCGCGTGCTCCTGGCGGCGGCGCTGGTGTGCGAGCCCGACCTGCTGTTGCTGGATGAGCCGACGAACCATCTGGACATCGACTCGATCGCCTGGCTGGAGAGCTATCTGCTCGGAATGGGCAAGACGCTGCTGTTCGTCACGCACGACCGCATGCTGCTGCGCAGGCTGGCCACGCGGATTATCGAGATCGACCGGGGGCAGTTGTTCGACTGGTCGTGCGACTACGACACGTTCCTCGAACGAAAGCAGGCGGCACTCGAAGCGCAGGAGAAGGAGTGGGAACGATTCGACAAGAAGCTGGCCCAGGAGGAGATCTGGATTCGCCAGGGAATCAAGGCCCGGCGTCACCGCAACGAAGGGCGCGTGCTCGCCCTGCGGAAGATGCGTGCCGAGCGTCAGGCCCGGCGCGAGAAACCGGGGACCGCGACGTTGAAACTGGCCGAGGCCCAGAACTCGGGCACCATGGTGCTGGAGGCCAAGGGCGTCGGCTACCGCTACGACGACAAGCCGCTCATCGAGGACTTCAACGCGATGATCGCGCGGGGCGACAAGATCGGCATCATCGGGCCCAATGGTTGCGGCAAGACCACGCTGGTTCGACTGCTGCTGGGCGAGCTGTCGCCGCAGACGGGCACGATCCGCCGGGGAACGCAACTGTCGATCACGTACTTCGACCAGTTGCGGCGGAAGCTCGACGAGGACAAGAGCGTCTGGGAGAACGTGCTGCCCAACGGGAACACCGTGACCATCGACGGCAAGAGCAGGCACGTCATCGGCTATCTCCAGGACTTTCTGTTCACGCCGGAGCGGGCCAAGACGCGCGTCCGCTACCTCTCCGGCGGGGAACGCAACCGGCTGCTGCTGGCCCGGCTCTTCACCCAACCCGCCAACCTGCTGGTCCTCGACGAGCCGACCAACGATCTGGACAGCGAGACGCTGGAACTGCTCGAAGAGCTGCTGGTCAATTTCAAGGGGACCGTGCTGCTGATCTGCCACGACCGGGCGTTTCTCGACAACGTCGTCACGAGCACGTGGGTCTTCACGGGCGACGGCGCGATCGAAGAATACGTCGGCGGCTACGAGGACTGGCGCCGCCAGCAGAGCCAGGAATCGCCCGAGCCCGAGAAGCCCAAGGTCGACAAGAAGAAGCTCTACAAGGAAGCCCGCAAGGCCGGCCAGACACGGAAACTCTCGTTCAAGGAATCCAGAGAGTTGGAGTCACTGCCGGAGCTGATCGAGTCACTGGAAGGCGAACTGAACGTCCTGCACAATCAACTGGCCGATCCGGCGTTCTATCGCAACCCGGACAACGTCGTGCTCGCCACGAAGCGACTGGCCGAGATCGGAGCCCAACACGCCCAAGCCTTCGAGCGTTGGGAGCACCTCGAATCGATCGCCTCTGCGTCGTGAGAACCCCTCGCCCATCTGGCCTGCCGCGTCAACCAGAACCCCGAGGTTTCGTGTCGCGGTAGGGACCGCCCTTGCGGGCGGCCCCCCGCACAGATCCGTACGTGAGGCACTACCTCATACGGCTCTTACCTCGGGTCCGTGACGATCAGCCGTTGATTCGGCTTCTCGTACGCCCTGCAATCCAGGACCACGCTGGCCCAGGGTCTCAGACTCCGTGGCGTTCCGAGGCGGCTCGCGTGGTGCGCCATCCCGGAGGTGGCCTTCCCCCTCACCATACAGGGTCGGCACGCCAGGGGAGGTGATTTCGGAGTTCGATGGCTGGCCTGCGTGTACCCCTGTCAACGCTTCACCCACGCAGTTGCCCGCGTCGGCGCATGACTCGGGGCCAAGACGGTTCGCTACTCCTTTCTTGTACGGCTCTTGCATCCGCTACTCTCCGCCGGCTTTGACCGGCGCTTTCATGGTGTCCCCCGGATTGCCCGGGCGGGTAGTTCTTCGTGATCAGAGTCTGTCATGAATCCAACGCTGAATACTCTCCGCCGAAGGGTCGTGCGAGATTTGGCCTCTGGCCACCAATCGCTCGAACTCCCTATAGGGATCATTCTTGTCACCTTCTTTGCGAAGATGCTCTTCATCGTTGAGATAGAGGTATAGGATGATCGGCGGTGTATTGGAGAAGCAGAAGAACAGGCGATAGCGTTGTAGTCCTTGCTTGTAGCGCCGGTACTTCCGGAGGACTCCTGTCAAACGATAGTCCTGCCTGTCGGGGTCTTGCGGGATGACGACTTGGTCCGCGTGACGAACACGGGCTGCAAATTTGACGATTTCGTGTTGGGAATACTCCGTCTCCGTCAGGCGAGCTTTGAGTTCCTTGACTTGTTCCTTGAGCGCCTGAATTCGCTGGTAGTAGATCGCATGGTATTTCAGTAGATACCTATGCTTCGTCAACGTCTACTCCTTTGAGCAAGTCCACCCATTCATCGTCCCAAACATCCTGGACATCATGTAGCTTCTCAGGGTATTTCATAGCATCCATGGCGATGGCTTCGACGAATTGCCGAAAGAGAGGGTCGGCCTCCATGGCGTCCAATTCTGTCTTGGGTTTGATGAGAAGACCCTGCGATGTTTCCTCGATCACGACACTCATATCCTTGAACTCCTTGGCAAATTCCATGGGCAGATCGATTGCCCAACTTCCACCATGCTTGAACAGTCTCTTTTCAACCAAGGCCACAACATCGTCTCCATGTAGATCATCGGCACTCATTCAGAAAGACTTGCTACTGTAAGTATACACAAATATATACACCCTGTCAAGTAGCCTCTTCTTCCTAAGCCCACACTTAGACGTAAACAATTCACATAAAAGCCTTTATGAGAACTGTGGGCACATGGGCGTCGCATCGCAAGCAGTAACCGTCCAGGAGTTTCCATCAAGAAAACGGCGGAACTTAGCCCTGCGTCACGCTCCCGATCGTTCGGCGATTCCCAGGCCTGGGAGGTCGCTCGGGATGAGCTTGCCTCGCTCGACGCCCGCGCCGGTGAAGGGGTCGTTCGAGATCAGGAGGTTGCCGTCGAGGTCCGCCCAGTCCACCATCGGGCTCAGGTGCGCCGCGGCGGAGATCGCGACGGAACTCTCGATCATGCAGCCGAGCATGATCTTCATCCCCATCGCGCGGGCGACGTGGATCATGCGGATCGCCTCCTGAATGCCGCCGGACTTCATCAGCTTGATGTTGATGCCGTCGTAGGCTGCCGCCAGGCGCGGAATATCAGCAGCCGACTTGACTGCTTCGTCCGCGACGATCGGGATGTCAACGCGATCGCGAAGCCAGGCGGTCTCCTCGACCATCGCCGCAGGCAGAGGCTGCTCGATCAGTTCCACGCCCAAATCCTGGAGCCAGCGGATCTTCTCCAGTGCCTGCTCCCTGGTCTTCCAGCCTTCGTTGGCGTCCACGCGGAGGGGCTTGTCCGTCGCCTCGCGGACCGCGGCCAGAACCTCCGCGTCGTTGTCGCGACCCACCTTGATCTTGAGGACCGGGAAGTCCTTCGCCTCCTCGACCTTCCGCTTGATGACTTCCGGCGTATCGATCCCGATGGAGAAGGTCGTGATTGGCGCCTTGCTCGCGTCCAGACCCAGCAGTCGATACAGCGGGACATTCAGCTTCCCGCCCACCCAGTCCAGGATCGCCATGTCGAGGGCGGCGTGGGCACACACCTGTCCCGGCAGCGCCCGCTCCCACTGTGCCTTCAGGTCCACATACTGGAACCAGTCGCCTGTTTCGACGAGCGAGCGGACCTTCTCCAGATCGGCCTCGGTTTGTTCGGCGGTCTGACCGTAGCGGACATTGGGGGCCGCCTCGCCCCAGCCGACGATGCCGTCCCGCTCGACTCGGAGGAAGACGTTGTCCTTGAAGTCGCTGGAGTTGCGAGAGAGGGTCCAGGTGTGCGTGAGCAACAGCCGCTTGCGACTGACGTGGAAGTGCGTCGTCCCGCTTTCGGTGCGTTGCCCCGTCGCCACGAGAGCAGGCCAAGCCGCACCCGCCAAAACCGACGCCCCCAGCATCTTCCTTCGCGAGATCCCCATATTGCTGCATCCTTAAGCGAGTCCATGTCTTACGATCACGATTATGCGGCCGCCAGTCCGCCTTGGCAAGTGGGATCGCGCCGGCGTGAGCCTGCCTCCAGGAGGACTGCGTCTGGAGAGAAATTCTTGCATTGACAAAGATAATTCTTGACCTGGCAGAATGGGCATGGGTAGCATCCAGCCGTAGGCTGAAATCCAGGCTTCACGACGCCACGCCGCGGAGAAGCCATTCCGCGAACGGTGTTGCACGTCTGGTGGGTGTCTGAGCCCGGCGCCAGAGGGATGGCAGTTCCGCGCATCCGGCACTGCACTTCGGAGCGAGGGCAAGGCGGAGAGGGTTTGTGTTCTTTCATTCATTGACACACCGACCGGTCATCGTCGAACACGAAGAAGACTGCCTTGCGTACCCAGCCGCCCTTGGCGATCAAGGGGCTTCGACCGTTCACGTGGTGTTTTCCGGAGGATCATGTCATGAGAACGCACAGCCTGTCTCGGTTCATCGTCGCTCTTTGCCTGCTCGTCCCCGGCGTCGCCCGCGGTGCGGACTTGCCCAGCGTGCGCAGCCTGTCTGTCTCCGACGTCACCTGCGAGACAGCCACATTGAGAGCGGTAATCCAATCCGACGGCGGCGAAGCCTGTCAGTACCGATTTCGGTACAGACCGGCCGGAGGGTCCTACATATACACGGACTGGGCCGGCTCGGTCCGGACCGGCCAATCCTTCTCCGCCGCGATCTCGGGCCTGACTGTCTGTACGACATACGAGTACTCCGCCCAGGCCAAGAACTCCGCCGGCGAAGGGGATTGGCTCTCCGATGCGCCATTCAGAACGGTCTGTCCGCCGACTGTGTACAGCCTGTCTTCCAATACGATCACCTGCACCACCGCCAACATCCGGGCCGTGATCCAGTCCGACGGCGGCGAGGCCTGCCAATACCGATTCCGCTACAGGGCCGCCGGCGGCGACTACACATACACCCCATGGGCCGGCTCCGTCCGGACGGGAAACTCCTTCACCGAGGCGATCTCCGGCCTGACCGCCTGCACCACCTACGAGTTCTCCGCCCAAGCCAGGAACTGCGCCGGCGAAGGGATCTGGACCAGTGACGCGTCTTTCAAAACGGTCTGTCCGCCCACCGTGTACAGTTTGTCTGCCAATACGATCACCTGCACCACCGCGAACATCCGGGCCGTGATCCAGTCCGACGGCGGCGAAGCATGCGAGTACCGATTCTGTTACCGGCCCGCCGGCGGCGAGTACACGTGCACCCCATGGGCCGGCTCCGTCCGGACGGGAAATTCCATCACCGAGGCGATCTCCGGCCTGACCGCCTGCACCACCTACGAGTTCGCCGCCCAGGCCAGGAACTGCGCCGGCGAAGGGACCTGGACCAGTGACGCGTCTTTCAAAACGGTCTGTCCGCCGGCTGTGTACAGCCTGTCCACCAATACGATCACGTGTACGACGGCAAACATCCGGGCCGTGATACAGTCCGACGGCGGCCAAGCCTGCGAGTACCGGTTCCGCTACAGGCCGGTCGGCGGCACGTACACGTACACCGAATGGGCCGGCTCCGTCCGAACGGGGAATTCCATCACCGAGGCGATCTCGGGCCTGACCGCCTGCACCACCTACGAGTTCGCCGCCCAGGCCAGGAACTGCGCCGGCGAAGGCAGTTGGTCCGGCGAGGCGTCGTTCAAGACGGTCTGTCCGCCCGCCGTGTACAGCCTGTCTTCCAATACGATCACCTGTACCACCGCCAACATCCGGGCCGTCATCCAGTCGGACGGCGGCGAAGCCTGCGAGTACCGATTCCGTTACAGGCCCGCCGGCGGCGACTACACGTACACCGCATGGGCCGGCTCCGTCCGGACGGGAAACTCCATCACCGAGGCGATCTCCGGCCTGACCGCCTGCACCACCTACGAGTTCGCCGCCCAGGCCAGGAACTGCGCCGGCGAAGGGACTTGGACCAGTGACACATCGTTCAAGACGGTCTGTCCGCCCGCCGTGTACAATCTCTCCTCCAATACGATCACCAGCACGACGGCCAACATCCGTGCCATGATCCAATCCGACGGCGGCCAGGCGTGCGAGTACCGATTCCGTTACAGGCCGGCCGGGAGCGACGACTACACGTACACCGAGTGGGCCGGCTCTGTGCGGACGGGGAATTACTTCACCCTGGCGCTGTCGGGGTTGCTCTGTGCTACAACGTACGAGTACTCCGCCCAGGCCAGGAACTGCGCGGGCGAAGGGACTTGGCCCAGCAACTCCTCGTTCAAGACCCTTGTCTGTCCTCGGGTTGATCCTCCGACGGTCTCCACCTACGATGCGATAGACATCACAGCGACCAGCGCCACCCTCCAAGGTTACCTTGAAGATGATGGCGGCGGCGACTGCCAGGGCCAGTTCGAGATCACGTCGGACAGCGGTACAGCCACGCTGAAGGTGCCGGGCAGCATCACCGAAGGCCAGGTGTTCACGGCGTCCGCGCCAGATCTGACGCCCGATTCGACCTACCAATTCCGGGCCGGAGCTACGAATTCTGCCGGCACGAGCTGGGGCGAATGGCGGAGTTTCACGACTCCCCCTGATTCCGTCCTGAAAGTCGTCACCGACAAGGCCACGGATGTCAACGCGACCAGCGCCACCCTGCACGGGCACCTCGTCGATGACGGCGGGGCCGCCTGCCAGCGCCGATTCCGCTTCAGGCGGGTGGGCGATACAGAAGACACACTCACGAAGTGGGTTGATGTTGCCCAAGGCGAGGCATTCGAATACACCGCGACGGGTCTGACACCCGATTCGACCTACCATTTCGCGGCCGAGGCCATGAAGAAGGACGGCTCCGCTATGAGCCAGGGCAAATCGCTGGAGTTCAGGACTCCCCCACTTGAACGCATCGTCCTTCACGTGGACGACGATGCCGCCGGCGATTCGAACCAGGACGGCACCGAGACCCATCCTTATGACAGCATCCAGGAGGCCATCGACGCAGCGGGCCCCCGCGCCCTCGTCCTCGTGCATGAGGGAGTGTATCCCGAGTGCCTGGACCTGACGGACAAGGACATCACGGTCCGCGGTCTGTGGTTGACCGACCCGAACGTCGCGCAGATGCCCGTGGTGGACGGCAACGGCATAGGCCCGGTCGTAACCTTCGCCGGTCGAGCGGCCGGCGCCTGCACCCTCAGCGGGTTGCTGATCACCGGAGGCAAAGGCGAGCGCGGAGCGGCCATTTCCTGCGTCGGCGCCGACCCGGTGATTGCCCACTGCGTGATCGGCGGGAACATGGCCGGCGGTGCGACGGGGGCAACCCTGTCGTTCGAGGACAGCAACGCGGTGATGATCCACTGCACAGTCACCGGGAACCTCGGCGACTCCGACAGCGCCCTCATGGCAGTGACGGCGTGCACCGTGGCGGTCTCCAACTGCATCTTCTGGAACAACATCCCCGCCGCGATCCGCACGGTCTCGGGTGCCGCGCCCGGCATCACGTATAGCGACGTACAGGGTGGCTGGCCGGGCATGGGCAATCTCAATGGGGACCCGCTGTTCGCCGACCCGGGCGTCTGGAGTAACGCCAGCACGCCGGCGGACCCGTCGGATGATGCCTGGGTACCCGCGGACTGCCACCTCCAGAGTGCCAAGGGTCGCTTCTGGCCCGATTTCGGGTGGTGGCTCCCGGACAAGAAGACCAGTCCCTGCATCGACGCGGGCGATCCCGCCTCCCCGGTGGGCGATGAGCCAACGCCCAACGGCGGCAGAGTCAACCTGGGCGCCTACGGAGGCACCTCCCAGGCCAGCCTGTCCAATTAGGCGTACAGTCGGGACCTTCGTGTCGCGGCGGTGAGCAACACCCGAAACACCCTGTGAGAGGGCCGCAGAAGTGTCACCCGGCTATGCCCAGAGTACTCTGGGCATAGCCGGGTTCGCGGAGATAGTCGCTGTGGACGATCGGGAGCTTCCAGGGTCCGCCGTTCCTGCCGGCTCGCTGGAAGACGGTCGAATGCAGCTTGTCTATGCGTGCTTCCGCAGTTTCCTGCCGGCGGCCGCGAGGCCGAGGACGCCGAGCAGAGCGGCGCCGGGAACCGGAACGGTGCACGTCGTCAGCGTGAACGTAATCTTGCTCGCGCTCCACTCGCAGTCCGGATCGAAGCCAAACGCAAATTGGCCGTCGGCCAGGAAGGAGGCCAGCTCGTCGAGAAGACCCAGAGTCGCCAGGTCATACGTCTTGGTCACAGCAGCAGTGCCTGTCGGATCATAAGCGTCGATCAGGGGTTTGTTCACTGAGTCGCCGCCGAAATAATCGCCTTCGCCCACCGGCACCCAGGCCCACCGCATCCACTTCCACTCAAAGTGAGGATCCACATCGCTGCCAGCCAAGACCCAGCCGTCCGCTGCGGTCACCTGGTCGTTCAGCAGGTGAACGTAGAATCGATCGAGCGAGTCGTAGTCGCTGTCTTTGAGGTTGGTGATCTGCAGGACGGCGCCCGTGATAGTCTCGCCCGCGCCAAGCGTATAATCCAGGTTCCATGCATAAGCTTTGTCGTCGTCCATTCTCAGGGTGGTGGAGGGGGCGGTGGGACTCAACGTCCACGTCATGAGGTCTGCGTTCGCAACCCCAACCATCAACATTGCCAGAACTGCGGTAAGGAAGAACCTTTTCACTGTCTCACTCCTTGGAATTCTGTGTTACACGTAATCAACATGCTCGGTCATTGGCCAAGCCACGGTAGATGCGATGGGAACCCTGTTTGCGGCGGCAGACACCCGACACGACGGACGGACGCCTTGTGAACGTGCTGGATGAGCGTCATGGCGGCCCGAAATCATTGCCTGACGCGACGCCGCAATTCCGCAGAACTCCGGCGTCATGTCGGTGCAGACCGGGGAGGAGGCGACCCTCGTCGCTGTTGTCACAAAGGAGACCCTCCACCACCCTGCTCTCATACCCTTCCGCCGGTGAACGCTGTCACCGCTATCTCAACAAATTGCCCTTGTTGTCGGAGTCAAGCTCCGAGAGGGACAAACACAACCCTGAGCATACCCCAGGGACTCTTGCACACTCCACCCAAACCGACGCATCTTCCGGCCCGCACAACCCAGGCACAGGATGCCCCGGACGACCGCGCCGGGAACCCGCGCTGCCACGATGTTGTATAGTGTAACGAAGATTCCCGCCTTGTCAAGCATTTCTGAAAACCGCCGGGTCTTCAAGGGGCGGGCACTTTTCCGTCCGCCCGAGCCTGTTCGATTGTCTTGTACCCAACGAAGTCCCGCAACGGGATGAGGATCGCCTCCGCGGAATCCGCAGGATAGAACCGTCGTCCGCTCTTCGTCGCGACGAATTGGAAGCTCCCCGGCTCGATGCTGTGCACCCAGCTAAAGGCCGGCGGCGCTTCGGAATCCACGCGGATGGGTTGGGGCACCGTTGCCGGCGGCAAGACGCCATAGCTCCGCGGCGCGTTCGGAAACAGCTCAGCCAGACGAGCCGGGTGCGGATGCACGCTGGCCCGCGGCCAGAGCCCGGCGCTGTACAGACCGAGCAGTGCAGCCCCTGCGACGATCGCCAGCACCACCGCAACGGTGAGCAGCCCGCGCGGGCGGGTCGCCACCACGCTGCGGAGCTTGCCCCAGGCGCGGGAAGACGCCGCGGCGCCCGCGCGGGACGCCAGCAAAGTCTGCAGGAGGCTCGTGCCGGCGGTGCCCAGAGCGCCGGAGTCCTCCCACTGCGTAGTGATGGCTTCGGCGCGAAGCGCCGTGGCCAGATCCGCAGCCGACGGTCTGTCGGCCGCTTTCTTCGCGAGCGTCCGAGTTACGAGAGCCGCCAAGCTGGCCGGACACTCCGGAACTGACGCTCGGACGTCCGGGATCGCCTCGTGTACATGTTTCTGGAGCAGCTCCTTCATGCTTCGGGCGCTGTATGGCGCCTTGCCGGTCAACGCGTAGAAGAGCGTCGCTCCCAGACTGTACACGTCGATCGCGGGCGTCTGTTCGCGGTTGACGATCACTTCCGGGGCCATGAACGCCGGCGAGCCCACCGCCTTGCGAGTGAAGCGGAAGGGGTCGTTGGGGTCGTCCAGCCGGACGAGGCCGAAGTCCGTGACTTTGCAGCGTCCCTGGCGGGTCAGCATCAGATTGGCGGGCTTCACATCGCGATGGATGATCCCCAGTTGGTGCGCCGCGGCCAGGCCGATAGCCGCATCGGCGATCAGACTGCACGCACGCGGCGCGGACAGCGGCCCCGCTGCCTTGATCACCTGGCTGAGGTTCCCCGCGTCCAGCAACTCCATGGCGATATACCACCAGCCGTCGTGCTGGTTGATCTCGTAGACTTGCACGACGTTGGGATGGTCGATCTGGGCGGCGGCACGAGCCTCCCGAAGGAACTGCTCCACGTGCCTTTTGTCGTCCACGCCGGACAGACGCTTGCACAGGACCTTGAGCGCCACGGTCCGATGGAGGTTGATATCCTGGGCCTGTATCACCCGGCCCATGTTCCCCTCGCCGATCAGCCGAACGAGCCGGAAATGGCCCAGGACCTTTCCCGCCCAGCGAGGCTGCGACGAAGCCGGATGGGGCTTGGGCGAGACTGCCTCGGCCTCGACAATCTCCGTCTGAGCGCCGAGGAGGTCCGCCTCGGTGTCGGAGACGAGACTCGCCTCGAACTCGGCCTCGTCGGACTCGCGCTGATTCGGATTGTTCGGGTCGGTGCTCATGGCGTCCGCTGCCTGTTGTCCCCAATGTCCACGCCGGCAAAGTACATGATGGCAATCACGCTCTGCTGCTGCAGGACGCGGCCCTCACTGACGTCTCCCTCGTCCGTGCCCAAGGCGATGAAACGCGTCGAGCCCAAGCGACAGAGGGCCTCCACCTTCATGTCCGGCAGGCGGGCAAAGAGAATCGCGGGTTCCCCCTTTCGCCCGCTCCACCAGAACAAGGCACTGTCCAACGTGTTCGGGGGAAAAGGCTGGTCTTTGTTGAGTCTCGGGCCGCTGCTCCTGGCCGCAGCGATGAGATAGCCCTGGGTCAGCGGGTCCCAGCACAAATCGCTGACTCCGCGGTCGCCCAGGTCCAGGACGAACAGGTCCTCGATCCGCATTTTCGCCGGATCCGCTGCGTCGAAGGCCTCGGGAACGCCTTGCACGACCACGAACAGAGCGCTCTGGCCGCACAATGGGTTTCTCATTCCCAGCAGCAACGACCCGTCGGGCGTGAAGCTCATCCCCTCGACGTTGCCCCAGCGATACGTGTTCTGGTCGGGTCCCGGAGCTTGTGGATTGAAGGTGCGGTACGGGTCGATTCCCACGGTCTTGAAATAGCCGTTGATGGTGTCCCGCAGGGTTGCGGCGCTGAGCACGACAGGCCGTTGTGGAGTCAAGGGCGAAACGCCCGAGATCTCGAAGCGGAGCATGTGCCGGCGCTTGGGCAGCGGCCGCTCGAGAGGATCGTTACTCAACGACGACATCATGTAGACCGCCGGCCTGCCGTCGCGATCTCGTATGGCGGTAATGGCCTCGGCGTCTTCCAGGAGCTGCTGCTCGTTGCGCACGACGACATGGGATACCGGGTCGCCGAGCGTCATGTTCTCCAGATCGATCGGGCAGTCGAACACGATGTGCTCGTGGCGGTCGCTGGTGATCAGCAGATGGCCGGGCACCCAGGCCAAGCCGCTGCATTCCAGGGCCTTTTCCTCAAGCTGTTGATTGGAGACGGGCGCGCGGACCGTGATGTCATGCTGCGCCACAACCGGCGGCTCGACCACCCCGAAGCGAATCTCGGCAACCTGCCGGGTGTAGCGAATCCCCCCCTCCGTCGCCGCCTTGCCGGTCCCGACCCAGACCGCAGATATCCACAACACACCGAAAAACCGTAGCATGCGCCAGAGTCGGGCAACCATAGGGCACCGTCGCTCTTGTCAACCGGACAGAAAGCCCGACGAGTCATGTCATGCACGCCTGGCACGCTCACAAGGCTCCCAGGAACCGACATCAGACTGCTTGTCGGGTCTATCGTACAGTGGACCAGCGCCCACGTCAACCTCGCAAGCTGCCCTGGGCCCTGGGAGACCGTCCCTGCTTTCCTCAATCGGCGTTTCCTTCGACCAGCGCCACGAGTTGATCCACAACCTCTTTCATGCTCTCCGCCTGGGCGCTCAACTCCTCCGAAGCGCTGGCCGACTCCTCCGCATTGGCGGCGTTCTGCTGCGTCACCTTGTCCATCTGGGCAACGGCCGTGTTCACCTGATCGATGCCTTGCGCCTGCTCGTGAGACGCCGCGGCGATCTCACTGACCAGGTCCGTTGTTTTCCCCACGCTCTGCACGATCTCATCGAGGACCTTGCCGACCTCGCCGGCGATATCCACGCCATTTCGGGCGTTCTTCACGGATTCCTCGATCATGCCGGCTGTGTTCTTGGCGGCCTCGGCCGATCGCATCGCGAGGTTCCGCACCTCTTCCGCGACGACGGCGAAACCCTTGCCGGCCTCGCCCGCTCGTGCGGCCTCGACGGCGGCGTTCAGCGCCAGCAGGTTGGTCTGGAAGGCGATCTCGTCGATGACCTTGATGATCTTGGCGGTCTCGTCGGAACTCTTCTGGATCTCCTGGATGGCCGCGTTCATGCGGCTCATCGACTCGGCGCCCGTGCTCGCGGCCTTCTGGGCCTCCGCGGCCAGGAGGTTGGCCTGCTGGGCGTTGTCGGCGTTCTGTTTGGTCATCGAGGACATCTCTTCCAGACTGGAGGAGGTCTCTTGCAGGCCGGCCGCCTGTTCCGTGGCGCCTTCCGCCAGCGACTGCGACGACTGCGAGACCTGGCCGGAAGCGGAAGTCACCTGGCCCGTGGTCTGCCGGAGGCGACCGACAACGCCGTGAATGGTCCGTGTCAGCCCGCGGACGATCGCCGCGGTCAATCCGACCACCAGAATGGCGGCAATCACCAGCATGACGCCGATCTTCAGATACGAGCGCTGAATCGACGCGATCACCGCGGCGTTGGCCTGCCGATTGGCCTGATCCAGCGCGGCCACCAGCGTGGTGAGACGCTCGTCCTGCATCGTCTTGTTTTGTGTCATCGCCTTGAGATTCGCGATGTACTCCGTGACGAGCTTGTGGATGGTCTGGTTGGCCTTCTGCGCCGCGATGGGCAATCCGGCAAAAGGCGTGTTCGCCAGACGCGTGATATCCACCTTGGTGTTCTCGATGGCCTTGTCGAGGAAGGCAACGAGTTCCGCTTCGGCCGCGGGGTCGGAGACGATACGGTAGAACAAGTTCCGGATCGTCAAGTTCGAAGTGGTATTGATGTTGGCCCCGATGATGACCAGCCGTTCCAGCGTCGTGACCGAATCATCCTGATTGGGATCGGCCAGTTTGGCGACCACCTGCTCGATATACCCGTTGGATTGGCGGATCGAGAGATCGGTCAGTTCCAGGATCGCCTGCTCGATTTCCGCGTTGCGCAGCCGGGCCGTGACGATCTGGTTCTGGCAGGTTTTCACCGTATCGAGAACGCCTTGAGCCTCGGCCTCATCGAAACGGGCGCGGGCTTGCTCAACGGCCTTCTCGATCTCCGTTTGCAGGTCGGCTCGATGGAGGCTCTCGTGGTAATAGCGATTCGTCCGCTCGTGCAGATCCTTGAGTTCGGCGATGCGCTGGGTCTGTTCCTGGGACCGCACAAGGCTGTTCTGAGAATCGCTCCGGCTGCTGAGACTCACCATCACCACCGGAACGAGCACCGCAAGCTGAACCAGCGCCGGCACGAACATCTTTCTCTGAATGGTCATTTCGTCGTTCTCCTGGATCGTTGGAGACAATCGTCCGAGCGCACGAGTAGGAGACCGCCCCCCTGGCGATTTCATCCAACAGTTCGTCGTTAACCGGCCTCCTGCCCCTGAGCTCATCGCACGTTCCAACCGTGCGGGTCTGGGCGACCTTCCTTCACCGATGTGACGGGGAGAACCGTCCCGGCTTCTTCCATCGGATGGGAGGCGTGAAAGGTTGAGACATCTCGAACGGCGCCGGCCGAATTGTCAAATCAACTGAATACCCCCAGGCGGGTCCTGGACTCGCCATATGTCACGCTTGCGGTTCTTATGGGATCATAGTACTTTCTATTCAATCTCCAGCGGAACAGGACATGTTCTGTGCTGGATCCGATAATGCGAAACGCGCCGGCCGAGCGGTTGTCTGAACCGACGACGAATTTCAGACAGCCACAGACAGAACAGCACCCCCTACGGCGGTTGTCTCGTCAGTCCGCAACGCGGACTGCGCCGGCGGTCCTGCTTCGAAGAAAGCAGTAGTGCGTCGTCCATCCCAAAGTGGTGGGCACGATTAGCATAACGTGTCGCGGGCATCCTGCCCTCGACACAGACTTGAACGGTCCCCAGATTAACGTGGACCGCGTGGTAGCGTAGGCTGTGCCCACCGGTCCCGCCAGCCGCAAGAAACGAAAAGGGCCGAAAGGAGAGAGACGCAGAGTCACGCTGAATCATCACCCCCGCTGCGCGTCTGGAGCTTCAACCTAGATCACGATCCACGGGCCGAGCCAGAAGAAGCACCGGGCACCTCGGGTTCACCAGGGAACCGCTGATAAAGGCTGATAGACGCCGACCGTGTCATTCCCGCGGAAGCGGGAATCCAGATTCTGTTAGCCGCAGAGGACATCGAGAGCCACAGAGGCAGAGCGGTACGTGAGATTCGGCGACAGCGGTAGGGTGGGCTAGGCCCACCAATCTCCTATTGTCGGCCGCGGACAAAGACGGTGACACCTATACCCAAAGCCTGACCCCTTCTACCCCTCTGACCCCTTCTACCCCTCGACTTGGTCGATTTGTCGGCCCGCGACGCAGGCCTGTCGCAGGAAATCCTCGATCTGGGCAAATTGTTCTTGGGCCTTGAGAATCGCTTGCTCCTGTGCCATAATCATGCTCGGGTCTCCTACTCACAGTGAACATCAGAACCTTCTTTCTATGTTCCGGCTTTGGAGACCCATAATAACAAACACGAAGCAACACAACTGCTTTATTTATAAGACTTTACGCTGGCGCGCCCGGCAAGTTACGCCCATTTGATATAGCAGGAGTACATATGATGCGCACACTAATCCTGATGGTTCTGGCAGGAACGCTCGTCGCTGCTGAAGACCTTCCGCCCATGGTCCCCGGCACTCTTGATTGGAACTGGGTAGGCAACAGCCACTGTGAGTTCAAGCCCGGGGACGAGAATGGCCACGGTCGCTGGGTGCAGAACTTTATCGATGAGATGGAGGTGACCCCGGACGGTACGGTGGTGGTGGGTTCGCGTTGGGACGAGGGCGGGCGCTGTGTTGGCCTGTACAAGGACGGCATGGTCATGCGCACCTGCTTGGGCAAGAACGACCGTGCGGGCGGTCATCGCGCTGGCGGCTGGGGCACCAGCAACGAGGCTATCACGGTCATTGATGATCAGATCCTGCTCGCCAGCGCCGATGGCGAGTTCTATCGCTTTTCTTGGCGACCGGGGGACATTGAGAGCGCGCGTTTCGTGGATGCCACGCCGCATGAACATGGAGATGTGGAGCGCGACAAGAACGCCGTGCCCATTGTGGCCATGAACGCTTCCGGCGGGATGGTGGCTTTGGCACTCAAGAATGGTGGCATCGAGATTCGCGACCAAGCCACATGGAAGGTGCGCACGGTCTTCAACCACGCCGATACGCTGGATTTGTGCTGGGCCAGCGATGCCAGCCTGTGGATCGTCACACCCACGGCTGTCGCTGAGGTCGGACTCGACGGCACGCCCACTGGTCGCACGCTGCCGGATGTGGGCCGGCCCTCGGCGGTGGCGGTAGCCCCGGATGGGCGGGTGTTGGTATGCGATGACAGTTCGCGTCAGCAGGTACGGATCTACAAGGCTGCCAAAGGCACGCCGAGCCTGCAGAGCGTCTTCGGTCAGACCGGCGGCATCCGCTCTGGCATCCCGGGCAAGCCCGCCCCCGACAAACTCATGCGCCCGGCGGGCGCCAACTTCGATGCGGCGGGCAACCTCTATGTCGGCATGCGCTACGACGAAAAGACCCCTAGCGGCGGTTTCATCCTGCGCTGCTTCAATCCTGAGGGTAGGCTGATGTGGGAGCAGGCCTGCCACATGTTCTCGGAAGTCTGGGATGTGCATCCCGACACCTGGGGGAATCTTACTGCCTACGGATTCCGCTCTGTGTTCAGTCAGAAGGCCGGCGATCCCCGTGGGTCTTGGTCTTGGGATGCAGTGACCCTCGACAGCCGTAACCAGGTCGAGGATCCTCGCTACCGCGACAGCGCAGAAAAGTGGCCGGGAGCCATGCTCCAGGCTACGACGCTGATGCGGCAATTGGACGGCGCCCGGTGGCTGTTCAGTTGGGGCAGTGGTGGCAACAGCCCAATGGAGGTCTTCCGCATGGACCAAGATGGCCGCTTGGCCCAGCATATCTTGACAATGGGGCGTCCGGGCCCTTGGGCCTTTGATGTGGATGAGCAGGCCGGCCTCTGGTGGGACGAGAGTCATACCACACTCTGGCATCGGCCCTTCGCCAAGGGGACATGGGGCGAGCCTGTGCGCTCGGCGATCCCGACAGGCATGACCGAGGTCCACCGCATCGCCTACGATGCCAAGCAGGACCGCCTCTACGCCACCGGCTACACCAAGGAAATCGCTAAACCGGACGGTGAATGGGGCCTCATCGGCCGGGCCATGTTGCGGGTGGACGGCTACTTGAAGGGCAGGGCAAAGGTGGCTTGGGTGTCGAAGGATCTGCGTCTGGACGACGGCGGTCTGCCGCCCAAGGCCATGGCGTGGGCCGGCGATTACATCTTCACCGCCGCCTGCAAGCCTACCGCCGGACTACGAGGCCAGATCTGTGTCTACAGCATCAAGGACGGCAGTTTCGTCGGCCGCATCAGCGCGCCGCAGGAGATCGCCGAGCAGACCGGGTGGATCGACCTCAGCCATGGCCTGCGCGCCCGCGAGTGCAACGGTGTGTATTACCTGACTCAGGAGGACAACTGGCATGCCAAGGTGATCATCCACATCTGGAAGCCGAGGGGCTGAACATGGAACCGCTCCGTATCGGCAGTGCCGAGCTACACTCGGTCATCATCGACGGCGCTTGGCGGGGTTTCGGCCGCGTGACCATCGCCGGCCATGAACTGCGCTCGCCACGCCTTCCTTGGAGTGTGGACATTCGCACCCCTGAGGCTCTCGAGTTCACAGGCTGGCGCGTATTGCGGACAGTCCCGACCGAGGGCGGCATCGACCTAGTCCTCCATTACTCGTGAGTTGATGAATATTTTCAGGTCTCTTTGCCGATGGGATAGTTGTACCCAGGCAAGGAGACCTACCATGAAGAAGAAGTATATCGTCACCCTGATGGAAGAGGAACGGCAGATGCTGCAGGAAATGCTGTCGCGAGGCAAGGCCGCCGCTCGCAAGCTGATGCACGCCCGGATTCTACTGAAGGCCGATGCGGCGGCGGGCGGTCCCGGCTGGAACGATGAGCGCATCTATCGGCTTGACAATCTCATCAATCCAAACCATGACCGACCCAATCTGACATATGAATTCCTTGGAGTCACTCGCGTTTGGCGCTGGACAAAGGCACGAATGCAGGAGGCATACGAACAAGGGGTCGTTGTACAGACCAAATCCGGGGCAGTGCCGCAACTTAAGCGATATCTTGACGAACAAGAAGGACGCCCAATCGACACTGTGTGGACGGACGTCCCACCCATCAACTCGCAAGCTCAGGAGCGTCTTGGCTATCCAACGCAAAAACCCCTTGCCCTTCTCAATCGCATCATCAAGGCCAGCACCAACGAGAATGACATCGTTCTCGATGCCTTCTGTGGGTGCGGGACGGCGTTAGTGGCGGCGGAGAACCTGGGTCGTCAGTGGATCGGGATCGACATCTCGCCGACCGCCTGTCGCGTGATGGCCAAGCGTCTGCGGGACGTGTGCGGCATCAAGGAGGATGAGAAGCTCTGGCGGATCGGACGGGGCTTCGTGGTTCGCGACCTGCCCTGGACCGAGGAGCAACTGCACAAGATCCCGCCGTTCGAGTTCGAGAACTGGGCGGTCATCGCACTGGGGGGCATCCCGAACAAGGCCCAGGTGGGCGACATGGGCATCGACGGCCGGATCTTCCCCATCTCGTCGCTGCCGGCCAAGCAGACGGCCAGGAAGGGAGAAACTCCCGCGTTCGACGAGTTCCTGGACCACTGGTATCCGATCCAGGTCAAGCAAAAGGACAAGGTCGGCAGGCCCGATATCGACGCCTTCGAGGCGATGATGACGCGAGAGGATCGACAGAAGGGGTTCTTCTGTGAAGGGCGGAGCAAAAGTGCGGCGGGTGGCGGACCAAAACTGCGGCACCCC
>DAOQWL010000083.1:0-24601 GCA_035342095.1 Sedimentisphaerales bacterium | reverse complement strand
ACTGCCTGGAGATCATCGTCCTTCGCGGTCAGGTCGGCGAGATCAACCGCGTGGGCGAGAACATCCTGAGCATGAAGGGCGTCAAGCTCGGACGGGTCAACCTGGTGGCCACCTGAGCCAGAGATTCCCCGCGATTGGCGCTTGACAGGGCATGGGGCAATCGGTTCTAATGGCCCGAACTTGGGCGATTAGCTCAGCTGGTTAGAGCGCACGGATCACACCCGTGAGGTCATAGGTCCGAATCCTATATCGCCCATTGACGCGGGGTTTTCGATGTGCGAGACGTCCCTGTGCAATCCCCGGTGAGCCGTAATGATCGGGTCGGCACGATTATTCCTCTTCCGTCTGTGCGGATGTGAAACACACCATCGAAATCAGGATGAGGCTCGCGCCGCTGATGAACAGGCCGATCCGCTTGGGGGGATCGCTGCACCGCTGAAGCCATTTCGGGATGGAAGCCTCGGCGGGCTCCTCGCCGAGATGATCTACCACGGCCTTGCGGGCGAGGGCGAGTTCCCGGGCCCGGGCTTTCGGATAGGCCGTATTCGGGTCCTTCCGCTCGGTCCCCAATGCAATCGGAGCGATCCGCTTGAGCAGATCGGGGTTGCCCTCCAGTTGCTCCAGGAGAACGTCGTATTCCGCGTTGAGGGATTCGAGCCGGCGGATCGACAATTCCGCCTGCCTGAGAGTCTCTCTATTGCGGCAATACCGGATCAAATCGTCGCACAGGACCGCGCCGCCGAGCGCTGCGGCCCCGCTGCTGAAGAACACCACGAAGACCAGGAAGCGAAGGATACTGTGCCGTTGCATGGTCCCCAGTTCGGCTCAAAGGCCGGTTGCGGCAATTGGATTCCGGGCTCAAAAACTGCGGCAGGCGTGGCCCTTCTCCATCGAATGGAAAGAGCCACACCTGCCGAATTGCATCTGGATCACACCGTTCGGCCAAGAGTCCTTCGGACAGAGCCCTCAGCCTGTTCGGTTTATCGGCCGTCGGCCGGCGTTCTCTGAAGGAATTCTTCAGAGGGCCCGCGCCCCGACCGGGGTTATACCGGATAGACCGGCAGTTGAGCCCGCAGCAGCTCGTAGAGCGTCTTGCCCTCTTTGATCGCATCAGTCGCGGTCTTCTGATACAGCGCCTGGAGCTGGTCGTAATCCATCTTCTTGAGGTCCGCGGCGCTCTTCTTCTCACCCTTGGCGTTGGCGGCCACGAACTTGGACATCGTGTCGGCCGACATCTCACGGATGAGCTGCCAGAGTTCCTTGCCCTGCCCGGCGGCCACCGTGCGGCCCAGGGCCAGCGACATGGACAGGATGGCGTTCATGCCGAGCACGCTCTTACGCTGCATGGCATGGATCTTCTTGTCCTTTGGGGCATCCTGCGGAATCCGGCCCATGCGAATGGCCTCGGCCAGTTCCAGACCCAGCAGTTCCTTGTCCGCGTCGAGCAGGCTGCCCAGTTGGCCGACCTTGCGGCCGACGAACGCTTTGGCGAGCACGCCTTCGATGTGGCTGACCGCGTCCATGCAACCCTTGCCGTCGTACCGTCGGGACTTCTTCCAGAGGGCCATGAGCTTCTCATCGTTCTTGGCCTTGACGTCCGCGACCTTGACGTCCTTTTTGAATCGGAAGGTGCCGTCGCCGACGTTCTTGAACATGTCCGGGTACTTCTTGGTCGTCTCGGAGGCCTCGATGATGCTATCGACGTAGTGAATGGCCTCGTCCTCGCCGGCACTGGTGCCCAAAGGAGTCGAGCCCTTGAAGCGGATGATGCCGCTCTTGCCGAGGAACAGCGAGGCAGCCGCCGACGGAATGCCGGCGTTGGTCGCCTCTTCGGTGCCGCTGACGGCCTCGATCGCGAGCATCTTGATGAGCAGGCCGGTGATATCGATATCGCCGGCATCGCCCTTGATCGCGACATCCTGGCCGGTCAGGGTCTTCACCAGTTCCTTGACGGTTTCCTGGGTCTCCTTTCGCTCTTTATCGGTCATAGCGCGTTGCGAAGAGCGGGCCAGAGCCAGAATCTCCATCACGCGGCCATACTTCTGCAGACGCTCGGTGTTGGCGCCGCCGCCGCACTTGACGCCGAGAGCATTCATCGCGGTTCCGATCTCCGCCTCGAACGGGTCGTTCGGGCTCTTGGAGCGGTGCGAGATGACCAGTTCGGCGCCGTAGCCCAGCGAGGTCAGCATGGCCAGCACGGTCTCGGACAGCGTGCCAATCTGGTTGGCCTTGATCAGAGTAGCGTTGATTTCGCCGTTCTTGGCGCACTTCTCGATGTTCGAGTCCTTCGTGGTGACCAGGTCGTCGCCGATGATGAAGATCTTGTCGCCAAGCTCCTTCATGATATTCTGCCAGCCCTGGTGGTCGCGTTCGCCGAAGCCGTCCTCGATGGAGAGGATCGGGATGCCGTCCTCCATGGCCTTCTTGAAGAGATTGAGGATCTGGTCGCGGCTCATCTCGACCTTGTCCTTGTCGCGCCAGAAGCGGTACATGCCGACGGAATCCGGCTCGCCGCGTTCCTCGCGATAGGCGTTCTCCAGCTCGGAGCAGGCGGGGTCCAGCGCGATGGCGACGTCCACGCCGGGCACGAATTCGCAGTCCAGAATGGCCTGCTTCATGAAACGCCACATCCGTTGCTCGGGCACCTGATCCGTGGGCTCCTTGTCAATGTACGGGGCGATGCCGCCTTCGAGACCGACGCCCATGACTTTCGCGCCCGGGGCAGACTCGATGATTTCCTTCAGACGGCTCTGGAGCTTAACCGTCATTTCCTGGGCGTCTTCGTAGGTTTTCGGCGAGAGCGGCATGAACATGCTCTCCTGCATGCTGATGTTGCTCTCGGGATATTCCTTTTCCGTGTGCCGGCCGCCCATCGCGCAGTTTCGGAATTGCCAGGGAGCGGCAACGCGGCTGCCATCTTTGAGGGTGACCGTCTGCATACGGGTGGTGAGCATCGTCTGCTTCAGTTTTGTGACGCGGGCCGTCCAAGCCTCGCCGGAGGCGGCGATCGCAGCGGCGCGGGCGGCGGCTTCCGCAGCGGCCTTCTCGCGGTTGCGGAATTCGCTCAACTTGCCCGGGTCGGCCAAGAATCTGTCCAGGAGGCCAACCACGCCCGGCGCCAGGAAGAACCGGCCGATGTAGATCATCCATTCCTGCCCTGCCAGCAATCCGACTGCGATGAAGAACGCGGCAATCGGCAAGCAGATCGTGGCCAGCCACTGGCTCCAGATCGGCGCGGCCGCCGACACCGCCAGATTGTACGGCGCATCCGGCGCGAAGTTGCCGTTCTCTTTCCTCACGCCGTAGAACTTGCCCCACGGAATCAGCAAGAGCATCTGGGCGTACAGGCCGAACTTGTTGCCGCTCTTGAGGGCGGCGTCGGCCTTCTCCTGCGAGTCCTTGTTGAGGGCCGTCAGCTTGGCGGCGGTCAGGAAGTGCCCCATCTCGTGGATCGCGATCGCGATGTGCCACGACAAGTACAGAATGGCCAACGACACGATGGTCTCGGCGCTGAGGAACATGAACTTCAGCACTTCGAGCTTCAGATTGGCCCCTGCGAGGGCCTTTTCGCTCAGCTCCTTGACGGGCAGGCTCAGCACAGACGAAATAAATGCGGCGTGGAACGAGACGAGCTTGTGGTTCGCGATGACCCAGCCGCGCTCCAGATACCCCGCAGCATTGACCCGAAATTCATCGGACGAAGCCGCAAGTTGGGGCCTGTTTCTATTCATTTCCACCGCTGACTCTTTCATTCTGGATGTCTCCTTCTTACCGTTCTTCTCATCTCATTTCGCCGCTGCAACCAAGACGGATGGCCTTGTGGGCATCTGCGGTCAAAGCGAGGTCGTACACTCCCCGCCTTTGGAAAAAGCAGCAGAATACTACTTCTCGCCTGCAACGTCAAGCATGGAATTGCGGTCCCGACGAGAAAAACTGAAGGGTCACCCCGCGATGAGATTGAGAGATTTGGGCTTGCGGATCTGAGCCAATTTGCCTATCATCGATCCCATCGTGGGGATGGAGTCCCCCGCAAACCGCCCGTCCGGCTGATGACTCCTACCGGCTCGGTCTGGCAGGGGCAGTACGCAGACATACCCAATTACTCCTTCCAGACAGGGGCAAGAAGAGAGAAGAACTAGGGATTCGCTGCCCATGCAGGAGAACATCTGGTTCATCACCGCCTTTTGGATGGGATTGGCGTTTGTTGCCCGGGGACATGGCATCGCGATCGCCTGCGAAACGAGATCGGGCCACGCGGCAAAGGCCATTCTGAGGTTCGCCGAAGAAGGCGGCTATGATCTGATCGTGGTGGGCCATAGCGACCACTCGGAACTGTGGGGCCGGTTGTTGGGCGATACCGCCGACCGGATCTGCGACCATGCGCCGTGCAGCGTGTTGATTGTGAAGAAATGAGTTCTGTTGGATTGGTTTTGCGGGCAGGTGTTGCTTGGAGAAACTCGTGTTGGTCATGTTCGGCGGCTGCCTCGGCGCCGCCAGCCGGTATGGTGTGAACCTGTTGGCGACAAGGCTCTGGGGGAGCGGATTCCCCTGGGGTACGCTGATCGTGAATATGGTTGGATGCTTCCTGATCGGACTGGCATTCGGCCTGGCCGAGCGGATGGCCTGGCTGACGCCGTCGGTGCGTCTGTTCTTCGTAACCGGTTTTCTCGGCGCGCTGACGACGTTTTCCAGCTTTGCCGTCGAGACAGTGAATACCGCCGACGCGGGGTTCCGATCCCTGGCGGGAATCAACGTCGTAGCCAACAACGCCGGCGGACTGGTGCTGGTTCTGGTGGGACTGTGGTTGGCGAAGGTGCTGTAGAAAGGCGCGGTTTATGATGAACTACAAGACGATTCAGGTCCATACCAGCGAGGACATCCGTTGGCAGGGCAAGCCGCTGTCCGAGGCGATTCTGACGTTCGTTCGCGATTCGAAGCTGGCCGCCCGCTGCACGGTCGCCAGAGGGGTTGCCGGCTGTTACGAGAACGGCGATCTGGCCACCTCGAAGATCGAGATTCTCTCGTTCAAGATGCCCCTGAAGATCGAGATCGTCCTGCCGGCCTCGGAAGCGGAACGCATTCTGCCGACGATCCAGGAGATGGTGATCGACGGGATCGTCGCCGTCAACGATCTTGCGGTCGTTTCCCACAAGACGCAGAAGCATCTCATTCCCAAGCGTCTGCAGGTGCGGGATGTCATGACGCCCTCGCCGCAGAGAGTCCATGCGACGACCCCGGTCAGCAACGTGGTTCGAATGCTGCTGTCGGGCGGGTTCAACGGCATCCCGGTGGTGGATGACCTCGACAGGCCCGTTGGCGTCATTACCCAGGGGGATCTGATCTCTCGCGGCAAGATGCCCGTACGACTGGGTTTGATGCAGCAATTGGGGCAGGAGAATCTCGACGCCGTCCTCAAAGAGATGGCGGACATGACAGCCGGGCAGGTCATGACCAAACCCGTCGTCGCCATCGCCCAGGACAACCTCTTGACGGCAGCGGTGGATCGAATGCTCCTCAACAATCTCAAACGTATGCCGGTGGTGGACTCCGAGGGCAGGCTGGTTGGCATCCTGGCGCGTCTGGATGTCTTCCGCACCATTACCGCGGAGATGCCCGACTGGCAGGCCATGCAGGCGTGCAACGTCGCGCTGACCGATGTATGCCTGGTGAAGGACGTCATGCGGCGGGATACGCATACGGTTACCGCCGGGACCTCTCTGGAAGAGGTCATGCGGGTCATTGACTCCAACGACATCCAGCGGGTGGCGGTGGTCGCCGACGACGGGAAGTTCCTGGGGCTGATTTCCGATCGCGACTTGCTGCGCCTGTTCTCCGGGCACAGGGTGGGCCTCTGGGACCGCCTTGCCAGCAAGCTGACTTTCACGGAGTTGGGCAAACGCCACAAGGCCGTCGTCGAGGAAGCTCGCAAGCGCACGGCGGGCGAGATCATGAAGACGGATCTGGTCACCGTAGGCCAGGATACCTCGATTGACGAGGCGATCGGGTTGATGACCGCTCGCGGGATCAAGCGTCTGCCGGTGGTGGGTCCCGACGGCGCGTTCCTGGGAATGGTCAGTCGGGACTCCCTGTTGCGTGCCGCGATCACGAGCGGCGAGGAATCGGGATATGCTTCCGTTGGGTGAACCGGCAATGAAGACAAGTTCGCCGTTTCAACTGCTGTTCTTGTTCATCGTGACGATCCTTGGGACCGCCAGTGTGTGTGCCGGCCTGCAGGGCGATGCGTCGCCGTGCGTTCATACTGGAGCAGTGGATGCTTCTGCGGCGGCGGCTCTTGACGGCGAGCATTTCGTTGCCGCCAGCGACGAAAACAGCGTCCTTCGGGTGTATGGCCGACAGCGCGGCGGTCCGCCGCTGCAATCCATCGATCTGGCTCGGTTCTTGGGTGTTTCCGTCACCTCGTCCGAGACGGATATTGAGGGGGCCGCGAGGATTGGCGACCGGATCTACTGGATCAGTTCGCACGGCCGGGACAAAGATGGGAACGTGGATCTTGCACGCTACCGGTTTTTCGCGACGGAGGTCCGGGCTACCGAGCGAGGGATCGAATTGCTGCCAGTTGGCAAGCCCTATCGGGATCTGCTGGCGGACTTGCTCGGCGAGAGGCGCCTCCAGTCCTTTAAGCTGGCGGCGGCCGCGACGCTGGCTCCAAAATCTCCGGGAGGCTTGAGTATCGAAGGGCTCTGCGTAACTCCCGAAAAGCACCTTCTGATCGGGTTTCGCAACCCGATCCCGGGGGGCCGGGCGTTGCTGGTGCCGTTGTTGAATGCCGATGCCGTCGTTCAGGGGGAACGGGCGCAGTTCGGGGCTCCGATTCGCTTGAATCTGGGGGGACTGGGAATTCGCAGTATGGTCTCCTGGGAAGGACAGTACCTCATTGTCGGCGGGTCGTATGATGGAAAAGGGCAATCCCGCTTGTATCGCTGGGCGGGCGATAGCAGGGCCCCCAAGCTCCTGCGTCACGTCTCGTTCAAGGGTTTCAATGCCGAGGCAATCGTTGTCTACCCTGATGAAGGGCTCAGGCGAGTCCAGCTTCTGAGCGATGACAGCAATCGAGCCGAGAATGATCGTGCCGGCAAGGGCAAGACAGGGTCTCAAGAGAGGCAGTTCCGCAGCGTGTGGGTCAAGCCGCAGTGAGATCGCAGACTACCACGGCTTTTTGCAGGATAGGATAACTGAGTGATGTCTGATCAACTGCCGATTGCGATGGGCGGCAGCCACCGAAGAGGGATTGCTGCGGCGCTTCTGCTCTTTGACCGGATGCTTTGTGAAGTCGAGGAGTATGCCTATGGGCGGGAGGTCCGTTCGGTCCTCTACGTCGAGCACAACACGCTCTCGGAAAGCCAGAGGACTCGGTTGCTCGCGGAAATATCGCGGATTCGCCGCGTGCTCCAGGAACTCAAAGACGGCTTGGGATTGGAGGCAGAGACAGAAGATGTGGGGCGTAAGATCTGGGGAGAATGCTCGACGTTCTGGGAGATTCTTGTCGAAACGAAGAGTCGATTCCTCAGACGATACGGCCAGCCGCCCGACGATCTGGCCAAGTACCTGGACCCTCGGATTGATGCTCTGATCGGGCATCTGCGGAACCTGACGGAACCACCATGCACCAATACGACAGAAGCACACCCCGAAAGCCATGATCCATAGAACACCCATAGTCCTGGACCAAAACGAGCGGCGGGAGAATGCCCTGCGACCCAATCCGCATCTGGGCTACGACCGCGATGCGCTGGGTATGCACCTGATGTCCCGTGAGGCTTTCTGGATTGCGGAGGCACAGTTTCGGCGGGCCGCTTGGTTGAATCCTTCCGAGGCACAATTCCAGAACCACTTGGCGTGGTGTTTGTACAAACAGAACAAGTATATCGAGGCGCGGGAATGGGCGCAAGAATCGCTCGGCCGAAAGGACGATCCCAACACACGACTCCTTCTGGAGTTGATCGGCCTGAAATTGCGTGTCCCATGAGGATGGACCATGCCTGAACGAGAACCCATTGTGGCGGGCGTTCCAGGAGAACGCCCGACGGCAGTGTCACATGTGGTGCTGAATTTCAACGGACCCTTGCTCGCGGCGCAATTCTCTGCCCATCGCAGATGACGAGGACGAAGTCATGGTTATCAAGACCATTGTGGCAGTCGCTTTCTTGGTGGCGTGCGTGGTGGTGATGAACAAGGTGTATTGGATGCTCGAGATGTGTGTGCCCACTTCTCGGGAGGAAAAGGCAAAAGCGAGGGCTCGGCGCTGGAAGGGCGCCGTGGCGGCGGTCGTTGTCGGTGCGTGGGCCTGCGGCGCCTGTATCGCCTTTGGCTTCGGCATGCCGAAGGTGCTGTATGCGGTAGTCTTCGCAGGCCCTGGCGTCATCAGCCTTCCGGTGCTTGCCTGGGTGTTCCTGGTCTATTAGGCCGCTCAGAAGTGATGGATCATTCCGGCCAGGTGCGGTGTTGGTGACCGTTTGCCGATCCCTCCTCGGATTCCGAGGGGGGGTATTCTGTAAGTCTTTGTTGGACAAGGTATTACGGTCGATCTGGCGGCAGGCCCAGTCCGTTGCCCCGCTTCTTTCGCCGCGGCATTTCCATCTTCTTGCGGAAACTGCAAGAAACCGTGTAACAGTTCGCGCTTCTCAGCGTCCATTGTGGTAGAGACACCACACGATTGCGGCCTTTCTCGCGATTTGCTGCCCGTGACTGTACTTGCCTCCTTTTGACAGGGCCGATTGAGCGGAGATCGGCCTTTCTTCTGCACCCGCGAGCCGGGTGTTTCGCCCGGTGTTTTCCCTGTTGATTCCGCGGGCGGCCGTGCGTATCATGATTTGCTTATGCGAATTCCATTGACGAAGTACGGATTGCCTGAGGTAGTCGTTTATCCGGCGGTTGTCCTGGTGTTGATGGCCGCCGTAGGTGTATTCGGGCCTGGGTTGGCGCCCCTTTGGGGGGTTGTCGCCATCGACGCGGTTCTCGCGATCATCCTGGCGTGGGCCCTGATGTTCTTTCGAGACCCGCGACGGGAACCGCCGCGGGACGAGAGTCTCCTGCTGTCGCCGGCCGACGGCACGATCACCGATGTGGGAATGGTCGAGGACGCCGAGTTCATCGACGGTCCGGCCTTCCGCGTCGGGATCTTCCTGAGCATTTTCAACACGCACATCAACCGCGCGCCGTGTGACGCGAAGGTCGAACGAATCGTCTACCGTCCCGGCAAGTATCTCAATGCGATGAGTCCGCGGGCGGGCCAGGTGAACGAGTCGAACAACCTGTCCATGGTGCGAACGAGCGAGCCCCGGGACAGGTTCCTCGTCCGTCAGATCAGCGGGGCCATCGCCCGTCGGATCGTCTGCGCCGCCCAGGAAGGCCAGCGACTCACCGGCGGTGAGCAGTTCGGCATGATCAAGTTCGGGTCTCGAACCGAGCTGTATCTTTCCGCCAGCGAGAGCGTGGAGTGCCTGGTTCGCATCGGGGACAAGGTCAAAGCGGGACTCACGCCGCTGGTGAAGTATGCGCCGAGGTCGCCGCGGAAGCAGCAGGAGAACAATGAGCGGTAGACATCGAAGAATGATGGACGACAAACCGAGGCGACCTTTGTTCCGTCGTGTGCGAAGGCATCGCGTCAAGTACGTCACCCTCCTGCCCTCGCTGGTTACGCTGCTCAACGGAATCCTCGGGTTCACCGCCATCGTCCTGGCGAGCAAAGCCCACGAACCGGCGGCAGGGAAGATGTCCTGCTTCGCGCTGGCGGGATACGTGATCGTGCTGGCTATGGTCGCGGACATGCTGGACGGCCGGCTGGCGCGTATGAGCCAGAGCACGTCGAGTTTCGGCGGTCAGCTCGACAGTCTCTGCGATCTCGTCAGCTTCGGAGCCGCGCCCGCTTTCATCATGCTCCGGCTCGTCGAGAACGAATTGCAGCTCCACGAGATCTTCTGGGGCGGTCTGATTCACCGGTTCATCTGGCTGGCGGCGCTGGTGTACTTCAGTTGTGCCGCGATTCGACTGGCCCGCTTCAACGTCGAGAACGACGAGAATGAGGTCTCGCACATGAGCTTCGCCGGCCTGCCCAGTCCCGCAGCGGCCGGCGTCGTCGTCAGTCTGATCATCTTCCACCAGGAGCAGGTCCCCACCCTGAGCCTACTGGTGTATGCGCTGCCGCTGGCGACGCTGGGCGTCGGCATCCTCATGGTGAGCCGGCTTCGGTATCCGCACATCGTGAACGTGTATCTCAAGGGCAGACAGCCGTTCGACTACCTCATCCGGCTCCTCCTGCTCCTGGCGCTGGTCTGCTTCAGCAGCGTGCAGACAGCGATGGTCCTGATCTTCGGGTACTTCGCGGCCGGCAGCTTCTTCAGATGGCTCTACGGCAGGATCTTCCCCAGGGCACGCGTAGTGCCGCTTCCCGGCCAGGAACCGGCCGCGGACGGCGCGCCTCATGCTGGCGTGTGATGAGCAGGACGGATCAGTCCATCAGGGCATCGGCTGGAACGTAGCACGCCCCTGCGGGCGCGGGGGATGGTTGCACGCCGCTGGCTTGGTTGATCCTGTGGTAGTGATCCACCACGCCGGCCAGCCGGCCGAGCATTTCCCGACCTTCCTCGCTCGCCTCCAGACCGACGATCTGCAGACCGATACACAGGGCCGTTCGGTCCGCCGTGGGCAGGACGTTCCGGATCTGGGCGTTGAACATCAGAGGCTGCTCATACGGCATCGGTGTGAATCG
The DNA here is from genome assembly GCA_035342095.1 of Sedimentisphaerales bacterium. Taxonomy (GTDB): domain Bacteria; phylum Planctomycetota; class Phycisphaerae; order Sedimentisphaerales; family Anaerobacaceae; genus PLanc-01. Next base: position 13,872 of record DAOQWL010000083.1, on the reverse strand, counting down.
CACGCCCATGAACTGGCCCTTGCGGAAGTCCGTCTCGCTCACGGGACCGCCCGGCGCATCGGTCGCTCGCGTGAGAGGGACGACCGCCTGGGCGCCGCCGGCGGAGATATCCATCAGCCGGCCCTCGTAGTACGTATGGCTCTTCTCATCCGGCGAACGTTTGCCCGTCCGGTGCCAGAGCACGACGTTGACCTTCAGCGATGGCGGAACATTGACGCGGAAGTAGCTGCGCCGCTGGATCACCCCGATCCGCTCGGGCGCCGCCAGGACGATGGTCCCGCCTGCGTCCGGATCGGAGGACGGCTCCAGGTTCACGACCACCGTGTCGAAAACGAACTTGCCGTAGGCGTGCTTGAAGTTCATCCCGACCGGTTGGTCGATGCGGATGTTGATCGGGTGAGGTTTGCCCGTCGAGTGGTACCCTTCGACGAACAGCTTGCCCGCGCCGCTCGTCGTGCCCGTCGTGAGCTGCTTCATGACCACCTTGGCCACGTGCCACTTGTCCTTGGACAGGTACGACATGATTGCGGGGGATTGGCTCTGGACCACCGCATCGAGCACCGTCCGGGACTCAGCGCCCTGGAGCATGACGATCTCACTCATATCAAACCTCCCGTGCCTACGTCTGTGAACGCCTGTTCCTGGCGGGCGCGCCGACCGGGTCCGCAAACGCAGCCCCTTGCGTCCGGGTTGGGACTCCGTACTGCGTCCCGGCCGCCCCCCAGCAGGGCATAGAGGACCCGTCGAAACGAATCCATCTAGAACATATGTACTAAATCGGCCAACGCCAAAAACCACATAAGCTTTTTGCCAAATCCGGTCCGTCTGCGTGGGCTCATGGCTCACGCAAATGCACTTGCTCCTTGCAGTCCACGGTTGCACGGACGCTTGGCTTCGGATACTGTGACTGGAGACCGCCGGGTCGTCTATCGGTCCCGCATGGGGGAGTATTATCAGACGCATACTTGGCTATCAGGAGAAGCAATATGAGGATGCAGCGCGCCGGGGCAACCACGCTCATCGCATTGGGCCCGCCTGCGGGAAGGCAAGCTGGACAAAGGCGTCATTCGCTCCAACACGGGCAACGCGTGCCGAGTCCGGACGGACGTGCCCGTCCGCGTGAGCCTGGCCGGGGCGCCGGTGAAGACCGTCGAGCCGAGCGACGGAGTCGTGGAATTCGAGACCCAGGCGGGCCGGAGCTACGTAATCGATGCTGAGGACCGTTGAGCCGGCGCGATTGCGGCAGCTCGGACGCACAAAGGGGTGAAAGGGATAGGCAACGATGCCGGTCGAACTGGGACTCGGATTGGTCTGGTATGCGGTGTTCGTGATCTCGACGACGTGTCACGAGGCCGCCCATGGATTCGCCGCGATGGCGCTTGGCGATTCCACCGCGCGAGACGCCGGCCTGGCGACGCTCGACCCGGTTCCGCACATCCAGCGATCGCCCATCGGAATGGTGGTCATTCCCATCGTGTCCTTCCTGTTCGGCGGCTGGATGATCGGCTGGGCGAGCACGCCGTACGATCCCTACTGGGCGATCAGCAACCGCAGGAAGGCGGCCTGGATGGCCCTGGCGGGTCCGGTCGCCAACCTGGCCTTGATTCTCCTGGCCGCGATACTCATCCGGATCGGCGTGGCCCTGGACCTGTTCATGGCGCCCCTGGAATCCGCCTGGACTCAGGTGACCGTCGCCCGGTCCCCGGGCCCGATGGCCGGCGTCGCAGTCGTGGTCAGCGTTCTGTTTTCGCTGAACTTGATTCTGTTGGTCTTCAATCTGCTGCCGCTGCCCCCGCTCGACGGCAGCGAGATCCTCACGTTGTTCCTCGACGACCGTGCGGCGGCTCGCTATCGGGAGTTCATGGCCCAGCCCGCTGCGGGCATGGTCGGTCTGGTCATCGCCTGGAACGTGATCGGCGGTCTGCTCGGCCCTGCTCACGGCCTGGCTTTGAACCTCCTCTATCCCGGCGCCGGATATCATTGACCCGATGCCACAGCATCGGGTTGCCCTTTGCCGAAAGAGTGAAACCTAATCGCGGGTGCGATTCATGTTCGCGGCGCGGAATGGGCTTGACAACCCGACGCAGATGTGCTTTGCTTTCGTAAGATGGGTAGGCGATTCGGCAGCACGGACCTGTATCCTCAGATTTGACGGCATTCTCAACTTAGACGGTTTCATCGTCTCGTGAACGCGTGCCCGTGCGCCGGTCGTGTGGCCGGCGCGGGGTGATTCTCTTCTTCTCGATCCGTATAAGGAGACGCATCATGAACGAACAAGCTCTGAGCAGGGGAACGAACCGACGTGAAATGTTGAAATGGTCCGGGATGGGTGTGCTCGCCGGCGCGGCGACCGGCGTCGTGACGCCGGGGAAGGTCCGCGCCGACGCCGCGGAAGCCAAGATCCTCCATGCCTCGTGGATTCATGGCAACACCATGGCGATCGAGTATCCCGATCGGATCGCCTTCCAGGAGCACGTGGGCTACCACTTCGAGGTCGAAGGCAATCCCGGCACCTCGAACTGGTTCCACTTCTCGATCCCGACGCCCGTGATCATCAACGACGTGCGTCTGCGGATCAAGGCAGCCATGCTCGTGTTCGCGACCGACTCCGTGGACGCCTTCGTCCGAGACGTACACGTCTACGACGGGAGCAAGAGGATCGGTGTCTTCGACGACGTCTACCTCTCGGAGAACGCGGGATTCGTCAAGTTCGACCTGCCGGACCGGCCACAGGTCTTCTGGGGCATCGGAATCTCCGTCGGCGTCGGCTTTGGCGTGGAGATGATGGGTCATCGCATGCGTTTCCTCTCAGCCGGTTGCGACTTCACGCTCCAGGAGCCCGAGCAGTAGACGCTACATATCTGTTGAAAAAAACGCCTTGCCCGACTATCCTACTGGGTCACAAGGGAGTGCCTTGCGGCGCCCTTTTGGAGAATGAGGCATGCAGCAGCGACAGTTGGGCAAGACGGATATGCGGCTCACGACGGTGGGCCTGGGCACTTGGGCGATGGGCGGGCCGTGGCAGTACGGTTGGGGCCCGCAGGATGACGACGAGGCTGTCGCGTCGATCCTGGAGGCCCTGGATCAAGGGATTAACTGGATCGACACCGCACCCGCTTACGGCCTGGGCCACTCGGAGGAGCTGGTCGGCCAGGCTCTGCGCCGGACGAAGCACAAACCCTACGTTGCCACCAAGTGCGGCATCCTCTGGAACGACAAGAAAGAGAAGGTCGTACACCTGAAGCGCGACAGCATCCGCCGGGAGTGCCACGACAGCCTCCGGCGGCTCGGCGTCGAGACCATCGACCTGTATCAGATGCACTGGCCCGATCCCGACCCGGATATCGAGGATGCCTGGGAAGAGATGGCCCGCCTGGCGAAGGAGGGCAAAGTCCGCTACCTGGGCGTGTCGAATTTCAGCGTGCAGCAGATGGAGCGGGTCGCGAAGATCCACCCGATCGCGTCGCTGCAGCCTCCGTACAGCATGCTGCATCGCGAGGTGGAACGCGAACTGCTCGGGTATTGTGCCCAGCACGGGATCGGCGTGGTCGTCTACAGTCCCATGCAGCGAGGCCTGCTGACCGGCACGTTCAGCCGGGAGCGGCTCGCGACCCTGGCCCCCGACGACCACCGCAGGCGAATGCCGGAGTTCCAGGACCCGCAGCTCGGCGCCACGCTGGAGCTGGTCGAAGGGCTCAAGGAGATCGCCCGGCGCAACGGCAAGACCGTCTCGCAACTGGCGGTCGCCTGGGTCCTCCGCAGGGGCGAAGTAACCGCGGCCATCGTCGGCGCGCGTCGGCCCGGGCAGATTGCCGAGACCGCCACGGCCTCCGACTGGAATCTCGGCAAAAGGGATGTCGAAGAAGTCGAAAAGCTGCTGGCCGCGCGAGACAAGAAGCTCGCCGACGGCATATAGGTCCTGTTCGTCCCATTTGTCCTGTCCGTCCGACAGAAGGAAACACGATGTCACAAGAACAGAATGTGTACACCAGTCCGCTCGTCGAGCGAAACGCCTCGCGGGAAATGGCGGAACTCTTCGGCGCCCAGAAGAAGTTCAGTCTGTGGCGACGGCTCTGGCTGGAGCTGGCCAAGGCCGAGAAGAACCTCGGCCTGGAGATCCGGCAGAGCCAGATCGACGAGATGGCCAGGCACCTGGACGACATCGACTTCGACAAGGCGGCCGTCTATGAGCGGCAGTTCCGCCACGACGTGATGGCGCACGTCTACGCGTTCGGGGAGGTCGCGCCGAAGGCGGCTCCGATCATCCACCTGGGCGCGACAAGCTGCTACGTGGGCGACAACGCGGACCTGATCATCATGCGCGAGGCGCTGCGTCTGACCGCGGGCAAGCTGGCCGCAGTGATCGACCTGCTGGCGAGGTTCGCACGGGAGTATCGGGACATGCCCACGCTGGGCTTCACGCACTTCCAGCCTGCCCAACTCACCACGGTCGGCAAACGTGCCACGCTCTGGTGCCAGGAGTTCGCGATGGACCTCGACGAGGTCGAGCACCGGATCGAGACGCTGCCCTTCCGCGGCGTCAAGGGCACGACCGGCACGCAGGCCTCTTTCATGGAACTCTTCGAGGGCCGGCACGCCAAGGTCCGTCAGCTCGACAAGGACGTAGCTGCGGCCTTCGGTTTCAAGAAGGTCTGCGCCGTCACCGGCCAGACCTACACCCGGAAGATCGACACGCTTGTCGTCAACACGCTGGCCCTGATCGCGCAGTCGGCGCACAAGACGTGCAACGACCTTCGCCTGCTGGCGAACCTCAAGGAAATGGAAGAGCCGTTCGAGAAGTCGCAGATCGGCTCGTCCGCGATGGCCTACAAGCGAAACCCGATGCGGTGCGAGCGAGTGACGGCGCTGAGCCGGCTCGTGCTGAGCCTGTCCACCAGTCCCGCGATGACCGCCTCCGAGCAGTGGTTCGAGCGGACCCTGGACGACTCCGCCAACAAGCGGGTCGTGATCCCGGAGGCGTTCCTGGCGGTCGACGGCATTCTGCAGATCCTCCTGAACGTCTTTGACGGCCTGGTCGTCTATCCGAAGGTGATCGCGTCGCACGTGATGGCCGAACTGCCCTTCATGGCGACGGAGAACATCCTGATGGCCGCGGTCAAGGCCGGCGGCAATCGCCAGGACCTGCACGAGAAGATCCGCCAGTACTCGCAGGCGGCCGCCAACGAGGTGAAGAAGCTCGGCCGGCCCAACGACCTGATCTCCCGTCTTCGGACCGACGGCGCCTTTGCGAAGCTCAATTTCGAGAAGGTCCTCGACCCCGCGGCCTACGTCGGCCGCGCCCCTCAGCAGGTGGACGAGTTCATCCGAGGCGTCGTGACCCCGATCCGAAAGAGGTACGCGAAAGAACTCAACCGAAAGGTCGAGCTGAGAGTGTAGTGATTGATGATTTACGATTGACGATTTACTATTTGACCAGCGAAGCTCACGGCCCGATTCAGACGCTCGGTCGCTCGCCAAGAGTAAATCGTAAATAAAAAATAGTAAATTCCGAGGGTTTCCCCGTGACCAAGAAAGAGCTCATCCAGCGTATCAAGCAGACCGCGTACCTCGAAGGCGATTTCATTCTCCGCAGCGGCAAGCGGAGCAAATACTACCTCGACAAGTACCTCTTCGAGACTTGCCCGGACATCCTCAAGGCGCTGGGCAAGGAGTTTTCCCGGCACATGACCGACGATGTCACGCTGATCGCCGGTGCGGAACTGGGCGGCGTCGCGCTGGCCGCGGCCACTGCGATGGAGACGGGCAAGAACTGGATCATCGTCCGCAACAGCAAGAAGGACTACGGCACGAGCAAGCTCGTCGAGGGCGTCCTCAAGGCCGGCGACGTCGTCCTGCTCGTCGAGGACATCGCCACCACCGGTGGCCAGGTCCTCGAAGCCGCCAAGGTCATCGCCGACGCGGGCGCCAAGGTCAAGAAGATCGTCTGCGTCATCGACCGCAAGCAGGGGGCCCGCGAGAACATCGAGGGGGCCGGCTACACCTTCGAGTCGATCATCACGAAGGACGACCTTGGCATCATGGACTGATTGATGATGGATGATTGTTGATTGTTGATTTGCACGCCGCGCCGATGATGCCGATAATTCGGCTCGCGCTCGCAGCCTTCTTCATATCCCTGATTTCGAGCCAATCCCCTCTCGGGGTCCTGATGTGCAGAGTCGATGTGTCGCCGCCGATGGAAGTTGGTGCGTTGGCGACGATCATGTCGAGGTGCTTCTCGCGGAGCTTCCGCTCGGCATTGGCTCGCAGGTCGCGATCCTCCAGTGCGAAGCCGACGACGATCTGTGGCCCGCGGCCTGTGGCTCGTGACTTGGTCTTGTGTCTGCCTGCCCATTTCAGGATGTCCGGCGTCGGTTTCAGTTCCAGGACGAGTCTGGCGACCTGCTTCTTGAGCTTGGTCTTCGAGGGTTTGGCGGGTGTATAGTCGGAGACCGCCGCGGCCATGATCAGGCAATCGCACTTCGGGAACTGCTCTTTCACCGCTTGGAACATCTGGGCGGCGGTCTCGACGCGGATGACCTTTGCACCCGCCGGGGGCGTCAGGGCGGTCGGCGCGGTGATCAGCGTTACTTCGTGGCCGGCCCTCAACGCGGCGCGAGCCAGCGCGTAGCCCATCCGACCGCTGCTGGCGTTCGAGATGAATCGAACCGGATCGATGTATTCGCGGGTGCCCCCCGCCGTGACTAGAATACGCATAATCTGCCATTCCTATTCGCGATTCCCCGATGGGCCGCGATTCGGAAAGCCAATGTACCAGGGATGTCAAAACAGGGCAAGTTCTCCGGCGGCATGGACTCGCGGCAGACGTGCGGCGGGCTCCTGATGTGCGATAGCTCGTCTCACACAGGGAACCCAAGCCTGGCAAGTCTCGGGTTGGTAGTATCCTGGCGTTTGGGCCAGTTCACGACAATCTGGACGACCTCTCGCACGTAGGCGCATTCGCACTTGACGGGACAAGGACGCAGCTCCTCCTTGCGGAGACAGTACCCAGGACACTCCTCGCTCCCCGTCCGGCGATCCTCATACACCGGCCCGTCGTAGAGGTCCACGAACTCGCCGGCGTCCATCATGATCACAGCGCCGCAGCGGTGGCTGAAGAGAAATACTCCGGCGTGCAGGTCGATCAGACTGGCCCGATACCCAATCAGAGCCACATCAGCATCCGCGAGAAAATCCTCTCGTGCATTCCACGCGGCTTCACATGCTGAACAGCACCGGAAGACCATCGGATCACCTCTCAATGGAGCCCATCATATCCGTCTATCGGCCGCCGGCGCCGATGCGTTCAGAAATGGAGGTAATCCTATTGCTTATTCTCAGCGGCCAGTTCCTCGATGGCCGCGAGGATCTCCTGGGGCTCGGCCATTCTGCCGACGCCCTCTGTGCCGCAGGCCAGGCGCCCCGCCACCGGGCCGACGAAGCGGACGCCCATCGCCCGCAGGGTCTCGATGTTGCGCTTCACCGCGGGGTTTTCCCACATGCGGGTGTTCATTGCCGGCGCGAAGAGCGTCGGCGTCGCCCAGCAGACACACAGCGTCGTGCTGAGCAGGTCGTCGCAGAGGCCGTGGGCGGCCTTGGCCACGATGTCGGCGCAGGCGGGCGCCACGACCACAATCTGCGCCCAGTCCGCCAGCGAGATGTGGGCGCTGCTATGGTCCTGCGGGTTGCTCCAGAGGCTCGTGTACACCGGCGCCGCGGTGACCGCCTCGAAGCTCTTGGGCCCGACGAGCCGGCAGGCGGCTTCCGTCATCACTGTTCGCACGCTTGCCCCGGCCGCCGTCAGCTTGCTGGCCAGGTCCACCGCCTTGTACGCGGCGATTCCGCCCGTGACGCCCAACAGGATGTTCAAATCCTTCGGCACTCGTGTTCACTGTCCCGGGCACTCACAAGGAAGGACGCTTCTCGAACAGGCGATCCAGTTCGTCGCTGCGGCTCTCCACCTCCGCCTTCGGTTTGCGGACGTACGGCGTCTCGTCGACCGTGATCTTGTCCTGGAGAATCTCCTGGACCACGATCTCCATCATGGTCCTGCCCTCGGTGTTGTCGATCAGGGGTCGCGAACCCTGCAACATCTCGAGCATGCGCTTCTGGATCAGCGCCGCCAGCTTGAACCGACCGCCGACCTTCTTGACGATTTCATCACTCTTGAGTTCTTCCAGCATCTGTGTTCTCCAAATTATGCGTCCGGGGCGTTCTCGATGATCCGGATCACTTCATTGATCGCCTGGTCCAAGTCGTCGTTGACGACCATATTGTCATAGCATAGCGCCGCAGCGTCGATCTCGTTCTGTGCGGCCCGGAGCCGGCGGGCGACGACGTCGCCGCTCTCGCGACCTCGACGGCCGATCCGCTCCGCCAGCGTTTGCGAACTCGGCGGCATGATGAACACCATCACTGCCTGCGGATAGATCGCCTTGACCTGCCGGCCGCCCTGGACGTCGATCTCCAGGATCACGGTCCTTCCGGCCGCCAGGGCCTCGTCGGTCTTGTCGCGGGGCGTCCCGTAGAGGTTGCCGAACACCTCGGCATACTCCAGAAACAGGCCCCCCTCGATTCGCTTGAGGAACTGGTCGCGCGAGACGAACCAGTAGTCCCGGCCGTCTTGCTCGCCCGGCGCCTGGGGTCGGGTCGTCATCGAGACGCTCAGATAGGCATCCTTGAGCCGACCCATCACCGCCTTGGTGATCGTGCTCTTGCCGACGCCCGAGGGCCCGCTGATCACGATCAGCTTGCCGCGAGTTCTCTTCATTGGGTTGTCTGCCTGGACCATCCTACTGTACGCAGCATGTCGCGGCCTGTTCCGATGCCGCGGCCTCGTCACTCGATGTTCTGGATCTGCTCCTTGAGGCGCTCGATGCAACACTTGATATCCACGACCGACCTGGCGATATCGGCATCGGCGGCCTTGCTCGCCACGGTGTTCGCCTCGCGAAGCATCTCCTGGCTGAGAAAGTCCAGTCGCCGCCCGGCCTGCCCATCCGTTTTGCAGATCTGGCGAAACTGCTGCAAGTGAGCGTCCAGGCGGGCGATTTCCTCCGAGATGTCCGACCGGTCCGCCAGGATCGCGACTTCCCGCGCCAGGGTCTGCTCGTCGAGCTTGAGCTTGGCCTCCGCCAGCAGCTCCTCCACGCGACGACGGAGGCGCTTGGCGTACTCCAGGACCACCGACCCGCTCCACTTGCGGATGGCGTCCAGCTCCTGGGCCATGATATCACAGTGTTTGTCGAGGTCGGCCTGGAGGAAGCGGCCTTCCGCCTCCCGCATTTGCTGGAGCTTGTCCAGAGCCTGGCCGGTCAGGTGAACGACGAGCTGCTTGATTCTGGCACTCTGCTCCTCGTCCGGCTGCACGGGCTGCACGATCCCGGGCAACGCGAGCAGACCGGCCAGATCGATCGTCCCGGTCGCCCCTACCGACGAGCTGATTGCCTTCAGACGAGACACAATGGATGCCAGGGCCGCCTGGTCGATCTCGAACAAGGCCCCGGCGGAGGCGCCCCGGAGTCTCAGGACATAGTTCACCGTGCCGCGAGAGAGACGTTTCCGCAACTCCCGATCGATCTCCTCCTCCAGGAACGTGACGCCTTCCGGCAGCTTGATGATGGTCTTGAGATATCGATTGTTGACGGTTTTGACCTCGACGGCATAGGAGACGCCTTCCAGTTCACCGGCCGCTTCACCGTATCCCGTCATGCTGTTCAGCATCGGCATTCACTCTCAAAACATCCCTAGGATGGACGGACGCGCATCCGGCGAAGCACGCCCACGCACTCGCGTGGAGCGTCTGGGACCAGATGCCAACACAAGGTTCACTGGCCGGCTGACCCACTTGGTGCGGCGTCTCCAGTCACCGGCTGCGCAGCAGGTTCTGCCGCCGGAGTCGGCACCGCGGGCTGCTGCTCCGTCGTCGTACCGGCAGGTTGCGCCGGCGCCGAGGCCGGTGCACTCGTGGTCGAAGTCGGAGCTTTGGCGTCGTATTCGTCGCTTACACTCGGCCGAAAGAACTTGGCCATCAGGACCGCCATGCCCAGCCAGACGACGACCAGGCCGATGGTAAGCCACGTGAGGAAGTCGCCGGTCTTGGAGCCGAGCAGTCCGCTGGCCATGCCGCCGCCGAATGCGCCGCTGAGCCCGCCGCCCCGGCCCTTCTGGACCAGGATGACCAGAACCAGGACGATCGAGACCAGCACGAACAGGACGGCCACGATCTTCATCAGAGTGCCAACTGCCAACAGAGGTAAGAAAGTCATACGGACGCCTCAATAACAAATTCGTCAGTCATGCCGGCCTGAATAGGCGGCTTTCTCGGTTATACCCGGATTTTCGTACGCCAGGTGCTTACACCGCAGCCTGGATGATCTTCACGAAGTCATCGACCTTGAGACTGGCGCCGCCGACGAGCAGGCCGTCCACGTCCTTCTGGGCCATCAGGTCCTTCGCGTTGCCGGCGTTGGCGGAACCGCCGTAGAGGACGCAGATCTCGTCGGCCAGCTTTTGGTTGAACATCTCGGCCAGCACCTTGCGGACGAACACGTGTACCTCTTGCGCCTGCTCCGGCGTCGCGGTCCTTCCGGTCCCAATCGCCCAGACGGGCTCGTAGGCGATCGTCACGGCGGACATCTTATCGATGCTCAGGCCGGCCAGGCCGGTCTTGAGGTGCCGCGCGACCACCGCCTCCGTCTGACCTGCGTCCCGCTCCGCGAGCAGCTCGCCCACGCAGAGGATGGGCAACAGGCCCCCGGCAATCGATGCCGTCACCTTCTTGCCCACGAGTTCGTCCGACTCGCCGAGGACGTGCCGGCGCTCGGAGTGGCCGCAGAGAACATACGTGCAGCCGACGTCCTTGAGCATCGCGGCACTGACCTCGCCGGTGAAGGCGCCCTTGGGCTCGATGTAGACGTCCTGCGAGCCGACCGACACGCCGGTGGAGCTGACGGCCTTCACGACCGACTGCAGGTACACGAACGGCGGGATCACGGCCACATTCACCTTGTCGCCCGCCAGGCCGGATGCGCCCTTGGCCACCCCCTGGGCCAATTCCACGCTGGAGCGACTGTCCGTGTTCATCTTCCAATTGCCCGCCACAAACGGTTTTCTCATGGTGCTCTCCTATGTCCAGATCGCTACAAGACCTCCTTGGCCCGTGGGAAACTCCCGAGAACGGAAAGCTGCAGGCAATGCTGCCGGGCTTCTTCGAGCCCGATCTGCACCCGCTCTTCCGTCCGATGACCGAGGAAATCCACGAGGAAATGGTACTCCCACTCGCGCTTCTTGCTCGGCCTGGACTCGATATTGGTAAGGTTGATATTGTATTTCTTGAAGGTCTCCAACACGTCCGCCAGGGCGCCGGCCTTGTGGGCGGTGCTGAACACGATGGACGTCTTGTCCTCGCCCGTCGGACGCGCGTCCTCCCGGCTGACCACGAGGAATCGCGTCACGTTGTTGGCGATGTCCTCGATGTTCTCGCAGACCACGTTCAACCCGTACAGCTCCGCCGCCACCTTCGAGCCGATGGCCGCCGCGTAGGATTCTTCCGCAGCCAACTGCGCCGCCTTCGCCGACGAGGCCACCGCGATCGTATTGGCTTCCTCGAACGTCGCGGCCAGCCAGTTGCGACACTGCGCGAACACCTCCGGCTTCGAGTACACCTTCTCGACCTCTTCCAGCGTGCAGTTCGCCAGCAGGTTGTGATGGATCGCCATCAGCACCTCGGCGCAGATCCTCACGTCCGTGTTGATCAGGGCGTCGAGCGTCTCGATCACCCCCCCGCCGGTGGAATTCTCGACCGGGACAATCCCCAGATCGCAGTGACTCTTGCTGATCTCGTCGAAGACCGAGCGAATGTCCGCCAGCGGCTCGTACTCGACGCTGCGGCCGAACTTGAGCATGGCCGCCGTGTGGCTGAAGCTGCCGCCGGGACCGAGGTAGGCGATCCGAGGACGCTTCTCCAGCACGAACGACCCGCTCATCATCTCCCGCCAGATCGCGACCAGCGTCCGATCGGGCAGAGGTCCCTTGTTGGACTTGACGACCTTGTCCAGAACCTGCTTCTCGCGGTCCGGCGCGTAGATGGGGCGCTCGGCCTGCGTCTTGAGCTTGCCGATCTCCACGACGACGCTCGCCCGCTCGTTGAGCAGGTCAACAAGCTGCACGTCGATCTCATCGATCCGTTTTCTCAGTTCATCTAGCGACATACCATCAGCCCGGCGTTGCGAAAACTCTCTTTCTTAGCACAATCGCCCCCTTTCGTCAACGAATTTCACCACCCGCCTGTAATATTGCAGGCTCATGCGGTTCCATCGCACTTCCTGATCCAGGCACGCCCGAAGCGGGCGTGCGGGGGAGATTTTCCGCTCTGCGCCAATAGCATGGTTTGGGCGAAAGAGCGACGCCCCACGTGAGCGGCGTCGCCATGCCACTGGACCGCGGCGGCGCTCAGGTTGCTTCTCAGCAGAGCCCTATCGTCCGCCGCGGCAAGGTCAAGAATACCCTCGCATTCTCGGGTCTGCAAGCCACCACGGGACGGCTCGCCCACCGGCACGGCGGTACCTCGATCCCCCAAGCCCGAGACCACCGCATGGTGATGTCGTGCCGCTCCCCTGCCATGCTATTGGCTCAAAGCGGAAAATCTCAGGGGTTTGGGGACGGAGTCCCCAAGGGTTCCCGAAGTACGCTGAAACCCGATGAGCCGACTTTCTCCGGTACAATGTATGGGTATGCCCTTACGGCCCCCTCGCGCTGGCACTGCTCGATTCACCGTTGACTAGGCCCATGTGCCGACGATATGCTGCTATAGACCGAGAATAGTGAGGTTGGAAGTGTTGCAATACGCCATTATCCGGACAAAGTGGGGCTATTTCGGCTTGGCCGGGACTGGCGATGCCCTGTCGCGCACCCTCCTGCCGACGCCGGACCGCCGGAAAGCGGAGCAGGCTCTGCTCCTGGCTCTGGGCCCTGCCGGCGAGGGTGTCCGTCTTGATCCGGGCTTCCTCCCAACCCTCCAGGAACGAATCACCGGCTATTACGAGGGCGAAAACGTCGATTTCAGCATTGATCCGCCCATTCTGCTGGACCATGCATCGCCATTCGCCCGCAGGGTTCTGAATGCGTGCCGAGCCATAGCCTACGGCCAGACAAGGACTTACAGCGATCTGGCCCATCAGGTCGGCTCGCCCGGCGCCGCGCGGGCCGTGGGCGGCGTCATGGCCTCCAACCCAATCCCCCTGGTGATCCCCTGCCACCGCGTCCTCCGCACCGACGGTGGGCTCGGGGGATTCTCCGCCCCCGGCGGGATCGCCGTCAAACAGAGGATGCTCGAGCACGAGCAGTCGCCAGCCTGCTTGTAGTGTGCCCGTGAGAGCCTGCCCTGAGCTTGCCGAAGGGGCATATCTTCTGGTCACGGGCCACGAGGCACGGGTCACGCGAAGATAACGCCTCACGGCGTCACTACAAACGGACTTCCTGCGGACAGGACGAATCCGGATGGGCGGGGCACTGACGCCCGATAGTCTGCACAGACACACGCCCTGTGTGTGAAGATATTCTGGCAGTGGGCGCCACCGCCAAACTCGTTTGACGGTGCTGTTTCGGCAGCGTCGGCCCCTTCGAGACTCCACGGGCAAACGAGTTTGCCCGTGCCACCCAGCGATGTGCCCGGAAATCTGCCCAGAAACCACGCCTTGCTGTCACGGCGGGTAATCCTGGCCTGGCGGGGCGATTGTGGTATAATGACTGCCTGTATCGAGGCGGGTGAACGGGCCCCGTAGCTGTGATTGGATGTGCCGTGTGCGCGATCCGATCGCGTAGTACGCCGTCCATCTTAATTTGGTGGGTAGAGATGGCGTAGCTTGATCC
>DAOQWL010000082.1:0-25606 GCA_035342095.1 Sedimentisphaerales bacterium | reverse complement strand
ATCATCGGATCACACCTCACAAAATCTTGAGCTAAAATAGCGCTGTCGTACTAGCGTGCTTCCGATGAAGAATAGACAACAATGGCGACCTTGACACGCAACGGCCGGCCCGATACGCTGTCTAATGGAGAACCCGCCGGGCCGGCGACTGAATCTCAGGCACAAATCGGACAAGCAAGCTCAAGAGTAACGTGGAAGGGCAACCGACCTTGGCAGACGTGACTACGATCCGGGCATTGGGCGACAACCTGATCTACGTTCATTCGTGCGGCGACCATCGCGCGTGCATTGTCGATCCCGGCGATGCCGGCGTCGTGTTACACGCCCTGGCGGGACAGGGTCTGTCCCTGGCGGCCGTTCTGTTGACGCACCATCATTGGGACCACGCAGGCGGCGCGGCGGAGCTGAGGTCCAGGACGCGCTGCGAGGTCATCGGGGTAGATCGCAGCCTGATCCCGATCTCCGACCGCACGGTTACCGAGGGCGACGTACTGACGTTCGGCGAAATCCGAGTCGAGGTGCTCGCGACGCCGGGACACACGCGAACCTCGGTCTGTTACCATATCCCGCCGCACAATGAGGACGAGCCGGGGGTCGTATACACGGGCGATACGCTCTTCGTCGGCGGCTGTGGCAGACTCATCGAGTGCGACGCACCCACGATGTGGCAGTCGCTGCAGAGGCTCGCGGCCCTGCCCCCCGAAACGCTCGTCTGCTGCGGCCACGACTACGCCATGGAGAACTGCGAGTTCGCCGTCGCCACCCTGCCGGGCAACCGGCGTTTGCGGGACCGTCTGGCGGAGGTACAGAAAGCCGTCGAGTACGGCCGCCTGACCGTCCCCTCCACCATCGCCCAGGAGCGAGCGACGAACCTCTTCCTGCTGGCGGATCATCCTGAGGTCAAGGCCGCCATGGGCATGGCCGGCGCCGGAGCCGTCGAGGTCTTCGCGGAGCTGCGCCGGCGCAAGGACTCGTTCGGCTGATTCGCATCACTTCAGTTGCATCCAGAGGTAGCTGTAGGTCAGAGCCGTTCGCAAAGCCAGGTGCTTGTTGATCGCGGCGCCCGCGTGGCCCCCTTCCAGATTCTCGTAGTAGTAGACCTTCTGGCCCATCCCCTCCATCTTCGCGGCCATCTTCCTCGCGTGGCCCGGATGTACGCGGTCGTCTGCGGTGGACGTGTAGAAGAACACGTGGGGGTACTTGCCGTCGACTCGCAGGTTGTGATAGGGCGAGTACTTGCTGATATAGGCCCACTCCTCGGGGACATCGGGATCGCCGTACTCGGCCATCCAACTGGCGCCGGCCAGCAGCTTGTTGTACCGTCTCATGTCGAGCAGCGGGACCATGCAGACCACTGCGTTGTACAGGTCGGGACGCTGGGTGAGCTCGACGCCCATGAGCAGTCCGCCGTTGGAGCCGCCCATGATGCCCAGGTGGGCGGGCGAGGTGATCTTGCGTCGGATCAAATCCTCCGCGACGGCCGCAAAGTCGTCGAAGGCTCGCTGGCGGTTGGCCTTGAGCGCCGCCTGGTGCCAGGCGGGACCGAACTCGCCGCCGCCGCGGATATTGGCCAGGACGTAGACGCCGCCCTGAGCCAGCCAGCAGGCGCCTGTGGTGGCCGAGTAGCCGGGCAGCATCTCGATCTCGAAGCCGCCGTAGCCGTACAACAGAGTCGGATTCGCGCCGTCCGCCTTCACGTCGCGAGGTCGCACCACGAAATAGGGAATCTGCGTGCCGTCGCGGGAGGTCGCCTGACATTGCTCCGTCGTCAGGCCGTTGGCGTCGAAGAAGTGCGGCAGCGATTTGACTTCGCGCATCGGGCCGCCGTCCGGGACGTAGTACAAACTCGTCGGCTTCAGGAAGCCCTGGTACGTGAAGAAATACTGATCGGACCGGTCGTCCGTAGAGACGACGCCCAGCGTGCCCAGCGCCGGGGCGTCGATCCGCTGCTTCGACCATCGACCGCCCTCCAGGCGAAACGCGTACAGCTCGCTGCGCACGTTGTCGAGCAAATGGACCAGGAGCATGTTGCGGGTGTCCGCGAACGAGACGACGTTGGACCGCTCGTTCGGCTCGACGATCACATGGAACGCCCGGTTCCCCTTCAGGTACTTGTCGTAGTCGATGGCGATCAGGGCGCCCTGCCGATAGGTGTTCGCACCCAGCTTCCAGTCGGACTTGAGCTTGACGAGCAGTTGGTTCTTGAAGAATCCGCCGAAGTCGGCGTCGTCCGGGATGTCGAGCTTGAGGGGCCGGCCGTCCTCGATCACGTAGGTGTGCGCGGTGTAGAAGGTGATGCCGCGATGGACCACGTCGTACCGCCTCTCGGGCGTATTGATCGTCGCAAAGCCCACCTCGACGTCCTTGCCTTCGCCCTCGAACACCGTCTCGGCGCTGCTCAGAGGCGTCCCCCGCTTCCAGAGCCTGGCGATACGCGGGTAGCCGGAATCCGTCAGGCTCCCCGGCCCAAAGTCCGTCCCGACGTAGAGCGAATCGCGGTCCCGCCAGCAGACGTCGCTCTTGGCCTCGGGCAGGACGAACCCGTCTGCGACGAACCGCTTGGCCGCCGCGTCGAACTCGCGGACCACGACCGCGTCGCCGCCGCCCTTCGAGAGACGGACGAGAAAACGGTCATAGTCGGGGTACAGGCCGTCGGCCCCTTTGAAGACCCACTGCTCCCCTTCCTCCCGGCAGAGCCGGTCGATGTCCAGCAGGACCTCCCATTGCGACGACGCGGTGCAGTACTGCTCCAGGGTCGTGCGGCGCCAGAGGCCGCGTTCGTTCTTCTCGTCCTGCCAGAAGTTGTAAAGGTACTTGCCCAGGATCTGCGGGTAGGAAATTCGCACGTTGGAGTTGAGGATCTCCAGGGCCTTGTCATAGGTCTCCTGGAATCCCGGCTGGGCCTGGAGAACCGCCAGCGTCGCGCCGTTGCGGGCTTTGACCCACTCGAGGGCCTTCTCGCCCCGGACCTCTTCGAGCCACAAATAGGGGTCGTCCTGCTGGGCGGCCACGACCGCCTGCGAGCACGCGACGAGCAGGGTCGCCGAAAACAAACCGACAGTGCAGTGATTCATCGATAGTCCCTTGTGTTTGTTGTCACAATCTTTCCGCCAACTGGCTGAGCAGGCCCGCAAGGTCGCTGAGCGCCTTTTTCGACGGCACAGGCAGCTTCAGGTGACGCTGACCGCTCGCCGCATCTGTCTCGATCCGCAGTCCCGCGCCCACCTCGACCGGCCCCCTGCCCTCGACGGCCAGGGCGGAGCCCAGCTTGTTCAGCAAGGTCAGTCCTGCGGACAACAGGCCCTCCCACTCCGTTCGCCCGGTCGCCGGTGCGGGTGCGGGCTCCCGCGACGCAGCCGGCTCGGAGGCCTGTTCATGTCCGTCCTCCGGCACGGGCATCGCGGGCGGAATCGACCCGGTCACGCGGTCCACCGACTCCATGAAGTGTTTCAGTCGGGAGCCGCCGAGGAAGACTTCGCTCTGCCCTCCGTCGAGCACGCCCGCGAGCATGGACTGCTTGAACGCCAGAACCGACAACATGCTGTGCTCGATCGTCCCCTGGGCAACGAAGTTGACCACGCGAACGGGATTGTGCTGGCCCAGGCGGTGGACTCGGCCAATCCGCTGGTCCAGGACCGCGGGGTTCCAGGGCAGGTCCATGTTCACGACCGTCGAGGCGTTCTGGAGGTTCAGGCCGACGCCGCCGGCGTCCGTGGAGAGAAAGACGCGGCACTTCGGGTCTTCCTTGAACTGGGCGATCCGGTCCCTGCGGTCCCTCGAATCGATCCGCCCGTGGAACAGCGTGTATCCCAGGCCCGCCGACTCCAGACGGCTCACGAGCAGCTCGTGCGTGCCCAGCCACTGGCTGAAGACCACCGCCTTGTCCTCGGGTCGCTCGAACGACTCCTGCAGGACGGAGACCAGCTCGTCTGCCTTGCAGCCGAAGTCGGTCTTTCGGTCGAGCAGGTAGGTGCTGTTGCAGCTCATTCGCATGTTCTGCAGGGCGATCATCAGCCGGCGCTGGTCCGCTTCGGACAGGAACCCGAACCGGCGCCACTTGGACGCGATTCTCGCGACAACCTCGCGGTTCTCATCGTGGTGCGCCATCTGCTCTTTGGTCATGGGCACGAAGTAGTTCTTGTCGAGCCGGTCGGGCAATTGCTGGAGCACCTGCTTCTTCGTCCGGCGGATCAGGATCGGGGCCAGCGTCCGCCCGATCGTGTCGAGGTTCTTGTAGCCGACGGTCCGGCCGGTCTCATCCACGTGCTGGTGCTCCGCGAGGAAACGGAACACCGGTCCCAAACGGAAGCGGTCCACGAACTCCACGATGGAGTGCAGCTCCTCCAGGCGGTTCTCCAGGGGCGTCCCGGTCAGCACGATCGCGTGCTTCGACTCGAGTTTCTTGATGCTCTGAGCCCGACGGGTCTTCCAGTTCTTGATCCGCTGCGCCTCGTCCAGAATGACGACCTCGGGACCCCATCCGCGGATCGCGTCCAGGTCCCGATGCACCACGTCATAGTTGATGATCTTGTAGAACCCGGCGCCGGCGTACAGCTCGGCCCGACGGGCCAAGCCCCCCTCGACCACGAGGGCCGGATGGTCGCAGAACTTCTCGATCTCCTGTTTCCACTGATATTTCAGGGAGGTCGGACAGACGATCAGGACCCGCTCAATCCCCGCCATCTTCGCGAGAATCTCGCACGCGGCAATCGCCTGGATCGTCTTGCCGAGTCCCATGTCGTCGGCGATCAGACTGCGTCCGGCCCGCGAGGCAAACAGGGCCCCCTCCCGCTGGTACGGATACAGAGGGACCTTCAGCAATCCCTTGAACGCGGGACTCTCGATGCCGGTCGGGAATGCCTCGTCGAGCCGCTCGGCCAACGTCGCCCGATCGCGCACCTCCGCGACGAAGTCCAGCATGTCGTCGTAGCACCGCAGATCGTGGGAGAAGGCGGCCGCCTGTCGGAGAAACGACTCGAACCGCCGGTATCCGGGGCTCTGAAGGACGCCGCTCGCGTCGAAGTAACCCGCGGCGAGCCGCCGCAGACCCTTGGGGCACTCTGTCCCCGGTCGAAAGACCACCTCGCGCCGGGCGCCGTAGCGAAGATAGACCTCCGAATAGGCGGGCCGGAACCCCTCGGAAAAGGCCGACGACGCCCCCCGCCGCAGACGGAGCTTGCCCAGAAGCCACTCGATGTGTTTGCAGGTCCCCAGCGTGTTCACCGCGAAGTCCGGGCAGGAGCAGTAGTTGTCGCCCAGCCCCTGGCCGCGGATCGCCACGCGGTACTCGCCGCCGGTCACGGGGTTCGTCACAAGGAATTCCGAGAAGATCGGCTCCGTGCCCAGATTGGTCACGCGGTAATCCTGCCGCTGGGCGAACTGCCTGCGCAGCGCGACCTGCCATTGTTCCAGGGACATCTCCTCCGGTTTACGCACGCGGGAGATCTTGGCAGTCGGAGCAGGTCTCGAAGCCGTCTTCCGGCGGCTCGTGCGCCGCATCGACTTGCCCACCGTGGCCAACACGCTCGTCTGAACCATGTGTCATCCTCCAATACGCGCCGCTGCCGGGTCCTCCCCAGCGGCAACAAGAGCGAGTATAGTGGTCGTTCCGGGGAATGCAATGGTCAATGCGTCTCGTTGCCCGCCCGCTGGGCAAGCGATAGAATGGCAACCGTTGAATCTGGAAGGACAGACGTGAAACAAAGATCAAGCGTCCGCTCGCTGTGTTCGTCGCTGTGCGCAGGTCTGCTGCTGACTTGCTCCTGCACGCTGGCGGCCAAGTCGGGCGAGTTCGGCCCCGGTCGGAGAGTGGGCGTCGTGCAAAGCGATCTCATTCGCGAGGCGTCGGGGATCGTCGCCAGTCGGCAGAGTCCCGGCGTGCTTTGGGTCCACAACGACTCCGGCGACACCGCCCGCGTCTTCGCCATCAACGACAAGGGCGAGTTCCTGGGCGTGTGCAACCTCGCAGGCGTCATAGCCCGCGACTGGGAAGACATCGCGGTCGGCCCGGGACCCGACCCCAGCCGGCAGTGCCTCTACATCGGCGATATCGGGGACAACGACGCGAAGTACACCAGTATCACGGTCTACCGGGTCCCCGAACCCAGAATCGATCCGGCAACGCCCTTCGATCCAATGGAGATCGGTCCGGCGGACGCAATCCGACTCACCTATCCGGATGGTCGGCGAGACGCAGAGACTCTGATCGTCGATCCACTGACCCGAGACCTGTACGTCATCTCCAAGCGGGAGTTGTCCTCGAAGGTGTACCTGGCGGCTTATCCCCAATCGACGACGGAACCAACGAAGATGAAACGCGTAACGAAGCTGCCCTGGGGCCTTGCGGTGGCGGGCGACGTCTCGCCCGACGGCCGGCGTGTGATCGTGCGAGGCATGTTGGGCGCGTCGCTGTGGGTCCGACCCGCAGGCGAGCGGCTGTGGCGCGCGTTCGAAGGCAAGCAGGTGCGGCTGGCACTGCCTCGCGAGCGGCAAGGCGAGGGCATCTGCTTCGACGCCCAGGGCGCCGGCTACTTCACCATCGGCGAAAGCCATCTGCCTGCCCTCCACTGCTTCGGGCCCGCGGAGCCCAACGTCCCCCGCCGATAAGAAGGACAACGAGTGGCACACGCCCGATGGCGCCGTCCGCGTCGATCTGGCGGCCGGGCACGGCAGTTGGCGGGTCCAGAAACCCGCCCTATACTTTAACTGAGGCACGGAAACAGCCGATGGTCTTCGCGGAGGATACGGGTCTGCTGTTTTCGGACCCGGCAATCCTGCCCGATGGAGCGGCCCACGTAGCGGGCCGAGGGAACAATGCCGAATATGCCAGCAAAGCTCACTCGACTGGAACTGGTCATCATTGTGTCGGCGCTCGTGGTCCTGCTGTTCAGCAACCAGCCGCCGGTGCCGGGCAACGCAGACACCCGTAACGATGCCGAACGAGCGGCCGAGCCCGCGGACAGCATCCCTCTCGTGCGGCCCGAGACGATCCAGCCCGAGACCCCTCGCGCCGAGGTCGTCGCAACACGGCCTCCGGCCAGTCCTATGCCCGATAACCAAGTCCTGCCGTCGATCGCCCCCCGGCCGACGAAGAAATTCGGCAAGGTCGATGCGAGAAGGTGCGATCCGGTCAAGTACCCCAACATCATGTACGGCCCAATCACCGTCCGCTGGGTCTGGAACGGGACGAAGTTCGAACCCTGCAAGGTCTGCGAGATCAGGGAGAGCAACGGCGTCGTCACCGTCTGGAGCTTCGACGAGCACGAGGAGAACGTGACGATCACCGAGGTTTCAGAAGACGAGGTCCCTCGCTACTGAGGACTCGCCTCCAAACGGCAACGCAACCTGTCCTGCCCGCGACAATCCCTGAAGGCCTATTTCAACTCCAATCGACGTTTGCACTCGTCGAGGATCTCCGCGGTGCGCGTCGCGCCCACGCGCGTGACCCCCAAAGCCCGGACTTCCAGCAGCTTGTCAAGATCGCGAATGCCACCCGCTGCTTTGACTTGCGCGCTCGGGGGCGAGTGCCGCCGCATGAGTTTCAGATCCTCAATCGTAGCACCGCCTGAGCCGTAGCCGGTGGAGGTCTTCACCCAGTCGGCGCCGAGCCGCCCACAGATCTCGCAGAGCCTGATCTTCTGGCCATCGTTCAGGAAGCAATTCTCGAAGATGACCTTGACCTTCTGTCCGTGCGCGTGCGTCAGATCGATCACCGCGGCCAGTTCCGAGCGGACATACTCCCAATCGCCGCTGAGGACCTTGCTGATATTGACAACGGTGTCCAGCTCCTGACCGCCGTCAGCAAGAGCCTGCGTGGCTTCCGCGACCTTGACAGCAGTCGTATGCCCCCCATGAGGAAAACCAATTGTCGTGCTCGGCTTGACGCTGCTACCTCTGAGGATCTCGGCACACCGCCTAAGGCAATACGGCAGGATGCAGACGCTGGCGACATCATACTCCAAGGCCAGCCGACACCCCTGCTCGAGTTCCTTGTCAGTCAGCACAGGGTTCAACAGTGAATGATCGATCATCTTGGCGATGTCGCGATACGTATAGTCCATCCCAGAGCCCTCTATTGGTTCAAATGCGATTTGCTGGCTTCGGCGGTGCCGCCGTAGGCTCCCATGTTGATCCGCTCGCCATTTGGCTGAGGCTCGTCCCCAACGGGGCTATTCGGGTCACCCGCGTCGATGCAGGGACTTGTCACATCGTCCTCGACCCAGCGTCCGCTGTTCGGATCCCATCGGCCTGCCTGGCTCTTGAGGTGATAGTCGCCGTCTACCCAGAAGTCGTCAAGCGGTGCACTGGCAAGTTCATTGGGGTCCCAGCGACCAGGGGTCGCAAACAAAGGATCTCCGTTGAGCCACTGCGCGATCGTATCATCATCCACCGAATTGGAATCTGCGCCGATGAGGCTGTAGGCCGCTTTGACACCCATCCTCCCCAGTATCCCCCCGCTCTCGACTGCGACATCATCCGCGGCGAAGCCGTCCGCCGCGACATATGCCGTATTGCCCCAGACTATGGAATTGAGCACATAGGATGTGTCTTGTTCCCTTCCAGGGCCAAATAGAATGCCACCGGCCTTGCCCTTGAAGTCGATGTCGCGATTGCCGGCGCCGGTGTAGGTGCCGGGCTGGACGATCACCGTGTCCCCATCGACCGCAGCGTCGATGGCCGCCTGGATCGTGGTGAAGTCCGCCGGGCCGTCGTCGTCCACGGAGATGATCCCGGCCGGACTGTGTGGGCTGAGGGCCAGGACCAGGACGTACAGAAGGGCTGGCACTCGGGTTCTTCTGTGGTTTCGCATGTTTCGCCTTCTTCAGCAATGGGATGATGAATATGGATGACGAGCGCGCCGTCGGAGCGTACGCCGCTCCGCTGGCGCACAGAGATCCGTCCACCTACGAAGGCCGGCGGGATATGAAGGAGAAACGAAATTATGATAGCAACGAACGTTATGACAGAACACAACCCGCCTTCGTTTCTCAAGCTGGTTTCATTCTACCATCCCGGCCGGGGGATTCGCAAGAACAAACCGATCTCGGTTCAGGTCCATCGAGATCTTCACGGCCTGTCGCGGAGCACTCGTAAGAACCTGCCCTGAGCGCGTCGAACGGGGTACGTATCCAAGTGCAGAGAAGATAACGCCTTACGGCGTCACTACGAACGAGTCCGGACGATTTGAGGCTGTCCCCCTTCCCAATGGCCGGGATCTTCGAGGACACACGCCGTACCCCGTGCGAAAATTCAATCTTTTGCTGGCAAGACGCCGGCGGGTGTGGTATAGTGTCGCCCTGTCGGTTGGGTCCCTGGGCGACAGCAGGCTTCCGGGACTTGCCGCAGGCTCTTTGATTCGGGAATAGTGGGGATATGATGGGCACCCCAGACGCGAGAAATCGCGCATGGGACCCTTTCGCCGGCCGGGTCCCATGCAGGCCGAGCCCGTGAACCTGGTCAGGCGGGGAACCGAGCAGCCATAAGCGGACGCTCAGCCGTGTGTGGGGGCACCCGGCCGATCTTTTTTCAATCGACGATTTGCGATTTACTACTTGCGATTTGGGAGTCGAAGGGAGAGTCCCCATGAATCGACAGGAGTTGCTGGCGAGGGTTACGCAGTTCGCACACCGTTGTGTGAAATTGGCCTTGGCCTTGCCGGAGACACCGCTCGGGCGGCATATCCGGTCGCAACTGATTCGTTGTTCCACCGGGGCGGCAGCGAACTACCGGGTTGCCTGTCTGGCGCAGTCGAGGGCCGCGTTCGTCGCCAAGCTGAGCATCGTCGTGGAGGAGGCAGACGAATCCTGCTTCTGGATGGAGTTCCTGTCGGAGGAGAGTCTGCTTGCGACGAAGAAGATTGCTTTGCTGCTCGGCGAGGGCAAGGAATTGACCTCGATCTTCGTCTCAGCAAGGCGCACGACCCGAAGCAATAGTAAATAGTGAATCGTCAATAGTAAATCGCCATGGCTTACACGGTTCTAGCACGAAAGTACCGCTCCCAGACGTTCGACGACGTCATGGGGCAGGAGCCGATCTCGCGAACGCTCAAGAACGCGATCGAGACCGGCCGGGTCGCGCATGCCTATCTGTTCACCGGCACCCGCGGCGTGGGCAAGACCACGATGGCCCGAATCCTCGCCAAGGCGCTGAACTGCCTGGAGGCGAAGGAGCCGACGACGACCCCGTGCCTGAAGTGCAGCAGTTGCGTCGCCATCAACACCGGCGAGGACATCGACGTCATCGAGATCGACGGCGCCTCAAACAACCGCGTCGACGAGATCCGCGAGCTGCGAGAGAACGCCATCTACCGTCCGGCCCGCGCCCGCTACAAGATCTACATCATCGACGAAGTGCACATGCTGACCACCGCGGCGTTCAACGCCCTGCTCAAGACGCTCGAGGAGCCGCCGGAGCATGTGAAGTTCATCTTCGCGACCACCGAGCCGAACAAGGTCCTCGCGACGATCCAGTCCCGATGCCAGCGGTTCGACTTCGGCAATATCAGTCCGAAGGTGATCGCCGAGCAACTCAAGACAATCCTCCAGAAGGAGGGCATCGGATTCGAGGAGGACTTGATCCTGCCGGTGGCGAGGATGGCCAATGGCTCAATGCGGGACGCCTTGAGCCTCCTGGACCGGCTCATCAGCACGGGCATCCAGCCCTTGACGGCGCAGCTCCTGGAGGACTTTCTGGGCCGGCCCAACGCGGAGAAGATGCACCGGCTCATCGAGCGGATCGCGGAGCACGACGCGGCGGGCACGCTCACGGCCATCGAGGACCTGGTCTGCACCGGGCTGGGCGAGATCCAGATCGTCGATGCGGCAATCGAGTCGATGCGCGATCTGCTGGTCCTCCGCTCCGCGGGCGCCAACACAGACCTCGTGATCCTCACGGCCGACCAGAAGGCCAAGGCCGGCGTTCTGGCCGGGAAGTTCGACGCCGCTGCCCTCATCTACAACATCACCGCCCTCGAAAAACTCCGCTGGACCATCAAGAACAGCGACACGCCCAGGGCCCTGCTCGATGCCTCGCTGCTGCGATTCGCTCTGAGCGAGCACTTCATGAACGTGGACGAGCTGATGGCTCAGGCCCAGGGTGCGCCCGGCGCCGTTAAAAAAAAACTGCTGACCGAGGATAGACCGGCGCCGAAGCCCGTCGCGCCAGCAGCCCATCTTGATGAGAGACCGGCCAGAGTGGAAGAACTGCCCTTGCTCGGCCAGTCCAAGGCTGCTTCGGCGTCCGTGGATCTCGCGCAGGACTGGACGGAGATCCTGGAGATGATCCGGACGAGGCTCGGCAACGGCACCGCCGGACTCCTGACCGGCTCGACGCCCCGGGAACTCACGGACAACACGCTGGTCATCGAGTTCCCTCCGACCGGCGGAATGCAGAAGCACATGTGCGAGAGCAACGGTCGGGCGGACCAGATCGCCTCGTTCTTGAGCGAGCACCTGGGGCAGACCGTCCGCGTGAAGTTTGCTCTGGCCGCCGCACCGTCGGCCCAGCGCGAGGGCAACCCGGCAAAGCCCAATGCCCAGAAGCGATATGAGATCGTCGGCGATCCGGCGGTCAAGATCGTCCTCGTCGGCCTCGATGCGACGATCACCAAGATCGAAGAGAACCAATGACACAACCCCAGGAGTGAGCTTCTTTCGCTATGAGTAGCGCCTACACCGCCACGCTGAATCGACTGATCGAGGAGTTCGGAAGACTGCCCGGGATCGGGCCGAAGACCGCCGAGCGTCTGGCATTCCACATTCTCAAGAGCGATGCGCCGGCCGCCATGGCCCTGGCCGACGCCATTCGCGATGTTAAGACCAAGATCAAGCGGTGCCGGGTCTGCTGGAACCTGTCCGAGTCGGATCTGTGCCAGGTCTGTTCCGACACACGTCGAGATCGGAGCCTGATCTGCGTCGTCGAGCAGCCCAAGGACGTCATCAGTCTCGAGAAGACTGGGGCCTGCAAGTGGCTCTACCACGTCCTGGGCGGACACATCGCGCCCCTGGAGGGCGTCAATGCCAGCGATCTGACGATCGACAAGCTCGTCGAACGGGTCCGCGCAGGCGAGGTGCAAGAGATCGTCATGGCGACCAATCCCAACATCGAGGGAGATGGCACCTCGCTCTACATCAGCTCTGTCTTGAGGCCGTTCGGCGTTCGCATCACGCGTTTGGCCCGCGGCCTGCCGACCGGCAGCACGATCGAGTACGCCAGCGGTCGCATCCTCACCGACGCCATCCTCGGCCGACAGGCCATCGAGTAGAGAACGCTGGGGACCAGGCATCTCTCCGCAGGTCGCACATTCTCGCACATCTGTTCCGTCGAGCAGGGACACTCTGCGGAGACGCACTCCGAACGGAGATTGCACGGGAAAGCGGCCGAACCACCAGGGGGTTGTTGACGAAACCCACGACGAAGCTATCATAGGTTGAGATTCGTCGAATTGAGCGTCAATTGGGGTGCACAGGTGGTTCCATGAAGCTGGAAATGACAGGACAAATGCGGATGGAGCAGCGGATGAAGCTCGCTCCGCATATGATCCAATCCATGGAAATCCTCCAGCTCCCCATTCTGGCCCTGCAGGAGCGCATCGAGCAGGAACTGAACAGCAATCCCATTCTCGAACTCGACGACAATTCGAGCCCGGACGAGATGGAGACGCCGCCCGAGGTCCCGCCGGAGGACGACGCGGACGAGAAAGCCCTGGTCGTGGACGTCAAGAACCAGGCCCAGGATTTCGAGCGGCTCAGCAACCTCGGCGACGAGTTCAAGGACCTCATCGATCAATCCGGCCCCTACCGCAGTCACTCCGATGACGACGAGAAGGACCTCAAGCTGGAGGCCATCAAGAACACCGCCGCCCCGCCACAGTCCTTGCACGAGTATCTCACCGAGCAGTGGCGCCTCGTCGATGCCGAGGAGCCCGTCAAGAAGGCCGGCCAGGCCATCATCGACTACATCGACGCGCGAGGTTACGTCGGCGTCCCGCTGGAACAATTGCACAACAAGGACCAGACCGCATTCACGCCGGAGCATCTGCAGGAGGCCCTCCGGCTCGTCCAGGAGCTGGACCCGCCCGGCGTCGGGGCCCGCGACATCCGCGAATGCCTGCTGATTCAACTGACCCAGAGAAGCGAGGACATGAACTTCGAGTATCGTCTCGTCAGCGATCACATGGACGCCCTGCTCGAGAACCGCCTGCCGGAAATCGCCAAGAGGATGGATTGCACCATCGACCGGCTCAATCTCGCCATCGAGCGGCTCCGCAAGCTGGATATCTCGCCGGGCTTGCAGGTCGGGCGCAACGAGAGCATCCCGATCACGCCCGATGTGATCGTGGAGGCGAAAGACAGTTCGGACGACTTCTCGGTCCGGCTCGCCGACGACAGCCTGCCGAGCCTGAGACTGAGCCCCTACTACACGAGGATGGCCGAGGATAATCACGTCAGTGACAACACCAGGAAGTTCCTCCTGAGCAACATCCGGTCCGCCCACTGGATCATCGAGGCGATCGAGCAGCGAAAGAACACCCTGCTCAAGGTCGCCAGGGCGATCGTCCGACACCAGAAGGATTTCTTCGAGCAGGGTCCCCTGTCCCTGCGTCCGTTGCCCATGGCGAAGATTGCGGACGAGGTGGGGGTCCACCTGGCCACGGTCTCGCGGGCGGTTTCCGGCAAGTACCTCCAGTGCGCCTGGGGGATCCTGCCGCTGCGCAAGTTCTTCAGCGGGGGCACGGAGGACACGAGCGGACAGGCCCACAGTTGGGAAGCTATCCGCGTCAAGCTCCAGCAGATCATCGACGAGGAGGACAAGAGCCGCCCGCTCAACGACGACCAGATCAAGGAGAAGCTGGCGGAGGCGGGAATCCCCAACCTGGCGCGACGCACCGTCGCCAAATACCGCAAGCTGATGAACATCCCCACGGCGAAGTTCCGCAAGAAGTACTGAAGCGCTGCGCCGCCGCCGAGCACCACAAGCAGGCTCCGCCGGGGCCTCTCAACACGCGAGGGCACGGCTTTGGGCTTGACCGCGTCCGATGGCTCTGTTAGTCTGCACCCGCTGTCTGGGCCCTGGAGGCCATTGCGCTGCCCATTGAGACGGAGGCCATGATTGCCGGCGGCCTCCGAATGCGGCCATCCCGACAGCAGAACCGGCCGACCATCGGAGAGATTCTGTCGCACATGAAAGAGTTCACTCGCTTGTTCGCCTATATCTGGCCGCAATGGCCTCGGGTCATCGTCGTGGTTGTCAGCGCGATGGCCATCGCCATGCTTCTGTCGGTCAGTTTCATTATGATCATCCCGATCCTGAAGGTCATGCTGACCGACGAAGGGCTGCATGGCTGGGTCGACCGCACGACGTGCGAGACGGCTTACGGCTTGAGGTTCCACGTGCCGTCGAGCGCGGAACTGTCGGAGGGCACGGGCCCCTCTCTTCAGACCCATCTTCTGGTGGCGCACGTCCAGGAGAACGGCCTGGCCGGGAAGGCGGGCCTCAAGAGAGACGACTACATCAGCGATATCGTCGGAACCGACATCGCTCTGCCAGGCGAGAACCGTTCCTATCCTCTACTGCTGCAAGCCCTCGCCGGTACGTCGCAGGAGACCATCCGGCTGGACATCAAGCGGCGGGCCCAACAGGGTTTCGTTCCTCTGACGCTCGAACTGAACACGCCCGCCAACCATGCCTACGTCCGGACCCTGGACTGGAACGTGTTCGCACGCGTCAAGTGGCAGGCCACGCTGGGCGGGCTGAGCATCGCCCATTGGGCGGTGAGCTTCCTGCCACGCGAGCAGTCTACCCACGGTCGGGTGTCGGCCATCACCCTGATCATGACAGCGATGCTGATCGTCACCGTCGTTCGCTGCGTTGCCAAGTTCTATCAGGACTATCTGGCGGAGAAGGTGGTGCAAATCGGCATCAACGAGCTGCGTGAAGACGTCTTCGTGCACATGACGCGGATGCCGATTGGCGAGTTTGCCAGCGAACGTCCCAGCGATCTGATCAGCCGCGTTGTGCGCGACACCAACGCCATGGGGTCCGCCATCAAGATGTTGTTGGGCAAGGCCCTGCGAGAACCGCTCAATGCGATGTTCATGCTTGCGATGGCGATGCTGCTCAACTGGCAGTTGGCGCTGATCTTCCTTTGTGGCGCCCCGGCGGTCGTCTTCATGCTCGGCAAGTTTGGACGCCGCATGAGAAAGGCCACCAAGCGATCTCTGCAGTCGAGCGCCGAAATGCTGGGCAAGCTCCAGGAGACGGTTGCCGGCCTGCGCGTCGTGAAGATCTACGGCCAACAAGAACACGAACGCCAGCGGTTTCATCTGATCAACGAACGGCTCCTGAAGCAGTTGTTGCGCATTTCACGAGTGGACGCCGCGACCCATCCCGTGCTGGAGGTGCTCGGCATGATCGCGGGGTCCGTCGCCATCGTCGCCGGCATGGCGTGGGTCACGCAGGGCAACGTCGAGGGCGCGACGTTCTTTGCCATACTCGGCCTGCTCGGCGGCGCCGCCGAGGCGGCGCGCAAGACCAGCGACATCTGGAACAAGCTGCAGCAGGCGAACGCCGCCGCGGAACGCGTGTTCGGCATCATGGACGAACCGGTGGAAACGGAGAAGCCGGGGGCCGTCGCTCTGCCCCCGGTCTCGCGCAGCGTCGAGTTCCGCGAGGTAGTCTTCACATACCCCAGGGCTGAGCGCCCGGCCCTCAACGGGATCAACCTGACCGTCGCCGCCGGACGCAACGTCGCGATCGTCGGAGCGAACGGCTCTGGCAAGACCACCCTGGTCAATCTGCTGCCGCGATTCTACGACCCCGACTCCGGACGGATTCTCGTCGACGGCCAGGACATCGCCGATGTCACACTGGAGAGCCTGCGCGGCCAGATCGGCATGGTGACGCAGCAGATCATCAGCTTCAACGACACGGTCCGGGCCAATATCCGTTACGGCCGCAAGGACGCCAGCGAAGAGGAGATCGTCGCGGCCGCAAAGGCTGCCTTCGCCCATGAGTTCATCATGCAACTGCCGCAAGGCTACGACGCCGTGATCGGGGAACAGGGCACCGGCCTCAGCGGCGGGCAGCTCCAGAGGATTGTCATTGCCCGCGCCATCATCAAGAACCCGGCGATCCTGATCTTCGACGAGGCCACCAGCCAGATCGACGCCGAGAGCGAGGCCAAGATCCACGCCGCGACCCAGGAGATCATGCGAGGGCGCACCACATTCATCATCGCCCACCGGTTCAGCACGGTCGTCGCAGCCGATGTGATCGTCGTCATGAATGATGGCAGGATCATCGCCCAGGGCCGGCACGAGGAGCTGATCCGAACCTGTCCGGTGTACCAGGCGCTCTACGAGACGCAACTGGCCCGGTAGAACGGGTTCTGTGACGGCCCGTCCCCCGCGGGCCGCGCGGGCTAGGGAACGTCCCGCCCTGTCGAGGCCCGGCGGATCTCGAACCACTGTTCCGTCGACAGCTCGATGTCGAGCGCCGCAACCGAACTGCGGATGCGGTCCATGACGCCCGAGCCCAGCACCGGCACGAACTGCACCGGGTGCTTCAGGACCCAGGCAATGGCGACCTGGTCGATGGACGCCCCGCCGACCTCCCGCGCGATTCTCCCGAGCGCCTCGCGGAGCCGAACCGCCTGCTCGGAATCCTCCGCGAACAGGCGACCGCCTCCGAGCGGCGACCACGCCATCGGACGAATGTTCAGCCGCTGGCATTGATCGATGCTCCCGTCCGCGTGGGCCGCGAGGTTCATCACCGAGTACTCGATCTGGTTCGTCACGAGCGGGACATCCAGCTTCGAAGCCAGCATCTCGAACTGAGAGGGCAGGAAGTTCGAGACGCCGAAGTGGCGGACCTTGCCCGACTCTCGCAGGCTCGCGAACGCATCGGCGACCTGTCGGGGGTCCATGAGCGGGTCGGGCCGATGAATCAGCAGCAGATCGACGTACTCAGTCCGAAGGCATCGCAGCGAGTTCTCGACCGACGCGACGATGTGCGAGCGACTCGTGTCGTACGACTTGACCCGCCGGCCCGGGCGATGCGAGGACACCGGCTTGATGCCGCACTTCGTCACGAGCTGGATCGATCCGCGATCCACGCCAGCCTGCGCCAGGGCCTCGCCGAAGAGACTCTCACAGGCATAGTCCCCATAGACGTCGGCGTGGTCGAACGTCGTGATCCCCTGCTCCAGACAGCCGTGGATCAGATCGACGATTCCCTTCGTATCCCGACTCCATTGGGCCAGGCGCCACAGACCGTGAACCAGTCGGGACACCCGAGGACCCTGCTCGGCCAACATCACTTGCGGAACCACGTGCGTTCTCCACAACGACTCAGATCGATCGCGGCCGCGCCACGACACCACAGGCACGCATCGTACCGCAACTCGCTCAACAAGACAATCGGTCCGTCTCGGATGGAGCCGGGAAGTCAGGAGAGAACCCTCAGCTTGACACGACGAACAAGGCCGATACAATCACACTTGTGTATCTTGCCTATTCTAACGAGAACGGCCACAAAAAGCCAGATTCCAAATAGAATCTGGCTTCGGAGGAGGGTGATGAAAAGCTACTTGTTGGCCTTCGGAAAGCCTTGTGCTCTCCAACATCTAACATCGTGCGGAGCAAGGCGGAATCTTTAACGAAAACCGAAGACAGAGAAGAAAATACGCTTTCCCTGAGGGAATTCAAGAAGTAAATTGTGGAATTGTCAAATATTTCGCGGCTCATTGAAAAAATGAGCGTATTTTAGACCCTCAACTATTCGTTTTTACGGGCGAGGGCGGGTTTTGTTCCCTGGTCATAACCGAGAGCTTGTTAATTCTTTCTGGAATCGTCGAAGATGGAAAACCGCATCACGATTGCGGATCTGCTGAAAGCCAAACAAGACCGCCGGCGGATCGTCGCGGTCAGTTGCTATGATTACACGACCGCGCGTCTGGCCGCACAGGCCCAGATCGACATGATTCTCGTCGGGGATTCGGCCGCCCAGTTGGTCCTCGGACACGACTGCACACTCCCGGTGTCCCTCGACTTCATGGTCACGATCACCGCCGCAGTTCGCCGAGCCGCCCCAAACATCTATCTTGTTGCGGACATGCCTTTCCTATCCTACCAAACCTGCCCAGCCGATGCGATCCGCAACGCCGGGCGATTCCTCGTCGAAGCGGGCACCCAGATGGTGAAGATCGAGGCGACACGCGCCTACCTCGACACGGTCCGCGCGGTCAGCGACGCCGGCATTCCCGTGATGGCCCACATCGGGATTCTCCCCCAGTGGATCAGCACGGTCGGTCGGTTCCGCGCGGAGGCCACAACCTCGGACGCCGCGATCAATCTGATCCGCCTGGCCGAGCAGATGATCCAGGCCGGCGCGACCGCCCTTCTCATCGAGGGGACAGCCGCCGAGGTCGCCCGAACGATCACCGAGCGATCCCCGGTGCCGGTCATCAGTTGCGGTTCGGGTCCCGGCTGCGACGGACAGATCCTCGTGGCCCCGGATATCCTCGGGCTCTCGCTGGAGAGTTCCCCGAAATTCGCCAAGACCTTCGGGGATCTGGGTGCCCGGTCCATCGAGGCCTTCCGCAAGTACAGCGAAGAGGTCCGGGCCGGCCGGTTCCCCGACGCCGAGCACAGCTACCACATGAAGCCGGGCCAGGCTCAGCAACTCGACGCATCGCTCCACGAGGCCGACTGAGCATCCGGGTTCATCATGGAAGCCCGAGACAGTACAGGAACTTGTCCGAACGGATGAGCAATCGATTGTCGGCCACGGCGGGGCTGGCGTTGAACATGCTCGGGTCTCCCAGATCGTTGACGGCCAGCAGTTCGTACTTGGCGACAGCCGGAAGAACGTATGTCCGGCCAGTACGAGAAAGGTAGTACAACCTCCCGTCAGCCAGCACGGGCGACACGTAGATCTGCCCGGCCCGCTCGATTTGCTGTTCGTACACGATGCTGCCGGTCATGGCCTGAGCGCAGTAGGCGATGCCCCGGCTCTCGTGCATCCAGTACAGGCGCCCTTCGTGGACGATCGGCGAGGCCGCGGAACCCCAGCCATGCAGGTCGGAGCCCACGTCCCCTCGCCAGAGTTGGTTGCCCTCCAAGTCAAAGGCGAACACGCCCGATTTGCCGAAAAACACATAGAGCCGATCCCCTTCCGCGACGGGCGTGCTGGAGGCATAGCCGTGGGTCTCGCGAATCCTCGCCTGCTCGGGCAACCTCGGCACGACCTCGCAGTCCCAGAGGATCTTGCCATTGTCGCGATTCGCACATACGACGTGCAGCTTCAGTTGGCCCATCTCGCCTTGGCCGGCGCCGGGGACATTGTAGCCGCTGTAGCAGGTGAGGAAGACCTTCTCGCCGACGAGAATCGGACTCGATGCGCCCGGCCCCGGCAGAGCCGTCCTCCAGAGCACATTCTCATCCGCGCTCCAGGTCAGCGGCAACCCCATGTTTCCACTGGTCCCACAGCCGCCGGGACCGCGAAACCGCGGCCAGTCGGTTGTCTTCTCCTGGCCATGGAGTGGTGCGGCTCCCGCAAGAGCACACCCTGCCAGAATCACGCGGGATGCCATCACGTTCAGCCTCTTCACAGAAGAGCCTCCTTCCCTTGTCTTCGTATGATTCGAACGTTGCCGTTCCGAAGAAGTCAGACGCCGCCGCCGCTGGCGAAGACCGGATTCAGCGACTGGGCCATCTGCCGGAGGGAGTCCTTTTCCTTCTGGGAAACCGGGCGAAAACCCATCGCCAACTCCAAGGCCAGTCGGAACAGCGACTCATCTCCCGGCGGGATCGCCGCCGTGACTGACTGGCTCAGCGTGAAGTACAGGCCCAGCTTGGCCTCGCTGCGGTCCGTCAGCGGCTGATACCAGCACTCCGGGTACTGCGGTCGAAGCGGATCGCCCTCGGGCCACTTCTGCTTCGCCATCGCCTTGAGAGCCAGTCTCGCGACGCCCTTGGCCTTGGCCGCTTCGATCACCCGCGGGCCGAAATCGCCCTTGTAGTACATGGCGAAGTTGACGGGAAACAGGATCGAGTCGAAATCGTACCGCTCCATCGCGGCCAGTGCCGCTTCCTCCGAATGGGCCGAGAAGCCCAGATAGCGGACTTGCCCCTGCTTCTTCACTTCGAGGAAGACTTTCATCGCCCCGCCAGGGGCGAACGCTGCATCGACATCCTTGGGCACGTCGGAAATCGCATGAAGCTGGTACAGATCGAGGTGGTCCGTCCGCAGCCGTTGGAGCGATTCCGCGAGTTCGGACGCCACACCTTCCTTCGTCCGCTGCGTCGTCTTGCAGGCGAGGAACACATCCTTGCGATAGGGCTCCAGCGCCGGGCCCAGCTTGACCTCGGCATCGCCGTAGGTGGGCGCGACATCGAAGTAGTTCACCCCCTTCTCGACGGCTTCGGCGACGAGGCGATTGGCCTTCTCCTGCTCGGCACCACTGACGACGAGCCCGCCAAACCCGATGATGGACAGCCGCTCGCTGGTATCGCCATACGCACGTCGCGGCAGCTTGGGAGCGCTCACACAATCGCACTCCGGCTCGGCGCCCTGCACGAGCCCCCCCGTCGCCACGGAGCCGGCGACAACCGCCCCACTCTTCAGGAATTCCCTGCGTTGCATTCCATGTTCTCCTGTGCTGCCGCCACGTGGATGCCGTTCAGACTGCCCCCTCATGGTATCACCCTGCCCCCGATCATGCAATCTTGGTGCAAGAGAGCCGCCCCGGCGCCACACGAAGATTTTCTTCAGGAATCTCAAGAATCTCCGTTGACATCTACGACAAATGTCATATATTATCTATGACATTTGTCATAGGAGACAGAGCATGGCTCGAACGAAACGTCCTGCGATGAGTCCCGCCGAAACGGAAGTCCTGCGCCTGGTCTGGCAATGCCGGGAGGCGACGGTGCAACAAGTGTGCGATGCGATGCCGCCCAATCGAAAGGTGACCTATGTGACCGTGGCCACGCTGCTACGGCGGCTTGAGGAGAAAGGGTATCTCCGGCATCGCATTCGCGGCAAGGCGTTCATTTATGCTCCCGCCGCGAAAAAGGAGGATGTGATCAGGAGAACCATCAGCGACCTTGTGGAGCGGCTGTTCGGCGGCAATCCCGTGCCTCTCATGCAGCACCTGGCCCAGCACAGCGGGATCACCGACGAGGACATCGAAAGGCTGAAAGCGGTGACGAAGAAGTAGTCTGGGGGCTTTCCGTGGAGTGATTGCCATGAATGCGTACGCAGATTACGTGGTCAAGTACCTGTTCGCTCAGAGCTGGCAGATCGCGATTCTGGCGGCGATTGTGGGCGTGCTGTCGTTCCTGCTTCGAAACCGAAGCGCCCACATCCGCTACCTATTGTGGCTGATCATTCTGGCCAAGTGCCTCGTGCCGCCGCTTCTGACCGTGCCCCTGGCAGTCCTGCCGGAACAGCCTGCGGGCCCATTCATTGGCGGATTTGCCCTATCGGAGGAGCATCCTGCGCCTGAGCCCTCTGCTTCTCTCAGCCCAGGCGTCAAACCGTCCGATCCCGCGCCTGCAATACTGAGCACACGTGAATCAGTTGCCCTTGTCTGGACAGTGGGCGTAGGTGTTTTCCTGCTTTGGGTGGGCGCCAGAGCGGTTCGATATACCGTGTGGCTCCGGGATCGGCGAAGGCCACTGCCACACGCTTTGCAGCAGTCCATCCGGGACTTGTCCATGGGCTTCAAGTTCCGGAAATGGCCAAGAATCTGGCTGCTGGAGGAAATCAGCCAGCCCTTCGTATGGGGTCTGATCCGAGGAAGCGTCTATCTGCCGGCTGACTGTGTCGGCTTGATCGCTTCAGACCGGCAGCGGAGCATCATGGCCCATGAGCTCAGTCACATCGCCCGTTTTGATGCGGGCCTCAACCTGCTGCAAGTCTTGGCCCAGGCGATGTACTGGTTTCACCCCTTCGTGTGGTGGGCCAATCGAAAAATCCGCCAGGAACGAGAGAAATGCTGTGACGAGGTGGCCATCGCTTGCCTCGGCGGACCGCCCGAGCAGTATACCGATGCCATCGTGGATACGCTGGCGGCCGAGCGCCGGTCGGCTCATCCGGTCCCATCGTTAGCGATCGTGGGTTCTGTCAGAGACATCGAGGAAAGGATAAAGACCATGTTGAAACCAGGCAGGACATTCCGCGTACGCCCGAGCACTGCAGCCACCACGGCCGCGCTGCTCATCGCTCTTGTGACCATCCCAACCGCGCTTGTTCTGACCGCCAGAGGCCAAGGGCAGTCGCCATCCCAGAGCATGACCAGCGAAAACCCGGAGCCGCCTCGCTATGCCGCGCGGACCTTCAACTCCGAGCTGGCGTTGGCGGTCGCGGTTTGGGAGACTCCGGAGGCCCGGGGCATATACATCGGGCGCACACCCAGCACAACTCCCTTGCGGATCCCGGCCTGCTGGCTTTGGTGTGTGGAAGCATCCGGCCCGGTGCAAGGTATAGATCTATTGGTGCGAGAGATTCGTCAAAACGGGGTCCCCGGCTTGAAATTGGCCGAGGTGTGTACGGACTCCGATTTGAGTCTCCTGGCGGACATGCCGGGACTGCGCTTCTTGGATGTCCAGGTCAGCGCCGTTACGGATGCCGGCCTGGTGCACCTCAAGAGCCTGACTGGGCTGGAGGAGTTGAATGTGGGCGCGACCGGGATCACAGACGCAGGCCTGGTCCACCTCAAGGGCTTGAGCGGTTTGCGCAGGCTGGAATTGGCGCGGACCAAAATCACTGGCCAGGGCCTGGCCTATCTCAAGGGCATGACCGGACTGCGCCAGTTGGGTCTGGGCGGAACGCAAGTCACGGATGCCAGCCTGGAGTCCCTCAAGGACCTGAGCGAGTTGCGGTTCTTGGAGTTGTGGGGTACGCCGATCACGGGTCCGGGTCTGGCCCACCTGGAGGGCCTGACCAAGCTGGAGAAACTCACTCTCAATGACACCGCGATCACGGATGCCGACCTGGCTCATCTCAAGGGCATGACGGAACTGCGAACATTGCACTTGCCGGGAAAAGCGATTACCGATGCGGGCTTCGAGTCTCTTGGGGCCATGACGAAACTGCGCGATCTGCAGTTGGACGGAGCCCGAATCACAGATGCCGGACTCAAGCGGCTCGCGAATCTGACCGCCTTGCAGTCGCTGTCACTGAAGCAAATGCCGATCACGGACGCGGGCCTGGAGTCCGTCCAGCGTCTGACCGCGTTGCAGGCACTGGATCTGGACGGCACCTCGATCACGGACGCAGGACTGGCGTCCATCGCGGGCTTGACCGCATTACAGATGCTGTACCTGGGACACACCGGCATCACAGATGTTGGTTTGACCCACGTCAGCGGCTTGACGAAGCTACACATCCTGGCGTTGAACAGCACGCGAATCACAGATGCGGGCTTGGCCTATCTCGAAGGCCTTACCGCATTGGGTGCCCTGAGACTGGAGCGTACTCTGATTACAGATGCGGGCCTTGAGCATCTCAAAGGTCTGACCGAGCTGGGGTACCTGGTATTGAGGGGCACGCAGATCGAGGGACCGGGTCTGGTTCACATCCGGGGCCTCACGAAATTAGCGGGACTGTTTCTGGACGACACCCCCATGACGGACGCAGGATTGGAGTACCTCCAAGGTCTGACCAAGCTGGAGGAGTTGCACTTGATGAATACCAAGGTCACGGGGTCGGGCCTGGCGCACCTCAAGGGCCTGACGCAGTTGCAGAACCTGTCCCTCGACAAGGCCCCGGTCACAGACGCCGGTCTGGCCCATCTCGAAAGCCTGCACGGTCTGCTGTACCTGCAACTAACGGGCACGCCGATTACCGATGCCGGTCTCGTTCATCTCAAGAATCTGACGAACCTACTCCAATTGCAGTTGACCGACACACCGATCACTGACGCCGGCTTGGCTCATCTCCAGGGCCTGACCGCGATGCAGTGGCTGGACCTGTCTGGCACGAAGATCACGGACATGAGCCTCGATTATCTCAAGAGCATGACTCGGCTGCAGTGGGTGGCAGTGTCGCGGACACAGGTCACGGACGCGGGCATCCAGAAGCTTACCCAGAGTCTACCAGAGCTGAAGGTCACGAGAGACCAGGAAAAGAAGTAGGAGGCAGAGGCCCGCTCGATTCCTGCCTGGTATCCCAATCACGTGTGGCCACGTGTGAACCGATCCCTCTCGGGCCTCGTCCGTCATATCGGACAGGTACACGCGAAGCCGACGCGGCTTGCCAGCCTTTCTGTCGCGACGTGGACCGAAGGCGGGGAGTGGCGGAATCCCCTCGCCATGCAACGACTGGGCGGATATGCTATGGCCCATGCATCGGCACGGGCAACTGGCATATTCAAAGGAAAGGGGCCACGATGAATTCGTCACGCACCTTCACGGACATGGGGTTCCCCAGACGGACGTTTCTCCAAGCGGCGGGCGGAACCGCGGCTTTTCTCTCGACGAGTTCCCACCGATGGCTGGGCTCACTGGCGATGGCACAGCCCGCGGGACAGGCGAAGAAACTCCCGGTCGTCCGGGCGGCATTCACCTATCCGCCGACCGAGAGCCTCCGCCAGGCGGGTTATTATAGCTGGCCCGGCTCGACCTTCGACGCGGAAGGCCGACAGGCGCAGTACGTCGCCAGGCTCCAGGCAATGGAGACTTCGCTGGGCATTCGGGTCGCGGTCGAGCGGCAGCCGCTGGACGAGACCGACAGCGTGACGCGGTTCGTCAGCAGCGTGAAGGCCGAACCGCCCGACGCGCTGTTCCTGGCGCCGTTCAAGAAGGGACATTGGCCGAACATCGTGCGAATCGTCGAGGAGACGAAGCTGCCGACCATCGTCCTCGCGCCGCTGGGCGTGCTCCTGGTCGGGCAGGTCCGCGAACTGAACGCCAAGCCCGGCGTCTGCCTGATCAACTCGCTGGACAACTTCGAGGCCGTCGAGCGGGCCCTGCGGATGGTCCGAGCGGCATCCTGGATGAAACAGAGCCGCATCTTGAACATCGCGAAGAAACCCGCCGACGACCGAATCGTGCCGCATCTCGGGACCCACGTACAAACGGCGGTCAACACGGGATTCATCGAGGCTTTCAAGATGACCGGTATCACGGACGAGG
The DNA here is from genome assembly GCA_035342095.1 of Sedimentisphaerales bacterium. Lineage (GTDB taxonomy): Bacteria > Planctomycetota > Phycisphaerae > Sedimentisphaerales > Anaerobacaceae > PLanc-01. The sequence goes on along the minus strand of DAOQWL010000082.1, from coordinate 467 downwards.
TCGCGAAACTGGCCGCAAGGTACAAGGACCGCGCCCAGCGGGTCTTCCAGCCCAGCGACCAGGACATCCTCGACGCTGCCCGGGCGAGCGTTGCGCTGCGACGGGTCGTTCGAGAGGCGAAGGTGGACGCGGTGATGATGGACTGCCTGCCCGGCCTGCAGCATCCGCATCAGCACGTCCCACCGTGCATGGGGTTCATGGACCTGCGTGACGACGGCATCCCGGCCGGCTGCGAGTCGGACCTCGACGCGACGCTGACCATGATGCTCCTGCAGTACCTGTTCGACAAGCCGGGTTTTCAGCACAACCCGACGGTCGAGACCGAGAGCAACCACTACTTCTGCGCCCATTGCACGAGTGCGTCGAAGATGAAAGGCGCCGGCGCCCCGCCCGAACCCTATATGCTGATGAGCCATGCAGAGGCCGGCTGGGGTTGCGTGCCGCGAGTGCTCTTCTCGCCGGGCCAG
>DAOQWL010000081.1:0-25865 GCA_035342095.1 Sedimentisphaerales bacterium | reverse complement strand
CAAATGGGTTATGCCATGGTCAATATAGACTCCGGGGAGTTAGTTTCTTAGGAGCTTCAGGTCCCAGCGATAGCCGATCTCCTCTTCCGCGGACCGAGACGTAGCGTCGATCTGAAGCCCGCTGATGAAGGGCACGCCGTCCTGGCGGGCATACGTGTACAGATAGGTCAGGAACAAGTGTCCGCGATTGGGTGGCATGATCGTGGCGAAGTCCCGCTTGAGAGACTCGACGAAATGCCTGCCATCAACGGTCTGGACCTTGTACGTCAACTTGTTCTGGCTCAGGTCCGTCCCCGCCTCGTAGACGTAGGTGAGCCGGTAATCGGCGGAGACCGAGAGGGTCCTCGATCGAATGTCCTGACTCGGGTCCTTACAGAAGAGATTGAAGGTGTCCCCGTTCCGTGTGGCGATGCCCTTCTCGGCGGGGAACGACTTGAACAGGGATTCCAGCCAGGCGTCTTCGAAGAAGCCGCACATGATCTGGGAAGAGGGAGTCTCCTTCTGGAGCTTCGGCTGGAAGTGCCCGCCGTTGGCGTCCATGCTGAAGAGGACCCGGAGGGTCCCTACGGTCCGGTCGTCCTCGTTCACGTCGTAGACCGCGTCGAAGCCGGTCACCCGGTCGTCCCACAACTGATAGTAGGCCTCGTCCAGCCTGGCGATCACGTCCTTGGCCAGCGCCTCGGGGTCCGCCGTCTGAGCGGCCGGTGCGCCGACGGCCGCCGGGGGATTGGCAGGCCGCTCGTCGGGCCAACCCTTGCCCGGCGACGACTGAAGGTTGCCGTTCGCAACGCCTGCCAATAGGACCACGCTGCACAGCCAATGTCGAGGTGACGCAACGGTACCCATAAGGCCTCCCATCCTGATGAACAAAAGAACATCCGGTTTCTGCTCACGGGTGGAATTGTACCCCCTGTGCCGCGGCGATTCAAGGGGAGGAATCATGCTCGCCGGCGTGCGCGCAATTCACCAGCTTCCTCGCAGTTGACGTTGGCCTGGCGGGAGAATACGATCTGCGTAATGAAGACGCAGGAGCGTCATCACGGTGCGGCAACGACCCCTTCGAAAGGAGCCATCCCTATGCGCATTTACGGCGCTCTGTTCTTCGCAGCAGCATTGATTTGTCTTGGCGTTTCAGGCGTCCGGGCCGACGAACTCGACGAACCCATCCGCAGGATTCGCATGGGTACGCTGGTTGTGGAGACGACGCCCGGCGCGGAAGTCCGCGTGGAACAGTTGCGTCATGAGTTCTGGTTCGGCGCGGCGCTGGCGAGCCACGTCTTCGCCCCATGGGGCAACCCCGCCGATGCAGCGAAGTACAAGCAGGTCTTCCTGGAGAACTTCAACGCGGCGGTGACGGAAAACGCCCTGAAATGGCACGCCATGGAGCCCCGCCAGGGGCAGGTCGATTACTCGGTCACCGACGCCATCCTTCAGTGGACCGACGAGCATGAGATCCCGCTTCGCGGGCACAATATCTTCTGGGGCATTTCCAACCGGGTGCAGCCCTGGCTCAAAGCGATGGACGACGCGACCCTGCGCAAGACGCTCGAAGCCCGCGCTCGGGATATCGGACGCAGATACAAAGGGCGGTTTGCCGAGTACGATCTGAACAACGAGATGATCCACGGCAACTACTACGAGGAACGGCTCGGCTCGGACATCACGCGGGATATGGTCGCCTGGGTGCGCCAGGAGGACCCGCAGGCGGTCCTCTATCTGAACGATTACGACATCCTGACCGGCAGGCGGCTCGACGACTACATTGCCCAGATTCGCCGGTTGCTCGAACAAGGAGTCCCTATCGGCGGCATCGGGGTGCAGGGACACCTGCACGGCGATTCCTTCGACCCGGTCGTCCTGCGGGCCTCGCTGGACCGGCTTGCCGAGTTCAAGCTGCCGATCCGCGTCACGGAGTTCAATTTCCCCGGCCAGCGGTCGAAGCACTACGAGCAGCGAGGCGCCCGCCTGTCCGACGAGGAAGAGCAGGCGAAAGCCAAGGCCATCGTGGACTACTACCGCGTCTGCTTCGCCCATCCCGCGGTCGAGGGTATTCTGATGTGGGGGTTCTGGGAGGGGGCCAACTGGATCCCCGTGTCCTCCCTCTACCGGCGCGACTGGTCGCCGGCACCCGCGGCGGAGGCGTATCGCGACCTGGTCTATCGACAGTGGTGGACCAACTGGAAGGGGCGGGCGGATGGGCAGGGTCGCTGCGAAGTCCCCGTCTTCTTCGGTCGGCACCGGGTTTCTGCCTGCGAAAAAGAGGTCATCGTCACCGTTGGACGGCAGGAGGGCGGCGGGCGGGTCTCTGTGGCGCGTCCGTGAGCTTCAAGGCGTCGTCCGAGGATCACAGGCGGATGCCGCTTGTGGAGCAGGGTGGCGATGGGTATACTGAGGAGGGAGATCGCGGAGGTGTCTGTGTCGCCGACGGGCGGACGGCTATCCAGGGGCTTTCGGCGCGTCGGCAGATAGAACACGGCGTGAGACAAGGACGTAGGAAAGAGGATACTCTGATGAAACCTGCGAACGAATGGAATGGCGATTCAGGAGGCCGGACGTGACGACCGCTCGCACCGAGGACCCGCAACTGACGCGGTTGAAGGAGAACCTGCAGACTGTCATCTACGGCAAGAGCGAGTGCATCGACGTCGTGATCATCGCCTTGTTGGCGGGGGGATCCATCTTGATCGAAGATGTGCCGGGCGTCGGCAAGACAACGCTGGCCAAGGCCCTGGCCAAGAGCATCGACGCCAAGTTCCGGCGGATTCAGTTCACGCCCGACCTGTTGCCCGCGGACATCCTGGGGTCCTCCATCTACAACCCGGTCAGCGGTGAGTTCCGCTTCGAGCCGGGACCGATCTTCTGCAATATCCTGCTGGCCGACGAGATCAACCGGGCCTCGCCCAGGACGCAGTCGGCCTTGCTCGAGGCCATGAACGAGAACCAGGCGACCATCGAGGGCCAGCGGCACCCGCTGCCCCAGCCTTTCCTGGTGATTGCCACTGAGAATCCGCTGGAGTTCCATGGGACCTATCCGCTGCCCGAGGCCCAGTTGGACCGTTTCCTGGTCCGGCTCGGTCTTGGCTATCCTGCCGCGGAGGTCGAGGTCGATATCCTCCGATCCCACGCAAAGGCCCAGCCGCTCGATCAGATCGACGCGGTGCTCGATCTGGAGAAGGTGTGCCAGATTCAGCAGGAGGTGGCCCAGATCCACGTCGACGAGGGCATTCTGGAGTACATCGTCGAGATCGTCCACACGACCCGGCACGACAATCGGCTCCAGCTCGGCATCAGCACGCGGGGCACCCTGATGCTCTCCCGGGCCGCCAGGGCACGCGCCTATTACGAAAGGCGGGACTACGTGATCCCGGACGACGTGCTGTGGTGTGTGCCTCACGTGCTGCCGCACCGGATCATCCCGACGTCCAAGACGCGATACAGCGGCGCCACGACCAGGCAGATCATTGCCGACATTGTCGGGCGGATCAAGGTTCCTGTGTGACAGGGTGCGCCATGGCGAAGGTCCGAGGCAAATGGCGGATTCGCGCGACCGAGGCAGGCCGAGTGCTCATTCGCGGCATTGGCTTCGTCCTCCTGGCGAGCCTCGTGGTCCCCTCGTTCGGCGTGTTTGCGATCCTGGCTTCCGTCTGTCTCGTGGCCCTGGTCGCCGGTTTCGTTCTCCGGCCTCGAATCGAGATCAGCGGCAACCTGCCCGACCGAGTCGTCGCCGGCCAGACTGCACCCCTGACCTATTGCCTGCGCAACATCGGGCGTTTGCCCGCATACAGCCTCTCGCTGCGTTTTCGCACGTTGCCCGACGCGATCGAGCCGGTGGGCCATGCCCAAGCGCCGTCGCGGCTGGGTCCCGGCGAGACAGCCGAGATCACCCTTTCGATCCGTCCCAGACGCCGGGGCAGCTACCGGATCGGGCTGCCTGTGTGCGAATCGAGTTTTCCGTTCAACCTGTTCTGCCTCGGCGTCGTGCAGCGTCAGCAGGAGACGTTGCTCGTTCTGCCGGCCTTTTCGTGGCTGCGCATTCCCATGCAGTATGTGAGCCGGCACGTCAACGCGAGCAATCTCCGTCCCGCCGGACGGATCGGCGGCTCTCCGGAGTACATCGGGAGCCGGCCCTATGCGTCGGGCGATTCCCCGCGGAGGATCGACGTTCGCGCCTGGGCGCGCCTGGCGGCGCCAGCCACCAAGGAGTACGACGACGATCTCGATGACTACGCAGCATTCGTGCTGGACACGCGGATCCCGCTGGGCCGGGCGAAGGCAAAGTCCGGCGAGATCGAGGAACTGGAGGCAGTCGTCAGTCTGTGTGCCTCTGTGGCGTATACGATCCATCGGGATTGCCTGATCGATCTGCTGCTGGCCGGGCCGGACCTGCACGAGTTTGGAGCTTGGCCGAAGACCGTGCGCCTCGAGCGAATCCACGAGGTGCTGGCCGGTGTGGAGCCGTCCCCGGAGTACGCGATTGATCGGATCGGCCCGTTGCTGGAGGACCGCCTGACGGAGATCTCCGAGATCGTGTTCATCCTGCTTCACTGGGACGATATGTATCGACATCTCGTGGAGTGGGCCGATCGGGCGGGTTGCCATGTGACGGTGGTCGTCATCGGCGAGCCGGACCCCGAGGTCCTCGCTCAGGAGTGGGCGGGGGAGATCGGTTTCGTGTCGGCGCAGGATGTTCTCGCGGGACGAGTGGAGCAGTTGTGACACTACAGAGAGCCATCGCGGCGGTCATGATCCTCGGCAGTTCGCTGCTGATTGTGTGGGTCTCCGACGACATTGCCTTTCCGGCGATCCTCTCCATGCTGGGCATGGTGGGGGTGCTGGGACGGTTCAAGTGGGACCTCCGCCCGGAGCGGCACTACGTAACCGCGCTGCTGTTGCTCCTGCTGGCGGTCCTGTTCTCGATCCACTGTGAATACGCCCACCCGGGCGGCGAGAGAATGGCGTCCTTCGCCTGGCAGACCATCGCGCGGTACTTCCTGGCGTCCATGATTCTGATCCTGTTCTTGCGGTCTCGTCGGCCGGCAGGGGACATGGAGAGCGGCGCGACGCCCCTGTCTCCATCGCTCGGGTTGTTTCATCTGGGCAGCGCCCTGGCCAGTGGACAGGTCCTGCTGCTCGACGACCGGTACATCGCCTTTCGACTCGTGGAACTGGCAAGCGGGACGCTGGCGGTGCTCTACGCCATCTGTTCCGGCTATCTTGTTCGGGGCCGCCTGCCCGCCATACGGCGTCTGCGTCTGACGGGAGGCGTTTTGTGTGTCGTGCTTCTGATCGCGGCGGTGAATCTCGGCTGGATCGGCGGTTCCCTGATGTACGGCCACATCCAGTCGATCAGCCTGCTGCCCAACTGGCTCTCGCGATCGAACGTGCCTGTGGATTCCGCTGTGGTGGGGGTCTCCCGGATCGGGTTCACCACAAGCGGCCGGCTCTCGAATCTCCTGGCCATCAAGGACGTGGCCGACACGGAGCCCGTGCTCAAGATCACCAGCGACGCCTGTCCCGGCTACCTGCGCGGCATGGCCTTTCTCTCGTACCGCCAGTCGGAATGGATGGATGCCACATATGGGGAGGATATTCGACCGGAGCAGACCCGCCTGTTCGGCCGGACGAATCTCTTTCGCCTGTCGGATCGCCAGCCCAATCGGGAGATGACCATCCGCCACGAAAACGTCGTGATCGATGCGATGTTCACCCCGTTGGGAGTGTGCTCCGTCGAGGCCCCCTTTGGCACGCTGCAGCGCGATGGCGACGACGGGACGATCAAACCCTCCGACTCTCGCAATAACTTGACGTACCATGTGACCTACACAACCTCGCTGAACGGCAATCCGCCCTCCGCCGACCAGATCAGCCGGATGCTCAAGCTGCCCCTGCAGCTCGACCCCGGCGTGCGCCAGCTTGCGAGCAGGGTCTTCCGGGGCTGCCGTACGACGGCCCAGAAGATCGACGCGGTGACCCGGTACTTTCAGACGAACTACACGTACTCTCTCGGGGTGAACACGCCGATCGACCAGGACAGTCTGACCTACTTCCTCCTGAAGGGCTCGTCGGGGTACTGCGAGTATTTTGCCTCAGGCACCGCGATCCTGCTTCGCCTTGTGCAGGTTCCCACCCGCTACGTCACCGGGTTTCTCGTGACCGAACGAGGCGAGACCGAGAACTCCTGGGTCGCGCGGAACATGGACGCCCACGCCTGGGTCGAAGCGTGGGATCAGGAGAGGAACACGTGGGAGATCGTCGAGGCCACGGCCCAGGAGGACTTGGCGGACGACTCGCTTCTCAGTCCGTCCCTGGAGAGCAAGGGCGGGGGCCGCACGCTGCTCGGTCAGCTCGTCCAGGCGGTGTACGACTACGGTCTGCTCGGTGTGCTCGGCTGGTTCTTCGAGGTCTACAGTCTCCGAACGGCGATGACGGCGTCGCTGGCGTTCTCCGTCGCCGCGGTATCCCTGGCCCTGTGGCGTCGCTACCTCCGACTCCGCCGCGTCAGGGGTGCGCGAGCGGCCAGGAGCCCCCAGGTGCTGGCCCTGCACAGAGTACTGGCCTTGGTGGACCGCAAGGCCAAGTCCACCGGCTCCCGCCGGCTTCCCCAGGAGACGCTGCATGCCTTTGCGGACCGGATACGTCGCTTGTCCCAGACCTCTCGTCCTCCGTTGGCAGCGTCGCGCGACGACCAGCGCAGCTTCGCCGACTGGTATCTCCAGTACGCGAGCCTCCGTTACTGCGGCACGATCACGCCGGAGCGCCTCGACGACCTCCATCAGTCCGCCCGGAAGCTCTGATGCACGACTCCGCCGACCGGCTCCCAGTTGTCTGGCTCAGACGAAACCGCTCGTCCGCCAGCCAGGCGGCGGGTTTCTCGGACCACGACTGTGATAGGGTAGAGCGAGAATGCACGCCATTGGACCCGCCGGGGCGTTTCCTGGGAATAATCCCCTCGTTTCGTGCGTCGTTCTGCATGAGCTCGCTGGCGGTCTGTGCACGCAGGGGGGACGTGCAATCCACGTCGCGTCAAAAGGACGGACGCCGGAGCGAATTTGGGATTTACGAGCCGCGGTCGGGGGTTTACTATTGGGTGGCCCGTCTGTGGCGAAGCCAAGGACTGAATCGTCGGCTCACATGGTGAATCCGAAGGGACGGTTGGAAAGACAGATGAAGAAACTGGTCGTCGGGGTCGTCGTCGTCGGGGTTGTCGGGGTCGTCGTCTGGCAGGCATACGAGCGGATTCGGGCTGCCGGCGCGCAGAAGGGAGCGCAGCGCACGGGCGGTCCCGTGGCGGTCGAAACGCAGCCGATCCGCAGGGGGGGCATCCGCGACATCGGCGTCTTCACCGGCTCGCTGACCCCCAAATCGCAGTTCGTCGTCGCGCCGAAGGTTACCGGCTGGCTCAAAGAACTGCTCGTCGATATCGGCGACAGCGTCAGCCGCAACCAGGTCGTCGCAGTGCTCGACGACGAGCAGTTCGCACGTCAGGTCGAGCAGGCGACCGCGGAACTCCAGGTGGCCAAGGCCAACGTCGAGAACTCGACGAGCGACCTGGATCTGGCGAAGCGAGAGTATGAGCGAGTCACCGCCCTTCGCGAGAAGCAGATCGCCTCCGCGGCCGAACTCGATACGGTCTCGGCCGCTTACAGCGCCGCCCAGACGCGATTGAAGGTCGCCCAGGCCCAGGCGGAACAGAAGGAAGCCGCGTTGAAAGTGGCCGAGCTGCAACTGTCCTATACGAAGGTCCGTGCGTTCTGGGAGGGCGGCGATCCGAACCGGGTCGTCGGCGAGCGGTTCGTCGACGAGGGCGCGCTCGTCTCGGTCAATCAGCAGATCGTGTCCATTCTCGAGAACAATCCGCTGACGGCGGTGGTCTTCGTAATCGAGCGGGATTATCCCAAGATGAGCATCGGGCAGGAGGCGGCGGTCACCACGGACGCCTACCCCGGCAAGCTGTTCACGGGCGTCATCCGCCGGATCGCGCCGCTCCTGAAGGAGAGCTCTCGCCAGGCCCGCGTGGAGATCGAGATCCCCAACGCGGACCACCTGCTCAAGCCCGGCATGTTCGTGCGGGCGCAGGTGGAGTTCGCCAGTCATGCCGAGGTGACGCTTGTCCCGATCACCGCTCTGGTGCGGCGCGACGGCAAACAGGGGGTCTTCGCGGTCGAGAAGTCGGCGGCGGAGGGATCGCCGCCGGGCGCGCCCGCCTTCCTGGCTCGCTTCATCCCGGTGACCACCGGCATCATCAGCGGCGAGACGGCGGAAGTGGTCCAGCCCGCGATCTCGGGCGCGGTCGTGACGCTCGGGAACCACCTGCTGGAGGACGGATCGAGGGTGATCCTGCCGGCATGGTCGCCCGCGGACAAGCAGGGGACCCCGGTCTCCGGCAGCGGCGAAGCGAAACGTGAGGGCTCGCAATGAAGATCTCCCAGTTCTCCGTTCACCGCCCGATCTTCACGATCATGGTGGTCCTGATGGTCCTCGTGCTGGGCGGAGTCTCGTTCGTGCGACTGCCCATCGACCTGATGCCCGACATCTCCTACCCAACCATCAGTATCTCGTGCAGGTATGAGAACGCCGGGCCGGAGGAGATCGAGGAACTGATCACGCGCCCCATCGAGGAGGCGATGAGCGCCGTGCCCGGCGTGGAGGAGCTGACCTCCACCTCCGTCGAAGGCCAGGGCAGCGTCCGCGTGACGTTCAGTTGGGGGACCGACCTGGACACCGCGTCCAACGACATCCGCGACCGCCTGGACCGCGTCGCGATGCGACTGCCCGAGGAAGCGGATCGACCCACGCTACGGAAGTTCGATCTGGCCAGTTTCCCCATCCTGATCCTGGGCGCATCGAGCCGGCTCGATCCGGTGCAGACCCGCCTGATCCTGGAGGACCAAGTGAAGTACCGTCTAGAGCGCGTCCCCGGCGTCGCGGCGGTAGACATCTTCGGCGGCCTGGAGCGTGAGATCCACGTCAGTCTCGATCCCGCCAAGATCAATGCCCTGGCGATCCCCCTCGATCGGATCGTCTCGCAGATCCGCGACGGCAACGTGAACATCCCCGCCGGCACGATCGAGAAGGGCAACTTCGAGATCACGATCCGCACCCCCGGCGAGTACACGGACCTTCGTCAGTTACAGGACACGGTGATCGCGATGCGCCAGGGCGTTCCGATCCAACTGAAGGAGATTGCTCGCGTCGAGGATTCCTGGCAGAAGGTCACGCGGATCGTGCGCGTGGACGGCGAACCGGGAATCCGGCTGGCAGTCAGCAAGCAGTCGGGGAAGAACACAGTGGACGTCGCACGCGGCGCCCTGGCGGAACTCGAACGGGTCAACCAGGACATTCCGCAGATCCGGATCATCCCGATCATTGACACATCCGACTACATCAAACGCTCGATCCAGAACGTCGGAAGCGCCGCCTTCTACGGTGGTATGCTGGCTATCGTCATCCTGCTGCTGTTCCTCCGGAACATCCGCAGCACCGTGATCATCGCGACCGCAATTCCCGTCTCGATCATCGCGACGTTCGCCTTGCTGTACTTCAGCAAGCTGACGCTGAACATCATGACGCTCGGCGGGCTGGCGCTCGGGATCGGCATGCTGGTCGACAACGCCATCGTCGTGCTGGAGAATATCTATCGCCTGCACGAGAAAGGCGAGCGGATCGAAGAGGCCGCCGTGAACGGGGCCACGGAGGTTACCGCAGCGGTGATCGCCAGTACGCTGACGACGGTGGTCGTGTTCTTGCCGCTGGTGTTCATGCGCGGCATGTCCGGCGTCATGTTCAAGCAGCTTTCCATCGTCGTGGCGTTCTCTCTGGTTTGTTCCCTGGCGGTGGCGCTGACGCTCATTCCAATGCTGTGCGCCAAGATCCTGTCCACGGGCCCGTGGGCGGCCACGGCGCGTCCGACGCTCAACCGCCGATTGTACGAGGCCACCGGCCGGCTTCTGGCTCGCCTGGAAATCGACTACAAGGACCTTCTTCACACGGCGTTGAGGCACCGAGTCTTGGTCGTCGTCGGCGCCACAATGACTCTGGGGGCGACCCTGATGCTGGCGAAGTACATCGGCGCCGAACTGATGCCCGCCTCGGACGAAGGCGAGGTCCGCGTGGAGGTGGAGATGCAGGTCGGCACGCGACTGGACCTGCTGGACCGCAAATTCAAAGTGATTGAGCAGATCGTCAACGAAAACGTCCCTGAGATTCGCAGCGTCGTCGTGAACGTGGGCGGCTCCCGATGGTACGGCGGCGGCGGCCATACCGGCGACATCCGGATCGCCCTGGTGCCCCAGTCCCAGCGGGCGCGGTCCAGTCAACAGGTCGCCGACGACCTCCGCAAGAAGCTCAGCAGCATTCCCGGTACGACCGTCCGCACGCGGGCCGGGCAGGGATTGTTCATCATGCGGATGGGGACAACTGAGGCCAACAAGGCTGTCGTGGAGATCCGCGGCCACGATTTTCAGACGGCCGACCTGTTGGCCGCGCGGGTCCAGGAGATTGTGGACGGCATCGAGGGCGTCGCGGACACCCGCATCAGCCGGGACCCCGGCGGCCCCGAGGAACTGATCGTCATCGACCGCCAGAAGGCGGCAGACATGCACCTGACCGTCTCGCGCATCGCCAACGCGCTCCAGACGATCCTCTCCGGCACCGAGGCCGGCTACTATCGCCAGGCGGGCGATGAGTTCACGATTCTCGTCAAGCTCCGCGACGCGGAGAAGTCCGACCTGCGCGATATCCTCGACCTGACGCTCACGAATTCCGACGGCGATCCGGTCGTCCTGCGGAACGTCGTGGACACAGTCCCGCGAAGCGGGCCGGTGCTGATCGAGCGGAAGGACCAGGAGCGGATCATCACCGTCACCGCGGAGATCAGCGGTCGGGATATGGGCTCGGTCATCGCGGATATCCAGGACAGACTGCGGTCGGTGCCCGTGCCGTCGGGCTTCACCATCGGCTACGGCGGCGACTATGAGGAGCAGCAGAAGTCGTTCCGCGAGCTGCTGTTCAGTTGCGTCCTGGCGCTGGTGCTTGTGTACATGGTCATGGCGTGCCAGTACGAGTCGCTGCGGGACCCGTTCGTCGTGATGTTCTCGGTCCCGCTGGCCGCCATCGGCGTGATCCTGACGCTGTTCTTCACCAGGACGACCTTCAACATCCAGTCGTTCATCGGGTGCATCATGCTGGGCGGCATCGTGGTCAACAACGCGATCCTGCTGGTCGATCACACGAATTTGCTCCGTCGCCGGGATGGGCTGCCGATCCGCGAGGCGATCGAGGAGGCCGGGCGCAGGCGTCTGCGTCCGATCCTGATGACCGCGTTGACCACGATCATCGGCCTGGTGCCGCTGGCGCTGGGACTGGGCGAAGGCGGCGAGGCCCAGGCTCCCATGGCGCGCGCGGTGATCGGCGGGCTGGTCAGTTCGACGCTGATCACCCTCGTGTTCGTGCCCGTCGTGTACTCGCTCTTCGAGCGGCATGCGTGGCGGACAGAAGCCCGGGACCAGGGCGCCGCAAAGAACGTTTCAAACGGGTAGTCTGTGATGGCGTTTATGACTGGAGAATGCAGAGAACGGGCCCTCGCGATGCGGCAGGCGGTGCACACAGTGTTCCTCTCGTCCTTGCTGGCCGTGGGCATAGGGCGCGTCGCCTTCGCCGCGGACTCCGACAGAGCGGAGCCGCTCAGGATCGACATCCAGCGAGCCATCCTGCTGGCCATGGAGAACAACCGGTCCCTCATTGTTCAGAAAATGACTCCGGACATCATCCGAACCGGCGAGACGGAGGAACGTGCGATCTTCGATCCGACCTTCAGCGGCCAAGCTTCTCAGAAGCGAACCGTCGCGGACCGGCTGTCTCGCGCCGGCTCCGGCGTCGAGAGTTCCATTGCCGATACTGCTACCGGGTCAATCTCCCTCGAGAAGCTGTTTCCCAGCGGCACCACGGTGGGCCTGGCGGCCAGCACGAGCTACACCGATTCGTCCCTGTACAGCGACACCTTCGTCGCCAATCGGCTGGCGGCCTCGGTCACGCAATCGCTCCTGCAGGGACGCGACGTCCGCGTGAACCTGGCGAGCGTCCATCAGGCGGCCATCGACGCGCAAATCTCCGAGTACGAGCTGCGAGGGTTCACCGAGGCGCTCGTGCAGGCGGTTGAGGAGGGCTTCTGGGATTACGCATTGGCCAAGAGGCAGATCGAGATCTACACCAACTCGCTGAGCCTCGCCGAGCAACAGATGAACGAGACGCAGGAGCGTATCAGGTTCGGGGCGCTGGGCGAGACGGAACTGGCTGCCGCCAAGGCGGAGGTCGCGCTGCGCCGAGAGAACCTCATCAACGCCCGCGCCAGCGTGGCCACGAGGCGGCTGCACCTGCTGCGGCTGCTCAACCCCTCCGAAACCATCAACTGGGACACCGACATCGTGCTCGACTACCTGACGGCCCTGCCGGACATTCCGCTCGACCCTGTCGAAGCTCACGTGCAGGTGGCCCTGAAGATGCGTCCTGATCTGAACCAGGCCCGCCTGTTGATCCGTCGGGGCGAGCTGGACGTTGTACGGACCCGCAACGGCCTGCTCCCGCGACTGGACGCGTTCGTCACGTACGGCAAGACCGGCTATGCCCGCACGTTTGCCGACGCGACCGACGACATCGACGAGAGGAGCTACGACGTGGAGGCCGGCCTGATTCTCGAGTTCCCCGCGGGCAACCGTGCGGCCAAGGCCCGCCGCAGTCGTGCGGTCATCACGAAACAGCAGTCGATCAAGGCTCTGGAGAACCTCACGCAGCTTGCCCAGGTGGATATTCGTTCCGCGTATGTCGAGGTGGGTCGCACGCGAGAGCAGATCGCCGCCACCGCCGCGACGCGGACGTTCCAGGAGGAGAAGCTCCGCGTCGAGACCGAGAAGTTCCGCGTGGGCAAGTCCACCTCGCTGCTCGTCGCTCAGGCCCAGCGGGACCTGATGGTCAGCCAGATCGCCGAAGTGCAGGTGGTCGTCAACTACCTGAAGGCGCTGGTTTCGCTGTACCAACTGGAGGGCTCGCTCCTCGAGCGCCGGGGCATCGCGGCCCCCGGCGCAGAGCCTGTCGAACTCGACGAAGGCAAGTGACGCGCACACACAAAGGAGGACGATATGAGAATCCAATGGAGCCGCCGTCGATTCCTGGAACTGATGGGGGGCGGGGCCGCAACACTGGCCCTTTCACCCGCCGATGGTTTTGCCGCCGAGGCCGCCGCGGATTTGTCGAGAGAATGGCTCGACCCGCCGCATGAGTTCTCCCAGGCGCCGTTCTGGTTCTGGAACGACGATCTCTCCGAAGCGGAATTGCTCCGCCAGATCGAGGACTTTCAGGCTCACGGCGTTCACGCTTTTCTGATCCATCCGCGGGCCGGGCTGCCGAAGACCATCCCCTGGCTGGGCGAGCGGATGATCGGCTTCATGCGGTTTGCCATCGAGCAGGCCGCACAGCGGGACATGTGGGTCATCCTGTACGACGAGGGCATGTACCCGAGCGGGTCGTCGAGCGGGCAAGTCGTCGCGGCCAATCCCGCATTCCGCACGCGAGGCCTGGTCTGCGTCGATCTCGACGAGGCCCAGCCGCAGACCGAGGTGCAGGGCATCCGGATCGGAGCCGGAGGCGGACCTGACCTGGCGGCGGGGCAGACGCTCGTCGCCATCGTCCAACGGAGAAACGGTCATCGCATCGCAGTCGTGGACCGCGCGGCTCGCGAGGGACGCTCCGTCATTCGCGGCCTGCACTTCACGCAGGACGATCCGCCGCGCCGTGCGGACCACCGGGAAGTGCCCGAGAATCAGCCGCCTGGCGCGGACATTCTGAATCCCGAGTCCGTCGCCTGTTTCATCCGCATGGTCTATCAGAAGTACTACGACGAGTTCGGCAAGCACTTCGGCAAGACGGTCAAGGCGATCTTCACCGATGAGCCGTCGCTGCTGGCTCGGGGTGGCGAGAGCGGCATGGTCCCGGGGACTACGGGCATTCTCGATCACGTGAACGCCTTCCTCGGTTACGACTTCACGCCGCACCTGCCGGCGCTGTGGTACGACGACGAGCCCGACGCCATGACGCATCGGCGCAACTACAGTCGGGCGATAGAGGCCCGCCTGGAGCAGACGTTCTACCATCAAATCTCCGAATGGTGCCTGGCCCACCGGATCAGCCTGTGCGGCCACCCGGCGGGCGGCGATGACATCGGGCCGCTGCGCCACTTCCACATCCCCGGCCAGGACATCGTCTGGCGGTACATCGAGCCGGACAAGCCCTCTGCCCTCGAAGGCGAGCAGTCCACACAGGCCAAATGTGCCTCGTCTGCGATGATTCACCTCGGTCGTCGGCGGAATCTCAACGAGTATTGCGGCGCCTTCGGGCACAACTTCACCTTCGAAGAAATGAAGTGGCTGGCGAACTGGCTGCTCGTTCGCGGCTGCAACATGCTGGTGCCGCACGCCTTCTACTACTCGCTTCGCGGCCCGCGGATCGACGAGCGGCCGCCGGACGTCGGGCCCAACAACACGTGGTGGCCCGAGTTCAAGCCCTTCGCGCTCGCGACCTCCCGACTGTGCTGGCTCAATACGGACAGCACGCACGTGTGCGAACTGGCCATCCTGGGCCTGAACGACTGGTTGCCCTGGCGGCCGGCCAAGATGTGCTTCCAGAACCAGCGGGATTTCAACTACCTGGAGGCCAGGCACTTGTGGGAGGACGCCCGAGTCGATGCCGATGGAATCCGCCTCGCCGGAATGCATTACCGGACGCTGATCCTCGAAGAGGACCCGCCGGCCAAGGCCAAACCCGCGGTTGATGCACTGGCCCAGGCAGGGCGGGTCATCCGCTGGACCGAGTCCATGGATGCTGCGACACTCGTTGCTCTGGTTGACAAGCTGATCTCGCCGGATGTCCAGGTCTTGCCGGCGTCGCCGAATCTGCGGGTGCGTCACGTGCGAAAGGCGGGTACGGACTACTATCTGCTCTTCAACGAGGCGGCCGCCGATCTGGAATGCAGGCTGACCCTCTCCGCAAAGGGACGCTGGATGCTCCTGGACGCGATGAGCGGGCGAGGCGAACCGATGCCGAGCGGCAGTCCCCTGCGTTTGGCGGGGCATGCGATGCGGGTCCTAGCCGTCAGAAAAGCCTGAAACCAGGATAGTGTGCATAGCACACCTACCGCTGACGCACGGAACGTGGAACCGCTGTCAATGGAGCGGGGGGCAGACCGTGTGCTGGCAGCGCACGAGAAGGAACTGAGAACAAGCGACGGCGGCAGGGTGGGCTTCGCCCACCGATTCGACTGCCTCGGCAGCCTCTGCTCGCACATCCCGGGGCGGCGCGTCATCGCAGCTTGCGGCGCAACTGGTCCAGGAGTTCGGTGACCAGTCGGGCGCGCGCTGCATCCCCTGTGGCGGAGACGGGGATCTGCCAACTCTCGACGCGGCCGTCGGGGGATCGGAAGACGACCGGGACGAAGCAATTGCCCATCGCATCGCGCAGAGACTCGCCGGTTGCAACGACCCATCGGCTGCCGGCAATCGCGGAAGCTTCTTGTGCCAACCGCTCGACGTCGTCGGTGTGTGCCGCTGTCTCGCCGGGCCGCCGAGGGCCGCCCAGCATCTGATGGAGCCTCTCCGTTGTCGGGGCGATGTACGCACCGATGAGGACTTCGTGTGTTCCCTGGGCTCCGTTCAGGGCGGCGGCCAGCGCTCCGCCGGTACCCACCTCGGCCAGCGCGATCGTCTCGTCTCGTGTCTCCAGCAGTCGCATCACGCAGGTTTCCAGCGATGTTGTCGCATCGCGTGCATAGAGGGAATCCCCCAGGTGCTGCGCGATCCTGTCCCCGAGTTCCGCCAGCCTGGCGCGATCCTCGGGTGTGTCCTGGGGCAGGGAGAAAGTGAAATCGACCCGGCCGCCTTCGAACTGGGAGCCAGTCGTGACATCGTCGGGCAGGGGGACGTGGTCCTTGAGGGTCTGATCGATCTGCGACTGCCCGAGTCCGACGAATCGCAGCGTGATCGACGCGCCAGGCGAGCGCACGCCGAAACGCCGGCTCAGGTAGGGCACCAGCTCATCGCGGACCATCGGCTGCAGCTCTCGCGGCGGGCCGGGCAGGGCGACCACCACGCGGCCGTCCATCTCGAAGACCAGTCCCACTGCGGTCCCGCTGGCGTTCTTGAGATGCGTGCCTCGCTCCGGCGTCTGGGTCTGGCGACGGAGATTCGTCCGCAGTTGGTCCGGCGGAACGTTGAAGCGCCGTGCCATGGCTGCCAGCACGTCTGGGTGCTCGCGAAGAGCGATGCCCGTGAAGTCTCGCAGCGTTTCGCGGGTGATGTCGTTATCTGTAGGACCGAGCCCGCCTGTGACAATGACAAGAGAGGCCTTCTCCGTGGCGAACCGCAGGGCGTCCTTCAGGTCGGCTGGCCTGTCGTCCACGGCCATCGAGCCGATGCACTGGAGGCCGAGCGGCCGCAGGGTTCTCGTGAGGAAGAAGGTGTGTCCATCCGCGTAGGCGCCCGCGAGAAGCTCCCCGCCGGTAACGACGACCATATACCGAATGGGCGGCGCGACCGGCTCTTGCGGCGATGCGACCCCGGCTGCCGCCGACAACCAGAACAGAATGACCTGCCACGTGGAACGGCTGATTACTTCCATTCGATGCACTCCTGACTTCGCGGTTCAACCGCAGTCTCATCGTTACCGGCCCGTGGGCGAGTTTCAACCGGAAAATCCGGAAAACGGTGGAAGTTCGCCCGCGAATCTGACACAATGACTCCGTGTTCCGCTGGTTCACTGGCGGGTGGTTGAGCAACCTGAATCGGGGCCCGAGCGGCCTGTAAGGAGTGGCGACCGTGAGTGAGCAGATGAATCGACGAGAGTTTCTGGGCGTGAGTGCGGCGGGGGCGGGAGCGGTATTGTTGGGCACGCAGCTTGCGGCGGCCCAGAGCCAGCACGCAAACTGGCCGCCGAAGATGCCGCCGGTCAAGATCTACAAGGTGTTCATCGGGCGGACCGGCGGGATCTACCTGTCCCGGCCGACCGAAGAGGTGGACAAGTTCAACCGCTACCTGGCCAACATCGAGTACAAGCTTGGCGATGTCAAGTTCATCGGCGGCGACATGGTGCCGCAGGTCGAAGTGGACCAGGTGCTGCCGAAGCTGCAGGAGGCGGACGCAGTCCTGATGTTCCACCTGTGCGGCCACGGCGGCGATGCTCCGCTCCAGGCGATGACCAAGATCGTGGATGTCGGGCTGCCCACCGCGGTCTTCTCGCAGCCGTTCAGCGGGCATGGCTGGATGTATTTCCCCGTCTGGCAGAAGCAGGGCAAGCGGGTCATGCTGCTGCCCTCCAGCGACTGGAGCGAACTGGACAAGGCGGTTCGCCTGCTCCGCGTCAGGCCAAACATGGCCAGGACGCGCATCCTCGTAATTAACGGGCCGGTCGGTTCGGAAGCCGCCTGTTCTGCAGAACAGGTCAAGGCCAAGCTCGGAACCGAGATGGTCGTAGTCCCCGTCGAAGAGACCCTCAAGGTTCATCAGGCGGTCCCTCTGGCGGATGCCGAGGCGGAGGCGAAAGACTACTGGCTCAGCAAGGCCAAGAAGATCGTCGAGCCCACGAGGGACGAGATCGTCAATTCGGCCCGCTTCTATCTGGCGGTCAAGAACCTCATGATCGAAAAAGGGGCGCACGCGGTCACCAGTTCGAACTGCATGGGCGCGCCTGCCAAGGGTTGCCTGGCGTTCAGCAAGCTGGGCGACCTGGGCCTCGTCGGCGCCTGCGAGGGCGATATGGACTCGACGCTGACTATGCTCATGTTCGGGTATGCGTTCGGCATTCCGGGATTCATCACCGACCCGGTCTTCGACACGGCCAACAACGCACTGATCCACTTCCATTGCACCAGCGCCACGAAGATGGCGGGACCCGCCAGCAAGCGACTGCCGTTCTCGATCCGCACCCAGACCGACAGCGACAAGGGCGTCGCCCTGGAGGTCGAAATGCCGCTCAATCAGGTCGTTACGTGCGCCAAGTTCGTCAACCTCGACACGATGGTGATCTCGACCGGCGAGATCTTCAAGGTGACGCACGACGAGCTGGGCTGCCGGACCCAGTTCTGGACGAAGGTCAAGAACGCCAACAGCATGTTCCGCAACTGGGGCGCCGGTGTCGTCCAGGGCGGCGTCATGACCCTGCTCCACCGCGTCGTCTTCTTGGGCGACCATATGCAGAGCATCAGGGATCTCGGCAGCCTCATGGGATTCAACGTGGTCGAAGAAGCATAGGAAGAGAAATCCGAAACAAATCCAGAACTCCAAACTCCAAATCCGAAATCAGGGCCCGGCATGATATCACGTCCGGGCCCTGCTTCATCTGTGGCTCCCGCAGGTTCCAGCGGTCGGGCCGCTTTGCCCTTGAATGGGGGATTTGGCGGCACGTATAATAGGTTTCTATGCGAAACTTCGACAAGACCAAACGCGTGGTCATCAAGATCGGCACGAACACCCTCGCCAAGGGCGGCGGCATCGATACGGCGTATTTCAGCGGCGTGGCCGAGCAGGTCAAAGGCCTGATCGACGCGGGTCGCCAGGTGGTCATTGTTACCAGCGGCGCCATCGGCATGGGGGCGGGCCAGCTCCGTCTGACAGAGAAACCCAGGCAGATGAAGATGCGGCAGGCGTGTGCCGCGATCGGACAGCCGCTGCTGATGCAGGAATACCGAAAGGCATTCGGTCAACATGGCATCCAGGTAGCCCAGGCGCTGCTCACCGCGGAGGTGCTCAGCAATCGCAAGACGTACCTGAACCTCCGCAACGCCATCGAGACGCTGCTGGAGCTCGGGGTCGTGCCCGTCCTCAACGAGAACGACAGCGTCAGCACGGCGGAGATCGGCACCGCCTTCGGCGATAACGACAAGCTCAGCGCCCTGGTCGCCAGCAAGATCGACGCGGACCTGCTCATCATGCTCACCGACATCGACGCGTTGTACGACAAGAACCCCCAGATGCACGCGGACGCCAGGCCGATCCCGGTGGTCTTCGAGATCACCGACGAGATCGTCCGTCACGCCGGGGGCTCGGGCAGCGTCCACTCGACCGGGGGGATGAAGACGAAGATCGAGGCCGCCAGGATCGCGGCCAACGCGGGCTGTCGGATCGTCTTGGCCAACGGCCGCGAGAAGGACGTGCTCCGGCGGATCATGGCAGGCGAGCCGCTCGGCACCATCTTCATGCCCAAACGCAAGCTCGGCAACCGCGCCCGCTGGATTCTCAACAGCCGGACCGCCGGCGTGATCCGCATCGACGACGGCGCGATGAAAGCCCTGCGGAACCACAAGAGCCTCCTGCCCAGCGGCGTCAAAGGCGTCGAAGGCGTCTTCGAGCCCGGCGAGGTCGTCATGCTCAATGAAGCCGCCAAAGCGGTCGCGAGCATCAGCAGTGCGCAGCTCGAAATCGTCGCGGGCAAGCACAGCACGGAGATCAAGAAGCTGCTCGGGCCCGAGCATCGCGACGTGGTCGCGATTCCCGAGGACATCGTCTTTCTGGATTACTGAGGAGCTGGTCCATGTCTACGGACGACGTATCCTCCGACGAATGGTTTGTCCGGTACTCGCTGGACGCGGGATATCTCGTGGCCCTCCTGCTCCTGGCGATCGGGGTGGCCCTGTACCTCGACGGCGGCGACTACCTTCGCGACCTGGACCGCGAGCCCGGGGCGGGCTTCCTCGTTTGTATGGTGCTCTGTCCGGTGCTTGGGGTCGTCACGTTGGGCCTTCTCATCTACGCGGGCATTCGGCTCTTCGTGCGGCCCCGTACGTTCGGGCACGCCCTCGTTCGATTTGTGCTGTTGGCCGCACACGCCTGCGTGTTTCTCCTGTGCATCGACACCATCTCGACGACGACTACCTCGCTGGTTGGCAGTTTCAGTCGGCAGTCGTCGGGCACAGGCTCCGCCCAAGTGTGGGGCGTGCTCGGAGATCGCGACTTCTCCGGCTCGCAGTACGACGTCCGCGAAGGTTCGCCGGGCGACGATGCCTCCGCGCCGTCGGGTTTCGGCCCAGGGGCGGGGGCTCCAACTGGCGGTCGCGGGATGAACTCACGATGAGCCTACGCAGACGAACCAGGGGCGCGCTGCCTCCTATTTCACGACCGGCGTCAGGACGATGTTGCGATAGCAGATACCCGTGTGGTCGCCCTGGAGGTAGATCGGGCCGGGCTTGAACTCGTCGGACCAGAGAGCGCCGCCGGTGCAGCCCAAGAGCGGCTCGTTGTCGATGATCCTCTGACCATTGAGGATCACGGTGACGTGGCGATCCACGAGGGTGATGTCCATCGTCTGCCACTCGCCGGCCGGTTTCTCAGCGGCAACGCACGGAGTGATCCGGCTGTAGACGCCGCCCATGTTGTGCGAATCGAGGGGTCGGCCGTAGGTGTCCGCGACCTGGACCTCGTAGATGCCGCGGAGGTACACGCCGCTGTTCTCTCCCTTGGCGACCTTCACCTCCAGCTTCAGGTTGAAATCCTCGAACTCAGCGACCGTACGGAGGTTGCCGTAGGAGACGTGCCGACCTTCCGGCTGGACGGGTTTGTTGACGAGCAGCCCATTCTCGGCCGACCAGCCATTCCTCGGACCTTCGCTGGTCAGCTTCCATCCGTCGAGGTTCGTGCCATTGAAAAGCGCGACGGGATCGCCGAACTTGACCTTCGACAGGTCCGGCTTGGCGGGCAATGGGGGAATGCGCTTGCCGGTGAAGGGCCGCTCGTCATAGCCGATGCCGTTGCGGTGCGGCAGCATCTGGACCAGATCGAGCGAATCGCCGTCGAGGCGGACCATGATGACCTGGGGGAACGTCTGCGTGCGGACGACCTTGCCTTCGGCGTCCTTGCGCTCGACCTTTTCGAGGCGAACGACGCACAAGCTGTCGTTGGCCGTGAAGACGCTGTCCACGGGCACAACACTGCCGCCGCCCCAGAGGATGCTGGCGTCGAGATACCCGTTCTCCTGGGTGACGCCCAGCCAGCCGGCGCCGCCGCCGGGAATGGTCAGAGCCCATCGCCCGATGAACGGATTGGTCTGGGAGGCAACGGCTGTCGTGCAGACCGACAGAGCCACAGCAAGGAGCAGTGCGTAACGTGTCATGAAGATCACCCTTTCATATGTATGCTGACAAGTCTGGTTTTGCATAAGAGTACCGCAACCCTGCGGGCATTTCAACCACGGTCTTCCTGTGACGCGATGTTCCGTTGCAGTCCGTCGAGGCATCTGCTATCGTGGGGTCTGGTCGCGGACGAACGTGTCCGCTGCCGCGGCAATGGACGGTGTCGCCTTGAATAACGGAGACGGAGTGTGGAGAACCGGCAGAACGACTCAGGCGGTGTCCGCGTGCTTTCCATCGATGCACTGCGAGGCTTCGACATGTTCTGGATCATCGGCGGCGGGGCGATCTTCGAGAGTCTGACCGAGATCTGGAAGCACCCGATGGCCGAGACGATCCGAGCCCAACTGGAGCATGTGCGGTGGGAGGGCTTCCATTTCGAGGATCTGATCTTCCCTCTGTTCATCTTCGTGATGGGCACGGTGCTGCCGTTTTCGATCTGTCGACGTGTGGAGCGGAGAGAAAGCCCGGCCCGGGTGCATCTGCACATCATCCGCCGCACGGCGCTGCTCCTGCTGCTGGGCTTTATCTACAACGGCCTGCTGGACTTCAACTGGTCCGAGATGCGATGGCCCGGCGTGTTGCAGCGGATTGCCCTGTGCTATTTCTTCGCCGCGCTGATCGTGGTTCACACGAAGTGGCGGACCCAGGCAATCCTGGTGGCTGCGGTGCTGCTGCTGTACTGGGCGGTCACGATGTGGGTCCCCGTCCCGGGGTACGGACCGGGCGACCTGACGATGGAGGGCTGCCTGTCGTCGTGGATCGACCAGCACATGATTCCGGGCACGCTCTATTACGGACACGGTGATAACGAGGGGGTGATTTCGACGTTTCCTGCCGTGTGTACGGCCCTGCTCGGGGCCCTGGCGGGCTGGTGGCTTCGCAGCGATTGCACCGGGTCTCGCAAGGCCGCGGGTCTGGCGGTGGCAGGAGTGTTCTGTGTGGTCGCCGGGCTCCTCTGGGGGCTTGTTTTCCCAATCATCAAGATCCTCTGGACTAGTTCCTACGTCCTGTTCGCAGGCGGCTGGAGCCTGTTGTTGCTCGCGGCCTTCTACTGGGTGATCGATGTGAAGGGGTACCACAAGTGGGCGTTCTTCTTCGTGGTGATCGGTATGAACGCCATCACGATATACTTCTTGCAGCGAGTCGTTGACTTTGATGACATCGCGGCGTTCTTCCTCGGTGGTCTGGCCGGACGCATCGGCTGGCTGTCGCCTTTCATGCTGGCGTTGGGTGCGTTCGCGGTTCGTTGGCTTCTTCTGTGGTTTCTCCATCGTAACAAGGCGTTTCTCAGGGTGTGATCGCGGTTCAGAGGGATCTCTCCGAAGGCGGGCAGAAAGCTGGGTGATATGGCCTTCGCGGCGTCCACTTGGCTGACCTGTGTATCCTCGCGTGCCTTTTGGAGCCTCGATCCAGAGAAATGACTTGACAAATCGCGGCAGCTATGGAGAATTGCACCGGATGGACAAGGTTGGTGGTCTTGTCCTACGAGTATGAGACTTGGAGCGGACCGGACGTTTGCGAACCGGGCGACGCGTAGTGTCGTAGAAACGCCACAACTCAAGCGTCGCCAATCCGCTTGGTATTTGGGTGAATCAGGCAAATGGCATCACAGCGGTGGTGCTTGAGCATAAGGATTTCTGGTTGAGGCACTAAGGAGGCCTAACGATGGCAAAAAGCTCAAAAGGAACAGTTTCCACAACCACAGGCAGCACCTATTCGGGAGCCGCGACTGCCACGGCAACCCGCACGACGGTCGGAAAAGCCCCGAGTTACGATCAGATCGCACAGCGAGCGAAGGAAATCTGGAAGAAGAAGGGCTGCCTGCCTGGTCAGGATGAGCAGAACTGGCTCGAGGCCGAGCGACAACTGAAGGCCGAACTTGGGTCCAGGTAATCCGACGTCGGTTGTTCCCAAAGGCGACCGACGAGTTCGATACATATCGATTCTGAGAACATACAGGCCATCTCGGCTAGGCAATAGGTGACTGCGAACAGCAGACCTGATTGTCAAGGTGGAGGGTTTGTACGAATTTTGGGATCTCCTCCTGCCAAATGACGCGATGCGACGGACGCCGGCGTACTGGGGATGTCCTGCATCCTCCAGGTATCGGTCCGCTACCGCGGGGGGCCTCCGCAGGCGCGATGCGTCAGACGGTTGCTCCGTGGGACGACTTGGACCAGGAGCGTGCCGGTGTCGCTCTTGGCTTGGCCGGCGGGGGGCATGTCCGTAACGCGGACGACGATGGCGCAGGTTTGAACCTGCGTGGGCTTCCACAAGAGGGTGTAGGACCCGGCCTTGGGTCTGTTGACGATCTGCACCCCATCGGGACTGCTGACGATCTCGACTCTCGCGAGGTCACCATTCGGGTCATACCACGCCCGCGTATGGATCAACTCCTCGCCGAGTTCGACCCGCACCCAACCCAGGAGTCTGCCGACCACAAGGTTTGGATCCACCGGAAACGGGCAGTCCTCAATGTTCGGATAGTGTGATTGCGGACGCTCGGCTGAGCCGCCGATCAGTAGAGGCAACAGGATCAGAAAGACGACAGTGCTTCGCATGGGGTCAGAGATAGTGGATCCGCTCTCCGTTGTCAAGCACCGCGCACCTGGTGGGATGACGCACTGCATGTCTGGGCCCTGTACTTGGAGGATTCACCTGGGTACAATACTGGTACTCGTCGGACGAACGCATTGACCAGCATACGGCAGGGGCGAGGGCCTCGCGGGGGTGCGTACGATGTCGATAGCGTGGGAAGAAGCAACGGTCCCGCAAGGGCGTGTTTGCCTGTTGCTGTCGGGGCCTCTGTTGCTCGTACTCGCATTTGGGTGTTCTCGCACGTCGGAGAGGGGCTCGGGCTGCGCCCCGCGGAAGTCTCCGCCCGTGGCGTCTTCGTCCGCAGGCGAGGAGGCACTCCCCGCGGGCTCAGTCCAAACGGAGCGTCATCCCGCGTTCGTGGAGCGAATCGAGGAGCGGGAGCGGATGGTCGCCACGCAGATCGCAGCGAGGGCAATCCGTGATCCCCGCGTGCTGCAGGCCATGCGGACTGTGCCCCGACACGCTTTTGTGCCTGCTCCCCAGCGTGCCTTGGCGTATGCCGATCACCCGTTGCCGATCGGGCACGACCAGACGATCAGCCAACCGTACGTCGTGGCGTTCATGACCGAGGCACTCGCCCTCGATCCCCACTCGGTCGTCCTGGAGATCGGCGCCGGGTCCGGCTATCAGGCGGCCGTCTGCGCCGAGATCGCGAGGGAAGTCTACTCGATCGAGATCCTTGAACCGCTGGCGAAGTCGGCCGCTCAGGTCCTGGCCTCGCTGGGTTATGCCAACGTCCACATCCGCACGGGGGATGGCTACTACGGCTGGCCCGAGGCCGGACCGTTCGACGCCATCATTGGCACCGCGGCCGCTCTGGAGGTCCCGCCGCCGCTGGTCGCCCAACTCAAGCCGGGAGGACGCATGATCCTGCCGGTGGAAGGGCAGTATGGACTCCAGAACCTGATCCTGCTGACGAAAGACGAGCAGGGGCAGTTGCACCGCGACGCGGTGATGCCAGTGCGGTTCGTCCCCATGACCGGCCGCGGTCAGCGAGACCAGGAATAGGAGTGGGCCCGACCTCGCGTGACGGCGCCGTCGGTTCAGCACCACATCCGAAGGGCTTGGGGCAGCACCTTGAACTCAAAGCTCGTGCCCTCGCGGTAGATGCTGCCATCGACCTGGGCGCACCGCTCTCGTTGGGTCGTGATGCGGATGGTCCGAGCAGTTCTGTGGATCCCCATCTTGCTCTCGTTGAGGAAGGCGCTTGCGACGCCCCCGACGATCTCGGCCCACCCCGAGTTGACGGCGAGCAGGTGGAGCTGACCGTCGTCGAAGACGGCATTGGGGACGATCTTCATCTTGTAGCCATAGTAGGGGATCTTGGTCACGATAGCGGTGACCGCGTTGGGCACGACGAGTTCCTCGCCGTCGAGCTGGATGGACATGTCGGTCCGTTCGATCTCGGTGAAGAAGGACCCGAACGTCGCCATGGCGTAGGCCCGCGGGCCGCTGACGCCGCTGTCGCGCAGGGCCTCGCGGCGCTGAATGATATCGGCTTCGAGTCCCACGCTGCACATGAAGCCTTTTCGCACGCCGTCACAGAGGATCAGGTCGTACAGTCTCAGGCGGCCTTCTTTGATCCGCTTGGCGACCCGTGCAGGCTCAGGCGGCAGATCCAGGGCGTACCCCAGGGCGCAGCCCGAGCCGAACGGCAGGTACGAGAACGTCGTCTCGCTGCCCAGGGCATTGATCGCATCGGAGAAAGTCCCGTCCCCGCCAGCCACGATGAGGACATCGACCTCGCGTGCCAACTGTGCGGCGCACTGCATGAACCCCTCGCGGGATCTGGTCTCCAGCCCTCGGATCTCGCATTCGCCAAGGATCGTCTTGATGGTCTCCAGCGTCCTGGCCTTGCGACGGGCGTTGGCCGGTCCCGCCATTGGATTGACAATCATCCCGAACTTCACGCGTCGATCTGCTCCATCCCTGCGGCTGTTCCTGCAAAACCTCGGACTCATCCTGCCGGTCCAACGGACAACACCCCTCCCTCGTCGCATCCATTGTAGCGGCCTTCGCCCCGCTTCGGCAAGTGTCGTGACAAAACAGAGGCGGCCCCGACAAGTTTTGCCGGGGCCGCCTTCGCATAGCTGACCAGACTGTC
>DAOQWL010000080.1:0-26015 GCA_035342095.1 Sedimentisphaerales bacterium | reverse complement strand
GCTAAAGCTGTCGCCTAAAGGCGAGGGTTTTCACCCTCCCAAGCGGTGACAATAATCCTCTTCTTGCAGGGCGGCAATCAGCGCCCGCTGGGCAGGGAACAGATCAGGGGAGTCGATCGGGCTTCTTCCCTCCGCGTCGCGTCCCCAGCCGAACCGCTCATCCGCCACCAGTGCGGCCTTTGTCTTCAGTTTGCCTGCCTTGATAAGCGCCGGCAGACAGCCGATGTGGTCGTTGTGGCAATGGGTGACGACCAAGAGGTCCACTTCGAAGGGCGGCGCGTGCCCGAGCAGCCTGCCAAGCTGCGACCAGATGTGAGCGACATCCCCCGGATGAGCACCGTCAATCAGGATCGACCGGCCATCGTGGCGAACGAGTACACAATCACCGTAATCCGTCTCTCCCATATCCAGTAGATCGATGCGCATGGGTCCCACCTTTCATCCTCTCCGCTCATGTCCCATCGATTACCCCAAGCCTGCGCAGGGCTGTGAAGGGCGCTGCGGCAGCCCGTCGCCTGCTTGCACGCTTCACAATGCCTGTGGCAGCTTCCTCGCTCCACGTACGGGCAGCGTCTCAATCTCGTTACCTACAGATGGGAGGGTAGCGCGTTCGCGACCTGTTGTCAACAGAATTCAGAGAAAAACCGGAGCAGGACTCCAGCTCACGCGCCGGACAGGGGAACCAGGCAGAGGAATCGCAGAACGGAGTTGCCGGTGTTTCTGAAGCAGTGCTCGCTGTTGCCGGGGACGAAGACCACGTCTTCGCGTGCGATCGGGTGGCTCTTGCCCTCGTGAACGAACGTGCCCGAGCCCTCGACGATGAAGACCTCGTGCTCGTGCGGGTGGCGGTGCAGGGGAGTGTTGCCGCCGGGCTCGATCTCGAACATCCGCATGGCGAACGTCGGGGCGCCGTCATCCTTGGAAATCAGCACGCGGATGCCAACCCCCTTGGCCCCTTCCACATTCACCGGCTTCTTCGCAACGCTTGCGCTCTTGGCGACCTTCATGGCGCCCCCTTTCCAGCCTGTGTCTCAGAGGCCGAGCTTCTTGCTCATCAGCTCCGAGACGATCTTCGGATTGGCCTGTCCTTTGGTCTTCTGCATCACCTGGCCCATGAGAAAACCGCGGGCCTTCTGGCTCTTCTTTCCGCCGGCGGTGATCTCCGCAACGGTCGCAGCATTCTCCGCAAGGACCTGGTCCAGGATGCGTTCCAGCTCGCCCGCGTCGCTCTTCTGAATCAGATTCAACTCCTGAGCCAGGACCTCGGGCTTCTTGCCGGTCTCGACCATGGCCGCCAGGATCGTATTGCCTGCTGACGCGCTGACGGCGCCCGCGTCGATCATCTTGGCCAGATCGGCTACGCCCGCCGGCTCCAGGCCCAGGCCCGCCAGATCCCGGCCTCGCTCATTGGCGAGCTTGAGACCCACCTGGGTCAGCAGGTTGCATACGCGTTTCGCAGCGGCGCCCGCCCGAACCGCCTGCTCGAAGAAATCGGCCGTCGCGCGGTCGGCGGTCAGGACGCCCGCATCGTAGTCGCTCAGGCCGTGCTCCTGGACGTAGCGGACCTGTCGCTGCACCGGAAGCTCGCACAGCCGCGAGCGGATCTGGGCCAGCCACTCGGCCGAAGGCGTTACCGGGACCAGGTCGGGATCGGGAAAATACCGGTAGTCGTGCGCCTCTTCCTTTTCCCGCTGGAGGACCGTGGCCTGGTTCACGTCGTCCCAGCCTCGCGTGGACTTGTTGCCCATCTGCATGGTCACACCGGTCTCGATGAACGCATCGAGCTGCCGCTGAACCTCGTAGGCGACGCTGCGCTCGAGGGCTCGGAAGCTGTTGAGGTTTTTGACCTCGGCAATGGGCGTCTTGAACTGCTGTCCGGCTCGCTCGATGACCAGATTCACGTTGGGCTCGAACCGCATGTGGCCCTTCTGCATGTCGGCCTCGGAGACGCCCAGATACCGCACGATCCGCTGCAGCTCGACCGCCAATGCCCGTACCTGGTCGGCGCTGTTCATGTCGGGCTCGGTGACGATCTCCAGCAGCGGCGTACCCGCGCGGTTGAGGTCCACCTGCGAGTGATAGCCCGCGGTGTGGAGGTTCTTGCCGGCATCCTCCTCCAGGTGCGCGCGTCGGATGCGGATTCGCCGGGTCTGGCCGTCGTCGAGCGGGATCTCGATGTACCCGTTGCTGCCCAGGGGCAGATCGTACTGGCTGATCTGGTAGTTCTTCGGCAGGTCGGGATAGTAGTAGCTCTTGCGGTCCCACTTCGTGAAGGCCGCGATCTCGCAGTTCAACGCCATCGCGGTCAGGATCGCGTATTCGACCGCCTGACCGTTCATCACGGGCAGCGCCCCAGGCAACCCCAGGCAGACCGGGCACACCCGACTGTTGGCCTCCTCCCCGAAACGCAGGGCACAGCCGCAGAACATCTTCGTCCGCGTGTTAAGCTGCACGTGGATCTCCAGGCCGACAATGGTCTTGTACGTCAGGTCGCTCATGCCGTGATCCGCTCGATAGCAGCAGGTTTCTTCGTGTGCCAATCTGTTCGGGCCTCGTGCATTCGGGCGATTCGCAGCAGCCTGGCCTCGCTGAAGGCCGGCCCGATGACTTGCAGACCGATGGGCAGACCCGACTCGTCGAAGCCGCACGGGACGCTGATTCCGGGAACGCCCGCCAGGTTGACCGCAATCGTGTAGATGTCCGACAGGTACATCTTCAGCGGATCGTCCACCTTCTCGCCAACGCGGAACGCGGTCGTCGGCGCCACCGGCATACAGATGGCGTCGCATTGCTCGAACGCCCGGACGAAGTCGCCGCGGATGAGGTTGCGGACCTTGAGGGCCTTGAGGTAGTAGGCGTCGTAGTACCCGCTCGACAGGGCGTAGGTCCCGAGCATGATCCGGCGCTTGACCTCTTTGCCGAAGGCCTCCTCGCGGGACTTCGAGTAGACCTCGACGTAATCCGCGGGGTCTGGCGTGCGGTAGCCGTAGTGGACACCGTCGTAGCGGGCCAGATTGCTCGACGCCTCCGCGGTCGCGATGACGTAGTACACCGCGATGGCGTAGTCCAGGTGCGGCATGGCCACCTCGACGATTTGCGCCCCCGCGTCGCGGTAGCCCTTCACCGCCGCGTCGACCGCTTGCCGAACCGCCGGGTCCGCGCCCGCATTGAAGCCCGATGCCACGCCGATCCGCAGCCCTTCGACGGGCTGATTCAGATTCGCCAGATAGTCATCGACCCCAGCGACGTCCTCGCTCACGCTGGTGCTGTCGGCCGGGTCGTGCCCCGCGATCACCTTGAGCATGAGCGCCGCGTCCGCGACCGTCCGTCCGAAGGGGCCGATCTGATCGAGACTGGAGCCGTAGGCGACCAGACCATAGCGGGAGACCCGCCCATAGGTAGGCTTCAGACCCACGACACCGCAGAAACTGGCCGGTTGGCGGATCGAGCCGCCGGTATCCGAGCCCAAGGCCGCGAAGCACATCCGAGCCGCGACCGCAGCCGCCGAGCCGCCGCTGCTGCCGCCCGGCACGCGCGACGTATCCCAGGGATTGACCGTCTTCTTCAGGCCCGAGTTCTCCGTGCTGGAGCCCATGGCGAACTCGTCCATGTTGGTCTTGCCGACAATGATGGCGTCGGCCGCGAGCAGCTTGCGGACCGCCGTCGCATCGTACGGCGAGTGGAAGTTCTCCAGGATTCGCGATCCGCAGGTCGTCGCGCCGAAGCTCGTGCACATCACATCCTTGACCGCGACCGGCACGCCCGCCAGCGGTCCGACCGACTCGCCCGCGGCGATTCGCCTGTCCACCGTCTCGGCCGCCTGGATCGCCCTGTCGCGGAAGACCGAAAGATACGCACCGACCGTCGGATCGACTCGCTCGATCCGCTCGAGGACCGCGCGGGTCGCCTCGACGCTGCCGATCTGTCCGGCGGCGATTCGGTCCCGCAGTTCTATCGCTGTCAGATCATGCACCGACATAGTCGCGACTACTTGCCCCCCTCGGTCTTGCGATGGCTCAGGAGCCACTCATAGAGCTTGGGATTGTCATATGTCGCGGTCCAGGAATCGTGCTGGGCGTCGGGGTAGACGGTTAGTTGGACGTTGCCGCCCGCCCGCTTGAGGGCGTTGACCATCTCCTCCGACTCCCGCAGTGGGACGACGTTGTCCTTGGCGCCGTGGAAGGCCCAGACCGGGACGCTCCTGAGTCTCTCCGCGCGGAACCAATCGCCGCCGCCGCAAATCGGGACCACGGCTGCGAACCGCTCGGGATGACGGCAACCCAACGCCCAGGACCCGAACCCGCCCATGCTCAGGCCCGTCAGATAGACCCGGCTGGAGTCCACTGCGTATTTCGACTGGATCTCGTCCAGCAGGGCCGTCAGCGTGTCGAGCTGCTCCGTCCACCAGCTTTCCGACGGGCACTGCGGCGACACCACGATGAACGGCATCTCCTTGCCCTGCTCGATCAGCTTGGGCGGGCCGTGCACTTTCACCTTGTTGATGTCGTTGCCCCGCTCGCCGGCCCCGTGCAGGAACAGCAGCAGCGGCCATTTCTGGTCCTTGTTCTCGCCGTAGCCTTTGGGCAGGTGCAGCAGGTAGCGGATCTCCACCGTCTTGGTGATCTCCTTGCGCAACTGCTGCTCGCTCTGCCCGGCCATACAATAGGTCCCCACAAAAGGAATCAATACTACACACGCCAGCTTGGAAATCCGCATCGTCTCATCTCCTTCTGCCACACCGCGGCGTCGCTGAACTGAAGCCCCCTTCACGCAGAACTGTCTTCCAGGATCTTCGGGACCCGGAAGAACGACCCGTCGCGGTCCGGCGCGTTGGCGAGGGTCTTCTCGGTCCCCAAGGACTCTCGCACCTCGTCGGCGCGAAAAGCATTGCTGATCGGCAGGCAATGGGCCAGCGGTTCGACGCCGGTGGTGTCCAGCTCGTTCATCTTCTCGACGTAGCCGAGGATGGCGCCGAGCTGGCCGGTGAACTCCTCGATCTCCGCGTCGGTCAGCGCCAGTCTCGCCAGCTTGGCGACCTTGCGAACCTGCTCTGCATCGATCTTGTGATCCATATACCTGCACCTAAGTTCTGCAAAATGGGAGATTAGGCATACTTTGAGAAAGGAAAAATCTCTTCTCTCGATTCTTCCTTCTCAAGTTCTTCCCACAACACGGAGATTGGGTCGCATCAATTCTTCAAGGAAAGCGAAGAACGAGGTTTCCTTGAAAAATATATGCCTAATCTCCCATTTTGCAGAGATCCTAAAGAAAAAGCGAGGCATACAGCGCCCCGCTGGGAAAGAACGACTGTTGTTCAACCACCTATGCCGATCAGCCGGTCTGCTCGGCGGGCTTGTAGTTGCGCTTCAGGGGCTTCTGGATCAGGCCCATGCGGATGGCCTTGGCCGAAACCCGAATCCGCCCGACCTTCCCGTCGATCACGGCTCGCACCTTCTGAATGTTCGGCTTGAACTTCCTTCGGGTCACGCCGGTGACCTTCTTACCGACGCCGCCCAGACGCTTGGCCTTGCCGCGTCGGGTGATGCTGTTCCCGAAGACCACCTTCTTGCCCGTATAAGGACACTCTCTCGACATAAGACAACTCCTGCACCGTCGCTGCAACGAATCGCTGCCAATACCCTGCTACAGTAGAATTCCCGGCCCACAGAGGGGCGCGGAAGGAATATTGTACCCCGCCACATGGATTTTGCAACAGGGAACGTGGAAAAATCTGCCCCGCGTGCCTGTGAAAAGAAGCCGGCATCCGGGGAGACGGGAATCCGCGGGGCGACGGCATCCCCAACGAAAACCCGAAGCACGAATATCGAAACGCGAAACAAGCTCAAATGATCAGAATCGGGAATTCAAAACGGGAAGCCAGCGCCGCCGCCGCCGGGGCACCCGCGTTTGGGTCATTTGGGGTTTCGTGCTTTGGATTTGTTTCGAGCTTCGTGCTTCGGATTTCGAATTTGCCGGTTAGGGCACAACCTAAGCGGTGAGATCCTGCTGCCCGAGAACTCGACGGACATATTCCCGGCTCATCCGGCTTTTGGCATACTTCGGTGACTTTTGGGGACCTGTCCCCAAACCCCTGAGATTTTTCGCCTTGGGCCAATAGCATCGTGTGGACAAGAGGGCGACGCCCCATACAAGCGGCGTCGCCATGCCACTGGACCGCTGCGGCGCTCAGGTTGCTTCTCAGCAGAGCCTTATCCTCCGCAACGGCAGAGTCGAGAATACCCGCGTCTTTTCTTCCCTACAAGCGATTACAAAAGGGCCCCACCTGGATTCCCGCCGACCGACCCAGAAGGGTCCCAAACACCCGCACCGGTGTGTCGTGCAGCTCTCCTACCCTGCTATTGGCACAAAGCGGAAAATCTCCCTTGCACGACCGCTTCGGGCGTGCCTGGATCACGAAAGTACGCAAAGACCGGATGAGCCACATTTCCCACTTCCTGGCCGGTCTTTCCTTGACTGGACCGGACCCGGTGGCTCATAGTAGCTCCAGAGACGGCCTTCCGCGGGACCCGGTACCGGGTTCTCGGGTCTCAAACCCGCTCCTTCAATCCGTGCGCCCTTGCCTCCGGGGCAGAATTCCGGCCCTTCGGGCCGGGAGTTTGGCGCATTGAAGCCACCAGCAGTGAGGGTGCCGGGGCACCCCAACACGGTGCCTTGTGTTGCACCCCTTTTCGCATACCTTCAGCGAGTATTCCGCTCGCGGGTCCCGCTGGAGACCCCAAAGCACAAAACTCCCCCAACGCAGCCGCTTTGGCTGCGTCTTCGTGGATTCACAGCCCTGCCTCCCCGCAGGTGTCACGATGATGTCGTTACGCCTTCCCAAGTCAGGCGGTGGAGAAATGACCATTTTTCACTTGAAGCAGAAATCGCAATCTTGTACGATACTGATAGAACAAAATGAACGTGGCGACAACAGGAAGCAGCCATGACAGACGCCCAATCACCTTTGAGCCAGTCGAAGCCCCCAGCCGGGCCATTGCCGGCTGCCCGAGCCCGGTTCCGGCCTTGTCGGGCTTCGCCTGCCGCTGGCTATGAAGCCTGTGTGCGAAACGAAGCCAATCTTAGCTCCTGGCATGGGAAATGGCTTCGTTTCGCTCACAGACATTCCCGGCAGCTCTCTGGGAAACGATCTTGCGCTCGCCGCGGTGCGGTTTGCGGGGGGGGGACCTTCCGCCCGTTCGCGCCGGCCGGTAGAATGGAGTCCGGTCGCCCGGAGCAGTTCGTGTTTCAGCCGGGGGCCCGATTGTGCCGAAATGGTTGGTGGGTATCGGACGGGTCGTTGGGATCATCGGTCTTCAGATGAGCGTGCTATGAACATCCTTGGGATTTCGGCTTTCTATCACGACAGTGCGGCGGCCCTCGTCGCCGATGGCGAGATCGTCGCGGCCGCCCAAGAGGAGCGATTCACCCGGATCAAGCACGACAGCCGGTTCCCCTCCCATGCGGTCGAATACTGCCTCCAGGAGGCGGGTCTGACCGCTGCAAAGCTCGACTACGTCGTGTTTTATGAAAAGCCCCTGCTGAAGTTCGAGCGGCTCCTGGAGACCTACCTGGCCTACGCACCGCGAGGGTTTGGACAGTTCCTGGCGGGTCTGCCCGTCTGGCTCAAGCAGAAGCTGCACCTGCCCCGGGAGATGGACAAGGCCCTCGGGGACGCCTACAAGGGTCGCTACCTGTTCACCGAGCACCATGAGTCCCACGCGGCTAGCGCGTTTTTCCCCTCTCCCTTCGACGAGGCAGCCATCCTCACCATGGACGGCGTCGGCGAGTGGGCGACCGCCAGTTTCGGCGTCGGGCGGGGCAATCGGGTCCAACTGAGCCACGAGTTGCACTTCCCGCACTCGCTGGGCCTGCTGTACTCCGCTTTCACGTACTTCACCGGGTTCAAGGTCAATTCGGGCGAGTACAAGCTCATGGGTCTGGCCCCCTACGGCGGGCCCAAGTACCGCGACCTGATCTTGGAGAAGCTGATCGACCTGAAGCCCGATGGGTCGTTCCGCCTGAACATGGACTACTTCGGGTACTGCCATACGATGGTCATGACGAACCGGCGGTTCGAGGCGCTCTTCGGCGGCCCGGCCCGCAAGCCGGAGAGCCCCCTGACGGAAAGGGAGATGGACATGGCCGCGTCGATCCAGGCCGTCACCGAGGAGGCCATGCTCCGAGCGACTCGGCACATCCACGAAGTGACCGGGACGAAGAACCTCGCGCTCGCAGGCGGCGTCGCGCTCAACTGCGTCGCCAACGGCCGAATCCTGCGGGAGACACCCTTCGAGAACATCTGGATTCAGCCCGCAGCAGGCGATGCCGGCGGCGCGCTGGGCGCGGCCCTGTTCGTGTGGCATCAACTCCTGGACAACCCGCGATCTACGAACGGCCGGGACACGCAGCGGGCATCGCTGCTCGGGCCGGCGTATGGCGACGAGCAGATCCGACGATTCCTCACGGAGCGAGGGGCCGCCTATCACACGTTCGACGACGAGCAGACGCTGATCTCACAGGTGGCCGACCTGATCGACCAGGGCAAGGTCATCGGCTGGTTCCAGGGTCGGATGGAGTTCGGGCCGAGGGCTTTGGGCAGCCGGAGCATCATCGGGGATGCCCGCAGCCAGGAAATGCAGTCGATCATGAACCTCAAGATCAAGTTCCGCGAGTCGTTCCGGCCCTTCGCGCCGTGCGTGCTCCGCGAGGATGTCGCCGACTACTTCCAGATGAAGCCGAACCAGGACAGCCCGTACATGCTGCTGGTCGCGGCGGTGCAGGAGGACAAGCGGCTGGATTCCGTCGGGACCTCGCTCCAGGGTCTCGACAAGCTCAAGGCCAAACGCAGCGTCGTGCCCGCGATCACCCACGTGGATTACTCCGCCCGGGTCCAGACGGTCGATCCCGAACGGCACCCGAGGTTGCACAGGCTGATGACCGCCTTCAAAGAGAAGACCGGCTGTCCGATCATCATCAACACCAGCTTCAACATTCGCGGCGAGCCCATCGTCTGCTCGCCCGAGGACGCCTATCGGTGTTTCCTGGCGACCAATATGGACGTGCTGGTGCTGGAGAACCAGATCCTGTATAAGCAGGAGCAGCCGCAGGCGAAGCAGCACGAGGTCGATGAGTACAAGGCAAAGTTCGCATTGGACTAGCAGGTACCAGGAGAGACTCATGCCCTTGATGGAAATCGAATGGCATCCGACCGGCAGGCAGTTGCGGGTGTTCGGCGTTAGCGGTCTGGCGGCGTCGATCCTGGCGGCCCTCATCCTGCACTTCGCCTGGGGTCTGGCAGCCATTGGGATGCTGGTGGTCGTAGTAGCCGGCGCAACGATCTTCGCGTGCAGTCTGCTTTCGCCCCCTGCGACGCGAGTTCTCTACATCGGCCTGACCCTGGTGGCCATGCCCATCGGCATCGTGGTGAGCTTCATTCTGCTGGCGGCGTTCTACTTCCTGCTCCTGACTCCGCTGGCAATGATCTTCCGGCTCATCGGCCGGGATTCACTGCGCCGCAAGTACGACCCGGACATCGAGAGCTACTGGGTGGAGCACAAGCCCAGCGAGAACATGGAACGCTACCTGCACCCATTCTGAAGGCAAGATCGAGCGAGGACTATGGCAGCCCGAAACGACAAGACGTCGAAGCTCAGCGACCTGGCCCAACAGAAACGCCCTTCGCTGGCCGCGGAGTTCTGGTACTTCCTCAAGCACAACAAGAAGTGGTGGCTCCTGCCCATCCTCGTCGTGCTTCTGCTGCTGTGCCTGCTGGTCCTACTGGGCGGCTCGGGTGCAGCGGTGTTCATCTACCCGCTGTTCTAACGGCGCCGCGGTACGTGGTACGCACCCTACCGGACCACGCCGGACCCGAGGATAGTCTCGGCCAGGCGGCGGATTTGCGGCGAAGTCGGGTCGAGTTCCAGGGCTCTGCGGATCTCTGCAGCTCCCTCCTCCCGCCGGCCTGTCTTGACCAGCAGGATGCCGAGGTTGCCGTGCAGCATGGCGTGATTCGGCGCGAAGGTCAGGCCGTCGCGGCAGACCCTCTCGGCCTCCTGGAGCCGGTTGCTCTTGAAGAGCAGTTCCGCGAGGTCGAGGTAGGCGAGCACGTGGTCCGGCTCGCAGCGGATCGCCTTGCGGAAAAGCTCCTCAGCCAGGTCCGCCCGGCCTTGCTTGCTGCGGCACCAGCCCAGGTAGTAGTAGGAACTGCCCGAAGTGGGCTTGATTGCCAGGAGCTTCTCGTACTCGGCGATAGCCCCCGCCAGGTCGCCCTTGGCCCGGAGCACGGAAGCGAGCGAGTCGTGCGGCAGGTAGCAATGCGGCAGGAGCCCCTGCACAATCCGGTACTGCTCCAGTGCGGCGTCGTACTGCTTGAGATCCTCCGCGAGCATCTGGCCGTAGTCCCAGCGGAGCCGCCAGTCGGCGGGAGCCTTCGCAATCGCGGCACGGTACCGCTCGCCGATCCCCGCCAGCGCGTCAGGCGTGAGGGCCGTTTGCCAATCCTGGAGCTGGCGATTGAGGTGATCCATCTGCTCCTTGTGACCAAGCTGGTTCGTAAAGGGCGGCTTGACCAGGAACCCTCGCAGCACCATATCGAGAGTCTTGGCGCGGCTCCATTCGTTGTACCCCAGCCGCTCGGCACACTGATCGCAAGTCGGCGCCTCGCCGCGAAGCTGGGCCTTCTCGCGGAACCGCT
Organism: Sedimentisphaerales bacterium; assembly: GCA_035342095.1. GTDB lineage: Bacteria > Planctomycetota > Phycisphaerae > Sedimentisphaerales > Anaerobacaceae > PLanc-01. The sequence continues at coordinate 15,322 of DAOQWL010000080.1, read as the reverse complement.
CGGCCACTCTCGGCTCGACTTGCTCGAGCACGGCCCGAGCGACGACATACGCACCGCGGAAAGTCAGGTGCACGTGCTCGTGGAAGAACTCCTCGCCTGCCAAGCCGTGAGGGCTGTTGGCGTCCACGGCCCGAGCGACGTCGGCCAGCCAGCCCCCTTGCGACTTCCTGCGTTCCGCCACCGTTCGAATGACCTCGTTGATCCGGGTGTCCGCACGGAAACGGAGGGTGTCGAGATCGCGAGCCTTGACGTAACAGTCTGTGGCCTTCGCATCATCGCCTGTCAGCTCGTAACAAGTCCCAAGGCGGAATTGCAGCTCCGCGTAGGAATCGTCGATCTCCGCCGCTCGCAGGTACGGCGCAATGGCTTCCGCGTGCTTGCCCTGCATCTCGGCCACCATACCCTCCTTGCAGGCGGCATCCCAGTCCGTCAACTGTTGGGCCGTCAGGCCCGGACGGTGCAGTGAGGCAAATGGCGGACAGTCCCGCAGATTCGTGGCAACCGTGCACAGAACGGTCTGCGCCCCCCCGCTCGCGGCGGCCTGGCAAATATCCTCCAGGTTCCGCTGGAAGTGACTGTACGTGGTCTTCAATCGCGGATCGTCCGCGCGGACCTGCTCCCCGAGGAACATCTGCATACCCCGCCAAGAAAGAAGCTTGTCCTTCCCCGGGCCGCGGCTGCCCCCGATATTCGAGACCAGTTGGCCCAGCTTCGTGGCCCGCAGGGCGATCCCAAGACGAATCAGATGCAGATCGGACAAGGCGGGCGTGAGGACCGTGCCGGGCCCGTAGGGGCCGACCACTTCGTTGTTGCCCATATAGACGACGAACAGGTCCGGCTCATACCTGGCGCAGTCCTTCGCGATCTCCAGGATGACGTGCGAGTTGATCGCGGCCATGGCCGCGGTGACGACCTCGAATCGCAGGCCGGGGAAACGGTCGCGGAGCATCATTTCGAGAATTCGTCCGAAGCGGAAGGCGTTGTTGGGAGCCCCCTGGGCCGCGGAGGACCCGAGCACAAAGATGCGGCACGTGTCGGCGCGTTTGTGCGCGGGCAGGACGAACGGCTCGAACTCGCGAGCCAGGGTCGGGGGGAAGAATCGCCATCCGAACTTTGCGTTCTCGCCCAGGTGCGGCTTGCCTTCGATCTCGCAAGGCACTGTGACGTGCGGATTGTAGCCGTACCCGAGGGCTCGAAGTCCGAACTCCAGCAGACCCAGGAACAGAACGGGACCGCCCAGAATCGCAATCGCACGGAACAGCCAGACCCGCTGGCGGGAGAATGGGCGGCCTGCATTTGCCGTCTCGTTTTCTCCTGGCTGCTTGCGAGGTTTGTGCGGCATGAACTACATCCAGCAACAATGCTTGCTCGCTGCCCGAGGCTCCGGCCCGACTACTTCGCCACGACCGCGTCCACCTCGATCTCGAACAGCAGCTCATCCCGGCAGACGTCGTTCTCGACGATGATGGCCGGGAAGGAGGGAACGCCGTTCTCGTCACAGTATCGGTTGAACAGCGGCGCGTCCTTCGCCCGCTTGAAGTACGCCAGGGAGCGGGTCACGTCGCCCCAATCCATGTCGCGAGAGCGAAGGATGGCCTGGACCACTTCCATCGTCTGGCGGACCTGGGCGGGCGCATCGTCGAGAAAGACGCTCTTCCCGTGCTCGTCGATGCTGGCGGTCCCGGAGACGTAGAGCCGTCGAAGATCGGGCTGCTCCAGCTCCACGGCCCGGCTGAAGGAGCTGCCGTACTGCGGCGCCGGCGACTGCATCGGCGACGGGACCTCGAAGGCCGTCACGTCCTGGTTGTCCGTCTTGATGGCGATCAGACCGGAGAGGAGGGCCGCACCCAGCAGATTGCGGCCGCCGATTCCGGTGCTGGCCGGAAGCAAACCCTCGTAGACCTTCTTCTCCTGGAAGAACTTGTTGCGGACGCCGTTGAAATCGCGATACCAGCCGAGGATGTTGTCGTTGTAGAACCAGGTGCGGAGCACATCGCCGAACGTCATGTCGGCGTCCTCGAGCAGGACATCCATCTGGTGGAAGACCGCGGCGGCCTGCTCCGGCCGGCTGGCCTTGGCATCCGGCGGCAGAAGACCCGCCAGCCGGCAGTACTGCACATGCCCATCGTCGAACACCGTGCCCGCGGGACGCCCGTTGAAGGACAGCGCCTTGATCGACGTCCCGGAGACGGCCCAGACGTGCACGCCAAAGAGGTTGTCGGCCCGCGAGTTCTCGATCCAGGCCAGAGGCGCGTGGGCATCCTCCGCAACCTTCGTCAGAACACCTACGGCACTTCTATCCGCGGCGGACAGGCCCAGCGCCTCCACGGAGACGATTCGCCCCCCTACCTGCCGAACGGCATCCACCGTCCGCTGGAAGACCGACTCAGGAGTCTCTCCCTTCTGGGGGGTAACCGTGATGAAGTGCTCTTGAACCGGATCCCGGCTCACCGTCGTAACGCTCAAACCCGCCGCTACTCGTTTCTGGAAACTCGTCAATGCCGAAGCTCCTGCCTGCAACTACCATACGGGCGAAAGACACAAACTGTCCTTATACCAGAAATGCCCCTTCGACTCAAGGCATTTCTCCGTCCCTCGGCGACCTGAAACGCCAGGTCCCATCCGCACGACAAGAACCCGCTTTATCGGACGGGTCTCGTTCGCTTCGGCGGTGGTCCGCTCGAAGGCTTGTCGATCGCGCGCCTCAGGACATCCACCTCGCTGTCAGCCAGCGGTCGGAACTCGCCCATGCCCAGGCCTTCGATCTTCAGGTTGCCGATCCGCGTTCGCTTCAGCGAGGTCACATCGAGACCGACCTTGGCCAGCATTCGACGGATCTGGCGGTTGAGCCCTTGGCGAATGGTGATCTCGAGCAGGGACTCGTCGCGACCGCGCTTGAGCACTTTGACGGCAGCCGTGCCCGTCCTGCCCTCGGCCAGCCAGATCCCTTTCCTGAGCCGCTCGACGGCCCGGTCGTCCAGGCGCCCGGCCACCTTGGCCACATACGTCTTGGCGACCTTGTACCGCGGATGGGTCAGGAGATTGGTCAGTTCCGCGTCGTTGGTCAGGATCAGCAGTCCGGTAGTGTCCGCATCGAGACGACCCACGCAGAACACCCGGTCGGAGGCGCCGATGAGGTCCACGGCGCTGGGCCGGCCCTGGGGATCGCGGCTCGTGCAGATGACGCCCTTGGGCTTGTTCAACAGGAAATACACCCGCTCGGGCTGTTTCAAACGCCTTCCGCTGACGGTGATCGTGTCCACCGCCGGGTCGGCAAACGCCGGCAACTGGTCCACGACCTTGCCGTTGACGGACACGACGCCCTGGAGGATCAGCTCCTCACACTGCCTTCGGGAGGCCACGCCGGCCGAAGCCATCACTTTTTGCAGACGCTCTCTCATTGATGAGGGATAATGGATGATTGATAATTCACAGCGAAGGCGCCGCAGTCCGAATCAATAATCCATCATCCTTTATCCTTTATCAATGGACATAGATGATCCCGATGCACAACAGGACCCAGACCAGCAACCCGACCTGGAACGGCCGATCCCGCAGGATCAGCTTCACCGGGTCGCAGTACAGGCCTTTCTGAGTCAAGGCACTGAATCGGAATATACAATACAGCACGACGGGCGACGTGTACACAAGCCTGTTCGTGCCGAATCGCTCGATGGTCGCGGAATCCATCGCGTACATGAGAAAACAGACGACCGCCAGGACGCTGCTGACGTCCAGCATGTGGGCGAGCAGTTCCGGCGTGTATTCGCCCAGTGTCTTGCGAAAGGCCTCGCTGTTGGACTGGAGCTGGGCAATCTCGCCCCGGCGCTTGCTGAACGCGAGGAACAGCGTCAGCGCGAACGTACACACGACCAGCCAAGGCGAGATGAACACGTCGATCACCACCGCCCCCGCCACCGCACGCAGGCAGAAGCCCACCGCGATGACGACGCAGTCGAGGATCATCACCCGCTTGAGAGCGACCGAGTACAGGACCATCAACACGCCGTAGACCAGGATGACCCCGGCCAATTCCGTCGAGAGCAGCAGGCTCCCGAGCGACGCGACGACGGCACACAGGACGGCGACGATCCCTGCTGCCTGCACGGTCACAAGACCCGACGCGATCGGCCTGCTGCGGTGCTCCGGGTGGATGCTGTCGGTCTTGCGGTCCAGGATGTCGTTGACGACATAGATCGCCGACGAGGCCAGGCAGAAGCACAGAAACGCCGCGACCGACCGGGCCACCGCGGCAAAGACCGCATCCGCCGGGCCCGCAAGCTGCTGACTGAACACCAGGGCCGCGAAAACGAACAGGTTCTTGATCCAGTGAACGGGTCGAAGGGTCCGCACCAGTTCCATCAGGATGTCCCTCGACAACAGTCTCGATCCTTGCTCTGTATAGCGACCGATTCCGTCATTGTCCCTGTGCCGGCTGCGGAATCGCAACATCGATGGTCTTCACGTCGCCGAACGTGGACAGCGGCCTGTCGAAGCCCTCCGGATTGCCCACCACGAGGATCTGCACCGTGTCGGGACGCAGGTGGGCCTTCGCCACGCGGAGGACGTCGGCCTTCGTCACCTTCTCGACGTTCTCCTTCGTCTTCTGGAGGAAATCCGCCGGGTAGCCGTAATAGGCGTACGTCATCAGACGCGTGACGACCTCGCCCCGGCTCTCGAAGTTGAACACGAACGAGTTCAGGAAGCCGTCCTTGGCCAGGGCCAGCTCCTCGTCCGTTACGGGTTCCTGCGTCATCCTGCGGATCTCCTCGATGATCGCTTCGGTCGCGTGAACGGTGCTCTGCGATTTCGTCTGGCAACTCGCGTAGAACACGCCCGGATGATCGAAATCCGCTCCGTAGACGCCGGAGACCGAGTAGGCCAGGCCCTGCCGGGAGCGGACGTTCTTGAACAGCCGACTGGTGAAGGAGCCGCCCAGGATCTCGTTCATCACCATCAGACCGAAGTAGTCCGGATCGTTCATCATCCCCCCGAGGTGGCCCAGGCGGATGCAGCTCTGACTCATGTCCTCCTTGACGACGACGTTCACGGTCGAGCGGAACTCGTACTTCACCTCCGGCACGGGCGGCACATCCACCTGGGCCTTCCGCCAATTCCTGAAAGCATCTTCGATCCGCGCGACCATCTTCTTCGTCTCGAAGTCGCCCCACACCGCGAGCATGACGTTGTTGGGATGATAGAACCTGCGATGAAACGCCACGAGGTCATCCCGGGCGATACTGTCGAGGGTCGCGTACTCGGTGTGCCGGGCATAGACGCTGCCGGTCCCGTAGATCAGCTTGGCGTACTCTCGCGAGGCGATGGCGTTGGGATTGTCGTTGCGACGCGCGATCGACGTGCGGGCCGCGACCTTCGCCAGATCGATCTTGTCCTGGCGGAAGGCGGGGTTCATCAGGACGTCGGCCAGGATGGGAAGGCCCGTGTCGATGTCCTCTTTGAGCACGGACATGTAGGCGCTGCCGGAGCTGCGGCCGATGCCGGTCTCCACGGATGCGGCGATCTGCTCCAGTTGCTCGTCGATCTCGTCCCCCGTCCGGCTGGTCGTGCCGCCCGTCCGCAGGACCGTGCCCGTGAGGGAGGCCAGGCCCACCTTGTCCGCGGGCTCGTAGATCGATCCCGTCCGAATCATCGCCGAAACGTAGATCAGCGGCAGCTCGTGGTCCTCCAGCAGGAACAACTGCATCCCGTTCGCCAGCGTCACCCGTTCCACCTCGGGCACCTGGATGTCGCGCAGCCTGGGGTACTTCAACTCCCGGTAGTCGGGCACGCGTTCCATCGCCATCCCCGAGCCGACGAGGAAGGCGACGCACATCAGCACCGACGTCATTCGCATTGTCAACACGGTTCTCATATTCCTGCTCCTGTCGTGGGCTTCTCGCCGGAGGTGGTTTCGATAGCGCCGACCGTGCGGTTCTTGGTCGTGAAGTACATCGCGGCAACCCGCTGGACGTCCGCTGCGGTCACCTGCTCGATCTGGTCCAACTGCTTGAAGAGGTTATGCCAGTCGCCGGTGACCACTTCATAGAAGGTCAGTTGGGCAGCCAGACCCGAGTTGGAGTCGAGTTGTCGAATCACGTCGGCCCGGCTGCGGGTCTTCGCCTTGGCCAACTCCGCAGGCAATACGGGCTCGGTCTTGAGTTTCTCGATTTCCGCGTAGATCGCGTCTTCGCACTCGCGGGTCGTGTGCCCCGTCGCAGGGACCGCCATGAACATGAACAGAGCCGGGTACTTGTTCAGCATCGGTCCCGAGTTGGCGGAGACCGCGATCCGTTTGTCCTTCACCAGGCTCTTGTACAGCCTCGCGGTCCGCCCGACACCGATGATCTCCGAGATCACCTGGAGCACCGTGCTGTCGGGGTGATTGACGTTGGGCTGGTGGTAGCCGATCAAGACCACAGGCTGGGCGACATCCTCGACTGTTACGCGGCGTTCTCCTCGCTGCGGCGGCTCTTCCGTTTCGACCGGCTCGGGCTTGGGCCCGCTGGGCAGGCCCGCGAAGTACTTGTCCGCCAGCCTCCGGACCTGGGCGGGATCGACATCTCCGACGATGGCGATCGTCAGGTTGCTGGGGCAGTAGTACTTGCGGAAGAAGGCCACCGCTTCCCCTCGCGTGAGGGTTTGCAGATCGCTCATATGCCCGATCACGCCCTCGCCATAGGGATGGGCCAGGAACGCGATGGCCTGGAACTCCTCGTAGAGTCGCCCCATCGGGGAGTTCTCCATCATCCGCCGTTCCTCCATCACGACGTCCCGTTCCTTGTAGAACTCGCGAAGCACCGGGTAGGCGAATCGATCCGCCTCCAGCATCATCCACAGTTCGAGTTTGTTCGAGGGCAGGCTCACGATGTACTGCGTCGCGTCCTCGCTCGTGTAGGCGTTGAACCCCTCGGCGCCCTGCTGCGTGAGGATCTCCTCGTACTCGTCGTGAACGATGCACTCCTGGGCCTTCTGCCCTTCCTGGTCGAACTGGTCCTGGAGTTCCTTCAGCTTCTGGGGGTCCGGACCGCCGATCTTGCGCTTCTCTTTCTTGATGGCGTCGAACAGCTCGTCCATCTTCGCCATCGCGGCGGCTTCCGCCGTGTAGTCCTTCGTCCCGATGGTCCGCGTCCCCTTGAACGCCATGTGCTCGAACAGGTGCGCCATTCCGGTGATCCCGGTCACCGTATCGACCCCGCCGACGTCGGCGTAGGTGTGGAACGAGACGATCGGCACCTCGTGGCGTTCCAGGATCAGGAACTTCAGGCCGTTGTCCAGCGTGAACTCGGTCAAACGTTTCTCGAATCCCGCGAGGTCCTGGCCCCTCATCGTCGCAGCGATGAACAGCATCGCGAGCAGGGCCGCCGGCCCGACGCGTCTCACGATTGAGCATCTCATGGCACTACTCCTTCACCATTCTCGATTGTTCCTTGTCCCTTGACCGACTCGATCATTCAAGGAATATACCGTGGCTGGGCAACCTCTGTCTACCTCTCGACGGCCCCTCTGCCGCGAGAATCCATTTTCGTGGGCGAGGGTTGCCTTGCCCACCGCCTGCGGTACAATGTCGGCAGCAAGATTACGTATGGAGGTGCAGTCATGTGGCATATGCTTGTTCTCATCGTATTCGGGTTGGTTGCCTCGGCGAGTGCAGCAGCGAGCGACGAATTGATGCCGCCGGTCCGGCTGGAGGCCGGCGGCAAGCCAACCGATACGGATGTCGGCCATGCGGCCCCCTATGTCTGCGACTTCGATGGCGACGGGGTCCGGGATCTCCTGGTCGGCCAGTTCGGCGATGGGCTGCTCTGGATCTACCGCAATGAGGGCACCAACGCCCAGCCGAAGCTCGCGGCCGGAGTGAAGTTCAAGGATGGGGCCAAAGACGGCACCGTCCCCCATGGCTGATGCATCGGATTCGGTCCACGTGTCGTGGACCTCAACGGCGATGGGCACACGGACATCCTCTCGGGCTCCTGGCCGGGCGAGTTGTTCCTGTTCAAGGGCTTGGCGGACGGCTCCTTCGCGGCTTCCGAGATGCTCAAGGACAAGGACGGCCAGATCATCAATATCGGCGGCGGAATCCGAGAAGAACAGAACCTGTTCCGAGGCTCAGGGGAAGCCAAAACCATGATCCTGATTACCGGCTCCGCCGAGTGGGAAACGACGGACGAAGGGACGTTCGTCACCTACCGCGGACAGCGAATCAAGAGCACGTCGGAGAAGCCCATCGCCACCACGGGCAGCGCCTCCACGGTCGTTCCGGCCGATTGGGATGGCGACGGGGATTTCGACCTGATCGTCGGGACCATCAAGGGCGATGTCTATCTCATCCCCAACGAGGGGACCGCAAACTCCTATGCCTTTGGCAAGGAAGAGCAACTCCAAGCCGCGGGTCAGCCGCTCCGCGTTCAGAGCCGGGCGGGTCCGTGTGTTGCCGACTGGGACACAGACGGAGACCTCGATCTGTTGGTCGGCGCCGAAGACGGCAGCGTCTCGCTCTTCCAAAACACAGGTACGTCCAAGGCGCCGCGATTTGCCGCGGCAGTGCGACTCGTCGGGCCTGGCGATATGCAGGCGGGAGCGCAGGCTCCCAAAGAGGTCCGTCGCGGCGGTCGCTCAAAGCTCTGCGTCGCCGACTGGAACGGCGACGGCCGGCTGGACCTGCTCGTCGGAGATATCTCTTACCAGAAACCAGACCGTCCCGAGCCGACCGCCGAGGAGAAGGCCGAACACGAGCGAATACGGACGGAATTGGAGTCGCTGCGTTCGCGTTCCAACGAGCTTTACCAGAAGGTCCATGGATCCGCGCGCGTGGAGGACAAGGACGAACGCGACAAGCTCCGGGAAGAGATGGACGAAGTCAGCGAGCGGATACGTTCCCTCTACTCGTCGCTCCCTCGCGAATACGAGACGCACGGCTGGGTCTGGCTGTTCCTCCGCAAGTAGCGGACGGGGAGACGGATGGGGATGGAAGACATCGTGATCGAACCGATGACGGAATCGCTCTTGCTGTGGCGGTGTCTGCATCACGGGCCGCTCTCCCGCGATACGATCGGGCGCTTGCCGCCCAGCGACGAGGTTCCGTGGGAGAGATGCAGGAAACGGAATCTCCTGCTGCTGGCGAAGCTGACGCAGACCTACGGCGCTTGCTCCGGCCATGCCCATTGCCTACAATGGGTAGAGATTGGAGTCGGACGCCGCGGTGCGACCCGACGGCGGAGGCCCGGAAAGAGGTGTGGGATCATTCCGATCCCGGATGATTCGAGGAGAGCGTCATGCGAAGCGAATTGCGGAACAAGCTGCTATTCGGTGCGAGTCTGTTTCTGCTGCTGGCCGCCTGTCCAATGGCCCATGCGATCACGATCTTCAGAGTCGCGGCCACCAGTGATCGCGAGGTGTATCCCTCGGTTTCGGGCAATACCGTGGTCTGGCAGTTCTTCAACAGCCGGTATGGCGACTGGGACATCGAGGCCGCGCAGGTGTTCGACGGCAAGGTCGTGGGCAGCTTCACCATCGCCGATCTCCCCGGCGATGATCTGTTTCCCATCATCGACGGCAACGATGTCGTCTGGCAGCATCAATACGACGAGACCGATGGCGACGTCTACGGGGCCCGCATAGGGAACGGACACACCCTGTCGAGGTACGCGATCTCCGCCTCGATGGACGATGAACGTATCCCGTGCGTATCGGATGGCGTGGTCGTCTGGCAACATGGATTCGTCGACGCGCCGGACTGGGACATCCTGGGCGCCCGTCTGACCGGGAGCGACAATCCCGAGGCGTTCTTCGTCTCCGCGATGATCGACGTGGATGAGGTCGGTCCCTGCATCTCCGGCAATCTCGCGGTCTGGCAACAGCGGTCGTCGGACCTGCCCCAGCCGTTCGTCTACGGCGCCGACATCTCCGATCCGAACAGCCCGCGCCTGTTCTATACGAATATGGCCCTGGGCGAGCAGCAGGTCCCGAGCCTCTCCGACGGCTGGCTGGTCGGGCGCGAGACGGACAAGGCCGGCAAGGTGATGGTGGACAACCTCTTCGACCCGTTCAACCCGGAAGGCATCAGCAGTTCCAGCCTGACGGCCTGCCCGAGAATCCACAAGCACATCGTCGTCTGGCAGGATGGCAGCAACGGCACTGGGGACATCCGCGGCTACAACCTCATTACCCGCCAGGAGTTCATCCTGACGAACACGAAGATGTCCGACCAGGTGAACCCCGCGGTCTATGTGGACACCGAAGCGCAGCGCGCCATCGTGGTCTGGCAGGACGACCGCGACGGCAACTGGGACATCTACGGCGCCATCCTCGACGGGCCGGAAGTGGCGACGACGACGGAGCCATAGGACCAGACCGCCGCAGCGGCTCGCTTCCGGCGAATCCAGACGTCGGCGGGAAGGAACAAGGTAGCCGACAGATACGCCCTGCTGCCCCGTCCACCTGAAGATGGTGGGTGATGTGGTGACATTGGGCCCGTTTGGAGTCCCGCGTTTACGCGGTTCCGAACCGCCTGAAGGTGGAACTCCGAACGATGTCCGTGGTCTTCACACACCATTCTCGGTTGGACGGCGTACTACGCCCTGACCATGCCAATCCGCTTCACGATGCCGCAGTACTCGCCCGTGGGCAGATCAGAATCCGCCGGCTGCCAGGATACATCGACCGTGACCTCCTGATGGAAGACACCGGCAGACCGGGCCGTGAAAGTGCCGGCCTCGCTCACCGTGCCGGTCCGGCCAGCGGGCAGGAGTCCTGTTGGCGGATCGGGCTCCCACGCGAGCAGACGACTGTCGTCTTCGCTCGTGATCTGCACGCCGCCCCGCCAGGATTACCAGCCGTTTCGCCGTCATCACACGTTGGATATCGGCATGGCGCCGATCCATCCTTCAGGATTCTCGCCGGACGTCCGACGACCCTATTGACGTCTGCGAGCGCGTCGGCACAATAAGATGACTGTGATGGACCGGTCCGGGCGATGACGACACATGCCCGGCCTGGCCCAGGATTGAATGCTGGACCCAGCGACTTCAGTCGCTGATGACGATATCAAGGGAGGCTCAGACATGGCGGAGCGTGCGACGTATCACGTGATCCGGGGGGAAGATGGCGGCTGGAGCGTTCGATTGGTGAACACCGGCCAGGTGGTCAGCAGCCACCGGTCGAAGATCGATGCAATCCTACGCGGCCGGGAGCTGGCTCAAAGCCACGAGTACAGCCTGCTCGCGGTCCACGACCGCGAAGGCCGCCTGGAGAGGCAGTACACCTACGGCTGGGATTCCAGCCTTTTCCCCCCACGACGCGGCTCCAAAGGAGCACGGGTCTGATCCCAATTCCCTTGCAGGTCCGGCTCGGGAGAAGTACAGTACACCAGAATGCAGGGCCAGTAGCTCAACGGTAGAGCAGCAGACTCATAATCTGTTGGTTCCTGGTTCGAACCCAGGCTGGCCCATCAACTGATTGCGGCTCGGACACTCTCGACCGCGCGGCTGCACAGGACCTCGACGTAATACTCTTTTGTCGTCTGGTCGCTCTGGTGCCCGGTCGCGTACTGGGCGTCCGCCAGGGTCACCCCGTGCCGGACCCGGTTCGTGATGGCGGTCTCGCGGAACACGTGAGGGCCGTCTTTCTTGATTGGCGGCAACCGAGGAACGGGACAGCATGGGCAAGGTCGTTGTCGACGCCGGGAGGCGGAGGCGGTTGCGGAGCTGCCGAACCTGTCGCTGAGTGCTTGTGCGGTCAAGAGAGCCACGGGAACGGACGACAGCCACGCAAACGGCAAGAAACGACTTGGTGCAAAAACCTGACGCTTTTGGTCGCTTCACCATGCACTACCATGCAGGCGTCGGCACAGACCGCCCGCGTTGGCGCTGGTGAAAACGGGGTTTTCGACTGCGTCCGGAGGGACTCGAACCCCCAACCATCGGTTCCGAAGACCGATGCTCTATCCAATTGAGCTACGGACGCAAAGTCTTATATAATAATGCTTTATGTGAATTACACCAGAGCGGTGTTTTTCTGAATACAACCTTGACTACAACCACAAACTCGCGTAGACTCTCAGGGCGTTCTTGAGTTCTTCGGCCGTAGCAAGGAGTTCCTACCATGACAAAGCCCACGTCTAAAAGACGAACACGTTCTGACAAATTCCCACTTACATTACACAAGACCGGCCAGTTCTGCAAGAAGATCAAAGGCAAGATATACTATTTCGGGACTGACAGGCGAAAGGCCATGGAGCGCTATCTTGAGCAGGCCGCCTGCTTGCATGCTGGTCGACCGGTGAGTCCTGAGGCGACAGCCGAGCGGCTTTCCATCAAAACGATGTGCAACCTGTACCTGGATCACCAGGAATCAAGAGTTGCTATCGGTGAGGTGAAACCACGACACCTTTCTGACCAAGTCTCTCTCTTGAAGGCATTTGTGAGATTCGTCGGGCCCCACCGACTGGTGTCTGATGTCGCGACACTTGACCTGCAAAACTATCGGACGAGATTGATCGGAGCGAAAAACTTGCCGAACACTATAAACAACCGAATGGCCGCCGTGAAAGCCATGTACAACTGGGCTTTGGACAACGAGATAATCGATCATTCGCCACGATTGAAGGCACTGAAGAAGGTCACGCCGCAGAAAACAGAAAAGCCCACTTTTACATCGTCTCAGGTTCGAGCATTGTTGCAGAACGCTGGCGTACAGATGAATGCAATGATATGGCTCGGTCTGAACTGTGGCTTCGGATGTACAGACTGTGCAGAACTCAAATGGAAGAACGTCGACCTGGACCAGGGCAGGGTCACTTATCCCAGAGGAAAAACGGGAATAGGCAGGAATCTGCCGCTGTGGCCTGAGACCGTGCAGGCTTTGCTTGCAGTGCCGAGACAGGGTGAGCTCGTATTCTATACTCGCAGCGGTAACCCTTGGGTGAGGACTATGTCCAACAAGCAGGAGGACGGGACCATCAAGTACACGAAGGACGATGCGGTCACCAAGGAGTTCTCAAAACTCATGAAGAAGGCGGGAATAGAAGTGGCGAAAGGTGTTGGATTCTACACCCTCAGAAGAACAGCGGCAACGGTGGCGGCGAGTTCTGGAGATCCATTTGCCGTTCAGAAGTTGCTGGGGCATGCCGACGTTAAGATGGCGAGCACGTATGTGCAGAACATCTCTGAACAAACAGACCGCGTGATCAACAGTAGTCGAAAGTTCATAGTCGATGGCGGCGCTTGATTTCTGAAATCCATGCGACAGGAACAGCCGGTGGGGCTGAATATCACCAAGCCGGTGTCGCCGCTGACGAAGGCCGGTGTGCCTCTGGAAAAAAGCATCAGAAAGGGGGCCAAGTCGTCAAACGTGAAGGAATATGCGAAATCGGGCCTCAACTGGCTCCAAGAAGGTGTCATGTTGCGTGTCTATGCAGCCACAACCTTACTGGGATGGGCGTTTACTTTCACGAAGGGCGTATGGCGGAGCGACGTATGCTATGCATGAGATGAGGGATACTTGGCCGGACCCACTTTGCAGGAGGCGTCTGCGCCGGTGGGGGAGGGCAGGTCTCCCGTTCGGGGCCGCTCCAGAGCACGTTGTAGTGGGCACTGTTCCTCGCCCTTAATTTTCTCTTGAAATCAGTGCCAGGATCGCGTAGATTCACATAGACAGGACACGTTCCATTGAACAGCGTGTCCGACAACGTCCCGCGTGTTGTGAATGCGATGGACGGGAAGGATGAGATACTGTGAACAGGAGCGGATGTGACACGGAAGAACGAGAAGCAAAGGCGCGGGGCGGCCACATCCTGGCCTGTGCAGAAGGTGTCCGAGATGATCTGCGAGTTCGCAGGCGAGTTCATACAATTGGGCGAGACGCTTGATGAGAAGCAGAATCATCTCAATGCCGCGTGTAGCGCCTGGAACATCGCCTGCAACCCGCCGAAGGTTCGCGAGAGCTTGCTGAACCAGTACATCAAGAGCTATCAAGCATACAATCCCGACGCCACCGAGGAGGAGCTTTCTGACATCCGCAGTGACATGTGGAAGCTCATACAGAACAAGTTGTCCCTGTTTCCAGCCGTCCAGAAACCGATCGTCGGGGCAAAGATATCGCGGGTAGCTGGACAAGATCGTATTGATGTCGTATCCGCCAGAGTCGAATAGGAGACCGAACCGATGAGTGCCGGCGAAATGGATCATTGGTCCAAGAAGGGAGCAACTCTCTCCGACAAGTCGGCGCGCGAGGAATTCGGGCTCACACAAGGCGAGATCATCCAGGCGATCAGGCGCGGCAAGCTCCAATACCGCGAAGTGCCCGTCTACGGGAATCCCTTCTTGAGACTTCTCCGCCGCGAAGTGGAGTAGTTTGTATCCAAGAAACACGGCCGGCTATACCTTGAGAAGGCGAAGATCCAGAGAGAACTGGACAAGACCAACGCGGAGCTGAGGGTCTTGAAAGCCAAAGTGCGACGACTGGAGATCAAGAAGGCCGAACTCCAGGCGAGTCTTGACGAGTCGTGAGCGAGCGAGCGAGCGAACGAATGAGCCGGGCTCGAACGAGTCTGAGGTTCCTGTGTCGGAGGTGTGTAGAGTCATTTGGAGAGAAGAAGGGGACAGCCATGCCTGAGGCAAGTTTCTGCACGGGGGATTGTGTCCGCGTCAATAGCGGTACTCGCGATCCCGACTTTGCCATTGATATCGGCGGGTGGCAGGGTAGGATCCGAGAGCCGGAGGAAGATGCTATTGTCCTGGTCGCTTGGGACAGCATCACGCTCAAGGCGATGGACATCGATTTGATCGTGAGATGTGAGAAGAAGAATTTGGACTGGGAGGTTACGGCCCTGGGCGTGTCGGAGTTGTCCAAAACGCCGTGTCGGGATACGCAAGAAGCCGTGTCCCACACAGTCGCTTCTATCCGAGCGAAGCTGTTGAGAGATCCCAGATTGAAAGACATCTTTGGCCCCTGAGGTCAGAGGTAATCGATAGAAATGGCCCCCAGGAGGCCTGCTGTCCGTTCCAGGGTTGCGGGCCGTCCACCGCCGGTGAGCCATCTACCTGAGACTCGTTCCTGCCGCCGCATGAGATCTGCTCTCGCACAATTCGTCCTTTCACTCAATTTCATGGGTTCTTACGCAAGGGTCACTCGGGGCAGCACCCCCGTTGGAATACCCCTCGCCGTTTCCGTTCGCTGGAAGACAAGTTTTTGGCAAGCCTTCAGTTGAAATAGCGATTCCCGGCTTGAAAACCAGGATGAGAATCGGACACGGTATCCGAAGGTCGGGGATGCTGGAAAAAAGCATCAGAAAGGGGGCCAGGAGAGGGGAGTTTTCGAGGGGGAA
>DAOQWL010000079.1:0-26200 GCA_035342095.1 Sedimentisphaerales bacterium | reverse complement strand
CTGGACCAGCCGACAGTTACCTTCACCGTCCTATGCTTCTTTGCGGAATCGCTGGCTGGAAGTTGCGGCGCCGAGCAAGTCCTCGATCCGCCGCCGGAGAAACCCGCGGATACAGAGCAACACCAGGAATGGCAGGGCAACGCCGCACACACAACAAGCAACCACCAGCCCGACCATCAGGATCTCCATGAAACCATCCGGATTTCGCGGCCGGTAGTCATAGCAGCCAAAGACGAGAATCCCCACGACGGTCAGGATGAACGTCACGACCAACAGTCGGACCGCAAATCCGACTCCCGGACGGCGACCGCCCGGTCGGAGGAAGGCCATGACCATCCCCGTGAAAACCGATCCGCTGACGATCAGGTAGAAGACCAGGGACATTCGCCCAACCTTGCCGATTTCGGTTCCCCCGAAGTTATAGGCGAGTCCGGACACGATCCCGATCGAGACCAGGATGGAGGCGGACGCAAGCAGGGCAAGCCACCGTCTCTGCTGCCCGAACTGCGGGGCCAGCACGAGCACGCAGGCCAACGCGATGGCCAGGGGCGCGAAGACCTGGCCGAAGAGCGAAGACTCCGAAGAGGTGAAACTCCCGGAGACACCGAGGAGGTGCAACACCCCATGGATCAGCGCCGCGGGGATCACGGCCAGAAGCAGGCGAGGTTCCCGATGTGCTCCTGCAGCCACGAGGACTGCAATGAACGCGGCCCAGAGCACGACGAGTGGATGGCCGTAGGAGGCAAGCCAGGAAATGGTCACCGGCGAGCCGCTCGCGGGTCCGAGCCCGCCGAGGTCGAGCTGGGTGGTGAATTCGAGCTTTCCGAAGGTCGTTGTCGGTACTCGCCACGAGTACGAGCAGGTGCCGCCTCAGCCATACCGGAAGGAGCCGTGATGAACCTCCTGCCCGGCCTGGCGGACGGACAGATCGGGGGCCTTGGGCTGCGCGGATGGCTCGCTGCCCGGCAGCGGCGCGGCTGGAAGGTAGCTCTCCCCGCCGACCCCGAGCAACCGACACGTACAACTCAGAACAGGTCCGCAGCGAGAGATGCCCAGACGATGTCGAAGCGGGCAGCCCAGCGCGAGGGCGGTGGTGCGACCTGCAGACAGAGTGAACTTGCCATCGCTGCGGTTTGTGGCCGTGAATCGCAGAGGGTTGTTCGGCTCGGCCACGATCACCGAGTTCCAGCGGTACTGCCCTGGGGCCAGGGAGACCGTCCCACCCTGCGGCGGCAGGAGGATCTTCCGGACAATAGAGCGAGACTGGGCACCGGCTGGTCGGTAGATCGCAGTTTGGGCGTCCTCTGATGCCACGAGGGCGACGACCTGCCCGGCGTCATCCTCCAGAGTCAGGCTCAACACATGCTCGCCGCAGACGACCAGTTGCGCCGTGCTGGGATCGGCGGAAGCGCCGTCGGCCCAGCAGCCTACTGGCCCAGCCGCAGCCCA
Source organism: Sedimentisphaerales bacterium (assembly GCA_035342095.1). Taxonomy (GTDB): domain Bacteria; phylum Planctomycetota; class Phycisphaerae; order Sedimentisphaerales; family Anaerobacaceae; genus PLanc-01. The sequence continues at coordinate 24,751 of DAOQWL010000079.1, read as the reverse complement.
GGCTGCCAACGCCCCTGCCAGAACGACTCTCAGACAACTCTGACGCATTGGCCTGCCTTTCATTCCGTGAGGATAGACGCTGAACCGGCAGGATCGTTGCAGCTCGACGCCGATTGTCGCAACGCGCACATCAGCAGTCGCTGCCGGAAGAACAGACTGCACAGGCCCATGACCGCGAATGGCAGCGAGACTGAATGACGTTTCGCCATCTCTCGTTCAACCAGCCGCTATATCTACCTGTCTTTGCAGATCGTGAATTCCCGCGCTCCGATCACTGTACCGTAGAGCTCGCCTGTTCCATAGGTCACTCTGATCGTGAACGTCTCCTTGTCACCGTCGAGTCTGAGGTCTTCCGGTACTCGCCACGAGTACCCGCAGGTGCCGCCTCAGCCAAAGGGCATCGGGCCCTCCGCGACGGTTTGGCCCAATGAGTTCGTGATTCGGATCGCCGGAGATACGGACTCGAACAGGTCCAGGCTGCGACCGTTCGGCAACTCGGTGGAGCCCGTCTTCTTCGTCGTATCCTCCAGGGCGGAGATCATCGTACCCGCAGCGGCGTCGCAGAGCATGGCCTGGACTTCCAGCGTGTCACCCGCTTTGAAGCGACTGCCGGTCGCAGGACTCTTGAAGACCACTTCGAGCTTCCCCAAGAAATCCAGCACGCAGGGCTTGTCCTGTCGAATCGCGATCGGGAACACCGCCGGCGCGTCCTTGTGCCCGAGCCGGGACGTGTCGGTTGCTATGCCGATACGGCGCTGACCATACCGGACCGCCAGGCGAAACGGCCTGTAGTCGCCGACGGGCAGGTTCAGCTTGCCGTCCTTCTGCGGGCAGTCGCCGAGATCGATGAAGGCGTCTCGGCTGGACATCCAGCCGAAGTCAATCGTCGGCGCGGCGATGTTCCGACCGCCCGCGCCGGTTTCGAGGACCCCGAACGGACCCGAATACGGCGTGACGGTGACCTTGTCCCCGCAAGGCGTTGCCGAGAGGCTGTAGAAGGTGCCGTTCACGCAGCGCCAATACCCGAGCAGAGGGAGCGACTCCTCCACGCCGGACAGAAACGCGCCCGTCATCGGTCGGTCATACCGGCCGGCAATCGTCTGAACCTGAGCCAGCACCAGCTCGACTTCCCGCGAGCCAAGCTGGATCTTCCCTTTCCGCGCGGTCGGCGCGGTGAAGAACATGTAGGAGGCGTCCTCTCCCACCCTCATCAGGCGCGGCATGACGACCTGCGTGAACACCCCTTGGCCGGGGCCATAGTCGAAGTGAATCTGCACGTTCTCGAACAGGACGCTCCGCGGCATTTCCTGCATGTCGCCAGCGGGACTCTTCGCGGGACCGACTACAGGGTCGTCGGTCAGATCGGAGTCGTGGTTCACATCGAAGAGGAGCCGATCATAGCCCGCGCCGCCCGATTCATCGAGCGCGAAGCAGTATTGCACTCCCGCCTGGGGGTCGAACAGGCTCATATCGAACGTGACGGTCCCGTAGATGGGTTTGCCTGACTTGAACGTCGGGTAGGTGACTCCCGGCGTGGGGATGTCGCCACAGTCGGGCGCCACCGTGCCCGATTGCAGTTGGCCCTTGGCGGCCCCGCCGTAGTTGAAGATGGAGATCTCCTCCAGGGGAAAGACTCTGCCGGTCGCCGCCGGAGGCTCGCCTCCGTAGACGAGTATCGCTGGCAGCAGACTCGACACCGCTATGGCTGTCAACACGGTGGATTTCGTTTTCGCATTCATGTTCTGTTTCCTTCAGAGACCGTTGTCGGTTCTGTGGACTCGACTGTACCCCTGCAATGTTACCGTGCGGACGTGCCCCGGTACATAGCGATCTCTCACATGCGGCAGGGCATTCGCAACGTACCCGGCGCCCTTGTCTTCTTCCGATACCAGCCGTCCCGCCACGGAAAGCGCCGGCAATGGCTCGTTCACAGGAATAGCGGCAGGATACAGGGCAGGACGATCGCGGTGATCAGGCCGTTGAGCATCATGCCGACGCCGCTCATGGCGCCTTCCAGCTCGCCCTCTCGCAGGGCGCGGGCGGTGCCGATGCCGTGGGCTGCGGTGCCGGTGGCCAAGCCAATCGCGAATCGACTGCGAATCCCGATGAGCCTGATCGCCTGCGGCGCGAACATACCGCCCAGGATGCCGGTGAAGATGACCGCAGCCGCAGTGATGGAGGGCAGTCCGCCGATCTTCTCGGAGATCCCGATGGCGATGGGCGTCGTGACCGACTTGGGCGACAGCGAAGTAGCGATCTCGGAACTTCCGCCCAGCAACAGAGCCAGGCCAACCGCTGATGCGATCCCGATGATCGAGCCGACCGCAACGCTCACGAGCGTCGCGACGAGGTTTCGCTTGATCTTGTCCAACTGCCGATAGAAGGGCACCGCGAGGGCGACGACCGCCGGACCGAGAAGAAAGGACAGCACTTTGCCGCCTCGGTTGTAGGCGTCGAAGGGAGTATGCGTCAGGAGGAGCACACCGATGATCGCGACCACCGACAACATGACCGGGTCCAGCAGTGGCGTGCCCGACCGGCGTCTGATCCAGCGGGCGACGATCCACATCCCCACGCTCAGAGTGATGCCGAACCACGGATGATACGCCCAGGTCTCCATCAGCTCTTCTCCGCGTCCTTCTTCTCGAGCAGGCGGGCGGTCAGAGCGGTCGCCCAAAGCACCGCGAGCAGACTGCCCACGATCCCCGCCAGCAGTGGCAGCCACTGCTGGGCGATCAGGTCGAAGTAGAGCATGACCGCCACGCCGGGAGGCACGAAGAACAGGCCGATCTCCGACAGCAGCATATCCGCGGCCGGCTCGACCCGCCTGATGTCGATCACCTTCGCCAGCAGGCAGACCGTCAGCAGGATCATGCCGATCACATTGCCCGGCACGTGCAGCCTGAACCCCAGCGAAATCGCGTTGCCGATCCCCAAGAAGGCCAGGAGCAGCGCGAACGAGTAGACCGTCTCTTTCCGAACCATTCTCTTTCCTAAGAACCTGTGACAGATCCAGGACAGCACAAATCGCGACGATTGTGCCCTCCCGGCCTGCGGATCGCAAGTCGGATCTTGGAGGGAGACAGCCTGTTGGGAGATCGGCCGGCGCGGGTCAGCGTCCCAAGGCCGACACAACGAACATGACGTCGCCGGGACTCGCCAGGAACAGGATTGTGAACGCACCTGAGACCAACAACGTGACGAGCGACAGCAGCCTTCGCCTGTCCCGGCGCACGCCCACAATGCTCAATCCCAGGGCCAGGACGAGACACAACAGGCACAGCGGCCCTACAAGGGTCGGGATTGGATTGCCTCAGCCAGGCTGCAGGACAATCAGCAGCGTCAGCATCCCACCGGCTGCTGCGAGGACGAGCGCCGCTATGATGCCATAACGCATGAACAGACCATTCAGAAGAACGCGGTGCGTGGTACGCACCCTACCTCAGAAGCCTCGTGTAGCCTACCCGGCGCGTCAGGCCGATCTTGTCGAAGTAGTCCAGAAGCGGAATTGCGTATTTCCGCGTCGTGTCGAGGACGTACTTGAATTGGACGCTTTCCAGGCCGTTGTGCTCCTTGATGTACGCGATCAGCCGCTGACGGGCGTCGGCGACCGCGTCCGCGTGGAAGTACAAGTCTTGCTCGACCCGAACGAGCTTCTGTTGTTCGATGAGGATTCGGATGGCCCGCTGGACCTGAGGGAGCGTGGTTCGGGTCTTGTCCGCGACCTCCTGGGGGCCGGGCGGACTGAACGGATGCATCTTGAACATGGATTCGACGCTCTGCAACAGTTGCTGCTCGGCATCGTTGAACTGCTCGCGGTGTTCCGGCAGGGCCAGGCAGCCTTTTCGCTCGACCAGCTTGCCCTCGGACCGCAGACGCTCGATCAATGCGTCGAACACCTCCTTGCGGGCCGCGGATTCCGTCATCAGTTGTTCGCGAACGATGCCGGGACTCTCCGGCCGCTGGCGGTGGAAAGCGCGGACGAGACCGAGCAACTGCTGTCGGACCCGCTGGGCGGTCTCGACGTGGACATAGAGCCTGCCGCTCACAGGGAGGATGCGACCGGCGCCGGTCAGCTCCACCAGCAGGGGGGCGAGTTCCTTCAGCGGGGTCTTCGTGCGGACGGAGATCTGCGTCTCATCGGCCGCGACCGACTCGGCGGTCCTGATGGAGTACTCGACGAAGTCCTTCGGATTCGCCACCGCCTTGGCCCGCTCGGCGACTTCCGCGAGAACGCCGGGATGGGTCCGTTTCAGACGGCGCTCGATGGCCTCGACGACGATGCCGCCGCCGAGCGTGCGCATCGGGGACAGCGACCGCAGGATGAAATGGTCTCGCGGCCCGGCCACCACCGGCTCATTCAAGAACACCTGGATCAGGCAGCGCTGGCCGGGTTTGAGACTGCCCTCCTGGAACAGGTACGCAGCCGCCGTGGTCTCGGAGGTTCCTGTGTGGAATCTGACTCGCGCGCCGTTCTTGAAATCGGCCCGTTCATCGTCGAGCAGCTTGAACTCGCACAGGTACCACGGGTGCGGGGCGAAGTAGTCGCTGATGCTGATGACGTTGCCGCGCTGGATGTCCTTGTGATCCCACTGGGGGATGTTGATCGCGGCGCACTGGCCCGCCATGGCGCGGGTGCTGTCTCGGCCGTAGACCTGGACTGCCCGCACGCGCCCCTTGTTCCGTTGGGGCAGGATCTCGACCTCGTCGCCGATGCCGACGGCGCCGCAGGTGGGGATGCCCGCGACGATGGTGCCATAGCCCTTCGCAGCGAACGCCCGCTCCACCGGGATGCGGAAAATGCCTTGCGCCGTCTTGGGCGCGATGGCCGCCACCATGGCCTTGAGGGCCTCGTAGAATCCCCCGAAGCCCTCGCCCGTGATGTTGGAGATCGGCAGGATCGGGGCATCCTGGAGGAATGTCCCGGTGACAAACTGCCGGATCTCCTGCGTAGCCGCCTGCGTTCGCTCGGGCGGGACCGCGTCCACCTTCGTCAGCGCGACGATGCCATGTCGGACGCCCAACAGAGTCAGAATGTCAAAGTGTTCGCGGGTCTGGGGCATAACGCCATCGTCGGCGGCGACGACGAGGATGCAGCCGTCGATCCCGCTGGCGCCCGCCACCATGGTCTTGACAAAGTTCTCGTGGCCCGGGACGTCGACGATGCCGACCTCCAGGTCGGCGATCACGCACGGCGCGAAGCCCAGCTCGATCGACATGCCGCGTTCCTTCTCGATCTTGAGCCGGTCGGTGTCACAGCCGGTCAGGAGCTTGACGAGCGCGGTCTTGCCGTGGTCGACGTGGCCCGCGGTGCCGATGGTGATGTTGTGTTGTTGTGTGGTCATCCGTCCTATTCGTCCTATCCGTCCCATTCTGTCGTAGCATGGGCATCTTGCCCATGAGTCACAGGGCCATCCCCGACGCGCAGCGGCCCTCCGGTCCGGGGGCGGGCCTAGCCCTGCACATCCTTGCTCTTCCACGGGCGAGACGCCCGTGGGACTCACGGGCAGGATGCCCGTGCTACTTCAGCCGAGAGCGCCGCGGCCACCGCCTCGACAAGGATCGCATCATCGCCATCCCGCAGCGTCCGCGGGTCGAGGAGGACCTGCTCGTTCTGAATTCGTGCGAACACCGGGGTCTCGTGGAGCCGCAATCCTTTGGCCAGCGAATCGGCACTGGTCTTCCTGGGCGTGATCGCCACGAGCGTCGTCGCCAGATTCTGCGAGGGCAACGACCCGCTGCCCATCTGCGAGAACCCGCTGATCGTGGTCACGTCCGCGGCGACGTTCGTCTCGCGCAGTTGCGAGGCCAGTCGCTCCGCATGGGTGCGAATCTCGTCCGCGCTGCGGCGCAGCATCTGCAGCGTCGGCACTTCCCGAAGCGCAACTGCTTCGTCGAGGAACAGCTTGAGCGTCGCCTCCAGGACTGCCATCGTGAGCTTGCCCACGCGAACGATCCGTGCGAACTGGTTCTTGCGGACCTTCTCGATCAGGGTCTTCCTGCCCATGATGATGCCGCCCTGCGAGGCGCCGATTAGCTTGTCGGCGCTGCTGGTGATGATGTCGGCCCCCGCGCGGACCGAGTCGGGCAGTATGGGCTCGGGCTCGAATCCGAACTGCGAGAAATCGACCAGGGCGCCCGCCCCCACGTCGTCGATCATCACGAGGTTGTGCCGGTGTGCGATCTCGACCATCGCGTCGAGCGGGACCTCCGCGGAGAATCCCTGGATCTTGTAGTTGCTCGGGTGTACGCGGAGGATCGCGGCGGTGTTCTCGGTGATCGCGTTCTCGTAATCGCGAGGGTGCGTCTTGTTCGTCGTGCCGACCTCGACCAGCTTGGCGCCGCTGAAGGCCATCACCTCGGGCAATCGGAACGAGCCGCCGATCTCGACGAGCTGGCCTCGCGAGACGATCACCTCCTTGCCCTTGGCCACCGTGTTGAGCACGATCGCAGTAGCCGCGGCGTTGTTGTTCACCACCGTGGCCGCCTCCGCGCCGGTGAGCCGCTGGAGGAGCCGCTCGATTTGTTCGTCACGCCGGGACCGCTTGCCGGTGTCACGATCCACTTGGAGCAGGGAGTAGCCTTGCAGGGTCTCCTGGATCTGCTCGACCGCCTTGGCGGAGAGCACCGCTCGACCCAGTCCCGTGTGCAGGATGATCCCGGTGGCGTTGACCGCCCGGTGATAGAACGGCGCCGCCAGCGTCTCGATTCCGCGTGTCGCTGTCGAGACGACCTGCGCGCGAATCGTCGCTTCCTCCGCATTGGGCATTGGCTGGGCCAGAAGCCGTCGGCGAACCTCCTCCACCGCTTCGCGAACGCAATCCGCGACGAGCTGACGCCCGTGCTCGGCCGCGAGGGATTCCATCTCGGGCTCCCTCAGGATCGAATCCACCGAGGGGACCCTCCGCATCAATTGTTGGGTCTGTGCATCCATGAAGATCATTGTACGCCTCCGCGCCGGGCAGACAAGTCGATTTCCAGGTCCTGTGGATTCCTGCCCCGCAATCCGAGAAAACCGCGGGAAAGAACGTAACGAAGCAGTCTCTGTCGCGTCTGTAAAAGGTGGACCCGTGGCTTTCTGCGCTGTTGGCGCGTTGACAACCGAGCCGATCGGCGGTATAAGAGCTCGAAACGAGAGGCCGATATCATGAACAGAAGAGAACTCATCGCCACCGGCGTCGTCATCGTACTCGGCATGCTCGTGGCGTTCCCTCTCACCAGGTTATTCATACCGTCGGCCCCACGACAGGCGAGTCTCGTCGGCTCCGAGGCGTCGATCCACCAGACGGACGACCAGGGGAACGACTGGTTCATCACGCCGGTGCGGGGGCTGCCCGCAGTCGTGGATCCCAACGCGGCTCAGGCAAAACCTGTGATCGTCGTGAAGACCGACGTTCGTATGAGCGGGCGGGAGGCATTGATCGGACTGGTTCTCCAGGATCGCAATGGCCGGCAGTACCAGCCGATCATCGTCAAGAGCGGGGTCCGGCTGCCGGCCCCGAAACTGAGAATCGTCAACGAAGCCGGAGAGGTGCTCCTCCATGACAGTTTCCAATATGGCTGAGGTGGCACCTGTCGGCGCTCGTGGCGAGTGCCAGAGGGTTTCAAGGGCAACTTCCAGGTGCAAGTGGACATCGACCTCGGACCGTTCCAGGTCGAGCACGAGCGACCCTGGCATTTGATCGGGTCGCCCGATTAAGGTGGCTGTGGAACATGACGATAGAAGGACATGCATACAAAGAGGAGCAATTGGCCCTATATCGTCGTTGGCGTCATCGCCGCAGCCATTCCATTATCGGCCCTGGTGACCGCACCGCCGAGTGCGGCCGATGCCTCGTCCGTTTTGCAGGAGGAACCGGGAATCCTCCGGCAGACCGACGACTTCGGCAACAACTGGGTCCTGCAACAGGCCGGCGGACCGTCGGTTCTGAGCCATCGCAAGCCGGGATCGCCCATCACGGTCAAGACGAACGTGCGCAACACCGGTTCCGGCGTCGTGCTGATCGCGCTCGTGCTGGAGGGCCGAGCCGGCGAAACCTACCGCGCGACCGCGATCAGAAATCGGGTCCCGGCGGACCCCGCACGTTTGCAGATTGTGGATAGGCAAGGCAATGTGCTCGACGAGGGCTACTTCGAATATGGCTGAGGCGGCGCCTGCCGGTACTCGTGGCGAGTACCCTCGGACGCCTCGGGCAAGTTCCAGGTGCAGGTGGACATCGACCTCGGCCCGTTCTCCGTCAAGCACGACAGACCTTGGCATTCCCTCTGACAGAACACCAAGCCGTTCTGGAGGGTCCGGATGAGCGAGCAACGCTGGGCCATCCTGTTGGGTGCGGTCGTCCTGGGCGGAGGGCTGCTCTGGCTCGTCCTCGGCCGCGAACCGGTCGAGGAGGGTTGGTGCTCCCTCAAGCCCAGGGCCGTCGGCAATCCCGCGACCAATCCACTGGTGACTCTGGCCTGGCAGGTTCTCGAGCCGGGACTGTCCCGGCCGAACGACATCTCGGACCTCCCTAACGCCTTCAATCAGGCCTGCTATTACCGAATGAGGACCGGCGACACCGGCCTTGCTCTGGCCACAGACCTGTCGTCCACGGAGAAGCTGAGCTTCGATGCGGACCGCGACGGTCGACTCTCGGATGAACAGTGCTTCACGCCCAAGTCGGTGGAATTGCGACCGAATGTCAAGCGACAGCGATACGGGCCGATCAGGCTCCGTTGCGGTCCGAGCGACGCTGATGGAACCGTCGTCTTCTACGCGATCAGCCCTCCCGTCTCGCAACCCGCTCTTCTGTCGCTCTACCCGGCCTTCTACCGCACCGGCAAACTGCGGATCGATGGGCGCGTTCACAAGGTCGCCGTCATGGACGGCGATTATGACGGGCGGTTCGGCTCCCTCATATCACTTCCGGCGTCGGCCCGACTCCGCCTGCCCGGGTCGGATGTCTTCGCCATCGACATCAACCGGGACGGGAAGTTCGAAGCCTCTCTGTACACTCGCTCCAACGAAGTGATGCCTTTGAGCAGAATGGTTCGGCTGGGCGAGAGCTATTATGCGGTGGACGTGTCTGCGGACGGGAGCCGACTGGCCCTCACGAAGACGCAGCCGGCTTTCGGGCGTCTTGCGATCGAGCCGCCCGATGCGAGGGTGCAGTTGAAGCTCTGGTCCGATGCCGCCGACCAGTTCTTCTCTTGCGACGCCGGAACATGGGACCTGCCGGCAGGGACCTACCAAGCCATCAATCCAGTACTATCCTTGCCGGATCCCAACCGCGGCCTCTGGGTATTCCGCGCGATCGACGCCGGAAAACTGTCGCTGTTCACGATTCGGCCGAACGAGACGACGCGGTTTCGCATCGGCCCGCCTTTCACCGTGACAGCGGGCGTGCGCAAGAACGCCGACGGGACGGTCTCCATCAGTCCCGTCATCACCGGCTGCGAGGGCGAACAATACCAGGCGGATTTCGAGCGCAACGGCAGACGCGCGCCCGAGCGGGAGTTCAAGATCGTGGACGAGAAAGGGACCGTGTTGATCGCGGACAATTTCGAGTATGGCTGAGGTGGCACCTGCCGGTACTCGTGGCGAGTGCCAGAAGGGTTCAAGGGCCGGTTCCAGGTGCAGATCGAAATGGACCTGGGGCCCTTCGAAGTCCACCATGAAAGGAGTTGGCACTCCATCGAGTAGTCGCATCGCGATTCCAGCGTGTACCGGCGGGTTCAGAGATGTCTCTGACCCGCCTTTTTTTGTTGGCTGGGGCAAACAGGAAGGACTATCGATGGGAAGAGCGAGTGTTTGTCTGGTGTTGGCGGCGGGCACGATTCTGACCTGGCCGGCGCAGGTCGTCGCGGCGGCGGAGACACTGGAATCCCAGACGTCGGCTGTGCAGGAACAAGAGAGTCTGGATCCGTGGGTCGGCAAGTATCCGATGAGTTTCTTCACGCGAGCGCGCTCCGCGACGATGGTGGGCAAGGGACGTCTCTCGGCCTCTCTGAACTTCCAGTACCTCGATTGGGATCTCGTCAGAGGCGCGGACGGCGACTATCACGGGCGCGCCTCCGGCCAAGAGAAGGAACGACTGATCACGACCCTGTGCATGAAGTACGGCTGGACCGAGAACCACCACATCGCCGTGGGCATTCCCTACTGGTTCAACGACTTCGACATTCCGGGCAAGGAGAACGACTCCGAAGGATTCGCGAACCTGTACGTGTTCGAGAAGTGGCGGGCCATCAAGGAGACGAATACGAGGCCGGCCGTCGCCTTCGACATCTGGTATTACTTCGGCACAGGCGACAACGAAAGAAAACTCGGCATCGATGACCCCTCCATCAAACTCACCACGGAGATATCGAAGGCCTGGAAGTACTTCTCATTGCACCTCAACCCGGGCTATACCTGGGGCCACGACGACGCGCCGGACATCGGAGAGTTCAACGCCGTAATCCTCACGAAGCCGTGGAAGACAGTGTGGCCTGCGCTCGAGTACAACTACTTCGACAAGGAGAACCTCGAGGACGAAAAACAGGAAGGCCACAGCCACGATATCGTTCCCGGTTTCATCTGGAAGATCGGCAAGGAATCCTCGTTCAAGCTGGGCGTGCCCATCAACGTGGATTCGACGTTCACGGACAGGGACCGCGTCGGCGTCATGATCAAGCTGTTCCACCGGTGGTAATCAGGAACGATCCGCAATCGGTGTCCCCGGACCGGGGGTTTGAAAGGAGCGTCACATGAGAAAGACCGTCATATTGCTGACAGGCGCGCTGGTGGTCATGTCTCTTCTGTCGAGCTGCGGGCGGAAGGAACGAGAACCCGAGACCGACGCGGGGCCCGTGAGCATCAAGATCGGCCATGTGGGTCACGACCATCACACTGCCCTGTACGTCGCGATGGACTGCGCGAGCGACTACGCGAACACGACGGGCGTCACCGTCAAGACGGTGGAGGACCGTAAACTCTACGAGATCGCAAGACAGCAGAAGAAGGTTGCCGACGTGGAAATCGTGAAAGTGGGCGGCGGCTCGGAGATGCCGACCGCTCTGGCGCAGAACGTGATCGAAGTGGGCTTTGGGGGCGTGGCGCCGGTGCTGGCGAGCATCGACAGCGGCGCCCCGATCAAGCTGATCGCTCCGTTGCACTCCAAAGGCGACCTGTTCGTGGTCCGCCCGGGTTTCCCCGCGAAGACATGGGCCGAATTCGTCGCAGTCGCGAAGGCTGCGGACAAACCGCTTCGCATCGGCTACAAGGACCCTGTCGCATGTGCCAAGGTGATTCTCGGGGAAGCCCTGCGACACGAAGGGATCGCCTTCAGCGGGGACCCGTCCCAGGAGGGCGTCAAGGTGCTCCTGGTGGACGTCAAGGGCGGCGGCAAGCTCAATGTGGCCCTGTCGGGCGGCTTGGTTGACGGCTACGTTGCCAACAATCCCTTCCCCGCCATCGCAGTGGACAAGGGCATGGGACGCGTGATCTGCGACCTGGAGGAACTGCCGCCGGGCACATTCCGGAACCATCCGTGCTGCTGCATTGCTGCGCGGGCCGATGTCATCGAGCAGAAACCCCAGGCGGTAATCGATTTGCTCGTGCTGTTCCTGGAGGCCAATCGCACGATCCACAGCGACCTCGACAAGACGGTGGCCTCCGCGGTGCGATGGATCGGGACCAGCGAGGCGGTGGAGCGAATGAGCATCCCCACAAGCGGCTACTCGATGGAGGCCACCCCCGAATGGTATGATGCGATGGGCCAGTGGTCCACTGTGATGAACGGTCTCGGGGTCTTCCGGGACCGACTGAAGGACAAGAACTCGAAAGAGATGGCGGAGATTGCGTACGATTTCTCCTTATTGGAAAAAGCCAGGCAACGAGTCGGCCGGCAGTAGCGTTTCCGGGCGTCCGGTCCGGCGTGTGACGGCGCTCTTGGGTTCGCTTGCGCCGCTGGTTGTGCTGCTGGTGATCTGGGAGATCGCCGCAGTCCGGCTGGATCGGCCCTGGATCTTCCCGCCGGTCACGCGGGTGCTGGAACAGCTCGCGCACCCGCTGCGGGAGCACTATGCGTCGGGCTCGCTCCTGAGCAACACGTCGATCAGCCTCCTGCGGGTGCTGATCGGATTCGCCCTGTCGGCAGCCGTCGGCGTTCCTTTGGGCGTGCTCATGGGCTCGGTCGCCTGCTTTCGGCGGATGATCGAGCCGATCGTGGAGATTCTGCGGCCCCTGTGCCCGGTCGCGTGGCTGCCGTTTGCGATCGTCATCTTCAAACTCAAGACCCTGCCGCAGTTGTTCGGCCTGTCCTACACCCGGACGATCTGGGATCAGGTCCAGCTCGGGATGATCTTCGTCATTTTCGTCGGCGGATTCTTTCCGATTCTCACGAATACGCTCGATGGCGTCACAGCCGTCCGGCGCAACTACGTGCTTCTGGCGCGGACGCTCGGCGCGTCCCGGCGCCAGGTGTTCCTGCATGTGTTTCTTCCCGCCGCCATGCCCATGATCCTCACGGGCTTACGGCAAGGGCTCGGCCTGTGCTGGTTCGTCATCATCGCGGCCGAGATGATGATCGGCAGCGACAGCGGCATCGGCTATCTGCTCATGTACGCGTCGGACAACGCCGCGATGGACCTCGTGGTCGCGGCCATGTTCATCATCGGCGGCGTTGGCGCGCTGCTGAACTACTTCATGCGAACGGTCATGCAGCGCCTCGTAAGCTGGAAGGGAAAGGAAGTCTGACCGATGCCGATGAATGACGCCACTCACAATGCGGACTCGCCTCTCCTGGAACTCCGAGGCATCGGCAAGAGATTTCGGTCCGAGTCCGGAACCGCAGTGGCCGCCTTGTGCGGGATCGACCTGGCGATCCAGCGCGGCCAGTTCGTGACGCTCCTCGGTGCAACCGGCTGCGGCAAGACCACCCTGCTGAACATCATCGCGGGCATCACCGGGCCGGACGAGGGGCGTCTGCACTTGGGCGACGACGTGAAGGTCGGTCGGGACGTTGCCTACGTTTTTCAGCACTACACGCTCTTTCCCTGGCGAACGACCCTGGCAAACGTGGCGTTTGGGCTCCAAATGCGGGGCGTCCCGCGCCGGCAGAGGCGGGAGACAGCCGCGGACCTGCTGGCGAGAGTGGGGCTGGCGGGATTCGAGAACGCCCGGCCCCACGAGCTTTCCGGCGGCATGAGGCAGCGGGCGGCCATCGCGCAGGCCCTGGCGATCGAGCCGGCCTTGTTGCTGATGGACGAGCCTTTTGGCGCTGTGGACGACTCGACCCGGGCGGAGCTGCAGCAGATGCTGATCGATCTTTGGCAGGACCGGCGGATGACGATCCTGTTCGTGACACACAATATCGATGAAGCGATCCTCCTGGGCGGACGGATCGTGGTGTTCGGCGGGCGGCCGGGCCGGGTCGTGCGACAGTTCGACGTCGATCTGCCAAGGCCGAGGGAGAAGAATCTGAAACCGTTCACGGACCTGTTCCTCGAGATCCGTGAGGCCCTTTCCACAGGGATCGATTGAGAGTGGACAAATGCAGAACTGAGATGGCCCGTGAGGAGAATCTGACGGGCGGAAAGGAGTGGGATCTATGGTGCTTCCGGAAACAGCCAAGGCAATCCTGGACAAGCAGACGCTGATGGCGTTCGCGACGTGCTCCAAGCAGGGTGTTCCGAACGTGGTGTACATGCTGCAGTACTGGTGGCTGGGCCCAGACGAACTGGTCGTGGGCGATGTCTTCATGCACGCGACGCGAGACAACGTGCTGGAGAATGAACGTGTGTCGTTCTGTGTGTGGGACGAGCAGACCGATCGCTCGTACAAGTTCAAGGGGACGGCTCGCTATGAGACCCGCGGTCCGGCGTACGACCTGGCCAATGGGAACCTGCACAAGAAGAAGCCCGACAAGAACTTCAAGGGAGTGGTCGTCGTCCAGATCACCGAGGTATATGACGCCTCGCGCGGGCCGAACGCAGGAACACTCATCACGAATGCCTGAACGTCCCGCCGCACAGATTGAGATCCTTGCGTCGCGCTATAGGCGGAAACGGTAACGCGATTTGAAGGGACAAGACAGAATCCAACAAAACCAGGCGAACACAAGGGCACGGGGAAAGACTCAGCGAAGAATGGACAACAACGAATTGGAGTATGCTGTATGGGAAAGCAGTGCACGGTTTGCAGAGTGGTCATCGTCATGATGGGAATCCTGTTGACTAAAGTTGCGGCACAGGGAGGACCGCCGTTGCCGACGCACCAGGTGGAGGGCAACAGCGGCGTCTTCATCACACCGACCGCGTATTTCGCCAATCCGGCCGAGGAGGGTCAGGCCTTTGGCTTGCCCAGCATCTCGGGCACCTATGCCTACATCGGCCAGAAGGACTTCGAGGCCTTTGTCATCACCGAGAACCTCTGGGGTCGGATCGAGCTCGGATACGGACTCGAACGGATCGGCTTGGGCGATTGGCCAGACGACGTGAAGGCTGCCATGGACATGAGCGTTCAGGACGATGCGTACCTGCACAATTTCAACGCCAGGCTGCTGGCCGTCAAGGAAGGATCATGGGGTTGCAGTTGGATGCCCGCTGTGTCCGTGGGCGCCCACTACAAATGGAATCAGGACCATGAGGACATCGACGATCAACTGGATGGGACGTGCGACGCTCTCGGCTCGGACCACGACAGCGGCATCGAGTTCACCCTCACGGCCACCAAGACGATCGCGAAGCTGCTGCCGCGACCGTTGATCGTCTCGGCGGGCCTTCGCAACGGCGACGCCATCCACACCGGCCTGCTCGGCTTTGCCGGCGAGCGGCGCACCACGGTCGAAGGCAGCGTGATCTGCCTGCTCACCGACAAGGTCCTGATCGCCGGGGAGTACCGCCAGAAGTCCGATCTGTGCAAGCACGCCGGCGACCTGGTCCGCGGCGAGGACGATTGGTGGGACATCTGCCTGGGCTACATCGTCGACGACCACATCACCGTCGCAGGCGGATACGCCAATTTCGGCGACATCCTGAACCACAAGGAAGACAACGTGTGGGCCATCCAGGTGAAGTACGAGTTCTGATGGTCCTCCGATGAAATGATCAGGGGACGCGGCGGAGTTCTCTGTGCTGTCACCCCCGCGAAAGCAGGGGTCCATTCGATGGACTCTGTGGATTCCCGCCTTCGCGGGAATGATACCGGCGTGCTCTGCGACCAAGTCGTGACCACATGACAGATTTGAAAGGAAACGGACCGTGAAGAGCACAAGCGGAATTGGTTTGAAGGATGTGCAGGGCGTCTACAGCGGACCCGAGGGCAAGCTGTGGGAACTGATTATGGGCGAGCAGATCCACATCGGGGGTCTCACGTCTTCGATGGATCTGGCGGAGCAGGCGGGGATTAAGGCCGGCAGCCAAGGCGTCGATCTGTGCTGCTGCAGCGGCGCCGGGATGCGATTCCTCGTTCGCTTCCGAAACGCCGCCCGGATGCGCGGCGTGGACGCCACCCCGACGGTCGTCGAGCTGGGCAAGCAGCGGTGCGAGCAGGCGGGCCTGGCCGACCGGATCGACTTCACCCTGGCCGACGTGTGCAACAGCGGACTGCCGGCCAACAGCGCCGATTTCGTCTGGGGCGAGGACGCCTGGTGTTACGTCGTGGACAAGAACAAGCTGATCGCAGAGGCGGCCCGGATCGTCAAACCCGGCGGCGTCATCGCGTTCACCGACTGGGTCGAGGGTCAAGACCTGTCGCAGGCGGAGGCCGAGCGGTTCCTCCGCTTCATGAAGTTCCAGAACATCGAGAGCATTGGCGGATACAGCGATCTTCTGAAGGCCAACGGCTGCGAAGTGCTCGCCGCCAAGGGCACCGGCCGGTTCGCGCCTTGCATCGATCTCTACCTGAATATGCTCGGCACGCAGTTGACGTATGACGCATTGCAGATTATTGGTTTCGATCAAGCCCTGATGGCGGCCCTCGCGGGGGAGATGGCGTTCATACAACAGCTCGCCCACGCGGGCAAGATCGTCCAGGGCCTGTTCGTCGCACGGAAGAAATGACGTCGGCATAGCGCCAATTCACGGCCTTGTCATGCTGAACGGAACGAAGTCCAGTGAAGCATCTGGCCTGCGAACGGGAAGTGGCTTGGGCAACAGAAGCGACATCTCCTTCGCGGGCCGGGTCCTTCGCTCCGCTCGGGGTGGCGTGTCTGTGGCCAGGACAAGATAGAGGGAATAGAATATGGCAAAGTGTCATGACAACCGCGATGTGAAGATCGATCCGACCGATCCGTGTCACCCGCCGCAGGTGTCGTGCGGGTCGAAGAGTGCGACGGCGGCTCAGACAACAGGCTGCCCGCTGGCGTGGTTCGAGCAGATGATCCCGAATTGCCTGCAATACGCCCAGGACGCCAAGGCCAAGGGCAAACGGATCGTCGGGATCATGTGCGAATACACGCCGCGGGAACTGATTATGGCGGCGGGCGCCGTGCCGGTCTGTCTGTGCGGCGGCTCGGCCCAGACCATCGGCCCGGCCGAGGAGCACCTGCCTGCCAATCTCTGTCCGCTCATCAAATCCACCTACGGCTACCACGTCCAGAAGGCAAACCCATTCCTGGAGATGGCGGATCTGATCGTCGCGGAGACCACCTGCGACGGCAAGAAGAAGATGTACGAGCTGATGGGCCAGACTCGCACGATGCACGTGCTGGAACTGCCCCAGAAGCCCGACGATGCGGATGCGATGGCCCACTGGGTTCGCGAACTGCACAAGCTCAAGGCCCGGCTCGAAGAGGCCTTCGGCGTCGCGATCTGCGACGACAAGATCCGCCAGGCGATCCGAACGATGAATCGCGAGCGGTCGCTCCGTCGGCAGTTGGCGGAGCTGATGAAAGCGGACCATCCGCCCCTGACCGGGAGGCAGTTGCTCCAGTACAAGAGCAGCATCTCGGGCATCTGCGCCGACCTCGCACAGTACGAGCGGGCCCTGGGCATGTACGCGGACAAGAAAACCCCTGAGAACTCCAAGGTCCGCGTCCTGATGACGGGCGTTCCCATGGCGCACGGCGCCGAGCGAGTGATCGAGATCATCGAATCGCATGGCGGCCTCGTCGTCTGCACGGACAACTGCACGGGATTGAAACCGATCCTCGAAGACGTGGACGAAACAGCGCCCGATCCCATCGTCGCACTGGCCGAGAAGTACTTCCATCTGCCGTGTTCGGTCATGACGAAGAACACTCGCCGGCTCGAAGTCCTGCGGGACCTCGCCAGGCAATACCGTGCCCAGTGCGTGATCGATCTCGTCTGGCAGGCGTGCCTGACGTACGACGTCGAGTCGTTCTTCGTCAAGCAGTTGGCGGAGGAGGACCTGGGCGTCCCCTACCTGCGAATCGAGACGGATTACTCGCCCTCCGATTCCGCGAGGATCGCGCTGCGGGTCGAGGCGCTGTTCGAGACCGTTGGGCAGAGGGCCTCTGCAAAGGCATGAGAGAACCGACTCGGACCATCGTGTATACGTGTCCTTACGTGCCCGCCGAGTGGATCGCGGCGCACTGTTTGCAGCCGCGCCGGCTCGTTCCGCTGCCGACCGAGGGCCAGTCCGTCGCGCTGCGGCTGGAGGGCCTGTGCCCCTACGCTCGGGCCTTCGTCAACGACGCCGCAGCCGAGAACGCCGACGGGATCGTCGTCACGACCTTGTGTGACCAGATGCGCCGGGTGTACGATCTGCTCGTTCGCGGGACCGACAAGCCTGCGTTCCTCCTGAACGTGCCCAAGACCTGGCAGACGGTCGCGGCGCAAAGGCTCTACGTGGACGAACTGAAACGCCTGGGGCGTTTTCTGGTTCGACTCGGCGGTCGGTCCCCGACCCCCGCAGAGCTTGTCAAGACGATGATCGAGCCTGCAGGGTGTGCCGTGCCCACCCTCTCTCCCATAGCATGGGCGTCCCGCCCATGTCGTAGCACGGCCGTCCCGGCCGTGAGCGCCACGGGCATCTTGCCCGTAGATGTCCCTGATGCTCATGGGCGGGACGCCCATGCTACTCACGGGCAAGATGCTCGTGCTACGGCGGTCGCGGTCGTCGGTGGTCCCCTGATGCAGAGAGATCGCATCTTGTTCGATCTCATCGAGCAGTCGGGCGGGCGGGTCGTCCTCGACGCGACCGAGACCGGCCTGCGAGGGCAACGACGACCCTTCGACCGCATGCGACTCATCGAGAACCCGCTGCTGGAGCTCGCGGACGCGTATTTCAGCATTCCCGACGCCTCCCGCAGACCCAACAGCGGACTGTACGAATGGCTCAAGGACGAACTCGTCAAGACAAACGCCCGGGGGATCGTCTTCCATCATTATGTATGGTGCGACGCCTGGCGGGCCGAGCTGTCGAGATTGAAGGAATGGGTCGGCCTGCCCGTGCTGGGCATCGACAGCGATGGTCACAGTGAAACGAATCTGGCCCGTTCGCAGAACCGCATTCGGGCCTTTCTGGAGATGCTGCATTGACCGACGCGCCGGCACAGATCGGCTTGGAGCAGTGGGATCGCCGGTACGACCGCATGCACGCGGCGGGCTTGATCGAGCCCGTCTACGGCGGCCCGCTCGGCCGGCACGTGGCCGACGGTGATACCCGCCTGCTCAAGCTCCGCTACGACAATTCGCCCGCGGCCCTGCGACTGTGGAACTTCCTCCTGACCGAGGAGGATCGCCTCCAGGCCGCCCGCGCCGGCGGCAAGAAGCTCGTCGGCGCGATGAAGGACCTCGGCACCGTGCCCGTGATGGCGTACAGTCTCGACAACGTCACTGCGTTCTACCCCGACGGCGCCTGGTGGATTCCCTGTGTGATGGAGCTGAACGCGGGCCTGCTCCAGATCGCCGACTCGCTCGGTATCGACGAATCGTTCTGCCCGGTCCGCGCGATGCTCGGCGCGTTTGTTACCGAGGCGCACTTCCCCATTCCCGACCTGCTGACGTGCAGCGTCGGCGCGACGTGCGACGACTTCTCCGCCATCGCCCAGCGCCTCAACGGCCTGGGTCATCCGATTCTCTGGTGGGAGATCCCGCATCGCAGGGTCCCCGAGCCGGATGAAGAGGCCGTGACCCTGCCCGGTGGCTTCTCGGCGCCAAGGAGCCAGATCGAATTCGTTCAGGCGGAACTGAATCGCGTTCGAACCGCCCTGGAAGAAACTGCCGGCCGGACCCTCGATGACACAACGCTCGCGCAGGGAATCGCAAAGGCGAATCGCGTGCGAGACCTTCTCGAACGACTCCGGCGCCTGGCGTTCACGGCCCCGCGATGCCCGATGCCTGCCCTGGAGATGCTGATCGCGGAGATGCTCGCGATTCACTTCTGCTCGGATCGCGACGAGACGATCCGGGTCCTGGAGGAGTTGCTCGACGAGGTCAACCGTCGCGTGGCCTCGGGGACAGGCCACCTGGCGCCCGATGCAGCAAGGGTCTTCTGGGTGAACCCGGTGGCTGATTTGCAGGTGATGAACCTGCTGGAAGAGTGCGGCGGGCGGGTCTGCGGGACGGAGTACCTCTTCGCCCACGCGCTCGACGCCATCCCGACGACGCTGCCTCCGATGGAGGCGCTGGCCCAAATGGCGTTGGCCGACCCGATGGTTGGCTCCGCGATCGATCGCGCCGCAAGGATCGTTGCCGACATCCGCCGATTCGGCGCGGAAGGTGTGCTCATCTCCCGTATCCCGGGCGCAAGTCACTGTGCTCTGGAAGGCGAGATCATCGGCCAGATCGTTCGAGAGCAGTGCGACGTGTCCGTGCTGGAGATCGAGGTGCCCTCGATCACAGATGCGACGCAGGCGACGCTGTGCACCCGGCTGGAGGCGCTCGTCGAGACAGTCAAGGACAGGAGACAATGAGAAGAAATCCGAAATTCGAAACTCGAAATTCGAAACGAATTCAAATGACCAAATCTCGAAATTCAAGACGAGGTCCTTGCGTCGCGACAGCGTTTCGATCATATGGATTTTGTGCTTCGGATTTGTTTCGAATTTCGGATTTCGATATTCGTGCTTTCCCTCTGGGAGTATGACATGACGGTCTATGCAGGAATCGACGCCGGGTCGAGGGCGATCAAGGTCGTGCTGATCGACGCCGACAGCCCGGGGATCATCGCCAAGGCCCAGGCCGATCAGGGCATCGAGCAGGACAGGCTCGCCTGCGAGCTGTTCGCCAGGACTCTCGCGGACAACGGTATCGGCGAGTCCGACGTTCGGCGCATCGTCGCGACCGGCTACGGACGCAGCGCGATCCACCTCGCGCATACGACGATCACCGAGATCACCTGCCATGCGGCGGGCGTGCATCACCTCGTCCCCAACGCCAAGACCGTGATCGATATCGGCGGGCAGGACAGCAAGCTCATCCGCCTGGACGGCAACGGTAAGGTGCGGGACTTCGCCATGAACGACCGCTGCGCCGCGGGCACGGGCCGGTTTCTCGAAGTGGTGGCGGACCGGCTGGGCGTCCCCGTAGGCGGTCTCGGGCGGATGGCGTCGAAGAGTCGCAACCCCGCCGCGATCAGCAGTATGTGCGTGGTGTTCGCGGAGACGGAGATCATCGGCCTGCTGGCAGGGGGGCGGCCGGGCGAGGACATCGTCGCAGGGGTCCAGAACGCCATCGCGTCGCGGATCGTCGCCATGGCAGGTCGAAGCGTCGAACTGCCCATCCTCTTCACCGGCGGCGTCGCGCGGATCTCGGGCATGGAGATCGCCTTGCAGACCGCTCTGGGTCAACCGGTCTCGATCTCGCCCGAACCCCAGATGACCGGCGCGCTGGGCGCCGCCTTGCTGGCGCGACGATCCTGTGAGAATAGGGATGCATAGGGTATGATGGGAGTGATGGCGTTCGCAGGAGTCTGTCATGCTGAACGAAGTGAAGCATCGGGCCTGCGAGTGGAACGTGCCGCGGGGTGCTCCCGGGCAATGTCCAATTCGGGGGCCAGATCCTTCGCCTGCGGCTCAGGATGACAGAGTCAGCATCAGGATTTGCGTCGGCGACAAGCGTGCGAATGAATACCAGGCGGAGAAACCAGTGGCTACACGGAGAATTCGATCATGATCGATATGGAACGTAGAAAGCGGGTGATGCAGCGGTCCATCCGGCTCGGACACTGCATCTGTGACGCGAAGCAGCCGTGCCCGTGTCCGACATTCAAACAGAAGAACATCTGCTCCTGTGCAGGCGAGCGGGAAGACAGTCCGACCGGGCCGGTCCGCCTGACCAAGCTCGTGGAGAAGGCAGGCTGCGCGTCGAAGATCGACCAGGCGTTTCTCAAGAGCGTGCTGAAGGACCTGCCGCCGGTGGACGATCCGCGGGTCCTGGTGGGTATGGCCGCCGGCGACGACGCGGGCATCTACGACATGGGCGACGGCCAGGCCCTGGTCCAGACAGTCGATGTCTTCACCCCCTCGGTGGACGACCCGTACACGTTCGGCCAGGTCGCGGCGGCCAACTCCGTCAGCGACATCTACGCCATGGGCGGCACGCCGATGACCGCGTTGTCCGTCATCGGATTCCCCGTGCGGAAGATCCCCGATCAGGCCATGCTCGAGATCCTCCGCGGCGGCATCGACAAGATGAAGGAGGCCGGCTGTGCCATCATCGGCGGCCACAGCATCAACGATCCCGAGGTCAAAGCGGGCTTCGCGGTCACCGGGTGGATCGACAAGGACTGCGTCGTCACGAACGCCGGCGCGAGGCCGGGCGACGTGCTGATCCTGACGAAGCCCCTGGGCACCGGGATCGTCGCATTCGCCGCCCAGATCGACCGGGCCCGGCCCGAGAGCGTCGCCGCCGCAGCGGCTTCGATGACCTCCCTGAACAAGACGGCGGCTGAACTGATGGTCGAATTCGGCGCCCACGCCGCTACCGACGTGACGGGCTTCAGTCTCATGGGCCACCTGGCGGAAATGGCTCGCTCGAGTGGCGTGGACGTGCGGATCGTCTGGGACGATCTGCCCCTGTTCGAAGGCGTGCTGGAATACGCGGCGGCGGGCATCTTGCCCGGCGCGATCGAGCGGAACAAGGAGTCCTGTGCCGACCGGGTCGTGGCCTCCGAGCGTCTGTCCCAGGAGATGGTGGATATCTGCTTCGACGCCCAGACCTCGGGCGGATTGCTGATCGCCATCGAGCAGAGCAAGGGAACAGGGCTGCTCAAGGCCCTCCACGATCGCGGCGTCCCGGCGGCAACGATCATCGGCAAGGTCGCAGGCAAAGGGACAGGCCTGATCCACCTCGACTCCACCGGCAGACGGGCAATCCCCGCGCCCGTCGCTGCCAGAACAGCCGAGCCACAACAATCGTCAATCGTCAATCATCAATCATCAATGCAGGGGGTTCCCTGTTGTGCCGATGCGGTCGCCGCGACGCCAGGCGAGCCGGGCTCGGAGATGGACCAGGTCAAGACGGCGTTCAAGCAATTCCTCACCGCCGCCAGCTCCCCACACGGTCTGGACGCCTACACGAAGCAGGCGATGGCCCTCGCACTGTCGGTCGCGCTGCGGTGCGAGCCGTGTCTGAAGATGCACCTGAAGAACGCTCGGACGAAGGGTTTCACGCAAGCGGAGATTGACGAGGCCGCCTGGATGGGCATCAGCTTTGCGGGTTCGCCCGCGATGGTGTTCTACCAACAGATCCTGGAAACCGTGGGCAAGTGATTGCGGAAAAATCTTTCGTTCCCACGCTCCGTGCCGTATACTTGATAGACGAACCAGGGCACTACGGATCGCGGAGGTGACTGGCGCCCGGTGGCGCTCCTGGTCTTCAAAACCAGTGTAGGGCCGAGAAGGTCCTGGGTAGGTTCGACTCCTATTCGCCTCCGCCATTTTGGGGATTGTGGCTATGGAAAAGCATAGAACAGGCGCATCTGTCATACTGATCGCTATCGGGGCTGCCTTGCTGCTCTATGGCCTTTCTTTGCGGGCCGAGGTTGCAGCACCCTCCGACGAGCAGAGTCAGATCCAGGGCCAAGTTCTGGTCGAGGTCCCATCGACGCCTGAGCCGCCTGCGGCGCAGGGAACTGTCGCCAAAGACGAGGTCAAGCAGGGGGAGCCAAGCCAGGTCAAGCCGCCGGCCAAGGAAGCAACGAAGGTCCCTGCGACCTGCCCTACCTGAGCGAAGTAGCCCCCCGCCGTGGTGTCCACGGCTCAGATAGACTCAGATCGACACTCCCCTCGAATAAGGAGCCATGGCAATCGCTGCCCATAAGACGAGACTCGCGGGCGTTTTCGCCAAACTGCAGCCATACCGGCTGTGGATTCAGACCGCATTCCTGGCGGTCTGGCTGCTCCCCATCGGCACCCGCCTCCACGGCATCTGCGCCCCGGTCTTCCACTGCTACGGCTGTCCGCTCGCGACCTTCGGCTGTCCCATCGGCATGTTGGCGCATGCCGGCGCGTTGCACCTGATCCCCTTCGTCACGATCGGCCTGCTGGTTCTGTTCGGCGCCTTCGTGGGCAGTCTCTTCTGCGGCTGGGCCTGCCCCTTCGGCTGGCTCCAGGACCTTGCGGCCAAGATTCCCACGCCCAAATTCGAGTTGCCCCGCTGGATGGGGCACTTCCGCTTCGTCGTGCTGGTCGTGACCGTCCTAGCGATCCCCTATTTCTTCCGTAGCGTGGAGCACCCGCTGTTCATCTGCATGGTCTGCCCCGCCGGAGCCCTGGAAGCGGGCCTTCCAAGCGTCGTGAAGCAGGCGGCAGCCGGCCAGCAGATCGACTGGCCCAACACCCTGAAACTGACGATTACCGGTCTGTTCCTCGTCGCCATCCTCTTCTTCCGACGGCCCTGGTGCCGCGTCCTGTGCCCGTTGGGCGCGATCCTCTCCGTGTTCAACAAGAGCTCCGCCTTCTTCCTGCGATTCGACGCCAACCACTGCACCGAGTGTGGCCGCTGCAGCAAGCTGTGCAAGTACAACATCGAGCCCGAAAAGAGCCCGAACGACCTCCGCTGCATCCGCTGCCTGGAGTGTACGCGATGCTGCCTGGGCGCCCTGACCCCCGCAACAATCCTGCACCGCCAAAAAGGATCGCCCGCCGCAACGCCGCCAGCGAACCCGAGAATCTCGCCGTAACAGCGATTGGGCTTTTCTGTCTGGGGGCAGACCGAAAACCGTTTGGGAACTGCGTAGCTTCGACCCCGAGTGTGGCGGGTCTTGGCGCGTGTTTGCCTGGATATGGAGATGGGTTCGCCGGCTTGACAGGGGCACGGGATATCCTATCATGGTCCACGAAGAGTGTAGGTTCCCCCGGTTTGGATGGGAGAGTATGGCCCAAAGGTATACCTGGTTATGAGAGGTCCTTGGTAGGATGGCAAAGGCTGGAGCCAAACCCGTTGAACGGCAGTCGGTCGATCTTGTCAAAGAGAACATCGCCCGCTTGAAGGAGCTTTTCCCGGAAGCAGTCTCCGAAGGCAAGGTGGACTTCGAGAAGCTCAAGGCCACGCTCGGCGAGATCGTGGACGACCGGCCGGAGCGGTACTCCTTCACTTGGGCTGGCAAGCGGGATGCAATCCGCCTGCTGCAAGTCCCTAGCCGGGCCGCGCTCAAGCCCTGCCCGGAGGAATCGGTCAACTGGGACACGACAAAGAACCTCTTCATCGAAGGCGAGAACCTCGAAGTCCTCAAGCTCCTCTACAGATCCTACGCCGGACGGGTGAAGATGATCTATATAGACCCGCCATACAACACAGGTGACGACCGCATATACCGTGACGATTTTCGAGAATCAACGTCAACTGAGGCAGGTCCCATTCCACACTGTCCTGCTCCGAG
>DAOQWL010000078.1:0-26216 GCA_035342095.1 Sedimentisphaerales bacterium | reverse complement strand
CTGGACCAGCCGACAGTTACCTTCACCGTCCTATGCTTCTTTGCGGAATCGCTGGAGGTCCAGCGCGGGCAGGTGAATGCCCGATACTGCACCCTCAGATGACACGACGAGGCATGGGCGGGACGCTGTCATTCCTGCACTCCAAAGGCGCGGCCTTTTGCTTTCCTGACGAGCATTTCGGACAGGACACGCCCGTGCGGATGTCTTGGGCCTTTCTGGATCGGTCGGCGGGAACCCTGCTGAGACCGCTTCGTGCTCGCTTGCGGGTTTGGCGCAGCACGCAGGACGTTGTGGTCCCCTTTGTTGCTGGTGGCTCCAAAGCGTCAAACTCCCGCCGCACCGCGGCGGATTCCGGAGATGTCCGTTTCTTCCTTCCGACAGGCGCCCCCACAATTCCGCGATGAACCATAGAGAAGGGGTGACAGAAGCGATTGCCCCTTCGCCTCTGTCACCCCCTACGCTGGAATCAACGTTGTGCTACTGCTCGATGAAAGTCATCGTCTGGAGCCCCAGTCCTGCCCAGGGGGCATTCTCGATGCAGCCGAACCATTCCAGCGCGCCGTTGTCATAGTCGATGCCCAACAGCGAGAAACCGACCGTGGTTCCGACCGTTGGCGGGAAGACTTCCGGACTGAAACTGCCCTGCAGGGCAGTCCAGGGAATCCGGACCTCGACCATCCAGTCCTGGGTGGCCGCGTCGACCGTCGATGCATATTCGGCGCCGCTGCCGGCAGCGTAGAGATCCTTCGCGAGCCAGCCGCTGAAGGTATTCATGGCCTTCGGGCGTCCCGTACCGTCATCCGGCGCAATGGTCGGAATGAGCATTTCCGCGACATTCACTGCCTCCGCAGCACCCAGCACGAATTGCAGACAATCGGCGCCGTTCGGCGCGTCCAGCGCCGGGCTCACGGCGTCGTCCTGGGCCCAGACCGCGGCATAGAAGTACGTGTCGTCCCACATGAAGTAGAAGGTCCCCGAGTAGTCCTCCAGCGCGTACTCAGCGGGACCTTGAACGACGGTTCCCTGATGGACGACACCAGGGAAGTAGGGGTCTTCATCGTCGAGCGTTTCCGCATTGAGCACGAGCGCCTGGGCGCCGCTGTACTCCTGAGCGGAGACGTTGCCGTCGATGGCGATCTCCTGGCCCTCGGCCAGGCGGACGCAGTTCACCGGCCAGGTGCTCTCCGGCTGCGGCGTCGAGGACGCGATGACTTCGACGAAGACATCGTCCACGTAGATCGGCGCGCCCGCGGGCGTCTGCGAGAACAACTGCACGGACAGATGTCCCCGATCCGAGGGCTCATATCGCGTGGTGATGGCGCCTTCGAAGGGCGTCCACTTGTCGAGCACCGGCTGAGCCAGCGGGCTGGGCGCGAGGTTCTCATTCGTCGTGCCTGCCTGCAATTCATTGATCCTCAGCCACAGGTAGGCGCCGTCGGCCCACGAGCTTGCAGGCACGTAGTAGGAACCTCTCACGGTGACCTTGGCCCCTTTGGGGATTCGCGTGTCCCAGCCATCGAGCCGCTGCTCCACGGCGTGCCAGACTCCGACGCCCTGGCCTTCGATCTTGAGCGCCGTTGCGCCCGTTTGGGCCCGCTCGGAACTCAAGGAGAAGCCGGTGCCGACCTGGCTCCAGGGTTCCAGAGCCTCTTCGAACTGGCCGTTCGTGATGTAGTCGCCATAGGTCCGAATCCAGTCGACGTCCACCATCATGTAGTCCTTGTAGTGACCCAGGTCGAAGCGGAAGCTGCTGATCCAGCTTGACCATCGTTCGGAGCAATCCATATAGGCGATGAACCACTCGTCGGCGCCGGGGATCTCGAACTGGGGTCCGTTCCCGTGCCCGCCGGCGACGTAGAACCAGTAGACGGTGTTTTGGCCGCCGTCCGCGGGCTTGACCATGTCGCTGGCGGTGCCGTTGAATCGCATCCTCGCCGCGATGCCGGTGATGCGATTGGAGTAGTAAGGCCCCGCGGGGCCGTTGACGTAGGGATCGAACGTACCTGCGGGAAGATCCATCAGCAAGGCCCCCACCGGCTCGCCATCCACATCGACCTGGTTGACATCGAAGAAGGTGATATCCGTGTTGTTCTTGGGCGACCAGCCCTCGGTGTCGCCCGGCGTGTTGAACTCCCAATGAGTCTTGTTGAAGGGCCAGTACAGGTTCTCGTCAGGATGCTCCAGCTTCCCGATCTCGACGAAGATGTCGTCGAAATAGAAGAACGCGCCTTCGGCCATACGGCCGTAGAGCTGCACGTCCAGCGCCTGGCGCTGGGCCGGCGTGTAGGCCAGTTGCAGCGTGCTCTCGAAGTCAAACCACTCGTCGAAGACGGCCACCGGGATCGGGGCGCTGAGCCGCTCCGTCGTACCGTCAAACTCGCGGATGCGGAACCAGATGGAGGCATCGGCGTCCCACGCCTGCGCCGGGACCTTCAAGGCGCCGCGCAGCGTTACCGGTATGCCCTTCTCCAGCTCCAGTCCGCCTTTGATCGGCTGCGACAGGGCATGGTACTGGCCGGTCCCCAGGTGCTTGACCGCCCAGTCGAGAGATCGCACGTTCTCGGGCTCGGTGCCCGCGTTGACGTTTGCGTCGTAGCAGTCTGCGAAGCTGCCCCCGATCACAGTCCAGCCGGCGACGATCTTCTCGACATCGTCCCACAGCTCGAAGCTCTCGTTGTTCAGGTACAGTCCCATGTAGCGGATCCAGTCGAACTCCACGGTGTATGCCTCCGGCACGCTGTCCGCCAGATCCACGCGGATGTTGCTGATCGTGCCGGTCCAGTTGGTCTCGCCTGTCATGTCCACCAGAACGCTGGCCCACACGCCGGGCGCGGGCAGCAGGAAGCCCTTGGCGAAGGGACTCGGAGTAAAGTAGTAGATGGCCGGGCCCGCGCCGCCGGAGTAGTTGCTCGTATCCGTCGAAGTCCTGACCCGCAGGAGGATGCCCGTGATGTCAGCCGCATTCCACGGACCGTGAGGACCGTTGATATACGGGTCTACGATGTTCGCTGCGACGTTGGCAACGAGAATCCCGTCCTGGGCCTTCAGAAGACTGATGTTGTTCGTCACCACCCAGCCATCTTTGCCGGTGGTGAACTCCCATCCCTGTGCCGGAGCGTACGTCATCAGGGTGAGAAGGACCAGTGCGATATAAGAAGATGAATGCCTCATAAGACAACGCCTCCTTCCAAGGTGTGGAAAATTCCCCAAGGCGACAGGCCTGGGATGAACAGCCGAGGGATATGGCAACGCTGGGGGCGCCCGAGACACAACGTCCGCAGCCACGATGTTCGCACGAGTTGCAGTTCCTGGAGCGGGCATTCGATTGCTCCTCCCAACACGCCCGACCGAGAGGCAGATGCGTCATCTTCCTGCCTCCTTCATATCATAGACTGTCGATGCGCTCCGGTCAATCCGAGAATGTGAACGTTTCTGCCAAGTCTACGGTGTATAATCGGGAGAGGTCTGTTCGAGAGGTGGGTGTGCGGACTGGATGCGCCTGCGTAGCCTTGACAAGGAGGACCGGGACATGAAGAGAATCAGCACGATAGCGACGGTCGTGAGCGTCCTGATCGTCCACCTGATTGCCGGAGAGGCTCTCGGCGGTCTCGTCGTCCGCTGGAACTTCTCCAACGGGCCGCAAGGTTGGACCGGCAACCATCACGTAACAGACCTGACCTGCTCTCGCGAGGGTCTCTCCTTCCAGTCCACCAGCGTCGATCCATGGATCGAGGGTCCGCCCATCGATCTGCCCGGCGACCGGCTCACCCGCGTCACCGTTCGCATGAGGTCCACCGCCAACAGCAGCGGCGAGCTGTTCTACGGGCCGTACTTTCAAGCGGGCCGCTCCGTCCGGTTCACCGTCCGAAACGACGGTCTCTGGCACGACTACGAGCTGGTCATCATGGAGCTGCTGGGAGCGGGCACGCGGTTTCGTCTCGATCCGGCTACGACGGCCGGCCAGATCGGCGTCGCATCTATTCTTATAGAGACCCTCACAGTCTACGCGGACCCGCCGTACCAGAGACCTTCGCGGCCTGGGCCGGCGCGAGGAAGAACCGCCGAGGTCGCATCGGGCTCGCTCAGAGTCAAATACCTCGGAGCCGGGATAGGCGATCTCGTCGCCGAGGTGGCCGGCTGGGAGATGGCCTCGACCTATGACCGCGAGCTTCTCGGCGCACTGTGCGACGACTCCGTCGAGTGGCTCGACATACGAAATGCCCATTTGACTATCGGTGATGGCGTCGGCATTGATCTGCTGGCGAGATTGACGGATTCTCGCGGCGCCGTCTGGCAGATTCGCAGGACGCTGAGCGCCGGGCCGATGGACGGGGTGGTCGTCGTCGAAAGCCAGATCCAGGTGAGCGAGGATCGCGAGGTCATGTGCATGCCCTGGCTGACCCTGTTCGCCGGCCTGGGCACCTTCGGGCCGAGCAAGAATCAGGGCCTGTTTGCCGGCCTGGAATACCTCGAAGACGAGCCCAGCAGCAGCGAGGCGGACATCACAACCGTCGAGCACGTCCGGCGTGTGCCCGACCCGGTCAAAGTGACTTTCCCGCTGATGGCGATTGCCGCCCAGGGGTACTACATCGGTCTGATCTGGGAGCCGTCCGAGTGGGTCGGACCCCTCTTCGACACGCCGGACACGATCTTCGGCTCCGGCGCCCACGTGATGGGTCTGACGGGCCCTGCCGTCGGGAAGCACCGCTTCGAGAATGCCCTGGTCGCCCACACGCCGATCCACTTGGAGGCGAACACGCCGGTCGCCACGACCATGTGGATCGTGGGAGGCGAGGGCGAGACCGTCGTCCCCGCCGTGCAGCAGTACGTTGGTCTGAGGGGGCTGCCGCCTGTGCCACAGATGGAAGGAGGACTCCCCGAGGCCGCCAGGCTGCTCGCACACGGCTGGCTCCACTCCGCCATTCGCGAGAGAGGCCTGTTCCGCCACGCGGTATGGGGGGACTTATTCGGCGCCGGTCCCGCGCCCGACGCCGCTATGTTCATGGATTGGCTGGCGGCCACGCTGGACGCGTCGGAAAAAGGCAGATCGGACCTAGTTGAGGAGTTGTCCACCGTCCGCGATATGGCCCTGGCCAGCGTCCCATCGGACTGG
This sequence comes from Sedimentisphaerales bacterium, assembly GCA_035342095.1. Taxonomy (GTDB): domain Bacteria; phylum Planctomycetota; class Phycisphaerae; order Sedimentisphaerales; family Anaerobacaceae; genus PLanc-01. Next base: position 21,103 of record DAOQWL010000078.1, on the reverse strand, counting down.
CACTTCGATGGCGGGGTCTCCCATGTCCGACCACCCACCCCGGCGCTGCTCTTTGGCGACGTTGCGGCCTATGTCGAGCGGCGGCACAGCGCAGCACAGCAGGCCATCGCGAGGTTCAATCCCGACGGCATCAGAGTCTATCAACCCGGGACCGTAGACTACGGGACGACCCATTTCGCCAACCATGCCAATGGATACGGCGCGAGCGACCTCGTCACCGCTCTCGAAGGGGCGACCCTCCGCGCCGACCCGGCGTGGACCCAAGCCGCCCTCGAACTGCTGGACAAGCAGACGCTGCTCTATGCCAATACGGTCCCGCGCGGCGCCCAGACCTGGGAGATCCCGTTGCACACGCCCGACATCCTCGCCGCAGGTCTGCTCACGAAGGCCTACACGCTCGGCTACGTTATTTCCAGACGTGACGACCTGCTGGAGCAGGCCCGCTACTGGGCGTGGACGGGAGTGCCTTTCGTGTATCTCGTGAGCCAAGACCCCGTAAACGCGGAACTCCAAACAGATCTGCCTTCTTCGAATCCTGACGTCGGCCCCTACGCGACGATTCCCGTGCTGGGGGCGACAGGCTGGGTGGGCTCCTGGTTCGGCCGGCCTGTCCAGTGGTGCGGATTGGTCTATGCTTCGGCCCTGCGTCTACTGGCCCCATACGATCCGCAGGGCCCCTGGCGGCAGATCGCCTCCGGAATCACTGCGACGGGACTCCAGATGGCCTGGCCTGTCGACGACGTCGATCGACAGGGACTGCTGCCGGACTATTTCGTGCTGGAAGCACAGCAACGCGAAGGGCCCGCGATCAACCCTGGGACCACGCAGGCGCACGTGCCGGAGTTGTTCGATGCCGGCGCGATCTACGACGTCCGGCGTCTGTCCGCCGCCCGATTGGAAAAAGGCGAATCGGAGCCAGAAGGTGAGAAGTTGAGAGGATCAGAAGGTCGGACAGTCTGGTTCTCTCCTGGGCTCCCGGCGCGTTCGAACGACTCTCCGACCTTCTCACCTTCTACCCTTCTCACCTTCTGTTCTCTCGGGCCCGATTCGCTTTTTTCCAAGTCCGCTGACGGCTGCTTCATTCACGCGCCCTGCTGCATCCGCGATATCGTGCAAGAGAGCGGGCGCCTATCCTTCACGCTCGATGGCTGGGGCGGACTCCGGAACCGGAGATCCTATCACGTCCTCGTCTCCGGCTGGCCCGGACGCAAACCCCACGTCACTCTGCACGAACTCGACGAGCCTCCAGACACGCCGGACCAGGGCACCCAGGCCGCTGTGCAGTACCTCCCCTCCTCCAAGCTCCTCGTCTTCGAGGCGATCGGTCCTACCCGAGTCCGTATCGCGCCCTGAGAACCACCTATCCGGAATCGACAAGGGCCCTCGACTTGGACAGAACCGGCCTCCCGAGGGAATCGCCACCACGTCAGTTACGTGCGGTGGTGACGCCATTGCGATGTAACGCATTGTAAGCACTGCGGTTACATGCCTAGGCATCAGACAGTTGTAACAGCAGACTAAAATGTGAAAGAAATCACAACTATTCTGCTTGCACGCAACCTGAATAGAGTTTATAGTATCGATATGTGACTATCGATACAGCAATCTCGGTAGTTTAGCCAGCTAGGGTATTGGAGACAGGTCATGAACAGGGATCAAGGGATCAGCGTTCCGTTGCCGACGATTCGGCGGTTGCCGATGTACTTTTCGCTCTTACAGAAAGCGGCCCAGGAGAACCAAGCCGCGATTAGCAGCTCGCAATTGGCGACGGACCTGGGCCTCGAACCGATCCAGGTTCGCAAGGACCTGGAGGCCATCGGCGTCGTGGGCCAGCCGCGGATCGGTTTCCCAGTTGCCGAGCTCATCCAGGCCATCGAGACGTTCCTCGGCTGGGATAATACCACGGATGCGTTTGTTATCGGAGCCGGACATCTAGGTACCGCTCTGGCAGGCTACCAGGGATTCGAGAAGCACGGACTCAACGTCGTTGCCCTCTTCGACAACGATCCTCGCAAGGTCGGACAGTCCATCCACGGCAAAGAAGTTCTCCATATTGACAAGATGAGCAGTCTGGCGAATCGACTCCACGTCCACATCGCGATCTTGACCGTGCCGGCCGACGTGGCTGCAAGCGTCGCACAGCTTGCCGTGGGAGCCGGCATCCAGGCGATCTGGAATTTCACGCCGACGAAGCTGACAGTGCCGGAGGGGATCATCCTGGAACGGGTCGATCTGGCCGCCAGCCTCGCCGTGCTGTCGAGCAAGCTTGCCGCCCGGCTTCGCCCCGACAACCCAAATTCTCAGACACCCCCGGCCCAGGCTTAGTATTGCAGTCATCGAGGAATATATTATGGGAACCAAACCGACAACTGAAACGACCGATGGTCTTCGCAGGTTCGAGAAGGTCTGCCAGATCATCGACAAGTACAACCGCGATCCGTCTAAGCTGATCCCGATCCTGCAGGAGGTCCAGCACGAGTACCGCTACCTGCCGGAACAGGTCCAGTCGTACATCGCCACCTCGCTGGGGCTCTCCCCGGCCCGGGTCTTCGGAGTCGCGAGCTTCTATGCCCATTTTGCCCTCGAGCCCAAGGGCAGGCATGTGATCCACGTCTGTGACGGGACCGCCTGCCATGTCAAGGGCTCCAACGGCATCAAAGAGGCGCTCTGCGAGTTGCTCAAGCTCAACGACAGCAAGAAGACCACGAACGACATGCTGTTCACGCTGGAGACGGTCTCCTGCCTGGGGGCTTGCGGCTTGGCGCCGGTGATGACAATCAACGACGAAGTGCATGGCCAGATGACGCCCGCCAAGGCCGTTGAACTGGTCAAGGGCATCATGGAACGGGAGCGATCGAAATGATTGAACAAGCCATCAACCTGGAAGCAATGAAGCGCCACTACGAGGAGTCGCGTTCCGCCATCACGCGACGGGTCATCGTCTGTGCCGGGACCGGCTGCGTCGCCAACGGCTCCCTGAAGGTCTTTGCCGCTCTGGAGAACGAGATTGCAGGTCGCGGCTTGGCGGTCGTCGTCGAACTGGGACACGACTGCGGCGGCGACGTCCTTCTCTCCAAGAGCGGCTGCCAGGGCTTCTGCCAGGCGGGTCCGCTCGTCACCGTCGAGCCGGAAGGCTACCTGTACGTCCACGTGAAACCCGACGATGTTGCGGATATCGTCGAACAGACGCTCATCAACAATCGTCCGGTGGATCGGTTGCTCTATAGCGATCCCACCACCGGCCGTTCCTATGCGAAGACGCACGAGATTCCTTTCTATAGGCGCCAACGGCGAGCCGTGCTGGGCGACTGCGGCAATATCGACCCGGAGAACATCGGCGAGTACATCGCGCGGGGTGGGTACGAAGCTGCCCGACGGGCCTTCACCCAGATGCGACCCGAGCAGATCTGCGAGGAGATCGCCGCTTCCGGTCTTCGCGGCCGCGGCGGCGGCGGCTTCCCCACCGGCAAGAAGTGGACCCTGACGCTCGCTGAGAAGTCGGATAAGAAATACGTCATCTGCAACAGCGACGAGGGCGACCCCGGCGCGTTCATGGATCGCAGTCTCATGGAGGGCAATCCGCATCGCGTGATCGAAGGGCTCATGATCGCGGCCAGGGCAATCGGCGCCGACGAGGCCTACGTCTACGTGCGGGCCGAGTACCCGCTGGCGGTGCAGCGAATCCGAAAAGCGGTAGCCGACGCGGAGGAGGCGGGCATCCTCGGTCGCGATGTGTTCGGCAGCGGTCGAGACATCTTCTGTCACGTGATGGAGGGAGCGGGGGCTTTTGTCTGCGGCGAGGAAACCGCTCTGATGGCCTCGATCGAAGGCCTGCGCGGCATGCCTCGGCCGAAACCCCCGTTCCCTGCCCAGAGTGGTCTGTGGGGCAAGCCCACCGTCATCAACAACGTCGAGACGCTCGGCACGGTGCCTCTGATCATCCTGGAGGGCAGTCACAACTACCGTACGTTGGGCACGGCCAATTCGCCGGGCACGAAGACGTTTGCCCTGACCGGACACGTTGCCAACACCGGCCTGATCGAGGTCCCGTTCGGCACCACGCTTCGCGAGATCATCTTCGACATCGGCGGCGGCGTCATCGACAACCAGGGGCGGATCGCGCGCGACGGTTTCAAGGCCGTCCAGATCGGCGGTCCTTCCGGCGGCTGTCTCGTCGAAGAGCACCTCGACCTGCCGATCGATTTCGACTCCGTCAAGAAGACCGGCGCGATCGTCGGCTCCGGCGGCCTGGTCGTGATGAACCGCGACACATGCATGGTCCAGGTGGCGCACTTCTTCATGCGATTCACTCAGAACGAGTCGTGCGGCAAGTGCGTTCCGTGTCGGGAGGGCACCAAACAGATGCTGGCCCTGCTCGACGACATCATTCACGGCCGGGCGACCACACACACGCTCGAGCTGCTCGAACAGCTTGCGTCGGCGGTCCAGATCGGCTCTCTGTGCGGCCTGGGCAAGACCGCGCCGAACCCGGTGCTCAGCACGCTTCGCTACTTCCGAAGCGAGTACGAGGCGCACATCTTCCAGAAGCGATGTCCCGCAGGCCAGTGCAAGGCGCTGGCGGTGCCCGAGATCCTGGCCGAGCGGTGCAAAGGCTGCGGCGCCTGCCTGAGGAAGTGCCCGGTCGGCGCGATCACGGGCGAGAAGAAGGCCCCGCACCGGATCGACCCGAAGGTGTGCATCAAGTGCGGCACCTGCGCCCAGGCATGCAAGTTCAACGCGATTGTCGGAGTATAACGACCATGAATAACGGAACCTGTGTACACGTGGACGGACGCGACATCCAGATCGAGGGCGAGCGGAACCTGCTCGAACTCATTCGCAAGGCCAACATCGACCTGCCCACGTTCTGCTATCACTCGAATCTGAGCATCTACGGCGCGTGCCGGCTGTGCATCGTGGAAATCGAAGGAATGGGGGTCGTGACCTCGTGCACAACGGTCCCGAAGCCGGGCATGACCGTGCGGACCAACACGGCGCAGCTCCGCAGCATGCGGAAGATGTACCTGGAGCTGCTCCTGGCCAACCATCACCAGGGCTGCGCCACCTGCGTCAAAAGCGACGCCTGCCGGCTCCGGGAACTGGCCATTCGGATGGGCGTCACCGAGGTCCGTTTCAAGCCCGCGCAGGGCGAGAAGCCGCTCGACACCTCGAATCCGGCGCTGGTCCGCGATCCCAACAAGTGCATCCTCTGTGGTGACTGCGTTCGCGCCTGCCACGAGATCCAAGGCGTCGGCGCGATCGACTTCGCCTATCGCGGCGCTGCGACGACCGTCGCGCCCGCCTTCGGCAAGGACCTCAGCAAGGTCGATTGCGTCTACTGCGGGCTCTGCGCCAGCGTGTGCCCGACCGGCGCGATCACGCCCAGGCCGCAAATCGACCCGGTATGGAACGCCTTGAGCGACAACCGCAAGACCGTCGTCGTCCAGATCGCGCCCGCGGTGCGGGTCGCGCTGGGCGAGATGTTCGGCCTGGAGGCCGGCGTTGTCACGACGGGCAAGATCGTCGCAGCCCTCAAGATGCTGGGTTTCGGCAAGATCTACGACACGAGCTTCGCGGCGGACCTGACCGTGCTCGAAGAGGCGAACGAGTTCCTTGCAAGGAAGACGAAGGGCGAGCGCCTGCCACAGTTCACGTCCTGCTGTCCGGCCTGGGTCAAGTACGCGGAGCAGTACTGCTCGGATCTGCTGCCCAACGTGTCCTCGTGCCGTTCGCCGCAACAGATGTTCGGCTCGCTGGCCAAGGCGACGCTGCCCGAGACGCTGGGCGTCGCTCGCGAGGACCTGGTCGTCGTCTCGATCATGCCCTGCACGGCCAAGAAGTTCGAGGCCCAGAGGCCGGAGTTCCGCGCGGGCGGGGCGCCCGACGTGGATTTCGTCCTGACCACGCAGGAGTTGGGCAAGATGATCCGTCAGGCGGGGATTCAATTCAACGACCTGACGCCGGAATCGCTGGACTTGCCTTTGGGCTTCAAGACCGGCGCCGGCGTGATCTTCGGCGCCACCGGCGGCGTCAGCGAAGCGGTCCTGCGATACGCGCACGAGAAGCTCACCGGCGTCCGGGTGGACCATGTGGACTTCTCTGAGGTCCGCGGCATGCAGGGAACCCGCGTCAAGCAGATCAAGCTGGGCGATGTCGAGCTCAGGCTGGCGATTGTGCACGGCCTGCGGAACGCGAAGGCCGTCGTCGAGCAGATCCGCGCAGGGACCTGCGACTACGACTTCGTCGAGGTGATGGCCTGCCCGGGCGGGTGCATCGCGGGCGCAGGTCAGCCCGTCAGTTTCGAGCCGGAGGCCAAACAGCTCCGCGCCCAAGGCCTCTACGACTGTGACAAGACGCTGCAACTGCACAAATCCCAGGAGAATCCCTACGTGGCCAAGTGCTACGAGACGACCCTCGGAGCCATCGGCGGCCATCGCGCCCACGAACTGCTGCACACCGGGTACAAGAGCCGCAAGCGCGTCGCGGACGAGGGTTTCTCGGTCCTGGAGCCGGGGACAGCCAAGGCCGTCGAGATCAGCGTCTGCGTCGGGACGAGCTGTTACCTGCGGGGCTCGCAACAACTCCTGCAGAAGATCGTCAACCACGTGAAGGAGCACGACCTCGAAGAGACCGTGGATGTCCGCGCCACGTTCTGTTTCGAGGCCTGTGACAAAGGGCCCAGCGTGCGGATCGGCGAGGTCCTCCTGCACCACTGCACGTTCGAGATGGTGCGGTCTGAGCTCGAGAGTCAGCTTGCCAGGGTCGTGGCATAGGAGGCATGGATCGACGTGGAACCGAAGCGGCGCGACAACCAGGTGGTCTTCACGAACAAGGCCCGCTGCAAGGACTGCTACCGCTGCATCCGCGTCTGTCCCGTGGGGGCGATCGGGGTGCGCGACGGGCAGGCCTACGTCGACGAGGACCGCTGTATCTCGTGCGGGACGTGCATTCGCGAGTGTCCGCAGGGGGCTAAGAGCTTCCGCCGCGATCTGGACAGCGCGCGAGAGCTGATTGCTTCAGGCGTGCCGGTGGCGGTCAGTCTGGCGCCCTCGTTCGCGGCTTTGTTCAATGACTGGCAGATCAAGCGGGTCCCGTCGGCTCTGCGCCGATTGGGCTTCAGCCATGTCTCGGAGACCGCGGTCGGCGCGTACCCAGTCGCGCAACAGACCGCGGAGTGTGCGGCCGGACGCGGGGATTCCTTCTGTATCGCCACTGCCTGTCCGGCGGTTGTGAACTACGTCGAGCGGTATCGGCCGGACCTCGTGGGCGCCCTCATCCCCGTCTGCTCCCCCATGGTCGCGCACGCACGGATGCTCAAGGCGGAGCTTGGGCACGAGACGCGGGTCGTATTCATCGGGCCGTGCGTCGCGAAGAAACAGGAGGCCCGCGAGAAGAGCGGCGGCGCGGTGGACTTCGCGCTGACCTTCACGGAGCTGCTCGAATGGCTCGAGCAGGAGCGCGTGGATCTGTCGATTCTGGAGGAGAGCGACTTCGATATGACGCCGGAAGGCTGGGCGCGCTCGTTCCCGCTGGCGGGCGGCAGCCTGCAGACCGCGTCTCTGAGCACATCGCTCCTGGCGGCCGACGTGCTCAGCGTCACCGGGACACAGGAAGTCAAGGACACGCTCGACAGCCTGACGGACAGCCGCGGGCCGCTGCTGGTGGAGCCGCTCTTCTGCGAGCAGGGCTGCATCAACGGACCCGCGATGCCTGCGAATGAGACGGTCTACCAGAGGCGGAAGGCCCTTCTTCGCTACGTGCTGAACACGAGGCGAGATGGGGTCCGCTCGCTTTCCTGTGCAGATCTTTCCGCATCGTTCCGCGGTTGTCCGCCGTCGTCAGGCGACGTCACGGAAGAGCAGATCCGCCAGGTCTTTGCGCAAACGGGCAAGGAGAACCCGGAGGATCAGCTCAACTGCGGCGCCTGCGGGTACTCCTCCTGTCGGGAGCAGGCGATCGCGGTGGTTCGCGAGATGGCAGAGCCTCAGATGTGCGTGTCCTACATGCGCCGACTGGCGGAGCAGCGGACGGACCGGATCATCGAGACCAGTCCCAACGGCATCGTCATCCTGGATGAGCACCTGAGCATCCTGCACGTGAACCCGTCGTTCAAACGCCTGTTCATGTGTTCCGAAGCGGTGTACGGCAAGCCGATCTCGTATCTGATGGACCCGGAGCCGTTCGAGCAGATCGCTTCGGGCAAGGCCGAGCTGACCGAGGTCACCGTCGAGCACGCCAAGTACAGCCTGATCTGCCACCAGATCGTCTATGCCCTTCGGGAAGAGAAGCAGTACGTGGGCGTGTTCGTGAATCTGACCAGCAGCCTGATGGACAAGAAACAGCTCGATGTCCTGCGAGCCCGGACGGTGCAGCAGGCCCGCGATCTGCTCGCGCACCAGATCGAGATTGCCGGCAAGATCGCCCGGTTCCTCGGCGAGAGCACTGCGGAAGGCGAGAAGCTGTTGGAGAACCTCGTCAGGCTGACCCAGGAGAATCCCACCGGCGGCGAGAACCACAAGAGTTCCTCATGGCTCAAAGATACTTACACATCGACCTAACGAGCCGTCAGGCGGCCAAGCACCCCGACGGCCCGTGCGGGGACGTCGTTGCCCACCGGCGGACCGAGCTGGGCACCGATATCATCCTGTGCGATGGGATCGGATCGGGAATCCACGCCTACGTCGCCGCGACGCTGCACGTGTCGCGGATGCAGACGCTCCTGGCCGAGGGATTCTCTCTGCGCCGCACGTTCGCCAGCGTGATCGCGACGGTGGACAAATGGCGCGATCCAGCCAAGCCCTATGCGGCGGTGACTCTCGCTCGGATTCTCAACGACGGCGAAGTCACCGTTCTGACCTACGACGCGCCGGCGCCGGTCCTCATGGGCAACGGCCATGCCGACGTGTTGCCCCAGCGACCCCTCGTGATCGACGGCGCGCTGGCCCAGCAATCGAGTTGTTTTCTCGCGCCGGGCGAGGGGGTGCTGTTCTTCAGCGACGGAATCACGCAGGCGGGCATCGGCAATGGTTCCGCAGAGGGCTGGACGAGCGAAGGCGTCGCAGGCCACGCGAGCCGGTTGCTCGCGACGAGCTGCGATCCGGGCCGCATCCTGGAATCGATCCAGCGCGAGGCCCTGCGTCTGGACGGGGGCATCGGACGGGACGATATGACGGTTGTCTGTGCCCGCTGCCGGCTCGGCCGGACGCTGCACATCCTGACGGGACCGCCCGCCGACAAGCGATGCGATGCCGACGTGGTCTACCGCTTCCTGGCCATGGAGGGTCCCAAGGTCGTCTGCGGCGCGACCACCGCGGCCATCGTGGCCCGCGTGGCCGGACGCAAGCTGACGATCGACCGCGAGCCGACCAGTCTGATCTCGCCCCCCAAGTACTCGCTGGAGGGGATCGACCTGGTCACCGAGGGCGCCGTAACGCTCAACCAGCTCTGCAACATCCTGGACGTTCCCGAAGAGGAATTCGAGGAGGTCAATCCCGTGACGGAACTGGCCGAGTTGCTCAACCAGGCCGACCGGGTGGATTTCATTCTCGGCCGGGGCGCCAATCCCGCCAACGACTCGATGGGTTTCCGCCAACAGGGAATCATCAAACGCGAAGCCATCGTCCCAGTACTCGCCAGGAAGCTGCGGACCCGCGGCAAGCTGGTCATGGTGAACACCATCTGACAGTCCTTGCAGGATTTCGAGCACAAGGTCGTCGAGAAGCCCATGAAGATCCGACTCCGGGCCATTGCGAGTTGAGCCTGGTGCATCCTCCCCATGACCGGCGCCGATGGGATCGCCGCCTTCGCCGACCTTTGTCTGCGCACCCCTACCATCGGAAAAACCGATAGGGATCATCCCATTCCTGCGGCTCGTCCCGGTAGAAGCCCGCAAGCCATCGGTTCGGTTCGTCCCTCTCGACGGGGGCACAGAACCGCGCAAGCAATGGAGTCTGACTTCGCACGCCCAGGTTGGCCGCAAGACGAGCTACAAGGAAACTGGCCCGGCGGAAGGTCCGCTTGAGCCCGAAGTTGTCGCGGTACCCGAACTGCCAGGGAACGAGCTGACACAGAACGCACCCCCCTGCCGATGTCACGGCCAGAACGCCATTGCCGACGATGTCGGCGCCTCCCGAGACAAGCGGAAGCGTGCGTGGATCGCGATTGTGTACATCCGCCGGTCCAACACCCGCCAGAGGCGAACTCATCGAGCGAGGCTCGAAGAAGGCGTTGATGTGTTCGGCCTGTATCACCGAGACGACGCCAGGCAGCACGGCATCGAAATCCTCCTGCGTCAGGCCGACCGCCAGCAGGCGCCCGCCCGACGCCAGGAACGCATGGATGGCATCTTTGCTGGCGGACACGACGTGGCTATCCGGCCCAAGGACCAATACCGAATCGGTCGGGATCCTGCCCCCATCGTAGGAGCGGAGCGGGAATCCCGCCTTCTCGAAGTGCTCACGGCCGGCCGGCGCACCGGCATAGAACGCCTCTCGCTGCGGCCGAGGCTTCCACTTGCCGACGTACTCGATGAGATTGGCCGCCAATGTCCGTGCCGCCGGCTCCGTCTCGGTCCGACCGGTCACATCCATCTGGCAGAACAGCACCATCCCCCTGCCCTCGCGGTATTCCATCAGCGGGCTGTACTGGAGACTGAAGCCGCCGTCCACGACAGGCAGGAAGTCCCCGCACGCGGGTTTCTCGATAAGGACCGAGGCGACGTTTCCCCGATTGCCGCACCGCCAGGCGCGAGTCACAGGGATGCCACACCACGTCACGGCCGGGGAGGAGTTGAACCTGGCGGAGCGCTCGTACTTCAACCGCGGCGGGCTGATCGTCGCTTCCCCTCGCCAGTTGCTCAGATGCTCCGTCCCCAGTCCCGTCAGAGCCGGATGGTCGGGAATGCGCGGAAAGACGTTCCTCAGACCGTACTCCGCGACGCGGAAACCAAATCGTTTCTCGAGTGCCTCAGCCATCTGCTCGAACACGATGACCTTGAGCCCGCTCCGCACCCGACCGATGTCCGGCGCGGCGCCCTCCACGGTCAGTGCTCCCTTCCCGACAATAAGGAGATCATATGGATCGAGAGCGGCAGTCGCGCCCACAGGGTCACAGGACAGACCCAGATCCTCCAGCAAGCGCATCGTCTCGCCCTTCGGGTCGAAGACCGCTGCCTTCGGCTCGTCGCGCACAGGCGCCCGACGCGGAAGGACGTGAATCGTGAACGTGTCCGTCTGTGCTGGGACGCCGCCCAGCGCGACCTTCGCGCTCAGCTTGTACCGGCCTGGCTCAACGGTCGCCGGGATGACGACTCGCATCGGGATCTGCGCCTGTTGGCCGGTCTCGACGGCGACTTGGGCCCGACCGCCGACGGGATCGGGCAGAGCCAGCGACCAGGAGCACTCGCACCGAACGGGCTCCCGCGCGTTGTTGATTATGATGATCTGCTTTTCCACCGTGTCGCCGGCGACGAAGCTGTGGTCCTTGCTGGTGGCGTGGCCCGGCCTGCCCGCGATGTAGGCCAGCAGGGGCTGGTTGTTTCGGAGGATCGCGCTGCCGGCTCCGGTGGGTACCCAGTCCGAACGTTGGTAGGCGAGATCCATCCGTTCATAACGCTGCTCGATGTAATCCGGGCTGAATCCGGGCCGTTGCAGGTTCAGCCAATCCACGCCGAGCTCTTCCCGACGGTTTCGATCCACGCCGGGACGGAGCTTGAACAGGATATGATGCTCCCACGGCGAGATGGCCGAGACGCCCCAGGTGCGGAAGGCCCGCCAGTTGTCCGTGTAGTAGAGATCAAACACGGGTTCCCGCTCGGGGAAATCCGTCGAGCCCAGTTGGTGAGGGTAGTCCCAGCGATGCCAGAGCCTGCCGGCGCGGAATTGCTTTGCCTCCCATCGCAGGTTCCGCTTCTCCATCTCGCTGATCTCAAATGCCCGGTCGCCGAAAAACTGCGCGTTCCATTCCGCCAGGCAGAACTCCCATGGCACCGCCGCACTGCCGAATTCCCTCTTCCCTTCGTACCATCCGCGGTACATCGCCCAGTCCCACGTGAACGGCGCACCGTACTCACACAGAAAGACCGGCTTGACGCCCTGCGTTGCCCAGTGCTCGAACCAGTCGGACATCTCCTGAACCGGGACGAAGTTCGGATAGAAGTTGATCGCGTGCATCGAACCGAGGTTGCCTGACGCATGGTGATAGATGATGCGAGAGGGATCCAGGGCTGCGATGATCGCTTCGGCCCGCAGCGCGAGCTTGACGTTCCGCAAGGCCCACGTGTCACGGGTGTCCTGGACGCCGTCGATCATGTCGGGATTCATGTCTTCGCTGTAGCCCGTCGCGTTGTGGCTCACCGAGTACATGACGACGGAGGGGTGATTCTGCGCCGCGCCGACGTAGAACTTCGCGTGGCGGGCATACCCATTGTCGCGGTCGGCGTCGGGTCCTTGCCAATCATAGTGACTGAAGTGCGGCTGAGAGAACGACACGAGCATGCCCGTGTCGTCGGCGGCGCAGAGGATTTCCGCGAAGCTCAGATGGGAGCCGGGCTCGCAGCCGTAGTTGTGTGTATAGACGAAGTTGATGCCGAGACTCTTGAGCCGCTCCAGGCTCTCTTTCGCGGCCTCGTAGCTGGCCAGCGCGGCGCCCACCTGCGCGTTGTCGAGAGGGACTGCACAGAGAAAGAGGCGCGTGCCGTTGAGATAGAAGTCACGTCCACCGATCCACAACTCGCGGAATCCGAAGCGGACTCGCCAGATCGAGTCCAGCACCTTGCCTTCCTTGTCGAGGAGCGACACGTCCGCGTCGTACACATTCTGCGGCGTGTGGATGTCCCAGAGCTTCTCGGCAATCCACTTCTCCGCGCATTCCACACGGCCCTCGCGGACGTCGCTGCCTTGAAACTGGCGGCCTGTGAACTGCTTCACAACGCGGTCTTGTTCCAGGATGCGCACGCCTACAGAGTAGGCAGCCTCTGGATCGAGCCCTTCGAGTCCGAGATCCAGGAGAAGCTCTTGCCTGCGGACCGAGGTCGCCACGCGGACGTCAACAATACGAGGTCCGTTCGGCTCGCCGATCAGATAGACATCGCCGCACAGACCCCGCCGAGCAACGGCGCCCTTGACCTGCCGGGCGGAGGCGGTGTCCGTGTAGGAAAGCATCACGCCCTTGAGAGGCATGGCCACGACGAAAACGCTGAGCCGATGGGTCTGGCCCGGACGGCACTGGGCAGTCAGGTCCACGTTGCCGGCCGGGAATCGAGCCTCACCCGCCCTGCCGCCATCCACATAGACTGCCGCATACGAATTGAGATACTCCAGAGACAGCGTGATCCGTCGCCCGGCCCAGGAGGACGGGACTGTGATCTGGCGCTCGTACCAGGCGGCTGTCAGATCGTTCAGCCTGCGGCTCCGCCAACTCGGGTGTGGGTACACCGTCTGGCTGTCTTTCTGCATGTAGTCGGTGATCCCGGGCCAGCATCCTGGGACTTTGAAGTAACCCCAGTTGCCGTCAGGCGCCTGTTCGGAATTCGCCTCGGCGGGCTGCCACCGCCAGAGGCCGTTGACACAGATGCGCTCGCGTGTCGCCGTGACCTCGTGGTGCGCCCGCGACATGTCCCACGTGAGTTGGACGCCTGCCGGCAGCACCGACTCCTGCGACTCCCCATGGGCCCAACTCGTGACACCCGCGATGGCCAGAGAGACAATGCTGATCGCGATCCATCTCGTGTCTCGACATCCTCGTCGCTGCATACTGAGCGTCCCCTTTCGCGTGCAACTGCGCTGCTGTCGCGGCATCAGACCGTACCACATCCGCTGAATTGCCCGACGAGGTCTCTTCAGCGCACCGTCGCGGCCCCCCTGCTGCCCGTCTATCGGACGACCTACACTTCCTCGCTGCAGGCGACGCCCAGGACGTCTGTGATGCGCTCGAACTCGTCGATGGAATCGAACTCGATCGTGATCCGTCCGCTGCGACCGTTTCTTCTGGTCTCGATGAAGACGTGCGTGCCCAGATGCCGACTCAGCTTCGTCTCCAGATCGACAATGTTGGCCGGCTTGACCTTACCGGGCGTCTTGGGACCCCCCTGCTCAGCTATGTGGGCGCGGACGAGTCGCTCGACCTCGCGGACGCTGAGCCGCCCTGCCAGGGCGCGATTGGCGAGCTTGCGCCGCAGCTCGTCTGTGGGCAGAGCGAGGATCGCCCTGGCGTGGCCCATGGTGAGCTGGCCGTCTATGAGCATCTGCTTCAGCTCGTCCTGTAAGTCGAGCAATCGCAAGTAGTTGGCGATGACCGACCGGTCTTCGCCAAGTCTCTCGGCCGCTTGCGCTTGGGTCAGAGAAAAGGCCCCCAGGTAGTGTTGGTAGGCCTTGGCGCGTTCGATCGGGTTCAGGTCTCGCCGATGGATGTTCTCGACGAGCGACCACTCGAAGAGCTGCTCATCGGTCACATCTCGCACAACGGCGGGGATTCTCTCGAGGCCGGCCATCTGTGCGGCACGGAAGCGCCGCTCGCCTGCGATGAGCTGGTATCCACCCTGCCAGGGTCTGACGATGACTGGCTGGATGACGCCATTGGCCCTGATGGAATCCGCCAGCTCGCGGAGGTCCGCGTCATTCCACACGGTTCGTGCCTGATACGGATTGGGGCGGATCAAGCCGACAGCGAGCGTCTGAAGGGAGTCGCGGACGTCTGTGTCTGGTGACAACACAACTAACTCAGCAGTCTCTCGGGGCTCTTCCTGAACGATACGGTCCGAAAGAGGTGCTGTCGCCGCTGTTATAGGACCCAACAGCGACTCAAGCCCCCTGCCGAGATGCCTTGGCTTGTCGCCCTTCGCCATGCTCATGCCAATCTCCTTCAAGAACGATGCTTCGACCGTGTGGGACGAGGTATTCTATGCACAAGGTACGAACCACCTCAAGAGCAATTTCGGCACGGCCCGCAGAACTTCTGCACATTTCCGGCTCATCCCGTTCTCGCTTGCACATGGTATGCCGACCCCGCCTGTAGGGTGCGTCGCTCTCTTATCCATACCATGCTGTTGGCCCAAAGCGACAAATCTCAGGGGTTTGGGGACAGGCCCCCAAGAACCACCGAAGTGCACGAAAACCGGATGGGCCACACTTCCTATTCGTCGGATGGCAGGGAGCATGGAGGAGGGTCACAGACAGGGTGGGTGATGGCGCGGTCGAACTGGAGGAGCGAGCGCACGACTACGCAGGCGGGATGTTCAGCCGGGAGGTCTGCCATGTGACGACGGGCGACGTTTCGTACCATCGGGCTGCCGGGTCTCGCGAAGCAGGGGGCTGTGTGGGATCTCCGGCGGAGTCTACTCGCTGGAGGGACGAACCAATGTGTCACGTGGAACGCCGTCGTGGAGGCCGGTCGGCACTGAGAGTCCTGCCAAGGTCGAGCAGGTGTGCTCGCCGCCAGCACGCGTCGAGGACGGCAGCGTAGTGCAGCCCACGGTCCGCCGGTCCATTCGGAACGCGGGTGTCGCCACCTCCGACGCTCACAGGCTCGATCCCCTTGGAGGCGTCTACCTCACAACTCTGTCACGATGGGTTCCGGGAACAGGTTCGCTCGAAGGCACTGTGAACCATGTTCCACGAGAAACAAGCGTGGGACGCCTGTGCCCGCTGGACACCACGATGCCAAGGGAGGTCCCCAGTCCGTGTATCTGGCACGATGCCGCACGCTGCTCTTCACAGGCCCGGATCTCGCGACCTGGGCAGGCAAATGGACTGCGCCAGCCCTGATAGATGTGTTGGCCCAGCGAGGACCAGGCAGGGTGTCCATGCCTGTTCCGTCTCGGCGTACATCCACATCGCTGGTAGTCTAACCAGGCATGGGAAGCCGGCTGCAACCTTCTGCGAGCGAGTTTGGATCACGAAAAAGGGCGCCCGCCACCAAACGAAGCCAATTCGCCGGGGCTGGCAGAGCGTGAATACCGGCAGGGGGTTTAGACAGGGCAGTACCCTCCGCGTCGCCGGATTAGGCCAAACGAAGTTCACACTGGCGTGCCATGCGGGAGTTCCTGGAGGCGATGTCGGCGTTGCAGTTGCGCTTGGCATGTTACTGATGGGTTGGCGTGATAGCAGGAGCGATGGTATTATAGGACGGACTGCCGGGGTGGTAACCTGGAGAATGTGGCCCGCTGAGCGGGTACATAAGTATTGCTCTCGTGCCGGCAGCATCGGCAACACCACCGCGTGGTGTGGCTGCCGGGACCTGAGCCTGACACACACGCATAGGCTCCCGACCGGCGTTTCCCGCTCGTCTGGTGCGTCCGCGGGTCAGCTCGGCAGTAGGCGCTGTGCTGGCAGAGAGGCGCGCTGGCCGGGCTGTGCCCGACGCGAGGATTCAGTGGTTCCCATGTGAATCTCGCCAATGCGGGAGGTGCTGGTGCGTCTGTACTTCTGCGTGCGTACTTTCGCAATTCGCGGAAAGCGGTTGCCAGCGAGGGGTCGTTACTGTATGTTCTGCCCATGAAGGCCGATTCAGTCACAAGAATCCTGTGGAAGAGCGTGTGCGGCGGGCTTGCCCGAGTCTACAGGGCGGCCGTGCCGCGGGCGCACGCGGTGATCATGTTCGCGGCCTTGCTCTGCAACCTCGCGGTCAAGCTGTTTCACGCGATCAGGTGCGGCTTGTTGCGTGAGTACCCCGGCTGGATCCTCACGGACGTTGCAATCGTGCTCACTCTGGAAGTGGTTCTGTCGCTCTTGTTGTACCGGCGCGCAACGGTGCGTGTCTTTCGCGCGGTCACCATCGTGGCGGCCATTGTCTGCACGTGGTCCGTTACGAACGCAGCGTGGGTGATCCGGACCGGGACCCAGATCCTGCCGATGGAGCTGTTGCCTCTATTTCGGGACCCGCTGAACATCGCAAAAATGGTGTTTCGCAACCTGATTGCGATGCCAGGTGCGTCGGCGGCCCTGTTTCTCCCCTCTGCGGTTGCTATTGCCTTTCTTGTTTCGGTCCTGGCGAGGCCTGCCTTGCCGAATTACAGGCGTCGGTGTTTCCAGGCACGAATGGCCGCGTCACTGATCATCAGCGCACTGGCCGCAATCGCAAACTTCGGGGTCTCGAGTCTTGGGTCCGCGCAGATCGCCGCGGCCGGGATGCGCTACAACTGCCAGGCCCGCGCGATCCTGGCCTTTCTGCTGCCCCGATACCGCCACCTCGCGAGGAATGACTTCCGCAATGCGACGCGCCGCCTGCCCGGCGACGACGACATCGCCGTCGGGATTCCGGCCCCTCGGGTCAATCACAACGTCGTTATCGTCGTGCTCGAGGGGGTCCAATATGACTGCACGTCGCTCGCCTGGGAGCAGGGGGGCATCGCCCCGCAGCTCGGTCTCAACGGGGACCGACCTACGCCGTTCCTCTCGGCCCTCGCAGCCCAGGGCGTCTCTTTCAGCAATGCTCGCTCGACGGTCACGCACACGACCAAGGCGCTCTTCGCCCTCCTGACCGGTCGGTTTCCGTCCGCGTCTCAGGACATCTCCGAGACGGTGCCGATGCCAACGCCATATGCGAGCCTGGCGACGATTCTGGAAAAGGGTCTCGGCCTGCGGACCGCTTTCTTCCAGTCCGCGACGGGCACTTTCGAGTCGCGACCCGGACTCGTTCACAACCTCGGATTTGATAAGTTCTTTGCACGCGAGGACTTACGAGACCCCAACACGTTCGTAGGCTACCTCGGCGCAGACGAATTCGCGATGCTCAAACCAATCCACGACTGGATCGCGTCCGAGAACACGCCCTTTTTCGCTGTTGTCCTGTGCTCCGTCACGCACGATCCCTATGAAGTGCCATCCTGGTTCGGCGGCAAAGCCGACCGCTACGAGGATCGCTATATGCAGACCATCATGTACACAGACCGGTTCCTCGCGGCACTGGACGCACAGATCTCTGAGCTTGGCTTGGCGGACGATACCGTCTTCTGCGTGGTAGGCGACCACGGCGAAGCCTTCTCGGAGCATCGGATCATGGGCCACGAGCGGCTCGCCTATGATGAGGTCCTTCGGATCGCCATGTGCATTCGCGCGCCGTCTCTGGTGACGCCGGGGCGTCGGATCACGGTGCCGGTCAGCTCCGTGGACCTGGCCCCTACGATCCTCTCGTTACTCGGATTCGATACGGGTCCCATGGAATTCGACGGCAACGATGCGTTGGCGCCGCTGCCGCCGGACCGCAGAGTCTACCTCTCCGGCTGGATGCAGCAAGGTCCCGCCGGGTTCGTTCAGGGCGATATGAAGTTCGTCTACAACCCAGAGAACAACACGGTCACCGTCTTCCAATTGAACATGGATCCGCTCGAACTGAGCGGCGTGGACCTGCCCCCGGCTCAAGCCGAGGCACTCAGCACACAAATCACGGATTGGCGCCGAGGCACTATCTTCCGCGTCGACGAGCAATCCAGGGGGCAGACCCTCCTCTTCGGGTCATGGCAAAGCAAATGGTCCGGGCGAAGCTGTCGCGTCAAGTACGTCGGCGAGAAGTAGACCTTCATCGGTACCACTTTTTGATGTCAATAATCACGCACAGTGCATTCTATTCTTGAGTTCAGGCTGTCTCGGCAATATGGGACCTATGGGATATTTTGTTCTTGCCGCGCAGTGCGTCGACCATAGTATATGATGAACGCCGTACGTGCCGCTCCGAGTCGCAGGTCACATAATCGCTCACTGCGAGATCTCACCGAGCGTGATTGACGGCACAGCTCTTTCTTGCTGGCGTGCGTGTGCGAAATAGGGCGGTGCGTCCTAAACCTGAATCTCGTCTTCGTACGATGGAGGAGGAATGGCCCGCCCTATTCTACTCCATGTCGTGGTGGGGCGAGTTCGGGTCCTGGGCCAGCTCGTAGAGTCCCCCTCCGACCCGCCGGAGCCTGCCCATCTCGACGAGCTTGTCCCAGACCTCCCGCGGGTACTGGTTTGGCGGCTGGATGCCGACGATGCCGGAGCCACGACCGCTGCTGAAGGGGCCGCCGCCGAGAGTGGACTCCGCATCGAGACGGGTCAGTTTCAGGCGCTTCTTGAATGCCTTCATGGCCTGTTTGAGCACTTGCGGGGTCGGCTGGTCGGGCGTTGCATCGGTCATGGTATTCCTCCAGGCAAATAGGTATCGCCAGGATTGTAACGATGATCCGCGAACCCGTCCAGAGTCAAGACCCGCCGTGAGCGAGGTCGCACCCAGAGCAAGCACATTCCGCCATCCGACGTTCTTCGGAGCCCCGCGCAGACAGCGTCGCCCTTTTTTGTGCTTGCGTGGGCTGCGATGGTGTATAATGGCAGGCAATCGCAAGGTGTAGCTGGCGGGGATTTCGGCATTCGGGTAATGGCGTTGAAAAGGGTGTCCTGTGAAACGGCTAATGATGATCGCGGCGTTCATATTGTTGTGGGGCATGGGATCCGTGGAGGCCTCCGGAAGACAGGATGCGTCCGCGCCGGTGCATCAGGCCGCCGCAGCCGGCGACGTGGAACAGATCAACCAGTTCGCCCGGAACAAGGCGGACCTCAACGCGCTGGATTCCTTCGGGTACACGCCGCTCAAGCGAGCGATACAGGGCTTTCATCCCGAAGCGGTGAAGGCGCTCCTCGACGGGGGCGCCAATCCCAACGCGAAGGACGCCGAAGGTTCGACCCCGTTGATGCAGGCCTGCTTGCGCGGTCAGAAGGACGTCGTTGACATGCTGCTGGCCGCCAAGGCGGATACCTCGCTGACGAACCGGTCCGGATCGACCGCGCTGCACGCGGCCGTCGAGACCGCCCAGTTGGAGATTGTCGAGGCGCTCGTTGCGGCCGGCGCGGACGTCAACCCGGTGAACAACAGGAGGGAGACCCCGCTGAGTATCGCACAGCAACGAGCGAACATGCCGGAGATCGAGGATTTCCTCAGACAGCACGGTGGGACCGTGCCGCCGCAGTTGGACCCGATGAATCCCTATGGGGACCTCGGTATGCCGCAGCAGACCTCGCAGGCCACCGGCCCGCAAGCACAACTGCCGCCCGGCTTCGTCATCGACCCGAACGTGATCCGCGCGGACCTGGCCAAGTTCCCCCAGCTCGATGCCCCCCTCAAGATCGTCGACGCCAACAGCGAGAGCGAGCAGCGAGGGTGGGTCCTTCGACGGACCGACAACCGAGCGATGCTGATTCGCTCCGTGCAGAAGCAGTTCGAGAATGAAATGGCCCTCGTCAAGCGTGTCGCGACCGAGGAGAAGGCCGCCAAGACGACCAAGGCGGTCGATGACCTCGTCGCCGCCCGCAAGGAGCGGTACGAGCAGATCGGCACGGAACTTCGCGAACAGCGCAGGGTGGCACTTCAGGAGAGCCGGGAGGCATCCGCTGCAAGCCGGGGGGGCCGGGGTATGACAAGTCGTGGCGCCCGAGGCCGGTCCACCACCGCAGGCGGCGCGCAGGACCCCTACGGCACGACCGGCGTGCAGGCCAGATCGTCGCGTCGATCCGCGACGAACGCGCCCGCCGAACCTCCGATGAGTGCGGAGACGCAGGCACAGATGCAGGCATGGACGAGCGCGACTGCGGAAAACAAGGCCGACCTGCTCGTCGCCGTGCACACGGTCGACGTCTCCGAGTATGCGGCCCTGCACAAGCTGGCGGGCGAGGAGCAGGCCGTCAAGACGCAAACCGCCATCATGGCCCTGTTGATGCTTCGCGAGCAGCGAAACGCCAAGGTCGTCCAGAAATGGAAAGAGGAGGACGAGCGACTGCAGAGACTGCAGGAGCGGGGGGGTGCGAACGACATGCAGCAGGGCACTCAGCCGGGGACCCAGCCGACCATGCGCCGCGGCCGAAGATAAGCCGGAATCCCGGGCTCAACTGAACCGCCGCGATTTCTACGCGTGTCCCCGGTGACATCCGCGTCGGGGCGGGGAACCTCATGTAGTACACCGTCCGCGTTGATTCGGTGGGCAGCACATGGGCGTATGGCCTGTTCGGAGTTCCGCGTTTGCGCGGTCTTAACCCGCCTGAAGGCGGAACTCCAAACGGTGTCCGCGGTATTTGCCCACCATTTTCAGGCTCATCCGGTTCTTGCGTACTTTCGTGATCCAGGCACGCCCGAAGCGGTCGTG
>DAOQWL010000077.1:0-26400 GCA_035342095.1 Sedimentisphaerales bacterium | reverse complement strand
AATCTGGGTTCCGAAGGTGAGCAAATAGTCTGTAACGTTGCTACAGTCTCGAGAATATATGGCGGCACCTGTCGCCAGAGGAAGCCTCGAAAGACGGCAAAGGACACAGTCATCGCGGGATTCATGTGGGGGGCGCCGGTCGCGTAGATCGCCAGCGAGATCCCGGCGCCCCAGACGATCGCCACCTGCCAGATGCCCTCTTGGGCTCCCGTCAGCACGGCGGCGTGGACCGATCCGGCCCCGAAGAAGACGAGAATGAATGTGCCGACCACCTCGGCCGTTTACTTTCGAAACAATGGCGTAGATTCCCTCACGCTGCCCTCCGCGGACTTCGCTATAACGATCTGAGAAGTACATCGATGGTGCGCCGGTACTCATCGAGCGTCTGTTTCCACCGTTCCAGACACGCCTTGCCCTTGGTCGTCAGGCAGTAGTTATGCCGGGCCGGCCCGCTCGCAGGACACTCCCAATCCGACGCAACGAGCCCCTCTTTCTCCATGACCTGAAGGGTCCGATAGACCCCCGTGTGGTCCGGCGGGTGGTCTCCCACGACGGCCAGTCCCTTCAGCTTCTCGATCATCGCGTATCCGTGCGACCCGCCTTTGGCCAGCACGGACAGGATGGCCGGACGCAACAGCCTGGGCAGCGTCTTGCCCGTACACACACAACCTCTCAGTTCCTGCATGGGTGTCACTCCTATATGTGATCTACTCACATACCACGCCGGCGCAGCCCATGCAAGCAAAAACTTGTTCCATCAGAGGCATGCGCCCCACGGCGGCAGATTCGAAGCACGAAACTCTGAATCCGAAACAAGCACGAATGACCGAAACCCGAGATCCCGAACGGGTCATCCGAAGGGCGGCAGCGTTTCGGTCATTTGGATTTCGGATCTGGAGTTTGTTTCGGGTTTCGGGTTTCGTGTTTCGGATTTGTCTTCGCTCACTGCGTCTGCTCTCCCTCTGAGAGGTAATCCGCCGGTTCGAGCTGGAGGGTGACGTGCTCGATGTCGAAGCGGTCGTGCAACATGGCTTGGAGATCGCGCAAGGCCGCCCGCCAGCACGCCGGACCGGTGCATTCGGCCTTGAGCCAGATCGTCGCCGTCAGGACGGGGAAACCCGTGGTCACCGACCAGATGTGCAGATCTTGTACGGCCGCGACGTGCTCGTTCGACTCCAACGCCGCAAGAACCTCGCGGAAATCGAGGTGGGCAGGCGTTGTGTGGATCAGGATGGCCAGCGTCCGGCGGAGCAGGCCGATACTGCTCCAGAGGATCAGCCCCCCGATGACGAGACTCACCAGCGGGTCCGCGGGCATCCAGCCGGTCAACAGGATCGCCAGACCCGCAATGATGGCACCGACCGAGCCCAGGGCATCGGCGATCATGTGCATGAAGGCGCCTTCCACATTGATATTCGCCTTGCGGCTGTCGGCCAGGACCCAGGCGCTGGCGAGGTTGGCCAGCAGGCCCGCGAAGGCCACCAGCAACATGCCCGAGCCCTGAACCTCGGCTGGGTGCAGGAACCGCTCGACAGCCTCGCGCACGATCAGGCCCACCACAAGGATCAGCGTGGCGCCGTTGACGAAGGCGCCGATGACCTCCGCGCGGAGGTATCCGAAGGTCCGTTCCGGCGTTGCGGGCCGCCGGGCCAGGTGGGCGACGAAGATCGCCAGAGCCAGAGCCAGAGCGTCGGTCAGCATGTGGCCGGCGTCGGCCAGCAGGGCCAGACTGCCTGTGACCAGGCCGCCGATGATCTCGATGATGAGAAACGCCACGATGATCGCCAGGGCAACCCACAGCCGCCTTCGCGACGCATCACGGAGGTGCGAGCCGTGGTCGTGGTGCTCGTGCGTGTTCTTCTCGTCGTGCGTACTGCCGTCCTGCATCAATCGACCCCTCGATTGGCTGCCAGTATAGGACCCGCCGGCACCGGGGTCAACCGCGACGATCGTTCTTCAATTGCCCGTTTTTTTCCTTGTCGCTGCGGACGGTCAGCGGTTTAATGGGGACCTTGATGGTATCGGGAGAACCAAACGGATACTGATTTGAGGTGAGTTGCAATGGCAGACCTGAAGGCATTGGCTGATGCGGTGATCCGGGGCGACCAGGCGACGGCGGTGAACGTCACGAAGGCGGCCCTCCAGGAAAAAATGGCCCCCAAGCAGATCCTCGACCTGGGCCTGATCGCAGGCATGGACGTGGTGGGCGCCCGCTTCAAGAACAACGAGATCTACATCCCGGAGGTCCTGATCGCCGCCCGGGCGATGAAGATGGCGATGGAAGTGCTCGAGCCCGAGCTGGCCAAGGCCGGCGTCAAGCCCATCGGCAAGCTCATCATCGGCACCGTCCAGGGCGACCTGCACGACATCGGCAAGAACCTCGTCGCCATGATGCTCAAGGGCGCCGGGTTCGAGGTGATCGACCTGGGCGTCGATGTCTCGCCGGACAAGTTCGCCGCCGAGGCCAAGGCCAAGAACGTCAATCTCATCGGCATGAGCGCCCTGCTGACCACGACCATGCCCGGCATGGAGAAGACCATCAAGGCCCTCCAGCAGGCAGGCATCACCGCCAAGATCATGGTGGGCGGCGCCCCGGTGACCCAGAGCTTCGCCGACCGGATCGGCGCGCACGGCTACTCCCCCGACGCGGCCTCCGCAGTCGATGTCGCCAAGAAGCTCGTCGCCTGATCCTCACAGGCGGCCAGCATAGTCAACATCGATCAACTCCAACGGGCCGGCGACTCCGTTGTCCGCCGGCCCGTTCCAGAGTGTGTGTATCGCGGGTCCGCAGTGTGCCCGTAAGGGCATATCTTCAACGCACCGAAGATAACGCCTCACGGCGTCACTACGAGCGAAGACCTACGGCCTCATGGCGCGGCTGTAGATCCGCACGGCGTCGATCAGGCGTAGGGTGCGTACCACGCACAGATCGCGTTTCTCCCGCCCGGTGATGGAGTGGGTGTAGGGTGGGCTGTGCCCACCATCTCCCAAGAACCACTCTGGAGAGCGGTGTGCATAGCACACCCTACATAGCTGTCTGCGTCACAGGGGAGGGCCGCCTACGGCTCCGGCGCTGCGGTCTCTTTCTCCCATTCGGCGATGAAGGCCTTCAGGTCCTCGATATCCACCTTGCCGTCGCCCCAGGCATACGGCCCGATGTCATAGAGCGTGTCGTCCGTCCCCCAGTTGTCGATCAGCAGCGCCAGGTCGTTGACGTCCACAACGCTGTCGGCGTTGAAATCCACGATCGGGAGGATAGGTGCCTGCCACAGATCGTAGTATTTGTATCCGAATTCTCCAGGCCGGTGGGTACAGAAATAGAGGGTGGATCCATCTGAAGATATATCTGGACCGAACTCGTTAGACATGTACCCGGTGGCATTGATGGTAGACCCAAGAGGCACGGGCGGTTCCCAACCCTGACTCTCCGTTCTACGGGTAGCCATCCACAGGTCAAAATCGCCTTCAGGTTTAGTCCTATGAAAGAAGAGCACCCGGCCGTCGGTGGATAGTCCCACCCCGCCTTCGGCAAGCGCGCTATTCACGATCGGCCCCAGGTTGGTCGGGGGACCCCATTCGTCTGCGTTTGTTGCGCGTATGGTTACATAGATGTCTGCGGAGCCAAAACCGCCGCTGCGGTTTGACGTGAAGTAGAGCGCTAGCCCATCGTTCGAGAGCAAAGGCTCTCCATCATAGGAGGGACTGTTAACGACGTGGCCAAGATTGACGGCCGGTCCCCATTCATTGCTTCTAACTGAACGCCTCGCTGCCCACAGGTCCGAATCACCATATCCGTCAGGGCGCCGGGGCGAACTCAAACCCCAGACGCCGTCGGAGAAGTACAGTTCCGTTTCGTCAACCGACACGCTGGGAGAGTTCTCAAGAGCTTGGCTATTCACGTTGGAACCAAGGTTCAGTGGCAATCCCCACTCGGCATTCTGGGTCATTCGATGGGCTACCCATATGTCGCCTGTACTGCCATTGCCGCCGGCTCTATCGGATGCAAAGTAGAGTGACAGACCGTCGGCTGATATATGCGCGTCAATTTCTGCAGAAGAAGAACCGTTGATGTTGGAACCAAGATTCGTTGGTGTGCCGACTACAAAGTCGGCCCTTGCAGTCGGCGAGTCAGGAGTTGGGAGGAAACAAAGTGATAACAGTGATGTCACAAACATCGGGATTTCAAACGATCTCATCTCAGACCTTCCTTTCCGTCCGAAGACAACGGACCACACTGGAACTCCATCATCATGTTCTTCAACAAGGATGCTCAATCTCCAACCGAATGGACCACGGAGAACACGCTCGACGCACCCCGACGGCTCACCTTCCACGGGCGGCGGATTCTGGTGCCTCACGACGGCCTCATACTGTTTCATATCGGCCTCGACTTGGGCCTGTTGGTGCAGAAAGTGATACTGCTCGGCGCGACGGAGATAGCTCTCGCCGTCCATCGGGTCGGCCTTGATTCTTCTGGTGTACAGGGCCACCATGTCCCGGTAGTGCTCCCTCAATGTCCGCGGCGGGCCGAAGACCTCGATGGCCGATGTATCAGGGTCGAGACGTGCCGCCCAAATCTCCGAGTACGGCGGCCCCAGGCAGAATGCCAAGTTCTTTCCCGCGGGAGACCAGGAGGCGCCTGTCACTGGACCGTCAAGGGCTCTGGAGGACTCCCTTCTCGTTAGATCATAGAGCCACAGCCCGCTCTTCTGCCTCAGCGGATCGCCGCCCAGGCCGACTTCGTTGCCCTTGGGAGACCACGCGATCACACCCCATGACAAGGACGACACTTGGCACTCTGCGAGAGGCAATTGCGAAGCAAGGTCCTTGATCTTGAGACTTCCTCCCTCGAAACACGCGACCTTCCGGTTGTCGGGCGACACCGACAGCAAGGCATATGAGCACTTCATGATCTGTCTGGGCTCAGCATCTTCGATGGCGACGGAGAACAGCACATTGTCCACACGCGACTGATAGTAGACGTGCTGCGAGTCCACGGTCCAGGAGGGCGCACTGCCTCGCGCCAAGCGCCTGAGTTCTGTGCCATCGGCGCAAATCAGCCAGACCTCTTCGTCTCTCACAGACGGCTGTCGGCCCTCGCTTTCGCCAGCAGCCAGTTCCTCCAGACGCAGGTTCTGGCGGTCTCGAACAAAAGCAATGAACTTACCGTTGGGCGACCAGACGGGGTCCTTGCCGGGGACTACCAGTAGTTCCGTCTCCTTTGTCGCGAGATCTAAGGTTGCCACGCCACTGTAGCCCTGGACCCCCAGACTGAAGGCGAGTCTCTTCCCATCTGGGGACCAACTCGCACTGAATCCACCTGTGGTTAGTCGTTGCCCCTTGGCGGCGAGGGCGCGATAGGTTTCCTCCGCTTCCACCATCGGCAGGAAGGCGGCACCCGCGGGCTCTTGCTCCGGCGGATGCCAGGGCCGCCCAGATTCGAGCGTGTCAAAGACATACTTTGCGCACCAATCGCGGAACTTCTGGCGGGCTTCGTGACCGGGAGCGATGATCTCGCGAAAGAGAGTCGTCGCAGCGTCGTATTCGCCCAAAGCGGTCAGGGCCGCGAATTTGTGGTATTGGAGAGGCGAACGATCTTCTGTGTCGAGGGCGTCCCGCCCTCGAATCGCGGGCAAGATGCCCGCGACACGCGGAACCGCTTGCCCTTCCGCCGTCGCCTCGGCAATTACGCGCTCATAGTCGCCCATTCGCAGGAAGGTCTCGCTCTGCTGAATTCGCAGATCGACATACTGCGGCTCATCGCCGGGCGTCAGGGCAATCGCCAGGGAGAAGTCCGCAATCGCTTCGGGATAGCGTCCCAGTTCCCGCCACGCCTTCGCACGCAACGCGTACCCCAGCGGATCACGCGGCCGCAGGATCATCATGCCTAGGGCCTCATCCCGCAGTTTGTCGTACTTCCGAGATGCGTAGTAGGTGAACGCCCGCAAGCGGCGGGATTCGTAGTGACGAGGGTCAAGCTGCAATGCCTTGTCGAGCGAGGCCAGTTGCTCCTTGATCGTGACTGTGGTCATCGCCCGCAGGAAATACGCTTCCGCG
Organism: Sedimentisphaerales bacterium; assembly: GCA_035342095.1. Classification (GTDB taxonomy): domain Bacteria; phylum Planctomycetota; class Phycisphaerae; order Sedimentisphaerales; family Anaerobacaceae; genus PLanc-01. The sequence continues at coordinate 20,343 of DAOQWL010000077.1, read as the reverse complement.
CTCGGAGTGCCGCGTTTACGCGGGTCGGACTGGTCTTTCCCGCCTGAAGGCGGAACTCCGAACAACAGCGTTTCGGCCTGCTTGCGGTGTTCTTCGATCTCCTGGAGTTTCTCCGCGCCCAGCGAGTCGCTCTCCCAGAGGATACGAGCCAGGAGCGAATGGGCCGCTCCGGCGACCTCGGGACGCTCACTGAGCAGACTGCTCAGGATCGCCATGGCCTCGTCCGGATGGCGGTTGTCCACGAGGATCGTGGCCTGCAGAAGCCGGGCCTCGGGACCCACGTGCTTGCTGCCGAGGATCGGTTTGATCGTCTCGATGGCGGTTTCCCGGTCGGCCTTGGCATATTGCTCGCGGGCCTGCGACAGGATGCCCCGGTGTTTGAAGCTTTCCGCCTCGGCCAGTTGGGCGAGGTCGCGATTCCACATGGACAGGATCACGACCGCCGCGACCGCGATCACCGTCAGTGCGACAGCGGCAAGAACCTGGGAGCGGCGTCTGCGGAGGAACTTGCGGAGGCTGTACATCGCCCCAGGGCCATGTGCGAGGACCGGCTCGTGTTCCAGGTGCCGCCGGACGTCTTCGGCCAGGGCGCCGGCGGTTTCGTACCGCCGGGAGCGATCCTTCTCCAGGGCCTTCATCACGATCCAGTCGAGGTCGCCCCGGACCTGCTGGTAGGGTATGCTATGCACACGTGTGGCACCCCCGCCCCCGGGGGTGGTCCCAGTCCCCCCAGCCGAGGGCGGCTGGGCTACACACGCGGTCCGAATCCGGGTGGACGGTTTGACTGGCTGCTGCTCCCGGATCATCCGCTGCATCTCGACATAGCCCGCCTTGCGAAGTTCCTCCTCGCTGAAAGGAGTTGTCCCGGTCAGTAGCTCGTACAGCAAAACCCCAAGCGAGTAGATGTCCGTGCGGGTGTCAATGTCGAGATCGCTCAATTCCGCCTGCTCTGGACTCATATACGCCGGCGTGCCGATGAGGTGGGCGTAGCGGGTGAAGAGGGTCTTTTCCGTCAGACGCTGGTTGGTGGCCTTGGCGATGCCGAAGTCGATCACCTTGGGAATAGGCTTGCCGTCATGGTGCGTCACCATGACGTTGGAGGGCTTGATATCCCGATGGATGATGCCTTTTTGATGGGCGTGCTGGACCGCGTTGCAGACCTGAACAAACAAAGCCAATCGGTCCTTGGTGCTCAGGCTATTCCTATCGCAGTACTCGGTGATCGAGACCCCCTGGACCAGCTCCATGACGAAATACGGCCGCCCGGTCTCGGTGGCCCCGGCGTCGAGGACTTTGGCGATATTGGGATGGTCCATAAGGGCGAGCGCCTGCCTTTCGGCCTCGAAGCGGGCGATCACCTGGCGGGTATCCATCCCCAGCTTAATAATCTTGAGGGCCACCTTCCGGCGGATGGGCTGCTCCTGCTCAGCCATATACACCAGCGCCATGCCCCCCTCGCCGATCTTCTCCAAGAGCTTGTATCGCCCGATGACCGTGCCGGGAGCCTCGGTTACGACCTCGCTCGGTGCGGCGATATCAAGAACCGCGGGGGGATCCACCAAGAAACCATCCTCGATCCCGTCGACCTTGAGCAAAGCCCGCACCCGTTCGAGCAGGTCGCAATCAGCGCCGCAGGCCTCTTTCACATAGGCGGCTCGGGCCGTCGGCGAAGTCAGTTCCAAGGCCCGGTAGAAGATCGCCTCTTCAGCGTTTCTCTGGTCACTGCCCATGGTTCCATTCCTGACAGCTTGGCTCACTGTACAATGCGAGAAACGGATGTCCGATCACGTCAAGAAAATGGAGAATCTCCGCAGAAACCTCGTCCGGCCTCAGCGGGCATTGACTATCCGCGTGATCTCCAGACGTAGCCAGGAGCGGGCATATCTCCAGTACCGGTCGGCGGTCGCCGGGGATACACCCAGGGCCAAAGCAGCTTGCGGGCCTGTCAAGCCGGCAAAGTATCGGAGCTTGACCAGGTCTGCCTTCATCTTGTCCCTTTGGGAGAGCCTTTCGATCGCTTCATCCACCAGAAGCAAGTGATCCGCGGAAGATCCATTCTCCTCGGGTATGAGGGTCGTTTCGAGGTCGATCCGCCGGATTTGGCCGCCGTGTTTGAGGGTCTGCTTGCGTCGCGCACTCTCCACCAGAATCCTTCGCATTGCCTCTGCTGCAGCAGCGAAGAAATGCCCTCGACTGTTCCACGTCTGCGGCTCATCTCCCAGCAGGCGGAGATAGGCCTCATGCACCAGGGCCGTCGCTTGAAGCGTTTGGCCGGGCGACTCGTGGGACAGCTTCTGGGCCGCCAGAAGACGCAATTCCTCGTAGACCAGGGGCAATAACTCGTGCGTAGCCTTGGCGTCCCCCCGTTCGATGGCGTTCAGAATGCGAGTGACATCACTCATATCTGCTCCCCACCATGCCGACTCAATGGCGCCTCCATTCTCTCGAAAACCTGGGCAAAACGCAAGCGAAAGCGTCGAATCTGCTTGGCGATCCAGCGTGTGCTCTGTAAAATAGACACTTGGTCAAATGAGAAAGATCAAGAGTCACAACCTGGCGCAATTGCTCATGCAGCTCCGGTTCACGCCGGAGGCGAAACGCCGTGCGCAATTGGAGGCGGCTGAGAAGCTCTATGGTCTGGTCGACAAGGACAAGCAATACCCGTATGACTTCATCTGTTTCCACATCACCGGGTTCCAACCCAAGGGCGAACAGGAACAGGAGATCGTCGCCGGGAGCGACCTGAAAGACGACTTGCAGATCTTCATCACGAAGCTCAGCGGCAAGCTGGCGACACCGATCGCAGAGGCGGGCGAACGGGTGTACACCGTCGAGGAGTTGGCCGCCCGGTTCAGCGTCGCGACGAAGACGATAGACCGCTGGCGGGCTCGCGGTCTGTTGCCTCGCAAGTTCGTCTTCGAAGACGGCGTGCACCGCCTGGGCTTTCTCGAATCGGCGGTCGAGCGGTTCGCCCGCGAGAATCCGGAGCTGGTCGCCTGCGCGAGCCGGTTCCGGCGTCTGACCGAGACCCAGCGTCAGCAGATCATCCGTCGGGCCCGCAGCCTGGCGGCCAAGACCTCCCTGTCGCGCCACCGGATCATCGGCCAGATCGCCGGGAAGCTGGGCATCGCTCGTGAGACGGTGCGCACCCTGCTGGGACAGTACGAGAAGGAACACCCGAATAAGCCGGTCTTCCGCCGGCCCGTGGGACGCATCCAGCCGGCAGAGGCGTCGGAGCTGTTTCGCCTCCACCAACAAGGGGTGGGCATCCGCCAGCTCATGGAGCAGTTCGACCGCAGTCGGGCCGCGGTCCATCGGATCATCAACCAGCGGAGGGCCGCCGCTCTGCTGGCCCGCAAGATCGAGTACGTCGCCAGCGACGAGTTCCAGCAAGCGAACGCACGCGAACAGATCCTCGGGACACCGCTGGTCGTGGACAGGCCGGACCCGCAGAGCAAGATCGAGCCTTTCGAACTGCCTGACGAGAATGGGATCGTGGGGGAAACGGATCACGTCTGGGAACCCACCCTGCTGCCCGAGTACATGCAGGTGCTGAAGGTCACCCCGGTGCTGAGCCGCGATCGGGAGATCGAGCTGTTCCGTCGGTACAACTACCTCAAGTACCTGGTCTCCCAGGAGCGTCACCAGCTCCGTCTGTCGAAGGTCCCGGCCGGGTTGCTGTCGCGACTGGAGGGCTATCTCGACGAGGCTGAGGAGATCCGCACCCTGCTCGTCGAGGCGAATCTGCGTCTGGTGGTCAGCATCGCAGGCAAGCACACCAGCGACGGCCCGAGCTTCCTGGAACTGGTCAGCAAGGGCAACTTCGCGTTGATCCAAGCGGTCGAGGAGTTCGACTATACCAAAGGGTTCCGTTTCAGCCGTCGGGCGTCGCTGGACATCGCCAAGGAGTATGCGAAGGTCTCCGGGCGGAGCACGGAACTGACTCCCAAGCGGGCGGCCTCTCTCGCCAGCATTCAGCGGGACATGCGGGACACCACCGCCGACGTCCTGGCCATCGAGCGGACCCGACAGGACCTGGCGGAGGTCATTCGACAGGAACTCGACGAGCGGGAACAATACGTCATCCTCCATCACTTCGGCCTGACCGGCAGTGCGATCCGCAAGAACACCAGGACGCTCAAGCAGATCGGCGAGGAACTCGACTTGACGAAGGAGCGAATCCGCCAGATCGAGCTGTCGGCCCTTCAGAAGCTCCGCCAGTGCCTCAGTCGGGAGCAGTTCGAGATGCTCACGGGCTAGGCTTTTGCCTTGATTTCCCCGCGGGCAGACGATACCTTACGGCGTGACATTCAGCGTCTGAACCTGACTGTTCCCGAAAGTACAGCAAGGAGACACCTGTGGAGACAATCGGCTTCATCGGCAGCGGCAACATGGCGGAAGCGTTCATCAACGGCGTCCTGAAGGCCGGCGTATACAGGCCGGGAAAGGTCTACGTCAGCGATGTCCGAGCGGAACGGATCGAGTACCTGCGAGAGCATTATGGCGTGCGGACCGCGGCAGACAACGCGGAACTGGCCTCCAAGGTGGACGTCCTGGTGCTCAGCGTCAAGCCGCAAAACATGAGGGCCGCGCTGGAGAGCATCAAGAACCACATCAACGACGACGTGCTGATCATCTCGATTGCCGCCGGCATCAAGACATCGCTCATCTCCTCCATCCTTGGCGATGTCGCCATCGTGCGGGTCATGCCGAACATGCCTGCCTGGGTGCGCGAGGCCGCCAGCGTGCTGTACGCGAACGAGAAGGCCCGCAGGAACGTCGAGAAAGCCAGGCTGATCCTGCTGTCTGTCGGTCAGACAGTCACCGTAGACGATGAGGACCTGCTGGATGTCGTGACCGCGGTCAGCGGCTCCGGTCCGGCCTACTTCTTCCTGCTCATGCACGAGATGATCGCCACGGGCATCAAGCTCGGCCTGCCCGAGAAAGAGGCACAGGATCTCGTTCTCCAAACGGCCAGGGGCGCCGCCCTGTTGGCGGAAAAAGCGGCCACGGAAGGCAGCACGCCCGCACAGCTCAGCGCCCGCGTGGCCACGCCGAACGGCACCACCGAAGCAGCGTTCAAGGTATTCCAGGCTCGAGGGTTCAGCGATATGATCGAAGCGGGACTCGCCCGCGCCGCCGACCGAAGCCGGGAACTCTCCACCGGTTGATCGAGAGAAACACATGAAGCAAGAACAGATGCACGACGTCGGCTCTTCGGGACGCAAGCCCGAGCCGACCCTACTGAGGAGCGCCTCGCAGATGGCAAAGAGCAGCACGCAATCGAAGGCCGGCCCGAGTCTGCCGCCCTTTAAGAATGAACGGGTCTTTCCAGGGATTGACGATCCAAAGGTCCGCGAGGGCTTTCCCCTCGCGATCGCACAAGTCCGCAAGCAGCTTGGAAGAACCTATCCTCTGTACATCGACGGCCGGGAGATCGCGACGCCTAATACCCTGGACTCCGTCAACCCCGCCAATCCGAACGAGATCATCGGCACGGTATGCCAGGCAGGTCAGGCCGAAGCGGAAATGGCTCTCTGTGCGGCCGAGCGGGCCCTGCTGAGCTGGCGGGACGTGGACCCGGTCGAGCGAGCCCGGTACCTCGTCCAGGCGGCCGACGTAGCCCGTCGCAAGATCTTCGAGTACTCCGCCTGGCAGGTCCTGGAGGAGGGCAAACAATGGGCACAGGCCTACAACGACCTGGCGGAAGGGATCGACTTCCTGGAATACTGCGCCAGAGAGATGATCCGCCTGGGCACGCCACAGGACATGGGCAGCTACAGCACCGAGTCAAATCACTACTTCTATCAGCCCAAAGGCGTCGCAGTCGTGATCGCGCCCTGGAATTTCCCATTCGCCATCAGTTGCGGGATGTCCGCCGCCGCGATCGTCGCAGGCAATCCCGTCGTGTACAAGCCCTCCAGCCAGTCCATGGTCGTCGGGCACCACCTCGTCGAGATCTTCCGCGAGGTCGGTCTGCCCGCAGGCGTCTTCAACTACGTCCCCGGCCCAGGCGCCGCCATCGGCGATTACCTCGTGGACAGTCCCAAGGTCAGCGTGATCGCCTTCACCGGCTCGATGAACGTCGGCTTGCGAATCATCGAGCGGGCGGGTCGCACGCCTCAAGGCCAAGACTCCGTCAAGCACGTCGTCTGCGAGATGGGCGGCAAGAACGCCATCCTCCTCGACGACGAATTCGACGAGGATGCCGCGATTCGGGACGTCCTGTATTCCGCCTTCGGATATCAAGGCCAGAAGTGCTCCGCCTGTTCCCGTCTGATCGTACACGATAAGGCCTACGACCGATTCGTCCCCCGGCTCGTCGAGGCCGCGAAGAAGCTGAGAATCGGGCCGGCCGAGGACCCCGCCAACTACATGGGTCCCGTGATCGACGACAAGGCCCAGCGAACGATCCAGCGGTACGCCGATCTGGCGGCCCAGGAAGGCAGAATCCTGTACCGCAGCGAGGTTCCCCAGAACGGCTACTACGTTCCGATGACAATCGTCGAAGGCATCACGCCCGACCACCGGATCGCTCAAGAGGAGGTGTTCGGCCCGGTGCTGGCCATCATGCGGGCGAAGGACTTCGATCAGGCGCTCCAGTGGGCCAACTCGACGCGATTCGCGCTGACGGGTGCGGTGTTCAGCAAGAATCGCGAGCACTTGGATCGGGCGGTCCGCGAATTCCGCGTGGGCAACCTGTACCTCAATCGCGGCTGCGTCGGCGCCCTGGTGAAGGTGCAGCCGTTCGGCGGGTTCAAGATGTCCGGCGGCGGCACAAAGGCCGGCGGGCCCGACTACCTGCTCCACTTCATGGACCCGCGATGCGTCACGGCGCAGCCCTAGCACGACAGCGATAGATCGCACAGCAATCGCTCAGAACAGCGATGGCCACCCGCATTTTTTCGTCGAGAGCGCGGGTTTCTGTCGAAAGTAGCGCTGTCGTGCTAGTACGCCGTCCATCTTGAAATCGTGGGCAAACATGACGGACGCCGTTTGGAGTTCCGCCTTCAGGCGGGTGAAGACCGCGTAAACGCGGAACTCCGAACAGGCCATACGCCGATAGGCTGCCCACCGAACTGACGTGGACGGCGTGCTAGACTGTCACCCGACCGCGTCACGCAACGGGATTCGAGCCAGCGCCAGGAGGACAGGCGAACCGACCGGCAACGGAGAATGAAGGTCAACTGCGATCGACAACGATCGCTTTGACCGGACACTCGGCGGCCGCCTGCTCGGCGCTGTCCTCGAGCTTCACCGGGACCTCGTCCACAATCACGGTGGCCATCTCGTCGCCCATCTCGAACACCTCCGGGCAGATATCGCAGCAGAACCCGCAGGCCGTGCAGATGTCTCGGATATGCACCTTCATGCCAAGCTCCTTTCCACGTCGAGGACAAGGTCTTGGCGCCGGACGGTTCGGCGCGCACCGATGGATTCAATAAACCATTGCGGCGCCGTTGTCAACGATCTTCGCGGGTTCTCCGACGCATCGAGGAAATCAGGAATCGCCCGGTGCGAGACTCGCTTCGGCGGTCCCGCCGAAGACGCCCATGTCAATACGCGCATTGTCGGCGGCATCACCCCAGGGGGTGAGCACGGGCTCGTCGAGCAGATCCGAGGCCGGATCGCCGGCATCGATGCAAGGGCTCGTCACCTCATCCGACACCCAGGAGATCCTGCCGCCATCCCACCGCCATCCCTGGCTCTGGAGGTGGTAGTCGCCGGGCGTCCAGACGTCCCCTGCCCACGTGCCCAGGGAAACGAACAGCGGGTCGGCGTCGAGATTGCCGTCGCCCGTCCAGCCGCCTTGGACATCCGAGTACGCAACGGTCGCCCGATTGCTCTTGATCTGATCGCCGCTCGGGAGATTGTTGAAGTACACAATCGAGTTGGCCACGTTCGGCGACGTGGCATCGATGCCCTGGGCCGAGTTCTCCACAATCGTGCAGTTGACGATGGTGGGCTTGCTGCCACGGACGCCCTGACCGCCGTTGGCGGCGATGAGGCAGTTGCGTATCGTCGCCTCGGGCTGCCTGGCCGCACGGCCCTCGCCGACCGACGACATCTCGATGCCCGCGGCGCCGTTGGCCATGACCCGACAGCCGGTGACGGTCGGATTGCACTGGCCGGCGAGCCTCAACCCGGCGCCGTTGCTGCCGACCATCGTGCAACAGGCAATCGTCGGCGAGGCGTCGTAACAGTACACTCCCTCGTTCCCGCCTGTGACGGTGAACCCGGCCAGAACGCTGTTGGCGTTCTCGTGCCCGGCGAACACCACTGTGCCGCCGGGGCTGCGCAGAATGGTGGCTGCGACGACCCCGGGATCGTCCGGGTCCGTCGAGCGAATCGTGATGGGCTTGCCCAGGAAGTCCACTCTCTCGTCGTATCTGCCGGCGGGTGCAACGATCTCGTCGCCGTCCTCCGCAAAGGCGACCGCGTGCTGAAGGTAATCGTATCGGTCGCCCGTCCGCACGTTCTGCACGCGACCATCGAAAACGGAATAGCCCAGATCGAGAGCCATCGCCTGGATGGGCCCATAGGTGCTGTACAACCAGACCAGAGTCGTTCCATCCAGAGCCGGCATGACCCCCGTCAACGATGTGGGCAGGTCGATGCTCAGAACGCCATAGCGGCGCGTGACGCACGCCAGCCGGATGCCGCTGCCCAGGGTTGAGCCGTCGGCATAGGCCACCAGCGGACCGTCGATCGTCGCCTGCTGCTGCGTCCCGGACCCTTTCGCGACGGCAAACTCCCGAACATTCGCGAGGTCGGACAGATCGGCGCCGTAGATGTCGCCTTTGTCGTTCCGCTGGTCGGTCCAAACCACGAGCCGGCCCCAGATCGACGGGCCATACTGCCGAGCGGGATCGTCGCACACCGTGACCACCCGGATGTGGTTCAGATCCGAGAGGTCGGCGGCATAGATGTCTCCCTGGGCCTCCCAAACGACCAAATCGCCGCAGATATCGACCACCCTGTCCAGAATCCCGTAGGGACTGCTGATGGGGAAGGGATCCCGCCGCCCGACGTGCGTCGCGATCGTGAAGAAGACGGGCGAACCCAGATTGGCCAGATCGGCGCCGCAGATGTCGTATGGCGTGTTGTACCAGTTCGCGGACGCGTTCTTGTCGATGTCCAGGTGTTGCACCCAGACCGCCTTGTTGCCCGAGACAGCGGGGTAGCTGAACGAGCGCGTGTCGCTTCGAGTTCCCAGGGTCCGCTGCACGCCGGTGGCCGTGTTACGGACGAAGACGCTCGAGCACACGGGACCGCTCATCTCCGCGTAGGCGATCCCGCCGAACCAGACCACGAGATCGCCGTCGATCTTCGGCCCGACGGCGTAGGTTCCCGTCACGACGGTATCGAGCCTGCCCGAGGTCATGTCCTTGTAGACAATCTGCAGGTTGGTCTCGCTCTGTGCGGCGTAGACGATCTTCCGGCCGGAGACGTCCGGCTGGTACGGACCGGACAAGCTGCCGGGCGTGGCGTCAATGCCTTGGCCTGCCGACCTCACGGGGACCGCGACGCACCGGACCCGACTCGGCTCGCTCTGCTCGAAACCATCGCTCACAACCAACTCGAAGACGTACTGTCCCTCAGTCTCGACGAAGAAGGAGGCCGCGACAGTGTCGGCGTCTTTCAGATCGACCGCCGGCCCTTCGACCTGCGTCCACTGGTAGACGAGCCGATCCACAACGTCCGGGTCGTACGACGCGGAACCATCGAGCCTTGCCTGGGCGGAGAGCCCCCACACGCGGTCCGAGCCGGCATCCGCTACGGGTCCGGCGTTCGCCGCGACCAGCACGAGGACTTGGTCGGGTTGGCCGTCATATTCACCATCGCCGACGACCAGTTCGAAGACGTACTCGCCGAATGCTTCGGGCGTGAACGTAGGACTCCCGGCGTTCGGATCGTCCAGCGTCACCGACGGCCCGCTCACCTGGGTCCAGCGAAAGACCTTGACTCCACAGGGATCGTAGAAGAAGCTCTGACTCGCGTCCAGCGTCACAGGCACCAGCGGCTCCAGGACGTGCCGATCGTCTCCAGCCGAGGAGACCGGCTTGACGTACCCGACGTACTCGTCGGCGCCGATGTCGATTCGTCTGGCGTAAACCCTGGCGTTGTTGTCGATGTCCGTCGCACCCGCCAGCACCGCGTAGTCGGGGTCTCCGGCGTCGATGCACGGCGACCCGAAGACGATATGGTAGTCCTTGCTGAAAGCCGCGCTCAGGAACTTGGGATCGGCGCTGATGTTGCCGTTCCTGCCGGTCGGATCGTCGGCGCCGCCGTCGAGAACACTGCCCCCCTCGAGCAGGTAGTTGCCCGACACGTTGTTCCAGACATTGTTGCAGGCGAAGACCCCGTTCGCGGGATCGCCCTCCAGGACCAGCCCTCCGCCCGAGGTTGCGCCGCAGAGGATGTTGTTGGCGACCACGGCGCCGCCCAGCGAGGGCTCGAACATAATGTAGGCGTTGCCGGCGTAGCCGCCCCCCGGCTGCTGGCCGGCATCGTTGCCCACGATCGTGTTGTTCACCAGGACGCCGCTGGTCAGGACGGCGCCGCCGCCAAGATAGGCGGAGTTGCTGTAGATCAGATTGTTGGTCACGGTCGCCTGGCCGATGTAGACGATCAGACCACCCGCGATGAAGCTGACGTTGTTCCGGATGACGTTGTGCGTGATCACGGCGTTGCTCTCGATGCAGGCAATGCCGCCGCCGTAGCCCAGAAGAGACTCGGCTTCCGTATTCGCAAGGACGACCGGGGCGCGATTGCCTGCGATGATGTTCTTCGTGATCGTCGGCGAAGCCTGGTAGCAGTAGATCCCGCCGCCCCAGAAGATGGTGTTGCCGCCTTCGAACGCGCTGTTGAGGGTGCCGAAGCCGCCGGTGATCGTGAAGCCGGTCAGCACGGACGCCGGCGTCTCGCCGTTCTCGAACGTGACGGCGCTGCCCTCCTGGTCCGCGTTGATCACCGTGTAGCCGACAACAGCACGGTCATTCGGGTCCTTGCTCGTGACGGTAATGGCCTTGCCGCTGAAGTTGATCGTCTCGTAGTAGACGCCCGGCGCCACGAGGACAACGTCGCCGTCTTGAGCCGCTTCGATCCCCGCCTGAATACTGGAGTACTCGGCGGGCACGTTGCACGTTGCGCCTTCAACTATGGCCACGACAGAACACAGGACGACCGTGCCCGCGAACACTACCCTCTTCATTGTCGCCACACCTTTCAGCCCCCAAGCCCCGGCGAGCAGGCGCCGGCCAGCGACCGGCCAGCGAATCACCTGCTCTCTAATAGGATAACCAGAATCCAGCTCTGCTCTGCGGACTCGAAACGCAGCGGATGGACTCTCGTTCATGCCGCCGACCACCCTGCGTATCTGTGTTACCAGACGCACAAGATGCGACATCATTGCGCAGAAAACCGCGAATTGCGGATTCTAGGACGCTTTTCCGTGCTCGGGGACCGGCATTCCCAGTTCCGCGAGGACTTTCTTCATGTCCTCCCAGACGCGTCGGCGATTGTCCGGCGTGTAGTTCCGCAGGAGGTAGGCGGGATGGTACGTGGCCATGAGCTTGATGGGCGGCCGACCGATGCCGGAGCAGTACTCGTGAAACTCGCCGCGGAGCTGACCAATCGCCTGGTTGGTGTTCAGGAGCGTGCGAGCGGCGTGCGCCCCGAGGGCCACGATGATCTCCGGATCGAGGATCTCGATCTGCCTCTGGAGATAGGGCAGGCAGTGGATAATCTCTTCGGGTCGCGGATCGCGGTTCTCCGGCGGTCGGCACTTGAGGATGTTGCCGATGAAGACGTCCTGACGTTTCAGGCCGCAGGCCTCGATGATCTTGTCGAGGAGCTGCCCCGCCCTGCCGACGAAGGGCCGGCCCTGGGCGTCTTCATCCGCCCCCGGCGCCTCGCCCACGAACATAATGCGAGTCCTCGGATTGCCCTCGCCGGGCACCGCGTTCGTCCGCTGCGAGAGCAGCTCGCACTGGCGACATTGGCGAACCTCCGCCGCAATCGCTTCCAGCTCCTTCACGGGATCGACGGTTGAATCGCGTTTCGGCTTCACCGCGTCGCGGACCTCCTGCTCTTTCAAGGCAGAAACACTCTGCCCTTGTTTCTCTGTCGTCGGCAAGACGCGGGCGGGGCGCATGGCCCCCACGGCCTGCCCGCGCAACTTCCCTTTGACCGCAAACCCCGCGAACAGGCTCTCCATCTCGAGGTGCTGACGAACCACTTTGTTCAGATCCACGTCCTGGGTCATGGCGAAATTGTAGCAGGGTGGCCAGAGAGCGACAACGGAAAAGACCGGTCGGGCAGGGCCTCGACAGATGACAACAGGGCTCCCCCTTGCACAGGAGGAGCCCTGTTTCGTTCCCTTGTTGCCCTTTGCCCGAATCAGCGGTCGGTGAGATCAGCGACCTTCGAGATCCAGGAGACGGACGTTGTCCAGGCCGAGCCAGCTATCGCCAGCGGTTGTGACATTGTCCAATTCGATGCCGATTTTCTTGCCGATGGCATCCGGATCGAGGGATTCCGCGACGTTGTACACCAGCGAGAAGGTCTGCATCGTGCCAGTGACCGTCACATTGGCGAGGGTCACCGGAATGCGAGAGCCAGTCCCATCATCATAAAACAGCATCATTCGCAGCGTGGTGGCATTCCATGTGTTGCGGGCGTCCACCAGCAGTTCGAAGACGTCTTCCGCATCGATGACGTAGTCGGTCAACTGCCAAATCGAGGGATCGGAACCCATCAGGAAAGCGGTCCACAGGCCGTCGGTGGGCGTGTAACCCGTCTCGACGCCGGAATCGGAGACGATCTTGTCGCTCGCCCAGCCGGGGATATCGACAGCCGGGGTGCCCGCGACGCCTTCGCCGTTCCAGCCCTTGATCTTCACGGTGCCGGGCAGCTCGAAGCTGGCGTTCACGACCGGGACCACAATCGGGTTGCGGGCCGCCATGTAGGCGACCGCGTTCAGGAATATCTGCTGGCCTTCCGCGTTGAGGTTCATCACGCCCCAATCGGTCTTGAGACCCGAGATTTCCTGGGTGCCGGCGTTGAAGAACATGCGTCGGCCGCCGGGAGTCTGGGCAGAACCCTCGTAGAACGCCTTGCCCTTGGCCCACTCCACGACCAGAACGTTGCCGTTGTCGGGTCGGACGGCCAGTGCGTCGCCGTTGCCGGCGTCTGCCATCAGGATGAAGCTGGCGTATCCGCTGGCGACATTCGGATCGTACCACTGAACGGTGTCGTTGGCGTCGAGCGCCACGCCGGCGAAGAGCACGCCGTTCGGGTCCACTGCCTTCACATCGTAGTACGACTCGCGAGCGCTCTGGCTGGTGGTGTTGAACCAGTTCCATCGATTGCTGCCGGCGATGTACGAGCTCATGAGCATGACCGGGGTCTTCAGGCCGTTCCAGAACGCGATCTCATCGGCGTCGCTGGACACGCCGCTGCTGTTGCAGTCCCGGCCGATGATAACCAGGTCTGCATCCTCAAGAACCGCCATCTTGTTCGGGTCCAGGGCTTCCCAGTAGCTGGTCCCGGCGACCGATCCCGCCGTGTAGTCCACTTCATAGCCCGCCTCACGGAGCAGATTCACGAAGCCGACGTCGCTGGGGACATTCGCATCGGCGCTGGAGGCGTGCTGCGCGGACACCCAGACCACCTTCGGGCCCGGAGTCACAACGCTGAAGTCGTCGAATGCGACGTAGCCGGTGCTTACGTCGTAGGTGGCGTTGATCAGACCGACCTGCAGGGTCTCGGGCAGGTCCGGCCGATTGACCACCAAGGGGGTCTGGGTGCCGTCATAGATCCCCTGGTATCCCGGATTGGTCAGCGGGATGAAGTTCACGCCGTCGGAGCTGATCCGGAAGAAGAAATCAGCGCCCTTACGCTCCAGTTGGATGTAGGGGTACTGCGCCACGATGGCGAACGTGTCGTCGCCGACCCAGGTGCCGGTCGTCGCACCCAGCTCCTCGCGAGCGCTATTCGTCGTGCTGCGAGCGATGAAGGCCGTCCAGGTGGGGAAGTAGTTCATCGCCACCCAGTTCTCTGCGCCTTCGACTCCGGCCGGATCGCGGGCCACAATGCCGCAGTCGTTGCTGAAAACGCGTTCCGCCAACGTGCCGGCGAAATCGACGACCTTCACGGTCGCGACGAAGTCCCCGGTCACCTCGACGTACAGCATCGGACCCGGACCCGGGTCCCAACTGGCGCCGGTCGTCTGCATATACAGCGCGCCGGGCTGCGTGATGGACGCGTCGAGCGCATCGAACGTGCCCACCGTGCCAGCATAGGCACCGAGACCGTCCGTCAAGTAGTTGTGGGGTGTGTCGAAATTGTCGCTGAATCCCGCTGCCTGCGCGAACGTACCGACCGTCAGCACCAGGACGAGCGAAACCAGCCCGATACTCATTCTGCTCATAATCGTCCTCCTTCAAACAAAGCGTGGGAATTCTGGAAACAGAGACGCCTCACGTGGCATACCGTCCCTGTGCTACGCGCCCGGCCTCTCGCACGACGCGACCACAACCTCCATTCCGTTTCGAGTCATTGCCGACTCTGATCTGTGAAAATGGCAATCGCAGGCACCACTTGCACTGCCTATATGTATACCAGATCGTCGGACGGTGTTTCAAGAGGAATCCAAGAGGCAGCATCGTCGCGCGAAGGGATTACCGCAATATGGCCCCGCTTCAGCCATCCTGCGAACCGTCCCCGCGACGTCCGGAGTCTCGCCGGTGCGGACTCCGTCGGCATCGCATTCCCGAGTAGACACAAAGAGGGCCCCCGGTTCCGTCGCCGGGAGGCCCTCTTGCCGACTGTGCGGAATGTTCGCTCTAGCTGTTGATGATCTTCTCGGCCTCGTCCTTGTAGGCGTCCATGACGTAGGCGATGCCGGAGACCTGGGCCGCTTCGGGCGTCAGCGCCATCAGGTCATCCCGGCTGATCGTGGAGACCTTGAAGTTCCGGCTGCCGGCCATGAGCTGCTGGAGCCCGACCTTCAGCTTGTCGCAGAAGGTATACAGACCGATCGCACCGACAGGGAGTTTCCTGGCGGTTTCCCTGCCGTATTTGGCCACGAGGTCCTCGTAGCAGACAAAGATCTCTTCGAGCGTCGTGCCGAACTGGCTGACGGTCTTGGGCAGCGCATCGGCGCCCTGCTGGAGCCACAGGCCGATGTTCTTGCCGACCATGCCGGGAATCATGAGCGCCCGACCCATGCAGACCGCCTTCGTGTACGGCGCGCCCATGGCCAGGACCTTGAAGACGTGGTCTTCGGAGCTGAACCCGCCGGCAATGGCGATGTCCGGGACGAACTTACCGCGGGCCGCCAGCTTGCAGCACAGGTCGTGGGTCATGGATTGCAGATAGAAGGTCGGGACGCCCCACTCTTCCATCATTCGCCAGGGGCTCATGCCGGTCCCGCCGGGGGCGCCGTCGATGGTCAGCAGGTCGAGCTTCGCATCGGACGCCCACTTGATCGCCATGGCCAGCTCGCGCATCGGATAGGCGCCGGTCTTGAGCGTGACCCGCTTGGCGCCGAGCCCGCGAATTCGCTCGACTTCCTTCATGAAGCCGTCCTGATCGACGAAGCCCAGGCGGGAGTGGCGCTCGAAGTGCTTCAACGCGCCGTCCTTGAACGCGGCCCGGTTGGCGGGATTCGACGGATCGGGGGTGACCAAGTAGCCTCGCTTCTGCAGTTCGATGGCTCGTTCGAGAGAATCGACCTGGATCTCGCCGCCGATGCACTTGGCGCCCTGGCCCCATTTGAGCTCGACCGATTCGACGCCGAGCTGGCTGATGACGTACTCGGCCACGCCCAGACGGGTGTCCTCGACGTTCATCTGGACGATCATGTCGCCGTAACCCTCGTGGTACCGACGGTACTGCTCGACCCGCTCGGCCATGTTCGGCGCCTTCTTCACCTTGCCCTGGGAATCCAGCTCCAGGCCGGGATCGATGCCGCAGACGTTCTCACCACAGACGATGGTAATGCCACCGATCGCGGCGCCGGTGGCGAAATGCTCCCAGTTTTTGCGGGCGATCTCGGTCGAGCCCAGCGCCCCGGTGAAGACCGGCAGCTTCATCTTGACCTTGGTCTTCGCGCCGTACTGCGTCTCGGTGCTGACCATGGGAAACAGGGTATTGTCCGAGTGGCCTACCTGCCCCTCCGGCAGACCTCTGGCGCCCAGAGCATACCCGGCGATGTTCAGATGTGAGTAGTCGATGGGGTAGTTCTTGTCGCCGCCGGCGGTCAGGGTCCCGAAAGGCCCGGGATAAATGACCTCCCGACCTCGGAACGTGGCCTTGAACGTCTCGCAGTTCCCTCGGCACCCATCGACGCAGCGCGTACAGATCCCCGAGACGGGCGATACGCTGCGCGAACGATTCTGGGTCTGCGTCGCTTCGTTGGCATTGGGCTGTTGCAGATTCATCGTGCGACTCCTTCAAACATTGTTTGGACTTGTGTTACATTAGCGGAACTAATAGTATGATCGCCGACGCCTGATGGGGAAAGCCCCTTGCGGTGATACCTATCATTAGGAAAATTGATAATGCATCTGGAAACGCTGAAGTTGTTCTGCGATCTCGCCGATTCGCACAGTTTCTCCAAGACGGCGGAGAGGCACCTGCTGAGCCAGTCGGCGGTCTCGCAACAACTGGCGCAACTGGAACTGGCTCACAAGTGCCAGCTCATCACGCGCAGGAAGCGTCCCATCGAGCTGACCCCGGCCGGCCAGATCTTCTACCGGGCCGCACGGGAGATCCTGGAACGCTACGACCTGCTCAAGAACGAGCTGCACAACCTCGCGACGGGCATCGATTCCCGGATCAACGTCGCGGCCATCTTCAGCATCGGGATGCACAGCCTGCACGAGTACATCAAGAAATTCCTGATCCGCTACCCGAACGTCAACGTGCACATCGACTACCCCAGCGCCGAGCGGATCTACGAGCTCGTCCTCAACGGCGAGGTGGACATCGGCATCGTCGCCATCCCGCGGAAGGACAAACGCCTGGATGTCTTCGAATTCGAGAACGAGCTGCTGGTCCTGGCGTGCAGCCCGAAACACCCGCTGGCTGGAGAGAAGAAGGTGGACATCCACAAGCTCCAGTATGAGCCCTTCATTGCGTTCGACAAGGAAGTGCCCACCCGAACCTGGATCGACGGGATGCTGACGCGGTACAATACGGTGGTTCGCCCGGTCATGGAGTTCGACAACGTCGAGACCATCAAGCGGGCGGTCGAGATCAACGCCGGCGTGAGCATCCTGCCCCAGGCGACTATCGTTCAGGAGGTCGCCGGCGGGACCCTGAAGGCGGTCCCCTTTTCCAACGAGCGGTTCACCCGCCCGACCGGCATCCTCGTCCGCAAGGGCCGAGCGTTCAGCCCGACCACCCGCTTCCTCCTGAGCCTTCTGAAGGAACACAGCAGGTGATCTCGATGTCTGCCTCGCAGGACCGATAATACGAGGAACAAAGCAAGGAGCTTGACAAAACCCCGCTCTGCGACCAACGTATGCATCAGGAAAGGCGGCATTCTGCCGTTCGTGGGAACCGTAGGGTCGATGGGATGGAGAAGGCCGATTTCGGTATGCCGATAAGAGCAGTGATTTTCGACTTGGATGGAACGATTACCGAGCCATATTTCGATTTCGATGCGATTCGCGAGGAGATCGGGATGAGTCGTAATGGGGGGCCGATCCTGGAGGCCATGGAGAGCATGACGCCCGAGCAGCGACGGCGTGCCGAGGGCATCCTCCATTTCCACGAGCAGAAGGCTGTCGCGGAGTCCTCGCTGAACCCCGGAGCCAGGGACGCCCTGGAGGGGCTGCACCGGCGAGGCATCCGGATCGGCATTCTGACGCGAAACCGCAAGTGCAACGCGGTGGCGGTCGCGGAGAAGCATCGTCTGTGCTTCGACGGCGTCGTCGGTCGGGAGGACGGGCCGGTAAAACCCCATGCCTTCGGCGTGTTGCGCCTGTGCGAGCAGTTCGCGGTCCTGCCGGCCGAGACAATGCTCGTCGGCGACTATCTCTTCGATCTGCTCTGCGCGCGGGCCGCCGGCGCCATCCCGGTCCTGATCGCCAACCACGACCGGGCCGGCGAATTCGCCCAACACGCAGATTTCACCGTCCAAACACTCCATGAGTTGCTGCCGATTGTCGATAATCACAACAGGGTCGATCGACCCGTCGCTTGAAATGTGAGGTGACTTGTTGCACGCTGCACAGCCAGGAGCCAGAATGCGTGGAGTAGTTGTCGCGGGGTTCATCACGGGCCTGATGGCCGTCGGAGCCGCCGGTGCCCGGATCGAGGACCCGAACACCCCGACCTGCTGCCCGGTCGCGGCCAATGACTCGAATGAGGTCGATCGGGCCCTCCAACGCCTCCAGGACAAGGCGGCTGGCCTGAAATCCTACCAGGCCAATGTCGATTACGTCACGAAGCAGCCGCTGCTCGAATCGCAGGCCCGACGGACCGGCACTCTGCACTACGCCAAGTCGCAGGACCGATCCAGTCTGCGAGTCAATTTCCTCACGCTCCAGCAGGACGAGGAGCCCGAGCAGAGGTACATCGAGCAGTTCCTCTTCGACGGCGTCTGGCTCGTCATCGTGAATCACCAGACCGAGCGTGTGGAACGACGACAGTTGACCGAGCCCAACCAGCCCGTCGATGCCTTCTCGCTGGCGAGCAGGCACATGCCCGTAATCGGCTTCTCGAAGACGGAAGATCTCAAGAAGCAGTTTGACGTGGCCATCGTCTCGGAGCCCGACGACCCCGCGGACCTTCAGCACCTGCGTCTGCACGTCCGCCCGGACTGTGCCTACAGTGCGGATTACACGCAGATCGATTTCTGGGTGGACCCCAAGGTGGGCCTGCCCGCGAGAATCACGGCTGTCACGACCGAGGAGGATGTCCACGAGATCCGCCTGCTCCAGCCCAGGATCAACGAGGGCATCGATCCCAGGATATTTCGGCCCGAGGTCCCCAAAGGGTTTGCGGTGGAGGTGATCCCGCTCGAAGAAAAGCCGCGGAATCCATAGCACGAACACGAGGTCATTCCCATGACAGCGACGCAACAACAGGGATGCCTGACGATGAACACCAGCCTTGTCAACGAACAGGAATTCCATCGGTTGGTCGAGAAGCGGGCCGACATGCTCCTGGCCCTCGCCAATCATCTCTCGACCTGCCAGAACCCTCGCACGGCCCTGAGCCGCCCCCTGCTGGGCGAGTTCCTGTCCCAGTCGATGCAATTCGAGGAGTTCCTGGACACCTACGACGCCGGGAAGAACTGCCTGTGGTGCAGCATCCGCTCCATGACCGCCACGATCAAACTGTTCTCCGACGTCAGCTACGAACTGATGCACATCCTGCACCGGGTGTCCAGCTACCGGCTCATGCCGGTGGAACGGGACTTCCTCGCGGCAACCGAGGAGGCCCTGGCCTTCTCCGGCGGCATCCTCGCCCAGACCTCGCGGGAGATCCTGAACCGCTCGCGCGAGCGAGATCTGAAGATCCCGCAGAAACCGGAGATCGGCGACGCCTACGAGGAGTACTCCCTGCCCGGTCGCCTGGCCCACAACTGCGGCGCTCGTCAGGCGGCCACGGTCCCCGCGACCGTGACGCTGCTGGCCACCGCCTTCCTGAACCTGGCCTCCGAGAGCGAGGACGTGCGCGCCGCCAGCCGGGCGAAGCCGGAAGAATACACCACGCGGGCACGCGCCGCACTGAGCGAGGAGCGACTCAGGAGCCTCGAGTTCCAGTTTCACAACCTCCAGTCCCAGTACGACACCTACGTCTCGGGAACCCAGATCGAACGGCAGGATCTGGACCTGCCCGTCCTGCGGGGACACGTCAGCGTCGTCTTCCACCTGCTCCGCACCGCCACGCAGTTCGCACACTACTACGAGCGACACATGAACAAGCAGTTCTGTGCGAATCCCTCGCCCGCCCCTTGCCTGGTGGAGCCCGACACGCTCCTGTCGGTCCTGATGAATTACTCCGTCACGTTCATCGATCTGTACATCGGTCGGGCCGTGAGCCTGTGCCAGGAGATGCTCAAGCGATATGCCGAGGTGGGCCGGATCGAGGTCTCGATCCCGAAGTACCGCGGGTTCCACGTCCGACCCTCGACCCTGATCTCCAAGCTGGTCCTCCATTATGGCAGCAAGGTCCAGATGCTCCTCGGCGAAGAGGTCTACGACGCCGGCTCCTCACTCGACCTGTTCCGCGCCAACGAGAAGATCAACGCCCAGAAGCGGCGATGGCTCGCCGGCGAGATCGTCCGACTGGACATGGTCCCGGAGCACGGGCAACCGGAGG
>DAOQWL010000076.1:0-29480 GCA_035342095.1 Sedimentisphaerales bacterium | reverse complement strand
ATCGGATCACACCTCACAAAATCTTGAGCTAAAATAGCGCTGTCGTACTAAAGAAGGTGGACTATACTGACTCGTACAGCCTGGCGCAATTGCCTATCTTAACATTCCAAAATTTCTTCCACTCCGTTTCATGCGATGGCCCTGCATGCTGAGTCTCGTCGGTCCCGACGACCAGTGGCGGTTCCCCGTTTGTCTGGCCGACGTGTCGCCGTGGTTGATCCAGCTGAAGTACTTCGGCAAGAGGGCGAAGGACCTGTCTCTGGCGGAAGCTGCATTGCTGGCGGGTCTGCCCCAGTCGCCCAGCCGCTATCGGCCCGACAGGAATCCCGACGCCGCGTTGGGCCGCCAGCGGGTCGTCCTCCGCAGCATGTTCGACAAAGGGTGGATTACGAAGCAGCAATTCGCGGACGCTGCGTCGTGTCCTGTCGAGGTTTGTAGATTGTCCGTCGGATCGCAAGAAACTGAATCGTGCCATGGAGTGGGAGCGTGGATGCGTAGAAGCGTCCCCGCTGCGCGGGAAAGCGTAGAAGCGGACGACGCTTCCACGCCTGCACGCTCCAGCGTTTCCACACACGATGAATCTGCCGACGCGCGACCCGATATGGGCCCGATCTGCCCTTTTCCAATCCGACGGGCGATGCACGCCAGTTTCCTGGCTCTGAGTCGTCGGCCGGCGGGGGGACGCACGACAATCGACCTGGATATCCAGGATCAGGTCCAGAGACTGGCGAGGGACCACCTCGCGACACTGCCGGAGGGCACGGAACTGGCGGTCGTCGTCATCGACGTCGCGGCATCGGCCATCGTAGCCGTGCTGGGCTCGGGCGATCCCGCCGATCCCGTCGACGGCCAGGTGAATGGCGCAGTCGCCCGGCGCAGTCCCGGCTCGGCGCTCAAGCCCTTCCTCTACGCGACCGCCTTCGAGATGGAGCGTCTCAACGGGGATTCCATCGTGTACGACATTCCCATCTCGCGCGGCGCGTGGACGCCGTCGAATTTCGACCGGACGCACACGCCGCAAGTTACTGCCGCCGAGGCGCTGCGGAGATCGTTGAACGTCCCGGCGATCCTGGTGGCCGAGGGAATTGGCTTGGCCCGCTGCTGTGGCGTGTTGGAGGCCGTCGGGGTGCGTTTGCCGCCGAATGCGCAACAACGCGGTGGCCTGGCCTTGGCGGTCGGCGGGATCGACGTGAGTCTGCTGGACCTGACGAACGCGTACGCGACGCTGGCCCGCGGCGGCATTCGGCGGCAGCCGAGGCTGTTCGTGGACGAATCGAGCGAAGCAGTCCGCGCCCTGAAGCCCGAGGTCTGCGCTGCGATCAGTGACATCCTCTCCTCCCGAAAACGTCCGCCCGCCGCCCTCCGCGAAGGGTCTGCCGACAACGTCCCCTGGTTCATGTGGAAGACGGGGACCAGCTCCGGCCGCAGGGACGCCTGGGCGGTCGGCCACAATTACCGCTATGCGATTGGCGTGTGGGCGGGGCGATTCCGGGGCACCGGCCGGCTCGAGTATGTCGGAGCCCAGGCGGCCGAGCCGGTCCTGGGCAGGCTGTTCAGCCTGGCCTCGCTCCGACTGGATGCGGACCCACCCGCGCCCGAAGCGATCCGGGTCCGCAAGCCGCTCGCGTTGCCGAAGGAAGTGGCCGAAGACGTGCGGATCACCACTCCCGGCAACGACGAGACATTCATCGCCTGTGGCGAGACCGCGGTCATCCGTGCATCGGCCAACCGGGACGACGGGAACTTGTGGTTTCTCAACGGCAAGCTCGAGGGCACAGGCCCGGTGCAGCGACTTGTCCTTAGGCCGGGAGTTTATGAACTCCGTTGTGTGGGCCGCCGAGGGTCGCGGTCCACGGTTCGGTTCTCCGTGTGCCCGAGTTCCTGATGTAAGCGGGCTTCAATCCAGGGGGCGGTAGTTCACGCCCAGCAGTGCGAGACGTTTGACGTGATTGGCCAGACGGGCTGCGAACTCCGCATAGTCACGGCCTTCCCTGGGCGACCACAGCGTCTCCGCGAGAGCGGCGGCGCGAGGGTACGTCATGTATTCGCGGTGTCTGCCGTCGGCAATGTACTCGCCCCAGAGTTGTCCCTGCCCGCCGAGCACGTGCCCCGCCTGGGCGGCGTCGAGCGCCTCCGGAATGGGCTCGAACTCGTAGACCTTCTGCAGGGGAATGAGGCCGCCAATGGCCCGCGGCTCGGTCTGGGTCGGGCCCTGGTAGTAGTCGAAGTACGTGTGTGACGTGGGGGCCATGATGACGTCGTGTCCGGCCTGGGCGGCAGTGATCCCGCCGGCCGTGCCTCGCCAGCTCATCACGATCGCGCCGGGCGCCAAGCCTCCCTGGAGGATCTCGTCCCAGCCGACAAGCTGTCGCCCGAGCTTCGTCAGGAATGCATCCATCTGTCCGATGAACCAACTGTGCAGTTCCGTCTCGTCCTTCAGTCCCAGGTGACGCATCATCGCCTGCATTTCCTCGCTCTGCTTCCAGTGGGCGATATTTGCCTCGTCGCCTCCGATGTGGATCTGGCGGCTCGGAAACAGCGCCGCCACCTCGGCCAGGACGTCCTGCATGAACGTCACGCTCTCCGGGCGCGGCGCCAGGACTCTCTCGTTGGCCGTCCATCGCTGCTCTGCGGGCAGGCTGCCGAGTTTCTCCGGGTACAGGCCAAGCATGGGATATGAAACAATCGCGGCGCCGGTGTGGGCTGGCATCTCGATCTCCGGCACGATCGTGACGTGTCGGTCTGCGGCGTAACGCACCAGCCTGCGGATGTCGTCCTGCGTGTAGAATCCACTCGGGCGACGGCTTGCTGCGGTCGCACCGCCCTCCTGCAGGGCAGTGAAATCCATCCTGGCTCCGACCTCGACCAGCAGCGGGTATTTTTTGATCTCGATGCGCCAGCCATGGTCGTCGGTCAGGTGGATCTGCAGGCGGTTGAATTTGTGCAAGACCATCGCGTCGATGTATCGCTCGACATCCGCAATGGGAATGAAATGGCGGGCGGGGTCGATGAGCAGCCCTCGCCAGCGAAAGCGGGGGCGGTCCGTGATACGCACGCATGGCACCGCCCACTCAGTCCCTTCGACCGGCTTCGGACTGAACACGGCGGTCGGCAGAAGCTGGAGCAGCGTCTGTCCGGCGTAGAACAAGCCGGCCGGCTCGCTCGCGAGGATCGTGACGGACTGAGGACTCGCGTCCAGTTCATATCCTTCGTCGCCGAGTCGCTCCTTCAACGATGGGTCGATCCCCATTCGAAGGATGTTCGTCGGCAAGGGCGACTGCCCGACAAGAGCGAGTCGCCAGCCCATGGGCCGGCTCAGCAAATCTATGAGCTTCGACGCCTCCCCGGCAGCCTGTCCCTCCGCTACGACCTGTGTCGTGGGTACGATGCGGAAAGACCCGTCGCGACGTTCCACGGACACGGGTCGGGGAATCAGGTTCGCCATATTGTTGGCGGGCCCGGCTGCCGCCGCGAGTGCCGAGGACGTGGACACGATTACCGTCAACACAGAGATCCATACCGTAGCATTCATGGGTGCCTCCGAAGAACAGCCGAAGGGTGTCAGGGCGCCGCGGGTTCCGTCTCCGTCTCGAAGGCGAACTCGCCATTCTCGACGGACCAGTCCAATCCGAAGAAACCAACGGCTACGTTTTCCGAGCTTCGGGCGTCAGTCCCGCCGGGACGAGTGACAAGGCAGTCCGGATAGCGGACAGACGACACGAAGAGCGACACGGGATAGGCGGCCCTCATGCCGGCCGGTCCGCTGCCCCCGATGACCACGACAGACGCGACGTCGCTGTCCGGTCGCGGGCGGACGAAAAGGACCGAGAGGTCGTCGCCACGGAAGGCGCGGTCTCCCACCTGCACTCTGCCCCGACGGACCTGCACGGGACTGTTACCGACCAGGGTAGTCCAGGCTCCGTTCGTCTCGGCATTGCCGTAGAGGACGACCGTGCGATCCGGATAGCGCGAGGGCGAGAAGGCCGAGTCCTGCACGATCTCCACAGACCCATTCCCGCGATACCAGAAGGTCTCGGCGTCGTACCGCGCCTTGCCGAGAGACCATGCGTTCTCCTCGCGTGTTCCGTGAGTGCCATAGACGAACAGGAATCGATGTTTCAGTTCGTCCTTGGTCGCGCCGTATCGCCCGGGGCCCTTGCTCCGTGCGGACGGTCTGTTCACGGCCTGCCAGCGGTCATTCTGCCGGGCGAACCAGAGCGAGCCGGCGCCGGTCGGGAAGGGGATGTCGGCCAGGGTCTGACCGTCGAGGTCCACGGTGACCGGCTGCTTCGCGAGCAGAGGCGAAACGTCCAGGCGCAGGACAGCGACGTTCTCGGTAGTCCCTTTGAACAGACGCTTGTTGGGCCAGAGCTGGACATGCGCCTTGCTCAGGTCCAGATGGCGGATCTGGCCTTCAATCGCGAGCCAGTGACAGCGGCTCGATACGCCCGGATTGGCAGTGACGAACTCGACCTCGCGGACGGCCGACGAAGGGGGCAGCGCGTGACGTGCGAACCAGTCGAACATGAAGGGCCAATCGACGCAGGCGGTCCCGCCATCGTCAAATGCGTTGCCCCACCAGTGTCCCATGCCGGGCTCCTCATGGTAGGTCCAGTCGTGATGGAATCCCTGGAGAACCTCGGTCATGGTCTGAGCCTCCGCCGCGGGGACGTTGTCGTCGCCGCCGCCGTGCAGGATGTAAACGCCCTGCTGCTTGAGATTGGCCGAGAGCGCGACGGTATCCTGCGCCGTGCGGCAGCGGGCCAGCAGGAGGCCCATGGGGGAGTCGTCCTCCCTCTCGCCGCGAGGTCCGCCGTACGAGGAGCGGGAGAGCCACCCGGCGCTGGGTCCTATCGCAGCGAAGCAATCGGGATAAGTGACGCCCAGGTGCCAGGTTCCGTGCCCGCCCATGGAGTGACCTGTCAGATAGATGCGGGATGGATCGTGTCTGAGCGATCCCTTGGCGATTGCCAACACCTCCATGGCGTCCATCCGCCCGAAATCCTCCCAGTCGTACCCATAGGGCCGACGGTTCGTCGGGGCGACGACGTGACACCAGGACTTCGGCGAGTAAGAAGCAGCCTGTCCAGCGGCATCGACGCCCGCTCCGTGGCAGGACAGCGCGATGGCCGGCGCCGGGTCGTCCGGAGACGCAGGTACGGCGGGCCGGAGGGCGAAGTACTGCACGCTGCCGTCGATGTCGCTCAGGAACGTGATCTTGCGGTGCTGATCCGGTCGGCGGATCTCCAGACTCAGCGGCATGCTGTGACACAGGGCGCCGTCGCGTCCATGAAGTTCGAGCGTTCCTTCGATTCGTCCCTCGCCGGCGGGAGCCTCCGCCCGAATTCGGAATCCCACCTTGCGAACGGTCAAGGGAATGATCGCGGGGACAGGCGTGGCCTTGTCCGCCACTCCCGAGGCTCGCAGCACGAGCGTGAATCCCGTCGCGGGCTCGGGCGTCGCATTGACGACCACCACGGCGCCCCAGGCGTCGCTCTCTTCTTCGACCACCAGATCAGGCAGAGTAAGGTCCTCGCGATGCAGGAAGACCGGCGCGGGCGGCTTGTACAGCCGGACCTTCATCGCGCCCCGTCCGGTCCTGAGGAACAGGGAATTCGTCCCCTCGCGCAGGAGCACGGGCAGGTGCATATAACCGGCGTTGTAGATGTCCCCCCCGCGAGGCTCTCCGTTCACGTAGGTCGTGCTCTGGCCGGAGGCGTTCAGGATGAGCACTCTCTGTCTATCCGACACGATCGGTGCATAGAGATAGGACCCGCGTCCCGCGACGGCGCCGTCGGGACCGAACTCAACGGGCGTCCACTGCTGCGGCCGGGCACCCTCCACGGTCTGGCCTTCCTGCGGGTGGAACTCCGCGAGGGTGCCGTCCACGAGCTTGCTGCGAAGCGGGTCGTCCTGGCTGCGGGCCCCGAACGCCGGCGGTCCTCCGCGTCCTCGCTCGCCTCGCGTTGTCAGCAACAGGCCGGACTTGGGCGAGAACGACGTATCTCCCGGAGAGCCCCCTGCTGCCTGTGCGAATGCGCAGGAATTCGATATCGTCAGCAGAACCGCCAGACCACAGCCGATGAAGAGCCCTCTGGGCATCGTTGCCTTCTCCTTCCGGGACATACAGTTTCCAATCGACGGCCCCTGGGCTGCGGTATTCTGCTATCGCCTTTGCCTCGGGGCGCGCCGATTGTATCGCATGTCGCGTCATGGGGAAACCGTCAAAGAGCGGCCCGCCCTTACCACCGCGGGTGGTGACGGTGATAGGGGGGATGATGGCGCCAGTAAGGTCCCGGCGGCGGGGGAGGCGCGATCTCGATCACTTCGACGACCGGAGCGGGTGGACCGTAGACGACATGACGGGGTGGCGGCGGGCCGTACTCTTCGTAGGCAACCATGCAGCCGCCCACAGAAAAGGCGGCGGTCAGGACGATGGCAATCAGCAGTGTCTTTTTCATATGCACACCTTCTCGAATCCGGCCGTTCCGTATACCGGCCTTCACAGATAAAAGGCAGCGGGAGGGCGGATGGTAACGCCGATTGAAGGCCGCGACTTGAACGGGATCGATGCAGGTGATAGCATGGCTGGCGGTCCGACGAAGGCATCCAAAGGCACCGGGGAACAAGGCCTATGAATAGACGCGACTTCCTGATTCGCTCTCTGGCATTCTGTGCGGGCGCCTGCCTCGGGAGGGCGAGGGCGGCAGCGGGTCCTGGAGGCAAGCCCAACGTCTTGTTTCTCTTCGCGGATGACCAGCGGGCCGACACGATCGGCGCCCTGGGGAATCCGCACATCCGGACTGCGAACCTGGACAAGCTGGTGGCGTCGGGTTTCACCTTCCGGAGCAACTACTGCTTCGGAGGCAACAGCGGCGCGGTCTGCGTGCCCAGCCGGGCCATGCTGATGAGCGGCAAAACGTGGTTCCATATCGACACCGCCTCTCTCACAGGTGCGAAGCTACTGCCGGAACTGCTGCACGAACACGGCTATGTCACCTTCGGCACCGGCAAGTGGCACAACGGCGAGACTTCCTGGCTGCGGGCCTTCCAACGGGGGCGGAACGTCTTCTTTGGCGGCATGTCGGACCACACCAAGGTGCCGGTCAGAGACCTCGGCCCGGACGGAAAGCTGACCGCACCGCGCACGGGCGAGAAGTTCTCCAGCAACCTGTTTGCCGACGCAGCGATCGAGTTCCTTGAGAATCACGATGCGGAGAAGCCGTTCTTTGCCTATGTGGCCTTCACCGTGCCGCACGATCCGAGGATGCCGCCGGAAGCGTTTCGGGAGATGTACTATCGGGACTTGCCCCCTGTGCCCGCGAACTTCCTGCCCCAGCATCCGTTCGACAATGGCATGATGAAGGGCGGTCGCGACGAGAATCTGGCGCCCTGGCCTCGGACCGAGGCGGTCATCCGCGATCAGCTCGCGGAATACTACGGAGCCATCACACATCTCGACGGCCAGATCGGTCGGATTCTCGAGACGTTGAAGCAGACGGGCCACGCGGACGACACCGTTATCATCTACGCCGCCGACCAGGGACTGGCCCTGGGCAGTCACGGCCTGCTGGGCAAGCAAAGCGTTTACGAGCACAGCATGCGATGCCCGCTGATCTTCTCTGGTCCCGGCATCCCGCGGGGCCAATCGACTCGGGCGTTCACCTATCTGCTGGATATCTTCCCGACGTTGTGCGACGTGACCGGTATTCCGGCTCCTCCCGACCTGGAGGGCGAAAGCCTGCGGCCCCTGTGGGAGGGCAAGAGGCAGCGGGTGCGCGACTCGGTGTTCCTGCCGTTTCTCGATATCCAGCGAGCCGTGCGGGACGAGCGATGGAAACTGATCTGCTACCCGAAGATCAGCCATATGCAACTGTTCGACCTGCAGAACGATCCGAATGAAACGACCGATCTGATCGACCGAGCCGAATGCGCTCAGCATGTCCGACGCCTGCTCGGATTGATGCGACAGTGGCAGGCCAGGGTCGGCGACACGTTGGAACTGCCCAGCGAGAACAAGCCGCCCGAGCCGGTGGATCTCACGGGTCGAAAGCGTGTCCCGGACCAATGGCAGCCGGACTGGATTGTGAAGAAGTATTTCGATGGACCGTCGTGATCGTGACAAGGCAATGAGTCTGTGCTCTCGCAATCTGTTCGTTCTGGCGATTCTGTCGGCCGGCTCTGCGGCGTGGGGAGCGGACGGGACGGCTCTGTTTGCCGATATGCAGTTCCGGCGGGGTTTCCTGCTGAGCTATCCCGATTCCTCCAGGGGACGGGCGGTCGAAGCGGTCCTCGACCTTGGCGACGCGAACAGTGTCCCCGCCTGGCGGCTGTGCCAGTGGGCGACGAAATACAGTCTGGCCCAGGCTGCCTGTGTCCCGGGAGAGAGCAGCGACCGGTCCTACGAGAACCAAGGGAAGCGAGTCGTCGTCGGAGGGCCGGGCTCTTCGAACCGCGATCTGATCCTCGATATACGCGGCAAGGCGGAATATGGCACGAGCGCCCGCAAGCCGGGGGAGAGCTGGCCGCATCTGCTCGTCGAGCAGGACGCGGCGGCGCTCTATCCGCTGGACGAACTGGACGGCATCCGACTGGCGATCACTCTGCGGCTTCTGCACTGCGTGAATCACATCCCCGCGGAACGGTACGACCCCGGTCTTCATGCAGCCCAGTTCCAGATGTTCTTTATCGTCAAGAACATCGCCCCGGCGCCGCCGGAGCGCGGCGATTACTTCTGGTTCGGCGTGCCGTTCTTCGACAGCCGGCACGACATTCCGCCCGCCTACATGGCCCAGGACGCGGGCAAGGGCGATGCGACAGGCAAGTTCATCTACACGGTGGATGGGAGATCGCTGGGAATCCCCCCGATGAACCCAGGTCGATGGATTGCCGTGCAGGCGGACCTCCTGCCGTTCATCCGAAGCAGCCTGCAGGAAGCGGCGAAGAGGGGATACCTGAAGGACGCATCCCTGCACGACTACGCGGTCGCGAACATGAATCTCGGGTGGGAGATCCCGGGCACGTTCGACGCCGCGATCCAGGTTCGCGATCTAGATATCTCCGCAACTATTCGATAGTGCAAGTTGTTGAATCACCACGGGTTACGATCCTCCCCCATTTTGTCTCACTATTTTTAATTGACAAATTCAATTTCTGAATTAAATTATACAATAGAATACGTGCTGAGAAAGGACGCACGGATGAGCAGAAAGCAGAGAAAAGACGCAGTCGAAACTCGCCAGCGTCTCCTGGCGGCGGCGGCCGAGGTGTTCGCCCAGAAGGGATTCTGGGAGGCCACGCACGCGGAGATCTGCGAGAAGGCTCAGGCCAACATTGCCGCCGTCAACTACCATTTCGGCGGCAAGGAGAATCTCTACGTCGAGGCATGGAAGCACGCCTTCGAGAAATCGATAGAGGCCCACCCGCCCGACGGCGGGGTGCCGCCCGATGCCCCACCCGAAGAGCGGCTTCGCGGCCACATCCTGGCGCTCATGCATCGGACCGCGGACCCCGACAACCATGAAATCGAGATCATGCACAAGGAAATGGCCAACCCGACGGGGCTCCTCAATCAGATTCTCCGCGAGACTCTCGAACCGAGGCACCAGGAGTCCCTGGCGATCGTGCGAGAACTGTTGGGTGATGCCGTCGGCGAGCAGCAGGCTCACTTCTGCGAGATGAGCATCATCGGTCAGTGTTTCGGCCCGATGTTACACCTGCGCAGGGTACGAATGGCGGGCGGCGGACCACATCCCGGCCCGCCGGTGCATTTCGACGTCGCGGAGCTGGCCGACCACGTTGCGCGATTCAGCTTGGCGGGGATTCGTGGCATTCGCGACGAAGCTCTGAGAATCGGAAGAACCGGTCGCAGGCCGGCTCGGGAAACACGCGTTTCGAGGCAGAGGCAACGATGAACAGGATGAACAAGACAGTCTTGGGCGGGCGGATAGTGTGGTTGTGGATGCTCCTGGCGGCGGTGGCCCTGGCGGGGTGCGCCGTGGGGCCTGATTATGTCCCGCCTGAGTCTTCCGCATTGCCAGCCTGGCACAGTGAACTCAAGAACGGTCTGGCCGCCCAACCGGTGGACCCCAACGTGCTGGCGTCCTGGTGGAAGTCGCTCGACGATCCGCAGTTGTCCGGCCTGATCGAGCGGGCCGTTGCGGGGAACCTGGATCTACAGAGTGCCCAGGCCCGCGTGCGTCAGGCCCACGCCGCGCGGGGCGCGGCCAAGGCCGGCCTGTTCCCGACGGTGAACCTCGCGGGATCGGATACCTGGAGCCATTCCCGCGGGGAACTGGGCACCGGCCGGACCACCGAAAACCATCATTTGGGTTTCGACGCCGGCTGGGAACTGGACCTGTTCGGCGGCGTCCGCCGGGCCCTGGAGGCCACCGATGCGGACCTCCAGGCCGGCCAGGAGGAACTGAACGACACGCTCGTGAGTTTGCTGTCCGAGGTGGCCCTGAACTACGTCCAGATCCGGACCTGCCAGACGCAACTGGCTGCCGTCCAGGCGAGCCTGGAATCCCAGGAGCAGACCTATCAGTTGACGGAATGGCAGCATCAGGCCCAATTGAGCGATGAGTTGGCGGTGCATCAGGCGAAGTACAACCTGGAGAGCACGCGAAGCCAGATCCCCGATCTGAAGTCCGCGCTGAACGAGGCCATGAACAACCTGGCGGTCCTCCTGGGGGAACAGCCTGGCGCGCTGCACGAGGAGCTGGCGGCGCCGGCGCCGGTGCCGGTGTGCGCCGGGGAAGTGGCGGTCGGCGTGCCTGCCGACGTCCTGCGCCAGCGGCCCGATGTCCGCAAGGCGGAGCGGCAGCTCGCGGCGCAGACGGCGCGGATCGGCGTTGCCACGGCCGACCGGTACCCCAGGTTCTCTCTGACCGGCTCGATCGGGGGACAGGCGATGTCCCTGGTCTCCGGGACATCCGCCACGATCAGCGGCGGGCCTCAGGTCACGTGGGCCATCTTCGACGGCGGCGCGATCCGCTGGAACATCGAGCAGCAGAACGCCTTGCAGGAGCAGTGCTTGATTCAGTACGAATCTGTGATCCTCAACGCCCTGGAGGAGGTGGAGAACGCGATGACCGCCTACGTGAACGAGCAGGACAAGCGTCGGACCCTCGAAGCAGCGGCCGATGCGGCCCAACGCGCCGCGGAACTGGCGCTCTATGAGTACCAGGCCGGACTGACGGATTTCAGCAACGTGCTGGATGCACAGCGTTCCCTCCTGTCGTTCCAGAACCAACTGGCCGAGAGCAACGGGGCCGTCACCTCCAATCTGATCCGTCTGTACAAGGCCCTCGGCGGCGGCTGGACCCCCCTCCATTCCTGAGCAACCCCTTTGATACGGAGAGCACCTATGAAATCGACGAATGCACCCGAATCCCAGATCGCCCAGACTCTGGGGATCGATCCTTCCTCTGCCCGCAAGAGGGCGAGGAGGAAGCTCTGGCTCGTTGTGATCTTCCTGGTAGCGGTGTGCGCCGCCGCGGGTTGGGCGTGGAAGGGCGGATCGCCGTCCGATGTCCCCCGTTACGAGACCCAGGCCGTTCGCCAGGGGGATCTGACCGTCATCGTCACCGCCACCGGCAACCTGGAGCCCACCGTCGACGTGAATGTGGGCAGCGAATTGTCGGGAATCCTGGAGACGGTCGAAGTGGACTACAACCAGAGAGTCACAATGGGCCAGGTCCTGGCCCGCCTGGACACGACCAAGCTCCAGGCGGAGGTCACTCAATCGAAGGCGGCTCTGCAGGCGGCCGAGGCCAAAGTCCTGCAGGCTCAGGCCACGATTGCCGAGACCAAGAGCAAGCTCGAGCAGCTTCAGCGCGTTCGGGAATTGAGCAACAACAAGGTGCCCTCCCAGGCGGATTTCGATGCCGCGCAGGCCAACTATGCCCGGGCCCTGGCCGACGAGGCCAGCGCCCAGGCAGCGGTCGCCCAGGCCAAGGCCACGCTGCAATTCAAAGAGACGGACCTGTCCAAGGCAGTGATCAGGTCGCCCATCAACGGCGTAGTGCTGACCCGCGAGGTGGAGCCGGGCCAGACCGTGGCCGCGTCCTTTCAAGCCCCCGTCCTGTTCCAACTCGCCGAGGACCTGACCCAGATGGAACTGCACGTCGACGTGGACGAAGCGGACATCGGGCAGGTGAAGGAGGGCCAGGACGCGGAATTCACCGTCTCCGCCTATCTGGACCGGGTTTTCCAAGCCAGGATCGTGCAGGTCCGCTACGGTTCCGCGACCGTGGACGGCGTGGTCACCTATGAAACCGTGCTGAAGGTGGACAACACGGACCTGGCCCTGCGTCCCGGCATGACCGCCACCGCAAACATCACCGTCCAGAAAGTCGAGAACGCACTGCTGGTCCCCAGCGAAGCGCTGCGATTCTCGCCCCCCGCGCAGCAACAGAAGAAGTCCTCTCGCGGGCTGGTGGGCATGCTGCTCCCAGGACCCCCTCGGATGACGAAGTCCGAGGAGGTGGTGGATACGAACAAGAGGCAGCAGACCGTGTGGGTCCTCCGGGACGGCCAGCCTGTGGCAGTGCCGGTGACCGTGGGGGCCACGGACGGGACCATGACCGAGATCGTGTCGGGCGAGATCCAGGCGGGGATGCCGGTGATCGTCGACACCGTTGAAATGGGGAGATGAACATGGTCGCCTCCACCCAGCAAGACAACCTGCCTCTGATCGAGCTGCAAGGCGTGACCAAAGTCTACGGCGAAGGCCAGGCGGCCATGCAGGCGCTGGCCGGAATCGATCTGCGGATCGAGCAGGGCGATTTCGTCGCGATCATGGGTCACAGCGGGTCGGGCAAGTCCACCTGTCTGAACATCCTCGGGTGCCTCGATTCCCCGACCAGCGGGTCCTACCGTTTCCAGGGCGTCGAGGTTTCGCAACTGACCCGCGACCAGCGGGCGAAGCTCCGGCGGCACTACCTGGGCTTCGTGTTCCAGGGCTACAACCTCCTGAAGCGGACCTCCGCCATTGAGAATGTGGAGCTGCCGCTGATCTATCGCGGCGTGCCCGCGCGGGAACGTCACCAGACGGCGCGGCAGGTCCTGGCGTCGGTCGGTCTTCAGGGCTGGGAATCGCACGCGCCCAATGAACTGTCGGGCGGCCAGCAGCAGCGTGTGGCCATCGCGCGGGCCATCATCACCGGGCCCTCCGTCCTCATGGCGGACGAGCCCACGGGCAATCTGGACACCGCCCGCAGCCAGGAGATCATGGACCTGCTCTGCCGGCTCAACCGCGAGAAAGGGATCACCATCGTCATGGTCACGCACGAGCAGGACATGGCCGCATATGCCAGGCGCATCGTCCACTTCAAGGATGGCCGAATCGAATCCGACAAGCAGAATGGGAAGGCACACTGATGTTCTGGAACACGTTTCTTTTGGCTCTGCGGGAGATCCGGCGCAACGTCATGCGGTCCTTTCTGACCGTGCTGGGCATCGTGATCGGCGTCGCTTCCGTGATCACCATGGTGACACTCGGCAACGGCGCCACCCAGCAGGTGACCACCCAGATCGCGAGCATGGGCAGCAACCTCCTGATGGTCAGTCCCGGCAAGCGCATGGGCCCGGGCCAGCAGGGCTCGGCGCCCGCGTTCAAACTCGATGATGCCCAGGCCATCGCCCGACAGATCGGGTCCGTGCGAGCGGTGGCGCCGGTGTCCAGCGGATCGGCCGTCGCGATCCTCGGCCATGAGAACTGGTCCACGTCGGTCACCGGAACGACCAGCGAGTTTCTGACCCTGCGCAACATGCCTCTGCACAGTGGGCGGTCCTTCAGCGAGAGCGAGTCCCGCGCGGGCGCCGCCGTCTGTATCCTGGGTCAGACCGTCCGCGAGAAGCTCTTCGGCAGCCTGGACCCGCTGGGCGAGCGAATTCGCCTGGGCAGCCTGTCATTCCAGGTGATCGGCCTGCTGGAGGCCAAGGGCCAGAACAGCATGGGCATGGACCAGGACGACATCGTCGTGCTGCCTTTGCAGACCTTCCAGCGACGGATCTCGGGCACGCAGGACGTCAGTCTCATCCAGGTCTCGATCCGAGACGGCGCCTCGACGGAGAAAGCCCAGCGGGAGATTCGATTGCTGCTCCGCGACCGTCGCCGCCTGGCGACGACCGAGGATGACAACTTCCATATCATGGACACCAAGGAGATCACCAAGATGCTCACCGGCACCACGCAGGTGCTCACCGGCCTGCTCGGCGCGGTTGCGGCGGTCAGCCTGCTGGTGGGCGGGATCGGCATCATGAACATCATGCTGGTTTCGGTCACCGAGCGGACGCGGGAGGTCGGCACCCGTCTGGCCATCGGCGCCCTGGAACGCGAGGTGCTCATGCAGTTCCTCGTCGAGGCCGTGGTCCTTTCCTCCTCCGGCGGCCTGTTCGGAATCCTGCTGGGACTGGGGGCCTCCATGGGTCTCAAGGGCGTTCTGCAAGTCCCCCTCGTCTTCGATCCGGGCATCGCGATTATCGCCTTCCTGTTCTCCGCGGCGGTCGGCGTCGTCTTTGGGTACTTCCCCGCCCTCAAGGCGGCGCGTCTCGATCCGATCGAGGCCCTTCGACACGAATGATGGTCGTCAGATGCTGTAATCGATAGTCCCGGCCCTCTGCAGCGTCCTTTCCTCCTCGATCAGGTCGCGGAAGCTCGTGCCGTTGTAGATCTCCTCGACGGTCGCCTTGGCTCGGCTCCAGAGGTTGATGAGGGCGCAGCTCTCCTTGAGCGGACAGCAGGGAGAGTCTCTGTCGCCGAGGCACTTGACCGGATCGAGCGGACCTTCGACGAGACGGATGACCTCGCCTACCGTGATGGCCGAGGGGTCTTTGGTCAGCAGATAACCACCCTGAATCCCTCGCCGCGACTCGATCAGTCCCGTCGGCTTCATCTCATTGAGGATATTCTCCAGGAACCGCTGCGGTATCGCCTGATTGGCCGCGATCTGACTGATGGCAACGGGTCCGTGGCCGTACTGCTTCGCAAGTTCCAAAACGGCCCGCACGGCGTACTGGCATTTCTGCGACAGGTTCACGCTCAACTCCTACCTGCGAATCGCGATATCTTCCCGAAACAGCTTCGATCATCTCCCATAAAGCTCATTATGTCAATAGACATTACGTAATATTTGGAAAAAGTTGTACTCTAACACATTGTTGGAAAGCAACTTATATCGCAGGAGACTCTTTTTCGCATAGGAGCTGTTGACTTCCAAACAATGTTCACTATACTAATAGACATAGTGTGGTATGACTCGTGACTGGGCAACTGGATCGTCCCGAGGATCGGTCTCGAGTCGCATTCCGGAAAGGAAATGCCATATGGCGAACATCTGCAAGGACATCATCGCGGCGGTGGGCAATACGCCGCTCGTGCAGGTCAACAAGCTGATCCATGGGGC
The DNA here is from genome assembly GCA_035342095.1 of Sedimentisphaerales bacterium. Lineage (GTDB taxonomy): Bacteria > Planctomycetota > Phycisphaerae > Sedimentisphaerales > Anaerobacaceae > PLanc-01. The sequence goes on along the minus strand of DAOQWL010000076.1, from coordinate 14,070 downwards.
CACCGTCCTGGCCAAGCTGGAGAGCCGCAATCCATTGGCCTCGGTCAAGGATCGGATCGGGGTGGCGATGATCGAGGCCGCCGAGCGGGCAGGCAAGCTCAAGCCGGGTGCGACCATCGTCGAGCCGACCAGCGGCAACACCGGGATCGCCCTGGCTTTCGTCAGTGTGGTCCGTGGGTATCGACTGGTTCTGACCATGCCGGACTCGATGAGCATCGAGCGACGAAAAGTGCTCAAGGCCCTCGGCGCGGAGTTGATACTGACCCCGGCGGCCGAGGGGATGAAAGGGGCGGTCAAGAAGGCCCTGGAGATCGCGGAATCCGAGAAGGGAGCCTATGTCCCTCAGCAGTTCGAGAATCCTGCGAATCCCGAGGTCCATCGCAGGACGACTGCGGAGGAGATATGGCGGGACACCGACGGCAAGGTCGATATCCTCATCGCCGGCGTCGGCACTGGCGGCACGATCACCGGTATCGCGGAGGTCCTCAAGTCCCGCAAGCCCAGCTTCAAGGCCATCGCGGTCGAACCGGCGCAGAGTCCGGTCCTGACGCAGGCGCTGGCGGGCCAGGAGATCAAGCCGGGACCGCACAAGATCCAAGGCATCGGCGCGGGCTTCATACCCAAGGTGCTCAATCTCAAGATCGTTGATGAGGTCGTCACCGTCGATCAGGCCGAGGCCATCGAATGGGCCCGCCGTGCGGCCGACAAGGAAGGGTTGTTTGTCGGCATTTCCTCGGGGGCGGCGTTGCGTGCGGCCGATATCGTGGCTTCCCGGCCGGAGAACAAGGGCAAAGTGATTGTCGCGATCACGCCGAGCTTCGGCGAGCGGTATCTGTCTTCGGTGCTGTTTGCCGATCTGGCGGCCTGATCGTCCAACAAGATCCAAGAAAGGTACAATATGGCAGACCAATATCGCATAGGGACCCAGGCACTCCATGCCGGTCAGGTGGATGATCCGACGACGCACGCGCGGGCGGTCCCGATCTACGCGACCTCGTCGTTCAACTTCGTCAATACCGACCACGCGGCGAATCTCTTCGCACTCAAAGAATTCGGCAACATCTACTCCCGGCTGATGAACCCGACGAACGACGTGCTGGAGAAACGGCTGGCCGCCCTGGACGGGGGGGCCGCCGGCCTGGCCTTCGCCAGCGGCCAGGCAGCGATCACCGCGGCCATCCTGACCATCACGCACAGCGGCCAGAACTTCATCTCGTCCACCAGTCTGTATGGCGGAACCTGGACGCTCTTCACGCAGACGTTCAAGAAGCTGGGGATCGAGGTCCGGTTCTTCGACCCGGACCATCCGGAGCAGATCGCCCGACTGGCCGATGAAAACACCCGGCTGGTCTACCTGGAAAGCCTGGGTAATCCGAAGAACGATGTCCCGGACTTCCGCAAGCTGACCGACGTGGCGCACCAGCATGGCCTGCCGGTGGTCGTGGACAACACCGTGACGCCTCCCCCGCTGCTGAAACCCATCGAGCACGGCGTGGACATCGTGGTCTACTCGACCACCAAGTTCATCGGCGGGCACGGCGTCCACATCGGCGGCGCCATCGTGGACAGCGCCAAGTTCCCCTGGGCGGACAACCCGAAGAAATGGCCTGAGTTCACGGCGCCCGACGACGCCTATCACGGCTTGGTCTTTGCCGAGGCCCTCAAGCCCATCGGCAACATTGCGTACATAATCCACATCCGCACGCATTGGCTGCGAGACACCGGGGCCTGCATGAGCCCCTTCGCAGCGTTCCTGTTCCTGCTGGGGATCGAGACGCTGCACCTTCGTCTGCCGAGACACTCGGAGAACGCCCTGGCGGTGGCGAAGTGGCTTCAGAAACATCCGGCGGTGTCCTGGGTGAACTACCCCGGCCTGCCGGAACACGCGCACTACGCGAACGCTCGCAAGTACCTGCCCAACGGACAGGGCGCGATCATCGGCTTTGGCATCAAGGGCGGTTCGCCCGCGGCGGTGAAGTTCATCAACAACGTCAAGCTCGCCAGTCACCTGGCCAACATCGGCGACGCCAAGACCCTCGTGATTCACCCGGCGTCGACGACCCACTCGCAGTTGACCGAGACGGAACTGGCCCGGACGGGCGTGACGCCGGACTTCATACGACTGTCCGTCGGCATCGAGGACTTACAGGACATTATCGCGGATCTGGATCAGGCCCTCAGGGCCGCCCAGCCATCTGATGAAGGAGCTCGATATGCAAGTCTATAGCAGAAGGGGACGGTGTCCATGAAGTTTTCCACCAAGGCCATTCGCGTCGGCCAGCAGCCCGATCCGACGATCGGCTCCGTTGCTGTTCCGGTGCATCAGGCGGTGAACTTCGTCTTCGACGACGTGAGCCAGCCGCGTGCGTATGAGCATTCCCGCAGCGCCAATCCGACGCGGACCGCCCTGGAGCGGTGCCGGGCTTCGCTCGAAGAGGCCCGTTTCGGCCTGGCATTCGGTTCGGGCATGGCCGCCATCGACGCGGTGCTCTCGATCCTGCGCCCGGGCGACCACGTCGTCTCGGCCGAGCACATTTACGGCGGGACATTCCGCCTGTTCGAGCAGGTGGTTTGGTCTCCCCGCGTGAGTTTCACCCATGTGGACGGCACCCGACGATATCCTGTTGTTCCGCGATCTCGATCTGGATATGATCGGCGTCGGGCCGTTCATCTCGCATTCGCAGGTTGTTGATTTGTTGTGAAAGCATGTCCGAGAAGGTGCTGGTAGCAGTGAGTGGCGGAGTGGATTCCGCCGTGGCGGCGGCGTTGCTCGTGCAGGCCGGATACGATGTGACCGCGGTGCTTCTCTACCTCCACAAGAACGACGCGCGATGCGCAGATGCCGACGCCGGGAAGATCGCCTCCCGCCTCAGCGTACCCTTCAAGGCTCTCTCGGCCGCCGACGATTTCGAGCAGATCCTGGAGGGCTTCGTCGCAGACTACGAGAACGGGCGGACCCCGAATCCGTGCATCCGCTGCAACGAGCAGGTGAAGTTCCGTCGGTTGTTCGAACTGGCCGACTCCATGCGGGCCCGTTATGTCGCGACTGGGCATTATGCCCGCATCGGCGAGCATCACGGGCAACCTGTGATTGCCGTTGCGAGGGCCGTCGGCAAGGACCAGTCGTATGCGCTCTTTCGCCTCCACAGAGAGTGGTTGAGCAGGGTCCTGTTCCCTGTGGGCGATGTCGAGAGCAAATCGGCCGTGCGGAAGATCGCCGACGGTTTGGGCCTGGAGGTCCATGACAAGCCCGACAGCCAGGACATCTGCTTTGTTCCCGACGGCGACTACGCGAGTCTGCTGGAGGCCCGGGGCAGTCGAGCCCTGCGTCCCGGCGATATTGTGGACTCGGCCGGCCGGATCCTCGGCAAGCACGATGGGTACGGACGGTTCACCATCGGTCAGCGCCGCGGGACGCGGGTGGCGATGGGCCAGCCCGCCTACGTAACGCACATCGACCCACGAAATGCCGTTGTGACGCTCGGTCCTCGCGAAGAACTGCAGGCGGACGGCCTGACCGCCGACGGCGCAAACTGGCAGGTCGATGTGCCGGCCTCGTTCGATGCGACGGTCAAGATTCGCTACAACCATCGCGGCGCCCGGGCGCGGATTACGCGGACGGGCGACGACACGTTCGAGGTCCGTTTCCGCGATCCGGTTGAAGCCGTGACGCCGGGCCAGGCGGCAGTCGTTTACTGCGACAATTACCTTCTCGGCGGCGGGTGGATACAGGGAAGTCTGAAGTGTGGAGTGTGACGTCTGAGATGTGATTGGGAGACTCTGAAATCGACGATCAACAATCAACAATCGACAATCGCGACCTCTCTCGCTACTCGAAGCAGACGAGTCTGAAGGACTTCGGTGTCGAGGGCCAATGGTCGCTTCTCAAGGGCAGCGCGCTGGTCGTCGGCGTGGGCGGACTGGGCTCGTGGGTGTCGGAACTGCTGGTTCGCGCGGGCGTCGGTCGGATTCGCCTGGTCGATGACGATTCGGTAGAGGTCGGCAACATCCACAGGCAGGCGATGTATACCGAGGGCGATGCAGACGCTCACAGGCTCAAGATCGACGCTGCCGCCGAGCGGCTTCGCGAGATCAACAGCACCGTCGAGGTCGAGACGGTCTATGCCCGGATGGACCGTCTGACCGCCGAGAAACTGATGCAGGGGGTGGACGTTGTCGTCGATGGCACGGACAACTTCGAGACCCGGTTCATCCTCAACGACTGTGCGATGAAGCTGGCCAAGCCGTGGGTGTTCGCAGGCGTCATGGGCACCAAGGCGCAGGTGATGACGATCGTGCCGGGCAAGACACCCTGTCTGCGATGCTTGATGGACTCGCCGCCCGCCTGCGATGGCGGCGGGGGCTGCTGTCACACCGGCGTCCTCGGCATGGCGGTCGCCATCGCGGCCTCCTTCGAGGCTGCGGAAGCATTGAAGATTCTGTCCGGCCATCCGGAGCGTATCAATCCCCATCTGCTGGTGTTCGACGTCTGGGACAACTCGATCAAGCAGATCGACGTCTCCACCGCACGAGTCGATTGTCCCTGCTGCGTCCGCAAGGACTTTGAATTCCTCGAACCGTAGATGACAGCCAGACCTGTATACCTGGACTACAACGCAACGACGCCGGTGGATCCCCGTGTGCTGGAGGCGATGATGCCCGCGCTGACGCACGCCTTCGGCAATCCGTCGAGCGAGACCCACGTCTTCGGGCGCCAGGCGAAGGACATGGTCGAGACCGCTCGCGGGCAGGTAGCGGACCTGATCGGCGCGTCCGCCCGCGAGATTGTTTTCACCTCCGGCGCCACGGAGAGCTGCAACCTGGCGATCAAGGGCGGCGCCAGGATGTACCGTGACCGGGGCAACCACATCGTCGTGTCGGCGGTCGAGCACAAGGCCGTGCTCGAACCGTGCAGGCGTCTCGAACAAGAGGGCTTTGCGTTGACGGTGCTTCGGCCGGATTCTTTCGGAGGTATTTCTGCCCAGCAGGTCAGCGATGCGCTCACGCCCCAGACGATGCTGGTCTGTGTGATGATGGCGAACAATGTGGTTGGAACGGTCAACCCTGTGGAGGAGATCGGGCAACTCTGCAGGAAACGCGGCGTCTTGTTCTTCTGCGATGCCACGCAGGCCGTGGGGAAACTGACTGTCTCCATCGAGCGAGTTCATGCCGATCTATTGGCGCTCTCCTCTCACAAGATCTACGGACCCAAAGGAGCAGGCGCACTCTACGTGCGAGCCAAGAACCCCCGTGTGAGACTGGCGGCTCAGATCGACGGCGGAGGCCAAGAGCGTTTTCTTCGCAGCGGGACGCCCAACGTCCCGGGAATCGTCGGATTCGGCACGGCGTGCAGCCTGTGCCAAGAGGCATTGGCCGGCGGGGCGGCGCTGCCCTGTGAACTGCGAGACAGACTTGAAAAGGGTTTGCTCGCTGCGATCCCCGATGCCCAGGTGCACGGCCGTCCGACGCAGCGGCTGCCCAATACGCTGAGCATTTCCTTCAAAGGCGTTGACGCGGCTTCGATGCTTGCGCGGATTCCCGACCTTGCGGCGTCCGCCGGTTCGGCTTGTGAATCCGGGACCTCCGGCGCCAACTACGTCCTCCGGGCGATGGGGGTGGGAGATGATCTGGCCGGCGGCATGGTTCGATTCAGTCTGGGTCGTTTCACGACGGGACAGGAGATTGACTACGCCATTGAGCAGGCGGCACGCCGCGTGTGCGAACTGCGGGCGAAGGGATCGTGAGCCTATCCTTGTTCGCTCGTACTCCGGGCCGTAAAACGCCACTCCGCGTTCTCGATTCGACTCAGTGTGAAATCCCCGTTGAGAATTGCGCCGTTCATCGTAAGGCTCCTCAGATCGTCGCGCCGGTCGCGATCTGAGTAGGAGCCCGAATCGACGATGCGGACTTTGCCGGTCCCCTTCTGGACGGGGCCCTCGTAAGTGAGGAACCGCAGCGGATGGTCGAAGATCTTCACGGCCCGGACCGCGCGCGCCATCGCCTGCGCCGGCTCGGCCTCCAGGCGAAACGTGGTCAGAACGCCATCCTGCTCGAGCATGAGGTCCCAATGGACGCCCTCGATGGTTGTGTGTTGCTGGACGACGAATCGGCTGCCGCTCATAGACTGCACCGCGAACATTATTCTTGCTAAAAGCCGCGAACGACTCTATCATAGCGTCGGTATGAACATGAAGCCAGGGGAGCCGTCGCGCGTGGCCTGTCGCGCCGGCTGAGAGATCGCGTTTCGAGCGATGACCCTAAGAACCTGATCAGGTTAGGACCTGCGAAGGGAGGCTCGGGCAAGTCTGCAAGCACTCCTTTGGCGGGAGTGCTTTTTTTGTTTGTGATGGAAGAAGGGCAGGTCGGGCCCGAAAGAACAGAAGGTTAGAAGGTGAGCGTGGAAGAAGACAAGACTGTCCGACCTTCTGACCTTCTCAACTTGCTGCCTTCTGGCTCCGACCTGCCTTATTCCGTCTCCCGGGAGGTTCTATGAAGTCGCTGAAGGTCAACGGCGTCGAGCGGCGGTTCGACCCGGACGAAATGCCCGGCACGCTGTCGGCGTTGCTGGACGCGCTCGGCGTCGGAGCGAACGCCGTCGTCGCAGAGGTGGACGGGCGGATCGTGCGCCGGGACGAATTCCATCGGACCGAACTCCAAGACGGCCAGCAGATCGAGCTGATCAAGTTGATGGGAGGCGGGTGAACCGATGGGCAAGCTGACTATCGCAGGCAGGACATTTGACTCGCGTTTGCTCGTGGGGACCGGCAAGTTCTCCTCGCCGCAGGTCATGGCCAAGGCCCTGGCCGCGTCGGGCGCCGAGATCGTGACCGTGGCGCTTCGACGAGTGGATATCGACAATCCCGCCGACGACACCCTTCGGGAGATCGACCAGGATCGATTCCTGCTGTTGCCCAACACGTCGGGCGCCCGAACCGCGGAGGAGGCGATCCGTCTGGCGCGTCTGGCCCGTGCGGCCACCGGGATCGAGTGGCTCAAGCTGGAGGTGACGCCGGACCCGTACTACCTGCTGCCCTGTCCCGTCGAGACGCTCAAGGCCGCTGAGATCCTCGTGAAGGAGGGCTTCGTGGTCCTGCCCTACATCAACGCGGACCCGATTCTCGCCAAGCGATTGCAGGATGTCGGAACTGCGACGGTGATGCCTCTGGGCAGTCCCATCGGCTCCAACCAGGGCCTCAAGACCCGTGCGTCACTCGAGATTATCATCGAGCAGAGTACCGTCCCGGTCGTGGTGGATGCGGGCCTGGGTCTGCCCTCGCACGTGGCCGAGGCCATGGAGATCGGCGCCGATGCGGTGCTCGTGAATACCGCCATCGCCACCGCGGGCGATCCCGTCGAGATGGCGGTCGCGTTCAAGCTGGCCGTCGAGGCGGGAAGGAAGGCCTGCGTGGCCGGACCGCGAGCGCCCCAGCGCACGGCGGAGGCGTCGAGCCCGCTGACGGGCTTCCTGAGAGAGTAACAGAATCTGTGAATCGCGCTCTTATGAATCAACAATCAGCAATCAGCAATCAGCAATCCATCGGTTCCATTCTGGGAGATCATCGCCTCGACGCGGACCGAGGCTCCTGGGACCAGCGACTGCGCGAAGTGACTTCGCGTGACGTCGAGGCGGCGCTGGCCTCCCGTCCCGGCTCGTACAATCAGGAGAAGCTGCTGGCGCTGATTTCCCCGGCGGCCGAGGGATATCTCGAACAGATGGCCCGGATCTCGCGGAGCCTGACCGTTCAACGCTTCGGGCGGGCCATGAGGCTCTATGCGCCGGTGTACCTGTCGAGCTACTGCGTCAATCGTTGCCAATACTGCGGCTTCAACCACGACAACGAGTTCGCACGAGCCCGCCTGTCCGTCCAGGAGGCTGTCGCGGAAGCGGAGATCCTCGCGGCCGAAGGCTATCGGGACATCCTGCTGGTCAGCAGCGAGGACCGGGCATTCATCACCGTCGCCTACCTGACCGAACTGGCCCGACGACTCCGGGACAAGTTCAGCTTCATCAGTATCGAGATCTTTCAGTTGTCGCAAGCGGAGTATGGACAACTTGCGAATGCGGGCATTCAAGGATGCACGCTCTACCAGGAGACATACGACCGCACCGTGTACGCCCGCTACCATCTGGGCGGTCCGAAGGCGGATTATGACAGGCGGCTTCGCGCGTTCGACGACATGGGACGAGCGGGGATGCGGGAACTCGGGCTGGGCGTGCTGCTGGGCCTGGCGGATTGGCGAGTGGAGACGCTGGCCTTGGCGGAGCACGCTTCGTATCTGATGCGTCGATATTGGCAGTCTCGCGTCTCGTTCTCCTTCCCCCGGCTGCGGCCCGCGTGCGGCGTGCCTTCGACGGAGTTCCCGCACCTGCTCAGCGACAGGAATCTTGTCCAGATGATGCTGGCGCTGCGCCTGTGTTTCGCCGACGCGGGAATCGTGCTGTCCACGCGGGAACCCGCCTGGCTGAGGGATCACCTGATCGAGCTGGCTGTCACGCGGATCAGCGCGGGCAGCCGGACGAGTCCCGGCGGCTATACCGACCCCAACGCCCACACCGGCCAGTTCGACGTCAACGACAGTCGCAGCCCGAGCGAGGTGGTCGCCGCAATCAAGAGCAAAGGCTTCGACCCCGTCTGGAAGGACTGGGACGGCGCCCTGTGGTGACCGCAGGCAGCTCGCGCAACTACTTTGTGTTCCTTCGATTCGCGGCGGCTAGTTGTTCCAGGCGGGCCCGGGCTTCCCTCTTCCCGAGGTGGCGAATCGAGGCGATCTTCGCCACCTGCTGCCTGCGCGGCCTCGAGGTCCCTTGCTCCCAACTGTAGATCGACTGGCCCGTCACGCCGACCAGCTTGCCGTAATCTGCTGCCGACAGCCCGAGACGACTCCGCTGGGAGCGCAGACCCTTGGCGGTGAATCGCACGTGGTCGGAGTCGGCCGGCTCGACTTGGGCAGGCACACTTCTGAGGACCTGCTTCTGAAGGGGAGTGAGCCTGCGCTGCAGGTCGCTGACACAACGCTTGAGCTTCGCGATGTCCTTACGATACTGGGCCGAAGCCTTTCTCGCAGCACTTGTCTGTTTGCGGATCTCCTTGCGGGCCAGCCGCAGGATTTCCTCTCTGAGTACGCCGGCGATGTTTGCCATGATGGACTCCAGGTGTTGCCATTCCGTACCTGTCTTCTGCGATATCGATTCACGACATCGAAATGAGCGACATCCAACATAACAACACCGCAAGTCATGGTATGTCAACAACAAATCCGGTCTCAGAGAAGACCGGCCTCGCCAAACCTTCGTCCGACCAGGTCCGCTCATCGCGTGTTGATCGAAGCCACTTGCAGTCCCTGCCGATCCGTCAGGGTGAGAGTCTCGCCGTGCTTTGACAGGCGGCCGGCGTAGTCGCCCGTGATGAACAGGCCCTGCCCGCCCTTGGGCGCCGTCGCGCGGGCGCGGAAGGCGGGACGGCTGGCGACCACGTAGAGAGTCCCGTTGGCGGGGATGACTGTGCCGCCTCGGAACACGAAGAGCGGAGTCCCAGGGTCTGCGTCTGTGCTCAGCAGCCAGCGTGAGATGTCCACTGCGAACGCATTCGGGTTCAGCAACTGGATGTACTCTTCGTCCTGATTTCGGGCGGAGGAAGCGGCGTTGATGTCACCGAACAGGATTGCCGTGCCGGCGGGCTGTGCTGTGGGCAGCTCCGCGGACCCCGAGGTGAGCCGGTTGAACAGTTGTCTCCTCCGCTCGGGCAGATAAGAGTTGCGCATCTCCGCTACCGCGTCCGCGTACGGCTGTGGGTAGTTGGGGGCGGTGGACCCGTTCCCCCAGGCGTGCGAGTTCCACTTGGCCGCGTCCAGTATCGCGTCCGGGCCGATCTGGGCCGCCAGCTCGTCGATCCGCGGCTCGTAGTGCAGATTCTCCTGGGCGGTTCCGGGCGGCATTAGCAACTCATCCATGAGCGTCCGCACGCGGCGCAGGTACATCTGCCGCATTTCCGGAGTCCCGAAGATGGTCTGCGGCATCCGGTTGTTGTTGCCGACGAACAACGGCGTGTCGGCGATCAGTCGCTGGTCCCAGTAGGTCATGGAACTGATCCACCGCCGACCGAAGCTCAGGTCCACGTCCCACGGCCACATCTGCCACTCGTTGCTGAACCCGGTGTCGCGGTAGAAGTAATAGTTCTTGTGGCAACAATCGGTGTCCCCGGTGATCGCGCGGGCGGCCAGGAAGTTCACGACCTGGGCGACGTCCACGTTGTCGTACACGTACCGCCGACGCGCCTCGCCCGTGAGACTGATGCCGTTGAACAGCGCCAGCAGGTCCGCGTTAGCCTCGTTCTTGCGGGTCTTCTTCTCCGCGCCGCTCGTGGCGTCGCCGGCGCTCGTGAAACTGTTGTACATCTTATACAGGGCCCCTTCCGCGTTCAGGCCCATCCGCACGAGCCAGTCCCTGTCGCCGTTCTCCACGACGTGGGCGGTGCCCCAGAAAGCCCCGTTCTGCTGCACCCGGACGGCGAACGCCCAATGGTAGGCACAATCCGCGTCGCGGTACGTCTCGTAGGCCAGGATGTTCCGCATCTGGGCCTTGTCGGGATAGGTGGTCAGCAGGTTGATGTCGTCCGCTCGCGGCTGGCCGTCGGCCCACTTGAAATTGTAGCCGGGATGGAAATCGATGTTGTAGCTCTTCTTGGGAAACCCCCGGCTGGACTGGCCGTGCAGGCCCGCCCAGATGTTGTCGTAGAACTCGCCGTCGTAGAAGATCGAGCATCGGGTGCCCGCGTCCGAACTGGCGGCCGAGGGGTTCTGGACGAACCAGTGGAGCACGGGCAACGGGTTCTTCAGACTTGGGTTCTCGACCACCGTGCCGTCGTACTGCGGCGAGCCCAGCGGATCGCGGAATGCCGGCAGGCGGGACATGCGTCCGGCGGTATCGACCGCGAGGATGTACCAGCGAACCATGTCGCCCGCGGTGAACGCGTCCTCGGGGATCGCTGCTGTGTAGATCCCGTCGCCCGGCGTGTTGTCGCCACCTCTGCCGTCGTCGCGGAGGGCGATCGTGTTCTCCGGCTCGAACATCACGCGATAGCGAAGCTCGACGAGGGCCACCGGATCGAACGCGGGCGAGATCCGTGCGGTGATCCACAGCGTGTCCCTCTCGGTCGGTGTCTCGGGCGAGTGTTCCATGTCGGCAATGATCGGTCCGACGGTCTCGACGCCGGCATTGTTGGCCCCGCCGGGCGTCGGCTTCGGGAAGTACCGTCGCGACGGCTCCATCCCCGCGACCGTCGCCAGCAGCTCCGGATTCACCAGCAGGTCCGGACTGGCCAGGCCGTGGTTCAATCCGTGAATCGCCAGCACGTTCGTCCCGACGTGGAGGTAATCCATCTGGCGGATAGGGAAATCCACCGTTTCCATCAGTCGCGAGTTGGGCCATGTGACGACGGCGCCGGAGTTCCAAGTCTCCATCGTCGTCTCAGGCGCGTTGTCACGAGCCACCTCGTGGCCGTTGAGATAGGCGATCATCCCGTCGTCGAATTGCACGCGGAGCATCAACGCCTTGAAGGCCGAAGGATCGTCCACGACAAAGGGAATGCGAACGTACACCGTCTCATTCACATTCCGCATGTCGGAGACGTTCAGTCCGACCAGTGGGCCGTACCCGAAGCCGACCCCTGTGACGCCCGATGGCCAGGCCGTATCGTCGAAGTTCTCCAGCGTCCAGGGACGCGGAGCGTCCTGCGATACGGACGGAGGCTCCAGGGAGTCGTCGAGGGGCACGAACGCCCTGGCGGGCGTACCGTGGACCAGCAAAGATTCCTGGACGATGGTCTCGACCAGGCCGTAGGAGACATCGGGCGCCTGGGGAGGAAAGGCGGGGGAGAACTCCGAGACGACGGTGACCCCGTCCGGGCGGACGAGTCCTAGATACTCGCCCGACCCGCTGAGCTTGAAATCCGTGTGCAGCTCGCCAGCGGGGTCGCGACGGTCTTTCCCCGAGGCGAAGACGACCAGGTAGGCGTCGGGGTCCAGGAATACCTCGGGAAACTGCCATTTCGCCAGGTTGCCGGCGGAATCGGTCAGATACCATCCCTGCAGGTTCGCCCTGTCCGCCCCGGCGTTGTGGATCTCGATCCAATCCGACTCATCGCGGTCCGCATCGTCCAGGCCGGTGTCGTTCACCGCCATGAACTCGCTGATTTCCAGCAGATCCTGGCAATAGGCCGGGACCGAAGAACCCAGGGCCAAAAGAACAACGACAAGCACAACTGGATTCTGCGACCACTTCATGACGAGAATGATTCCATGTTCTCCGGACCATCGCCGACAAGGGACCCAACTCCCGGCGTCAAAAACCATTATAGCAAAAGACGGGCCTTCGATCAACCCCGAGGCATCTGTGCCACAAAGAGGGGCCTTCATGCAAGAAATGGCCCATAAGGATGGCTGGACGACGTGCCACGCAACGATCTCTCTGCGGTTCCAGCACACCCCGCGGCTGTCGGCATGACCTCCCAGCTTCCCCGTTGCCATGCAGGGGAACACAATGTACAATAGTCCTTGAGCATAGAACTGGTTCAGGCTTTGGCAGAGGACAGAATAGATGCCGACTATATCCATGTTCTACGGAATCCTCGTGGCGATCTACTACGAGGACACGGGCCGTCATCACAAGCCGCACATTCATGTGCGGTATCAGGGACACAAAGCCTCTGTGGCTATCGAAGATGGGTCTGTTCTTGCGGGAGAGATTCCTTTGAGACAGATGAAGATGGTGCAGGTGTGGGTGGATCTCCACAGGGATGAACTCCTGGCCAATTGGGAACTTGCGGTTGCGGGAGACGAACCGTTCCGCATCGCCCCCCTGCAATGAACAATGAGCGAGGTAGGTTTCATGGAAACGCTATTGGATGTTGTCAGTGTCGAGGCTCAAGCAGATCACACGCTGTTGATCGTGTTTGAAAACGGCCAGAAGCGCCGCTTTGACATGAAGCCGCTGTTGGACAAGAAGCCCTTTTCCAAGCTCAAGAATTCCCCGCTGTTCATGAAGGCAACAGTTGCCTGCGGTACCGTTGCATGGCCGGGGAACATCGACATCGCGCCCGAAACGCTCTGGGACAAATCGAAATCCGTGTAGCCAACCTGGGACTGGATTCTGTCAGGTAGAATCCAGTTGTCCGAACACTTCTTTGGGTTCGATGGCCAGCCACCGATTTCGTTTGAGTACGTAAAGCTGCAGGCGGGTCTGGGCTTTCCACTCGGATAGAACGATGGCTCTGGCTCGGTGGTGTTTTGCCACCTTCTTGAGGCGGCTGATGTCCTCCTGGGTCGGAAATGGTGCACTTCCACCTTTGACCTGTATCAGAATGATATCCAGCAGGTCTCCTCGCTTGAGCATACCACCGCACACAGCGTGATTCTTGCGAACCGCCAGAAGGTCAACAACGCCCCGCGATTCGCAGCCGTTTGGTCCAATGAAGTCCACGATACGCCATTTCACTCCCTTGGTTTGGCTCCAGCCAATGAGCCATGCTGTCATGGTTTTGGCCCAACGGCAGGTGCGAGATGCTCTCTGAGTGGCTTCTCGTCGCCGATCCCCTGTTTGTCTGCCGGGTCTCATGTTCGGGGTGGTCTCTCCATTGTCTCTGGTGGTTTGCATCTCCTGGACCCCAGGTTCTTCATGCTCTGAGTCGAGCGGAAGTCTTTCCTCTGTGTTTATAGGGGCCTCTTGTCAATGGCACCATTGTAGCGGCGAAGCGGATGGAGGCAACTGGGAATCGGAGAAGACACGCTGGAGGCGGGCTCGTGGTGTGCCCGTAAGGGCATATCTTGATGCGCAAGGAAGACACCGCCTTACGGCGTCACTATGAACGCTCAGCGTTCCCTTCTGTGATCATGAAAGACACGGGCAGGATGCCCGTGCTACGGGACACGGAAGCTGCTTTTGTCGCTGATCTTTTCAGCGCAGTTTGATCGTGGCCAGGGCCAGGGCGGCGAAGGCGGCGGCCATGAGCCAGAAGCGGACGACCACCTGCGGCTCGCTCCAGCCGGCCAGGTGGAAGTGGTGGTGCAGCGGGG
>DAOQWL010000075.1:0-29872 GCA_035342095.1 Sedimentisphaerales bacterium | reverse complement strand
GAAAATGCTTGCTAAGAAAACAAGATCTTGCGCCTTTGCAGTGCAGGAATGACAGTGTCTGGCCCGTGCCTCGTCGTCATGTCAGTGGCCGCAAGAACGGCCATGCACCCCAGGGCTCGTGGACCATTCGTCTTCTCAGAGGGATTTGCTCGCCTCTGCGGTCCCGCCGTAGGCGCCCATGTTGATCCGCCCGCCGTTCGGCTCGGGCTCGTCGCCGACGGGACTGTTCGGATCTCCTGCATCGATGCAGGGACTGGTGACCGCGTCCAGGACCCACGTTTCGCTCGCCGGGTCCCATCGTCCCGCCTGGCTCTTGAGGTGGTAGTCGCCATCGACCCAGGCCGCACCGGCGAAGCTCGCGGATACAACGGTGTCCAACGCGGATGGGTTGGCCCAGTGGCCAGGAGCAGCAAAACATGGATCGGCGCCGATGTTACCCTCGCCGGACCAGCCGCTCTGCACGTCGCTGAACGCAATTGTCGGTCCTGTTGTCGTCACATGGGTCGTTCCTCCGCCCCTTGTTGCGCCGGACCCGTTGACGATCGAATCGTTGCCGTCCCACACGATGCAGTCTTTCATCGTGAAGGGGCTTGTTGTAGTCGATGCCTGCCAGTTGAGGGTCCCACCCACGTTGTCTGCAAACGTACAACTGCCGATCGTAAGTTCGACGTAGTAGGTCAAGAGAGCTCCTCCCCGACCTGACGCATAGTTGCCTGCGAACAGGCAGTGCGCCATGGTGACGCCCTGTGCCCAGGAACCGGCGGTCGACGACAGGTACACATAAATTGCGCCGCCGTAGCCGGCCCGATTGCCGCTGAATGTGCAGGCGTCCAGGAGCAAAGACATGCCCTTGTTCATGATGGCGCCGCCCCACTGAGCCATCGAGTTGTTTCGGAAGGCACAGCGGGTCATCGATGCGTTCTGTTGGTCGGCCAGATCGACGGCGCCGCCCTGCCTGTCTGCCATGTTGGCTTCGAATTCGCAGTCGGCGAGGGTCAGCGTGCCCTGCTGCTGGCAGATGGCTCCGCCCTGTCCGGCGGCATTCTGCCTGAATGTGCAGCCCGTCAGGACGACGCTGCTGCCCACGGCGTGGACCGCGCCGCCCACGGTGGGGGTCCAGTTGTTCACAAATCGGCAGTCGGACAGCGTCAAGACAGCATCTGACGCGTAGATCGCCCCGCCCGAGATCGCGGAGGTATTGTCCTCGAACACGCAGTTCGAGAGGATCAGTTCGCCTCCCAGGCACAGGATCGCCGACCCGCTTGTCTCCTGGCTCGAGTTCCGTCGGAAGGTGCAGTTGGCGACGCAGAGACTGCCGCCCACGTTGTAGAGGGCACTCTGGATGGCAGACTCGATCACGAAGCCATCGAGCCGAGGCACTGCAATAGTGTCGCTGCCCCGAATCGCGTAGCTGCTCCAGACCACGTAGCCGCGGTTGTCGGAGTGCAGCGATTCGTACAGGGGATGGCCCAGACCCCAGCCGACGACATCATTGGCGGACAGGTCTCCGCTCAGGACCGTTTCATATTGCCCGACGTCGCGGCCGTTCGGGTCCTCGGCGCCGAGCCCTGCGAAACCGCCTTGGATCGTCACTCCTTCCGCGATCTCGAACGACTTGAGCGACGGACTGACCACCCTCGGTGCTCTCGTGACTGGGGTCGTACCATACAGGTTGGGCCGGTACACCCCCTGGGCGACGCGGATCTCGTCCCCGGACCCGGCGGCACTGAGCGCCTTCTGCAGGTATACGAATGCATTCGCCCAGGAGGAGCCGTCGGCCACCCCGACGGCGTCATCATCGACATAGATGATCTTCGCCGATGTGGCGGCGGACTGACCTGCGATGAACACGTAGACTGCCGCCCCGATGATGATTCTCCTATGCGTTTCCATCTTCGGCTCCTTTCACAAGTACCGTTGGGATGTGAATACGGCACGGAACGGGCACATGCCCAGACCGAATTCGCACAGAGTTACCCCGCGAGCGGCGTCGTGGGACGACGAGAGGACTGTAGCGGGGCACGATCCCGGACTCCGTACCCCCGCCGATCACCACGCCGAAAGCGCAGCGTTGCCCGGATGTACAGAATATGTCCCTGATCGCGAAGGTGAGCGGGTATGATAGATGAGTGCGATATAAATGACGACACAAGTTATGAAGACGTAACTTACCCGCCTTCGTATCTCATTATTAGGAGTCTACATCCGGGGGAATCCGCCTGTCAAGCTTATTCTTCTCAGAAAGAGCATTTTTCTGCATCACGGGCGTTCGCTCTCTGCGTCGGGGGAAGCAGATGCCGCGGCGGCGCTCATCCTTGCCCGCGTGCCGGCGTGGACGGCCGCCTGGCCGACCAGGCCCAGAACGACGACCCCGACCGCGAACCAGTAGGGCCAGTACAGGCCCACGTGCTCGCACAGGTAGCCGCCGGAGGCCGAGCCGATGGTCAGGCCCAGCGAGATGACAATCTCATGAATCGCCATTCGGGTCGAGCGCTGGCGGCTGGCAGAGGCGCCATAGTACAGGTGGGAGCCGTACGCGAAGCCGTAGGCCACACCGAGGATGACTGAGGAGACGAAGAGGACGCCCAAGGTCCTGCCGTAGAGGGTCATCAGGAGCATGAGCAGCAGCATCGCCTGGGCAACGATCAGCAGGCTTGGCTTGAAATGCCATCGGGCCCACCGCCCGGCCACCATGAGCGCCGCGAAGTTGCACAGAGCGTAGATCGTCAGATACAGGCCGAACTGTGATTCCGCGTACCCCAGGCTCGTGAAGACCAGGGCAAACTGCGAGCGGATCACCGCGTAGCACGCGCACGCGCTGAACAGGGCGATTCGCGAGATCCACCGACAGTCGGCGAGAAGGCGCAGATCGAAGGCTGGGTCCCCGGCGCTCGCTGGTTGCGACGGCTCGACCACTTTGCGGGTCGAACCATCCTTCGCAAAGCTCAAGAGCACAAGCGAAAGCACCACGCACACGATCGCGCCGGCCAACGGCAGGACCGGGTGGACTTCGACGAGCCAGCCGCCGAGCAGTGGGCCGATGGTCGCGCCGCCGGACCAGGCGCCGTTGTATCGGCCGAACCGACGATTCAAGCGAACGCCCTCGTAGTCGGAGGACACCCAGCTCATCAGGAACGGCCAGTAGAGTGCCATCGTCGCCCCGCCGATCCCCCCGGCGGCGATCAGGACCCAGACCCACAGGACGCCGTCGCTCTCTTTGCGAACCATGCCCGCCAGGACCGCGGACGTCATGGTCACGGAGGCCAGGAGCGCCACCGTGCCCGCCGCAAGGGTCGTCCGTTTGACGCGGAAGTGCCTCAACTGCGAGCCGGTGACCAGCAGAGCGATCATGTACGCAAGGTTGTTGATCGCAGGCGCGTAGCCCACCTCCGCGCTCGTCCCGCGGATCGTGGTAAGAATGAAGGGCATGGCTGCCCACGCCATGCTTAAATACATGGCCATCATGAAGGCGGCACCGTAGAGCGGCCAGGCACTACTGCGCCCGCTCGGCGGCAATTCCTTGCATTCTTCCGGCATTCTGATCCTGCTCCAAATGCCATGATTGTAGCAATCCGTCGGCGATACGCCAGTGGGTGTTGCGGGAATCAGAAAGCCGTGAGCCCCCCCCGTAGAGGACTCACGGCTGGCCGAACGTGATTGAGGACCGTGCTGGGTGCGCGGGTCAGTCAGCTACTTCCGCTCCGGTGCGCCCTCGGCAGGCTTTGCCGGCTCGTCGGCCTGTTTGAAGCTGTAGTTCTTCCGGGCGGCCTGCTCGCGGACTGCCTGTTGGATCGCCATCTGAACCAGCGGCTTGGGCTGGGCAGCGGGATCTCCACGACCGGTTGCACGAAGGCGTTCTCCGCCGCGATGACGATCGTCGCGCAAAGAGCCGCAAGAACGGCCACAGTCAGACCCCAAATCACGTTTCTCGTTTTCATGTCATGCTCCCTTTCCGGGTAGATCTTGCTGTCAGTTGGCGCTCGGCGATTTGATGAGCACGGGTTCGCCATCGACGATGAGCAGGATGTCGCCGGTCAATGCGATGCTGCCCTGGCGGTTCTGCCTCGCGAGGCGGTGGGCCAGATCGAAGTACTCCTTCGACCCGAACTCGATGACCATGGCCGGCGTGACCTGGTCTTTGCGGCTCACGAGCCTGCTGTCCACCCACTGGAATCCACGGCTGTAGTAAGCTTGGTCATTGACCTGCTGGACTCTGCTAATGGAGACCTCGTTGAGCTTCTCGTCGTAGTAGAAATTCCGGAGGTTCAACTCGCTCTGGCCCTTCTGGCGGATGCTGTTGAGGCTCTGATTGACGCCGCCGATGCCGGAGCGGACCTCGATGGCCCGGCTGGACAGGACGTCGATGGCCTCGCGGCGGACACTGGTCGGGCTGGCGAGATCTGTTCCTTCCCTCGCGAGAAACGCTGTGTATTCCGTCAGAATGCCGAACTCGGTGGACAGACGGACGATCTCATCGACCAGTTCCTTGATCTTGGGGTCCTGGGGCGAGGTGGAAGGGTCGGCCCCCGCCTGGCGGACCGCGTCGATCAGCTCGGCGATCCTGCGGCTGGCCCACAGACGCGGCACGAACCCGTTCTTCTCGCTGGCCTTCGCGAAGTCCAGATTCGACCTGAACGTCCGACGTTTCCCGAAGTAGTTGCCCGTCACTTCGAAGACGACCGGGTCCTTCCCGACGTACTGGCCCAGCAGGATGAGCCGGTCCCCCTCGAACAGATCGGGGAGTCTTTCCGGCAGAATGTCCCGGGTTCGACCCACGGCGACATCTCCACGCGAATCCGTGATCCGCAGCTCGGGCTCCGCCAGGATCGGCCCGGTCAGTTGATTGAACACCGCGCCGACCTTCGCCTCCACGTCCTCCTTGGGCAGGACGAACTCCGCCCGTCCTCGGGATTGGTCGGCGATCTTCTCCAGCAGGGGCGCGTTGACGTCGAAGCCCACGCCGAAGGTGAAGATCCGTCGGCGGTGCGGGTTCGATTTTGCCGCCAGATCGCGGATGGCGGCTTCCGAGGTCTGGCCCACCGTGGGCAGACCGTCGGTGAGAAACAGCACGATGGGCAGCATTCCCTCCGTCGGCTCCTGCTGCAGTGCGGCGTGCAGGGCATCGTGGAGATTCGTGCCGCCCGTGGCGGTGATGCCCTCGACGTACTTGCGTGCAGCCTCTTCCGTAGCCTGGCTCTTGACGACGGGTTTAGGCGAGAACCACTGGATGCTGTTGCTGTACAACACAACGTTGAAGGCTTCGCCCGGGCGCAGACCTGCGATGACCTGCATCGCCGCTTCCTTGACCTGCTGGATCTTCTCATTTCTCATGCTGCCCGAGCGGTCGATCACGAGCGTCACCTCCCGTTTGATCGCCTGCACGTTCGGGTCTTGCGTCGCCTTGGCGGGCAGGCCGGCCAGCAGGAGGAAGTACCCGCCGCCGACTTTCTCATCCGGGTAGGCGAAGATCGACGCGGTAACGCCGTCTTCCTGGAGCAGATAGGACAGCCGGAACGGCCCGGGCTCCCGGCTCGCGCCGGCCGCAATCTTCAGTACCACTTCTCGCTCGCCGATCCGCTCCATCTCGAGCTTGTGGCTCGCCGAGTAGACCGTGGAAATCGGACGCTCGGCCCGGATCCGGACGGTGACATTCCACGGCACCGCGTACTGGAGCGACTCCGTGCGAGGCAAGATGTAGTCCACGCGGGAGCCGTCCACGCCGAGCAGATGCTCGTAGGTCAGGCGGACCTTCTGCTTGCCGTGAGCCTCGATGGGGAACACGCTGGACCGAATGAGGTTGTATCCGATGAACTCGACGAGGGCGGGGTCGCGAATCCGCGAAACCAGACTCTCGTAGATCCGCCGGGCTTCGTCCTTGGGCAGGACCTGGGCGGTCACCTGCCCGCCCGGGCCGTCATAGGCGAAGCCTCGCACCACGGCGCCGTCGGGCACCGGGAAGATCAGCTCCGCCTCCTGCCGCTGGGAGGTGGGGTTCTCCAGGTGCAGCTCGACCGTGGTCGTCGCGGTCATCTCGACGATGTCGATCCGGACGCCGACCTCGGTGATTTGGACGTTGTTACGCCGATCGGGAGCGAACCCCCACGGACGGCTCTGCGGCACAAGGACGTTCGTCGCAGGCGGACGGATGACAAGGTGCTCGATCTGGGCCAGGGAGGAGCATGGCAATGCGAGGAGAAGCAGCGCCATAACGACTTGGGCGAATCCGGACCTGTGCATCTTCGTGCCTCCATCATGCGGGATACGGTTGCGTTCAGTTGCCACACTAACTATAACGCACGAGGAGGGTCCGGATGTGTAAAGAGCGTGTAAAAAGACCTGCATCAGCCAGATAGGTTGCCGGTGTAAAAACCGTGTAAAACCAGCAAGACCGGCGCGTCGTTCCCGTGTCTACCAGAGCTGCTGCTGGTCCACTTCGTCCTTTGCGCCCTTCCTCTTGCCTGAGGATCGCATCGTCTCGACGATCTCGAAGGCGGCGTGGGGACAGGCGGCTTTGGGGCATTGTCCCGTCCAGCAGTACAGGCAGAGCTTCTGGCGAGGCAGGCCGACGGCGCTGATCATGTCGTCCACGGTCTGGTAGCGAAGCGTGGTGACGCTCAGGTCCCTGGCGATCCAATCGACCATCTGTGCGTATTTGGTCGACGCAGGGTCGATGTACTCCGACACGTCGGCCAGGTCATGGCCTTCGATGCTCCGGATCGCCCGCCGGGCGGCCAGCTCGTGAATTGACCGCGTGGACAGGTTGAACATGCAGGGGAACATCAAGGGCGGACACGCAGGCCGAACGTGGATCTCCTTGGCGCCGCAGCTCCAGAGCTTGGCGATCGCGAAGTTCTTCAATTGGGTTCCTCGGACGATGGAGTCCTCGCAGACTACAATCCGATTCCCGTCGATCACTTCTTTGATCGGGATGAGCTTCATCCTGGCGATCAGGTCCCGCGTCTGCTGGGATGGGGGCGTGTAGCTCCGCCCGTAGCCGGGGGTGTATTTCACGAGCGGCCGGCGGAAGGGAATCCCGGACTCCATCGCATACCCCAGGCCGTGGGAAAGGCCCGAATCGGGCACGCCGGAAACCAAGTCCGCATGGATGTCCTTGTCGCGCCGGGCCAGGTAGCGACCGCACCGCTCCCGGACAATCTCCGCGTTGACGCCCTCGTAGCTGGAAGCGGGAAAGCCGGTGTAGATCCAGAGGAACGTGCAGATCTGCTGCGTCCTGCCCCGGCCGGGCCTGCGCTGCATGATCCCGTCCTCGTTCAGCAGGACGATCTCCCCCGGCTCCAGGTACTTGACGACCTCGAAGCCCAGATTCGCGAAGGCACAGGTCTCCGTCGTGATGGCCCATCCGTTGGGCCCTTTCCCGGCGATCAAAGGCATGTACCCGAATCGGTCCCTCGCGGCGTAGATCCCCGCCCGGTGGAGCAGCAGGAGCGAGCAGGAGCCCTCAATGAGGTCGAAGACCTTCTCGATTCCATCCACCAGGTCCGTCCCTCGTGTAATGAGCTTGGCGATCAGTTCCGTCGCGTTGACGCCTCGCGGGCTGACCTCGCTGAAAGACACTCCCTTCTTGAGCATCGCGGCGGCCAGTTCCTCGGCGTTTTCCACGATACCGCTGGTGACCAGGCAGAACGGCCCGAATCGCGAATTCAGGTAGATGGGCTGCTCGTCCATGCCGCTGACGACGCCGATCCCCTTGTTGCCGTGCATGCGGCCGATGTCCTGGAAGAACTTCGACTTGAACTGGCTCTGACGGAGGTCGTGGATCTGGCGTGCGAAGCCCTCCCCGAGGATCGCCAGGCCGCCATACTCCGTGCCCAGGTGACTATGATAGTCGGTCCCGTAGAAGAGGAGTTCCGCGCAATCCTGCTTCGATACGACGCCGAAGATGCCGCTCATGCCGTGCCTCCTTACGCTGTGTCTGCCGGCGATGGGTGCCAGGCCGCCCTGCCCACGCCTTCCGGGTCGATCCGCCACTCAGGATACCACAGGCGACGGCAGAATTCAAATCCCCTGCCGACCGTCTATGGAGCCAGCCAGGTCTCCAGATTGGCCGCGACGAACTCGTCGTCGGTCAGGTGCGGATAGTGACGCATGATCTCGTCGATCTGCTCGGTCTGGCCCGTCGAGAGCCGGTCCGCGGGGTCCAGCATGCGGATGTGGTCCATGAGTCCTTGGCATTTCAGGACGTAGGAGATGCCTGGGATGCAGCCTGCGAAGGCGTGATCCGCGTCGAAGATCGCCTTGTTCGCCAGGGTCATCTGGCCGGCCAGTGTGAGGAGGTCCATCGGGATCGAGCTGTCCTTCCGGCGAATCTCTTTGATCCGGGCCAGGTGCTCGACCGCCCGTTTCGTCCAGCAGGCCCACTGGCCCAGGAGGCCGCCTGCCATGCCAAGCGCCACGTCGCCCTGCTGGGTCCGGAAGACGTAGCGGGTCGCCAGATCGAGCAGGATGTTGTCGTCGTTGCCTGTGTATAGGGCGATGTCGTCCTTCCGCCCGGATTGCGCGACCGCCTCCAGGACATCCAAAGTCTGGTACCGGTTGAACGGAGCGATCTTCACCGCACGGACGTTCGGGATTTCCACCAGGCGGGACCAGAACTCCTTCGGCAACGTCATGCCGCTGATCGTGCTCTGCAAGTAGAAACCCATGATCGGAATGACCTCGGCGACCTGCCTGGCGTGTTCGATCAGGTCATCGATAGACTTCCCCCGCAGGGCGGTCAGCGAGAGCAGACCCAGGTGGTATCCCAGATCGTCCGCGAGTCTCGCCTCGCGGACGGCCTGGGCGGTGTCCCCCACCAGGCCTGCGATCATGATCGGCGGCTCGACTCCCGCAGTGGCGACAGATTCTCTCGCGGTGCGTATCGCCAGTTCCAGCACTGGTCTATACAGACCCACCTTCGGATTGTGGATGGCGAACTGGGTCGTGTGAACGCCTGCGGCCAGCCCGCCCGCTCCGGCGGCGAGGTAGTACCGAGTCAGGGCCCTCTGATGCCGCTCGTCGAGTTGGCTCTCGGGCGTCAAGGCCAGTGGATGCGCCGGGATCACACAGCCCGCCCGCAGTCTCTCGAAAACGCTCGGCCCGACCATCGAAAGCCCTTTCCAAACCAGTCGTGACGGACATCGCGGCGGGGACATCCCACCTGCGCCTGCACTATCCTACGAAGACAGGCGGACACCGGCAAGATGTCCTCGCCGCACAAAGGGCTTTCGCGGATCACACCGCGTCACCGCGGCGGAACAAGGCCGCGTATGTCTATTGCAGGGGCCGGCCGTAACCGAAATCGTCGATGTAGACAACACCCGTGCCGCCAGCGGTCGGATTGGTCCTGTTGCCCACGCCAATCGCTAGCGCCTGGACTGCGGAGACCTTCACACCGACCGATGCAAACTCGCTCAGCGGGATCTCCCACTGCTGCCACTCGGTCGCGGTTGTCGCCGCCGCATCGGCGTTCGTAACCGTCTTCGACTTGTCCGACTTGTCCTTCACCGTCACATACAGGCCCTGCGCCGAGTTGCCTTCCGACGCGGCGACGCCTCGGAAGTACAGGCGCAGGGTATCGGCCCCGCGGGCGGTCCAGTCCTGGGACGAATCGAACGTCCGCTCCGCCTCCGAGTAATACGGCGACTTCGTGTTGTCGTAGAACAGGGGCATCGACTGTCTCCCGCCGTGGAGGACGGTCCGCTCGCCGAATGTCCCGCCCTTGGATTCTATATACCCGACGGTCGAACCGTTCGTCTTCGTGGCATAGCCGTCAATCCAGGTGTCGTAGATGCACCGGTCGGTGTCGTTGTAGCTCTCGAAGTCGTCGATAACCACGTATGCTTCGGTAGTGAAGCTCCAAACGTTGCCCGCGTAGGTTCCGGCGTCGCCGACTTCATCCACTCTCCAGAAGTACTCTGTCGCGAGATTCAGAAACGAGGGGACGTACCCATGGTCGGTCACGGTCTCGGCTGCCGCGGTCCCGTCCGCGACGGCAGTCTCGTCCTCGCTGAGATAGACCGTGTGCGAGGTTGCCTCCCGTCCGGGCCGCCAGTCCAGCTTGACTTCGACGCTGACGTCCGTGGCATCGTCCTGCGGATCGGGTCCGAACGCCTGAACCGGGATGTAGAAGAACCTCACCTCGCTCAGGCTGGCCTGCCCAGAGCTGCTGCCGCTCCAGCAGCTTTCGATCGTCAGCCTGACGAACTTGGCCAGGACGCCGCCGAAATCGACCGTCGTATTCGGCGTGTAGCCCGACAAACCGGACGCCTGCGCGAATTCGGGCACGCCGGCCAAAGGCGTCCACGACTGGCCGTCCTCGGAGTACTCGATTGTGACGTTTCGGGCGCCGAGACCCATTAGGTCCTCAAGCACGTAGTTTGAATTCCAGACCCACATCTCGTAGATTTTGTAGGCCTGCTTGAACTCGAACTGAATCCAGACCGGCAGGCCGCCGCGGGTTACCCACATATCCTCCAGGTCGGTGGAATGCCCGTCGTCGGCATCCAATCCGGAGCCATTGACCGTATTGTCCGGCCCCATGCCGGGCTCGTACGTGCTGGCGGTGGCGATGACGCCGGTGATCGGGTAGGCATAGGGTTCCGTCGTGAAGGTCCAGACCTGGCCCTTGTCGATCGTGTTCTCCGGGGCGCCGCCGACCTCATCGATTCGCCAGTAGTACGTCGTACCGAAGTCCAGCAACCCTTCCGGATCGAAGGTCGCATCGGCCTGTCCCTCACTGACCAGGACGCCGCGGGGATCGGTCCGGCTGGCGTCGTTGACGTCGGTGAAGACCGTCCCCAGGTAGACATCGTGGGCTACGGCATGACGGCCGGCCGACCAACCAAGGATCACATCACACGGGATATCGTCGCTGTCCGTTGGCGGGATAGGATTGAAGGCCCGAACGACCGTCAAGGGCAGCACAACCGATTCGACCCAATCGCACTGCCATCCGTTGGATGCGCCTTCCTGGAATGCCGACACTGCGATGGTGCCGTCGGGAGTCAGTCCCAAATCCGCCAAGGGGATGACCGCGTGGATCGTGTCGCCGTCAATCGTGTATTCGTAGCCCTCAAACAGCTCCACCTCATCTCCGGTCGATGGATCCAAGGTGTACGCGTACACGCCGTTGGTGGCGCCGTTGCGCCAGCCGAATTGGACCATCAAATCAACACCAATGGGGGTTTGCAGGCGCGTCGGATTGCCCTCATACTCGGAGTTGTGGTAACCGGTATCCGGATTGTTGTCCGTATCGAGGAGCCAATGGTAGTAGTACCGATTGGTCATGCCGGCCGGCGTTTCATCGACCGAAGGCGCGAAGACACCGTACACCGTCATCGTCAGATTCAGGTTCCCTTCGTCCACCCAAGCCTCGATACGCTTGATGTCGCCGCTCGAATCGGCCATGTCCATCGGATCATCCACGCCGACGACCTGCCCGATGGCCATGCCGCCGTACCCGGTCATCATCCACCCGATGGCGACTGCCACCAGCCACAGGACTCGGGAGTTTGATGCACAAGATGCTCGCCCAGACAGTTTCTTACACATGACGATCCTCCTTCCAACGTGAGTAATGGTCCAAATGAATCGGTCTCGGTCACGGCAGAACACCCTTCGAATCTGAAGTACTCGACGCTGCTGCGGGCCCCGAACCCTCTCGGCCGTCGGTTGAAGAAATCGTGAATTCTGGAGTGAAATGGACGGCCTGTATTTGGAAGAGCCGGACTGCGATTCCGCACAGCCCTTGCCCACCAGGCGGACACAACGGCCCGTATTCCCCAAGTATACCGCGCCGCAAGCCAAGAGCAAGGAGGATTTTGGCAAGACACGCCGCGAGGCGTTATCCCTTGAAGTTCGAGGGTGGGGGCGTAAAGTCGGAAGCGGTACAGACCGTCTTTGACTCCTGCCACCTCAAACCCGCAACTCCAGACTCCCCTACTGTGCCGTCGGCTTGGCCAGCGAGTCGCCAACGTACACGCGGTACTCCTTGATCCTGCCGCCGACCGAGTCGTTGCCCGGTCGGGGGGTGTAGCGGAAGCCGGTGATCGTGGCTGCCTGACCCAGGTCGATAACCAGTCGATGCGGATGGCCCGGCTGGGCCTGGCTCCACTCGGTGTGCCAGAAATCGGCGGTCTGGCCGTTGATGGCGTTGAGCGCCGAGCCGTCCTCGCTGATCCGTTCTTCGCTGTCCACGTAGGCTATCGTCCAGACGGTATGCGGGATGGGCTGCCCCGCCCCATCCAGGAGGTCGATTTCCGCGACCGCGGCGAAGGGTTTGCCGTCGATGGCGCTCAGGGTTTCCAGGCAGAACTGGCGACCCTGCGCGGACATGGCGAATCGAACGTCCTGGGCTGCGGGTCCAGGAGCGAACGTACCGCTGTGGACTGGCTGCACGCCTTCAATCGTCAGGACAGACTGCTGAACCTTCTTGGCGAAATCGAGTTCCGGCCGGAGCTGATCCAGGATCGGCTCCTCCAGGCCGGCCAGCACCGGCTCGCTCGGCCCGAGCAGGTCCAGCACGATCACTTCGTTCCGCCCGGACTGGAGCCAGGGTCCAGGCACGTACATCGTCTGTGTCGGCCCGATGTTCCAGAACCGGCCCATGCACCGACCGTTGACCCAGAGGACGCCCTTGCCCCATGTGCGAACGTCCAGGAAGGTGTCGGCGGGCTTGGCTACATTGAACGTGCCCCTCCAGAACGCAGGACCCCTCGTCTTGCCCAGCTTCCATCGCAGATTCTCGAGCATGGGTCCCTCCAGGGGCAAGCGATACACCTGCCACGGGCCGGGCTCGACAGCCGCCGCGTCTGCGGCCTTGAGCGTCACCGGCGCGTGCAGGCCCTTGCGGTCGTGTACTTCGGGTCCGAAGTTGATGTGCCCCATCGCTTCGACCAGAATATCGAGGCGCGAGGACACCCGGCGACGAGGGATTTGCACGCGGTACTGCTGAGACCGTCGGTCCATCGTCCCGACAAGTCTTCCATCCAGGAAGACCCAGGCGAAATCGCGAATCTCCCTGGCGCTCAGTTGGGCCGCGGGGCCGGCGGGCACGGTCGTTCGGTACAGGATGCACCCTCGACCCTGGTTGTAGGCTTCCATGTTGCGAGGAGCCTTGTCCACGACCGGCGTCGGCAGGTTGTCGAAGACTGCGGCGGACTCGGTCAGCTCGAAGCGGACAATCGCGGTCACCGGATTCGCGGCGGGCGGCTCGGGGATCGTCTCGCCCGGCAGCAGGTGCCTGGCCATCAGGTCCCGCGTGAGCTGGAACTTCTCGCCGATCCAGCCGGCCTCGCTGATGGGCGCATCGTAATCGTAGCTGGAGGTATCGGGCTTGAAGGGCCGATCCGCACCGGACCACAGGCCGAACGTGGTGCCGCCGTGGGCCATGTAGATGCTGAACGACGCGTTGTTCTTGAGCATGTACTCCAGGTCCGCGAGGTATTGCGGCGTGTTGCCCAGGTGGTGTGGGAAGCCCCAGGTGTCGAACCAGCCGGGATAGAACTCGCCGCACATGAGCGGCCCTTTGGGCTGGACCTCCCGCAAGGCTTTGAACCCGCCCTCAGGGTCCTTACCGAAGTTGACGACGTTGAACAGGTCGTTGCGGAACCCCTTGCGGAGGGCATACGGCGGATTGCACGCGAACAGCGGGACGTCGAAGCCGCCATCGACCAGGGCCTGCTTCATCTCGCCCATGTACCGGACGTCGTCGCCGTAGAAGCCGTATTCGTTCTCGACCTGGACCATGAGGATGGGACCGCCGCGTGTGACTTGCATGGGTCCCAGGACCCGCCCGACCTCCTCGAGCCAGCCCTTGCAGGCGGCCATGAAGTCCGGATCGCGGCTCCGCAGCTTGATGTCCGGCTTCTTGAGCAGCCACCAGGGCAGCCCGCCCCCTTCCCACTCGGCACAGGCGTACGGGCCGGGACGCAGGATCACCCACAACCCTGCCTGCTGCGCCAGCCGGCAGAACTCCGCGGCGTCCGCCTGCCCCGACCAGTCGTACTTTCCCTGCTCCCACTCGTGCAGATTCCAGAACAGGTACGCACACACGGTATTCAGGCCCATCGCCTTGCACAGCCCCAGCCGATGTCCCCAGTACTCGCGAGGCACGCGGGCGAAGTGGATCTCCCCGCAGCGGATTTGCAGACGCTGGCCGTCCAGAAGGAAGTTCTCGTCGCCGATGGCGAACGTGTGGGTCGCCTCGATCTGGGCCGCACAGGAACCCACGACAACACAACCGGCGATCAATACACCCATCCAGGTCCTGCGCAATCGACAAGGCCTCTCTGCTAGCATGTGGACATCTCCATCTTGTTCGTATTCCGACCCGGCCGAGGCCGGGTCTTGGCACCGCATTATACCGACGCCTCCGCGGCCCGGCAATCCATCGGCGATATCACAGGTCTGTCATTCCCGCGGAGGTGGGGATCGATCCCACAGGGCGTGTCGCGCTACAGGGGGGACGTGTCCTGTGCACACGTTATCATCCTGAGGGACAGCGAAGGAACTGGGCCAAGACCAGGGGCGGCCTCTGGATCGCCGCCCAGATCGTTCGGCCGGGCTTCGGGACGACAGGATCGTAAGAGCGTGTTCTGGCTGGGCTCTTGGGCGGCAACCCCGTTCCAGACTGTCAGTTGCCCGAGGCGCCGGGCGAGCCGCCGATGTGGATGCTGGGCCACCAGGCGCTCCGGTCGTTGAGGTCGGCACGGCTGGCCGGGTCCAGGACCGTCAGCGAGAAACCGGCGCCATCCGTCAGGTCGAACCAGTCGTCCCTGTACTTGAAGCTCTCGATGACCTCGCCGCCGGCGTCAAGCAGCTCGATCCTCTCGCCGCCATTCGCCAGATTCCCTGTGTACTGTCCGACGACGGGCAGTTGGTCGCCATAGCAAGCCTTGAAGGAAGCGAGGTCCCGCACGAGCAGGCAGTAACCGCCTGGAGACAGCTCGGAGCTTGAGAACGTGTACCGGATTCCCCTCGTGAACTGGACCAGATTCAGGTTGATCGTCGTATCACCAACGTTGGTCAGCTCGATGAACTCCGCGTTCGGATCGTCCGCAGGATGGTACATGATCTCGCTGATCCGCAGGTTCTCGGCCACCGGTCCGACCGCGAACACGACCTCGTTCAGGGCACTCCAGACGCTCCCGTTGAGAGAGCGGACCTTCACGCGCGTGCTCTGCGAGAGGGTGATCGGCCCGGTGTACCGCAGGGCGGTTTCGGCAATGCCGCTGGGGGTGGCGTCCGGCGAATCCGACTGGCTCGTCAGTTGGACACAGAAGAGGAAGTCTGAGCCACTGGTCGACTGATTCATCGCCTGGACGGCCAGGAGGTTCGCGCCCACTTTCAGACTGGAGAGATAGGCGGTGACATTGAACGACTCGAAGACCTTGGCAGACTCGTCGGGATTCGATGCGCTGGCGGCGGAGTTCCACGCGGGCGTACCGGTGAAGTTCTTCCTCGCGATCTCCGTTCCATTGAGATAGGCGATGAACCCATCGTCGCATCGAACGCTCAGCGTCAGGCCGGCCAAGGACGCGAGATCGTCAGCCGTGACGTCAAACGGGATACGCACGTAACAGCTCGCGTTCCTGTTGTACATCTGGCTCTCGACATCGATCTGGATGTAGTTTTCGTATCCCGTGCCCCGCTCGAAACCGACGCCGCCGGTTCCCCTGGTCCAGGCGGAATCATCGAAGGCGGCGCCGCCGCGCCAGGCGTCGCCGATGGCCGCAGTGGGAACCAGGACCCGTTTGAACGCCGCCTCCGCGACCAGGAGCCCCTCGTCCCCCTGCTCCGGCGTCGATCCCGGGACGCGAGGGTCGCTGCCGTCCAGGGTGTACCAGATCGCTCCGACTCCGCCCTGGAGGGAGATTGTGGCGCCCGCGTCCAGATAGCCGCCATGCCGGCTGAAGGTCGGCGGATCGAAGCTCGGATACCAGCCCGCCGTCTTGAACTGGTTCAGGACGATATTCGTCCGACGCGGGAAGTAGTTGGAAACCATCCCTTCGATGTCGGGCAACCAGTCGTCGTCCCTCGTCCTGGGCTTGCTCCGTTTGGAGTCGCCCCAGCGGGCGGATTCCGCGATGATCGCGGTATCGATCTGCTCGGCGCGGGCCATGAAACGAGCGGCACAAACGTCCGGCGTCAGTACCCCGCTGTTGAAGAAGTGCCTGTAAATGCGGTCCACGAACCGCATCCGATACTCGGGATGGAGGATCAGGTGCGTGTGCAGCCACAGCGGATTGGACTGATTGAAGGATGAGCCCACCGCAGTCGTCGTCGCGTCAAACAGACGCGATTCATTCACCGAGTACAGGGAGTGCTCCCCGTCATGGCGGAAGAACTTGAACCCATCGGGCTGGACGCGATTGTAGACGGCGTAGAAGTTGTTCGCCACGCGGGCCCACGCGCTGACCGGACCGTCGGGATCGCCCACATAGTATGTGCAGAGCATGTAGTCGATCAGGTTGTCGACGTCGAGCAGTTTCGGGTAGGCCGCGTTGGGCGTGCCGTCCGGATTTAGGCCCTGGACGCGGTAGTAGGTCGTGTCGCTGGCGAATCCGGACTTCGAGGCATCCCAGAGCGTGCGCCAGTTGTCGAGGACGCCGTCGGTGGCCTCGATGTCGTAGCCGCCGTTGCCGGCCCTGGACTTGATGACGTCGTAGTCGTCCTTGTCGCCGCCGAAGTAGGACGCGGCATAGGATGCCTCCGACCGCTCCTGGGTCTGGTAGAGCCCCCAGTATTGTCCGTTGATATACAGATGGTAGTAGCGGCTCCGCGTGTACGGCTGGCCCATGTCCCGCTGCGTATCCCGCGAGAAGACCTCCCGAACGAACGTGTCATGGCTGTCGCTGTTGCCGCCCTCGTAGCTCCAGGAGTAGTTCTGACTCGTGCGGAGATCCACTCCCTCGAATTCGCCGACCCCCTCGTCGTCGAAGAGCGGATAGTCAAGCTTCGGCATGCCGTAGTCCGCGCGGAAGAACAGGCGGAAGGCATGTTTGGGATTGCTGCCGCTGCGGCTGTAGCCCCCTCGGATTCGCAGGCCCGCGTTCACCTGGAAGCCCTCCGTTCCGTCGGGATAGAGCAGTTCTACGGAGACCGGTCGCTCCCAGGACGTTCCCTGGCTGCTGGCGTTCACGTAGATACCCGTCGCACTGTCGAAGAGATTCGCCAGGTCCGTGACCAGCGAGACCGACGGGATCGCCAGCAAGGCATCGTCCATCAGGTCCTTGTACCGGGCATCGTTGACCACGTCGGGGTCCATGCCGTAGTTGATGGTCTGGCCGTTCACGCTGCCGGAGGGCCAGGCCGCGCTGGGTCGCTCCCCCTGCGGCGATTGCTTGACCACGTCCCCGACGAAGAGGTACGTGGAGGTCGCAACGGGCGAGGGACTCCACAGGTTCTTGACCGCCACCGCCCGCAGACAGGTCGTCTTCGACACGGAGATCGGCCCTGTGTAGACAGAGGCCGCGGCGACAGGCCGCATCCGGGTCGGCGAGTAGGGATCGCTGCCATCCACCGTGTAGTAGATCATCGTCCCCTCCGTGGGACAGGTAATCGTGACCTGAATCGCGCCGTCGTAGAAACCTCGTTCGGGACTGATTTGCAGACCCTCGACAACGCCCTGGTAGATGCTGAAGTTCCCCGACTCGGGCGTCGGATAGGCCAAGGGCATCCACGTGTCGCTGGCATCGGGAATCCGGCCGTAGGATATGTCCGTAGTCTGAACCGGGAAGCTGATCCTGTCGATCAGGGTTGAGCCGTCGCGGTCGTACAAGGCGATGGTTTCGCCCTCGGCGCTGAGCTTGAAATCCGCGTGCAGGCCCGAGTCCGTCACATCCCCATCGGCCCAGATGAGCAGATAGCCGTGTGCGGCAATGGTCGTCGCCACCGCGTCATCGGAGGGAAACTGCCACCGAGTCGGCGTTTCCAGGTCGTCCGTCAGGTACATCCCTCCCAGGTCGACCGGGAAATCACTCGGATTGTACAGCTCGATCCAGTCGTCGTATTCCCCCTGGGGATCGGCCAGACACCTGCCGTTGGACGCCAGGACCTCGTTGATCACCACCGGGACCGGGTCGGCAGCCCGACTCTCCCCGACGGCAAAGAGGATCATCGTGGCGATGGAGAGTATGGCCGGGACGGCACAGTTCAATGCCCCAAAAGACCTTTTCACGTATTCCTCCTGTCCGAATGCTCTGCGGGCGAGACGACTTCTCCTCTCGTTGACCGGGCAGAAGCCACTTCGTTCTTCCGGCCCGCCTTTTCTCTATTCTACCATGCGGGCCAG
This sequence comes from Sedimentisphaerales bacterium, assembly GCA_035342095.1. Taxonomy (GTDB): domain Bacteria; phylum Planctomycetota; class Phycisphaerae; order Sedimentisphaerales; family Anaerobacaceae; genus PLanc-01. The sequence goes on along the minus strand of DAOQWL010000075.1, from coordinate 11,580 downwards.
TGACCGTCAAATCGAGAGCAGCGTTCCGGCACACGCCAGCAGACTAGTCGCCCTGGAGTTCGTTGCCAGCCGTAGCCGAGGGATCGAATCGCAACCATGGGCGAATCCCTTTGATGGTGGCAGGACCGATCCCCTCGACCTGGCCCAGATCGCCTGCGTTTTGGAATGCCGGCTGGTGCTCGCTCCGATCCCGAAGGCTGGTGCGAAGATTCACGATGGCTCGCGCCCGGGCCGGACCGATGCCCGGCAGACGCGACAGACTGGCAGCCGGGGCTTCATTGGGATTGATTCGCCCCTCGGGCAGAGGCTTCCACTCCACCACGCCAGGCTGTAGGGTGCGGACCGCAAAACCCGCCGCCAAGACCGCGCAGACGCAGGACCCAACCAGAAACCCCAGAGACTGGGCCGCGTCAAGCATCTTGTCATGTCCCAATGCTCGCTGCCCCATGGGATGCCGCCCATCACAAACGCACGGTCCTATCGCCTGAGAACCGATAAGTGCATCTTCTTGAGAACCTCAAGGGATTCCTTGGGTTCCAGGTCCTGGGTGAGCAGGCCGCTATGGGCGATCGCGCCGCCATCGCCGTCGGCCAGACTGCCGTAGTTCACCGCCTCGACGAAAGGCTTGCTCATGGCGACCCTGTAGAACCGCTCGAGCCATTGTCCCTGGTGGCCCTGATCCCACCGTCGGTGCCAGACGCCGGCGTGCTCGGCATCGAACTTGCCCTTGCCCTGCTTGCTGGGAATCTCGACGTCCGTGACGTACAGGGGTTTGGCGATGAGAGCGAAGCAATCCAGAATCGAGGAGATCTGCATCATGTCTCGCAGGTGCAGCCCCGATTCGTCCTTGCCAAAGCGGACCTGCAGGCCAAAGGCGTCGAAGCTCGTCCCGCTCTGCACCACCATGTCCATGTAGACGAAGGGGGGGATGCTGCTGGGCGTCGTCGCGTAGTACTCGCCCCACGGACTGCTCACTTCGACGATTCGAACCGCCCTGCTGCCGGCGGCCCGCACGGCCATGTTGGCGGCGCGGGTCATCTCGAGAATCTGCTCGAAATTGAAATTGAACTGGTTGTACGCATTCAGGCCGCTGATGACATACCAGCGATGCACGACCTGGGCGTAGCGGGCAACCACCTTGGAGACGAACTGGTAGGCCAGCTCTCGCATCTTCTCGAACCCGGCCCCGGACTGGAGCAGCCATTCGGGGATCTGGTCCTCCGTGAAGCGCAGCAGGGGTCCGGCGGAGATCACGAGCTTCTTGTGATTCAGGATCGCCATGCAACTGTCGATCAGCGAGAAATCGAAATGGCCCTGGCGGGGCTCGACCCTCGCCCAGTTGATGGGCAGCGTGACCGAGGCGAAAGACTCCAGCAGGCGGTCCATGTACTGCGGCTTCGCCAGGAGGTTGGGGTCCACTCGACAGCCCATGCAGCCCCGCCCGAACCCGGGACTCTTGCGCCGCTTGTCGAACAGCGACTTGCCCTGGCGAACCGCCAGTTTCTCCGAGTAGATCGTGGCCTTCCGCAGCGAGGCATCAGCCAGTTGCGAGGCTTTGGACGCATCCTTGATGCACTGGATCGCCCTGACGAACAGATCCTGGGACTGCTTGGCGATCTCCTCCAGGCCCTCGACGTTGTCGAAGAACGACCAGTCCTCGCGCCGGTTCGTGATCTGCATGAGCTTCGCGCGCGCCAGCTCGACATTGAGGATGTAGGGTCGTTCTCTGTCGGGCAGGCAGGTCGTTGGCAGGAGGATCTTGCCGAAATCCTCGATCGGCCAGAGCAGAGCCAGACCGGCGGTCTCCGGGTTCGGCCGGATGCACTCGACGCAGCCGTCCGAAAAGACAATCTTGGCCCGGCGAATGCTGATGCCATCCGTGCCGAACAGGTAGGCGCCGGACAGAGAAAAATCGTTGACTGCCTTGCCGTCTCTGAAAACCTGAAACTTCACTCCACTGTCCCGATCCCACAGTCCGATCCCATTCGCGCACGCCGCAGACGCTTGCGGAATGCTTCTTTTGTATTATAGCGGCCGGGGAACTGGACGCCAACCCAAAAAGTCGCGGCGATATTCTGCGATTCTGCGGCGCCGGCTCGCAGCCTGTGCGGTTGTCCAACGACCGGTGAGCCAGGATCGGTCAGTTGACTGAAAACGCCAGCCCGCGATAGTGATTGACGTGCCCGCGGGCCAGGATCGCGGTCTTCTCGACCAGCCTGCCGATCAGAGTGACCTCGTTGATGAGAGTCTCGACCAGATCGATGTGGGTCAGCGCCGATTCCGGACTGTACTGCGGGAGTACAACCACCACATACCCGCATTGGGTCTGGTCCGTCGCGAGCTGCGCCATGGTCACGCTGGTCTCGCCCACCTGGGTGATCACCGGCTCGGCTCCGTCGTCCACCTTGGCCCGGAGATCCTGGAGAAGCGTATCGGCGACACCCAGCGAGGCGAACTCCTCCGGATGGCTGAACCAGCATTCTCCGTCGCGGTCCATGATGACCAGCATCGGTCCCCGGTCGGGCAGAACGTCGAAGACCTCTCGGGCAATCTGTTCGGTCAGGTCATGCGTATCGGACGCCTTCGTATTGCACAGATCCATTCGATCGACTCCTTCACTGCAGGAACAGCAAGTGTCCACGGGAAGGATGTCGGCCAGAAGGGACTCGCGCTTTGCGATCTTCGCAGAAGAGGGTGTCCCGTGGCCGTTTTCCGCCCGGCAGGGACCATGGGAGACAACCCATCGGGATGGTTATGGGGCCTTACGGCTCCGCCAGGCGGTACGATACGAGGAGGGTGCGGAGATAGGAGAAACCGTCAGGAGGCCGCTCAACCAGCAGGCGGGCTGCTGCGTTCCGGAGCCGGACGCCCCTTGTACCTGACCATGTGAAGACTGTTGCCCCGCGAGTTGTATTCCACGACGTGCATGTAGGCGCCCATCAGGAGCAGGCCCCGACCCTCCGGCCGGTACAGGTTGGCGCCCACGCGAGGATCCGGGATTCCACGCGGATCGAATCCGTCCCCCTCGTCGGTGATGCTGATTTCCACCTTCTCCTGGTCCACCGAGTACTCGACCGTCACTCTCTTGGTCGCATCCATCTTGTTGCCGTGCTTGACGGCATTGAGAAAGGCCTCCTCCAGAGCCAAATGAACAGCAAACAGATCGTCCTGACTGTAGCCCTGGGCATTGAGCGTCGCCAGGATCTGGCGACACGGCTTGCCCAAGGCCGACGGTTCACTCTTGACCACAAGCGAACATTTGACCGGCGTCTCAGCCGCCATAACCGTCCACCTTCTCGTTCGAATACCCGGGGGCAATCCCCGCCGGGGCGCTTTGTTTGGGGGCTCACGCAGGCGTCACGAGCCGCGATGATTATCGGTGCTCGGAAAAGCTGCGCGTTGCGCTGTTCACATCCTCATAGATCTCAAACACATTGGTCAGCCGGGTGATCTTGAACACCTCGTGAATCCCCGGATGGATATTGCAGAGCCTCAGTTCTCCATCCTGCTCGTAGACTCGCTTGCTGATCCGGATCAGCAGACCGAGCACGGCGGATGAAAGGAATTTGACATGACGGAAATCCAGGACGAGGTGAATTCCCGGGGCCTGCTCGACGACGGATTCGACCGCCTCTCGCAAGTCGCGAACGTCCGTCTCCTCCAGAATCTTCTCGTCTGTGAAGGCGACAATTGTCGCATCGTCTTTATACTCAACACTGATACGCGGCTGAATGGCAGCCATAACGGTCTCCCGAGCAACCATCACCATAAACGCGGCAATCCTAAGAGCCCCGGCGGACCCTGTCAAGCCTTTTGCACGGAGATCCGACCGGCCGGGCAAAACCAACGGTATTTCGGCAGTTAATTGCGCCGGCGTTGGATAAATTCCGGATTTTTGTCTACAAAACTCTTGCCATTTGAAGTCAACAATGGATAATTACGTCGGATATTGTCGGGGCGACCGCGGTTGGCGGCGACGCCTCGCAGGCAACGGTTGTGTGGGGTGTATCGCCTACGTACGGGGTTGTCGCTATAGGTTGATTTCCGTGTCGGTGCGGTTCTGTCCGCCCGCGGGGGCGGGCTACACACGTGCCGGACACCATGACAGGGATAGAGATTCTCGGAGGTGATTCGGGCACAATGCGGGTAACGAGGCCGTCTCTGACGGTCCTGTTGATACACCGCTCGCATGGCGCATTTTTATCTTTTGACAAATTCCTGGTGTATGGAAGGAGAAGACAATGAGAGTAAGCAGATCCACCGGATATGCATTGTTGGCCGTCGGGTACATCGCCAAGAATCAGGGCGATGGCGTGGTCTTGTCGCAAGACATTTCCAACCAGTACGACATCCCCCTGGAATATCTCCTGAAGATCCTCCAGCAGTTGGTTCGGGCCAATGTGCTGCGGAGCAAACGAGGCCCTCGCGGCGGCTTCTCCCTGGCCAAGCCCACGACCAAGATCACGATGCTCGAGGTGATCGAGGCGGTGGACGGCCCGCTCACGGGCGAGCTGAACCTGACCGATCAGGCCGGCAATGACCCGTACAGCATCCGGGCCGAGCAGACGTACAACAAAGCGATCGCCCAGGCCAAGGGTGTCTTCCAGAAGACGAAGCTCTCCGCCCTGATCGGCAGCAAGTAGAATCGCGGGTTCGACGCGTTCGGCCGCCGGACGGCAGTGAGGTGATTCTTTCACGACAAGTTGGGGTGCGCGCACGCCATGCAAATCCGTGAGTTCCAGGAGCTGATCGCTCGCAGATACAAGGAACGAGATCAGGAGCGTGGCGTGCCGCGCACTTTCATGTGGTTCGTCGAGGAGGTCGGTGAATTGTCCACGGCCCTGGCCCAGAACAACGACCGGGCCAATATGGAGGAGGAATTCGCGGACGTCTTCGCGTGGCTTTGCACGCTCGCGAACATCACCGAGGTGGACCTGGAAAAGGCGATCGGCAAGTACACCAGCGACCGGGTCAAAGGCTTCAAGCCCAAGTAGACGCGGCCGGGCAGAGTCCCGATCAGGGCTTCTTCCGCAGGGTCCGGCTCAGGCAAAACACGGTCAGCCCGAGGATCATGCCCCAACTGATGATCAGGAAGGCCCACCCTGTGGTCGTCATGTCGTCGCCTCCTTGGCCTCGCGCTTCCGCCAGGCCAGCCAGACCAGGAATGCCAGCGCGGCAAACAGATCAATCAGCAGTACACGAGTCCCGATGATGAACGGCACCTTCTCCCTGGGCGTGTTCTCCAGCAGCAGCATCGGCTTGCCCTGTTGGACGAAGTACGAACCGAGAATCAGGATTAGGAACAGCGGCGTGATGTACTTGATGATGAATCGATAGACCTGCGGAATGCGAATGTCCGAGCCGCTGTGCAGTTCTCCCCACGCCTTATCCATCCCGAACACCCAGGCAAACAGGACCACCTCCACCAGTGCAAAGACGACGACGCAGAACGTCCCCCCCCAGAAGTCCATCTCGTCGAGCACGCCTTGACCGTTGAAGAAGATGACAACCTGGCACAGATTGAAGGTCACGATGGCGAACAGAATGCACGCGGTCTTGCGATCCAGGTTGAACTCGTCCTGGAGAAACGCAATCGCGGGCAGAGCCAGAGAAATAGAGCTGGTGACACCGGCAATGAACAGCAGGAAGAACCACGCAAAGGCGAAGAACTGGCCAAATGCCACTTTCTGCAACACCAGCGGCATCGTGACGAAGCCCAGGTTGAACGCCCCGCCTTCCGCGATCTCCATCGTACCGTGCGGACCGAAGAACGCAAACGCCGCCGGAATCACAATACTGCCGCCGAGGATCACCTCCGCAACCTCATTGGTCGTCGCAGCCGTCAGACCCGAGAGGGCCACGTCGTCCTGCTTGCGCAGATAGCTGGCGTAGGTCAGAATCACACCGAAACCGACACTGAGGGTGAAGAAGACCTGTCCGGCAGCGGCCAGCCAGACCTTGGCTTGTTTGAGATCCGCCCAGCGGGGATTCCAAAGGAACCCGAACCCATCGCGGACATTCCAGGCAGGCTGGGCAGGGTCCGGCGTGCCAAGCGTCAGGACCCGGACCAGGATCATGACGGCAAAAGCGAAAAGCACGACGAGCCCCAGCTTGCACACCCGCTCAATCCCCCCGCGCAGCCCCAGCCACAGCACGATGGCGTTGATGGCAAACGTAATCAGGAAGAATAGATACGCCGGAGTGATGCTCGAGAAGTGCTCGTTTTGTGCCAAGCCCAGGTAGCCCGAGAGAAAGGCCGCCATGCTCCTCTGGTCTGTGCACGTGGCGCATTTGCCTGTCAAGGCGAAGATGGCGTAGCCCAGCAGCCAGGACTCGATGTAGGTGTAGTAGATGAAGATGACCGTCGGCCCGAAGATCCCGATGACGCCGAAGTACTTGATGAACCGGTTCTTCTGCCAGACGGTCTCGAAGATGCCCGGCGCGGTGCTCCGCTCGAGCCCGCCGCCGAACCGTCCGATGGTCCACTCGACCCACATCAGAGGCAGGCCCAGCAGCAGGAAGGAGATGAAATAGGGGATCATGAACGCCCCGCCGCCGTTCTTGGCCGCCTGGACGGGGAATCGCAGAAAGTTGCCCAGCCCGATCGCACTGCCTGCGACGGCCAGGATCACTCCCAGCCTGCTGCCCCACGCTTCCCTTGGCGCCTTGCGCCCCTGTGCCATAGGTGCCATCCATCCATTACCCGGATGTCTGCCGACGGCGATCCCTCGAATCACCGGCCGGTGACGTGCCGGATGCCCAGTAGGTCCAGCGAGTCCCGCTCGATCATGCTGCGGATGCTGCCCCGAGGGACTGTCGGCAGCTTCGTGTCGGTCAGCAGCATGTTGAATCCCAGCAGGGCCTCGATGCATTCTCCAGAACTCGCGGCCGGAAAGCCGCTGCCGAAGAGAAGTTTGTCCATCACATTCCGCTCGTGCGCGGCCACGACAATATTATAGGTCTGCCAGATCTTGCTCGGGCGGATCGTCAGGTCGGCGAACACATTCTCGTGTTTCGAGACCATGGACAACGTCTGCTCGACGAACGGGACTCCCATGTTGGCGATGACCATCTTCAGTCGGGGACAGGCCCGGGCCACCTCGTCCAGCAGATACGGCTGGGCGTACTCCAAGATCGCCTCCGCATGGAGGGCATGGCTGCTGTTGTGGAAGAAGATCGGTATTCCGGCCTCCTGGACCGCCTCGTAGAACCGCATGGCCTGGCTGTGAGCCGGGTGGAAGCCCGCCGTGGAGCAGTACAGAACGAGTCCCTTGAGACCCAGCTTGTCGGTCAGACAGGACAGAAACTTGCCGTTGAGACGGTCCTGCGTCGGGTCCGCGACCCCAAAGCCGACCATCTTCTCGCGATGCAAGCCAACATATTCGGACAGTCTGCGGTTGGCTTCCTCCCGGGAGCCGCCATGCGCCGCCAGGACAATGCAGGCATCCACCGCTTCGACCGCGGCTAAATGCTCAGCGGTGTCCACACCCTCCAGTGAGCGAACGTGCGTATGGCAATCGACAATCATGACTCAATCCTGTTCGGTCCCGGGCCGGGCAAACCGCCCGCTGCAAAAGGGTTTATCTTAAGGACAATCCCCCGCGGCAGTCAAGGGCAAATCTCGCCCGACCCAATCTGCCCACGGCCCGAGACAGGCTCGCCCATGGCACGCGGCACAGAACCACCGAAAGGCCGACGTCGCGACATCGCGGCCTACCGAGCCGCCGCCTGTGTCACATCAGTCGAACGGACCTGGAGGATCTTGAGCGCATTGCCACGGTAGATCTTCTCCAAGACGGGCTCCCGCAAAGCCAGGCCGTAAAGCGGCCAGTGGTAGTTGCAGTGGCTCCAGTCATAGAAGTGCTCATCCGCCGATTCGAGCACGCGGAACGTGTATCGGTACATGGGCACGCTGAATCGCATGTCCGTTCCGTAGACCAGCCGGTCCTGGTACTTCTCGTAGAACCGCGCAACGTGTCTCGGGATGGCCGCGGTTTCCTCGTACCGCGCGGAGATGTCCGCGTACATATTCGGGTACTTGTCCAGCATCGCACCGAGCAGGCTCAGGTCGTAACAGCAATTGGCGAAATGGGCAACGACGAAGATCGTATTCGGATGTCTCCCGACGGCCCGGTCGAGGATCTCGATCATTCCCTGATGCCCGACGATCCCCGGCTGGTTGTCCAGTCGCCATTTGTGGGCGTTCATCAGGCCGTCGTTCTTGGCATCCATCGGCAGGTACATCCAGTAGGGGTCCGCCACGTGGATGTTGACAGGCATCTTCAGTTCGGCGCACTTCTCCAGCAAGGGATCCATGCGCGGATCGTCCAGGTGCATCCCCCACGCCGGAGGCTTGCAGTAGAACAGCCCTTTGCCTTTGTCCCCCAGTTCGCCGACGCCTCGGGCGCCCACTTTGTAGCAGCGTTCCAGCTCCTTGACGGCCGCCGAACCGAAGCCCGGCTGGTCGTAGCCCGTGTAGTCAAAGCCGCACCAGACCTCGAACCGGCTCGGGTACTTCCCATAGAGGGCGTACAAACTGTCGAACGCGCTGCCCGTCGCGTACGTCAGGATGACGGCCTTCTCGACCCCTGTCTCATCCATCACGCGGACCCAGTCGGCCACCTGCTCCGCCGTCTTCGCATATGCGTGCGTGTGGATGTCGATCGCGGGGTACTTCGCCTTGGGCACGACAGTCTGCGGCGTCTTGTAGACCGACTCGGGACGGAAGTCCTTCAGCAGCAGCTTTTCCGCAGGAGTGGGCTCCTGCGCAGCCGATACCACCGCACACGCCCAGCCCAGCAGAGCGACACCGACACACAGAGACACGATCCGACGAGACATGGCAAAGCTCCTTTCTCCATATGCGTTCCGGGTCCGACACCTCCTCAGCGTATCCCCAGGCGCCCGTTCCGTCAAGCTCTGCGCTTGCCATTGTCGGAGATTCCGGTATGGTGAACAGCCTGTGCACCCCGGCGGACGCAACGGTCGTGACAGTGCGAAAGGACGATACAATGAACGAAAAGCTGGTTGCAAGGGTGCTGTCATTTCGGTGGCTCTTGTTCGTCGTGCTCGCGATCGCGTTCTGCCTGGTGTACTTCCATCGCGTGTCCCTCTCGGTCGTCGCGACTGAACTCCAGGAGGATTTCCACACCAGCGCCCGCGTCATTGGCCTGCTTGGCTCGATCTACTTCTACTGCTACGCGTTCATGCAGATCCCGTCGGGTCTGCTGAGCGATTCCGTCGGCCCCCGCAAGACGGTGGCCATCTCGCTGCTCGTGGCAGCCGCAGGCAGTTTGCTCTTCAGCTTGGCGCCGAGCATCACGGTAGCCATGCCGGCCCGCGCCCTGGTCGGGCTTGGCGTCTCCATGGTCTTCATCCCGGCGATGAAGGTCTTCTCCCAATGGTTTCGTGCCCGCGAGTTCGCCCATGTCGGCGGCGTGTTCCAGTCCGCCGGCGGGATCGGCGTCCTCGCCGGCACCTGGCTGCTGGGCCAATTGACCGTCCAGTGGGGCTGGCGAACCTCGTTTGGCGTTATTGCCGCCTGCACGCTCGTCATCTCCCTGCTCGCGTGGCTCATCGTGCGAAACCGCCCTGCCGACAAGGGATGGCCTTCCATCGCGGAAATCGAGCACCACGAGAGCGAAGTCGTCCAGTCGGCCAACGAGATCGGCCTGTGGCAGGGCATGCGGATGGTCCTTTCAGAAAAGCACTTCTGGCTCGTGGGGCTGTGGTTCTTCTTCGATTGTGGCGTCTTCTTCGGGTTCGGCAATCTCTGGAGCGGGCCGTACCTGATGCACTGCTACGGCTTGAGCAAAGCCCAGGCCGGCGCCCTGCTCAGCATGATCGCCTGGGGAATGGTCATTGGCGGCCCGGCCCTCGGCGTGCTGTCACAGAAGATCCTCAAGAGCCGCAAGAAGACATTGATCCTGGGCATGTCCCTCCTGTCCGCTCTGCTGCTGCTCACGACTCTCCTGCCGGCGAGGCTGCCCGGCGCCGTTCTCGTCGGATGGTTCTTTCTGTTCTCTGTGTCCTCCTCGGCCATCGTCGTCATAGGTTTCACCATGACGAAGGAGCTGTTCCCGCTCGGAATCGCAGGCACCTCGATCGGCATGGTCAACTTCTTCCCCTTCTTCGGGGGCGCGGTCTACCAACCCATTCTCGGCAGTATCCTGGACATCTACGGCAGAAACGACGCGGGCCAGTACCCCGTCGAAGCATATCGCACGCTCATGCTCGTCCTGCTGTTGACAGCACTCGCCGCCCTGGCCTGCTCGACCCTCATGAAGGAAACTTACCGCAAGTAGTCCATTTCTCAATCCACAAGTTGCTCCGCCCACCGAATCGCAGGGGCTCCGAGGGTTCCCGAAATACGCATCAAGGGGCGGAGATCGACCTAATCCTGGTCAAGGCTGGGCACCTGCAGGGCGTCGAGGGTAAGCGAACCGACGCCCCCTCCATGCCCCCCTCCATACGGATCGCCTTGGAGGACCTGAGACTGGAGCGGATCGCTGTCATCTACCCCGGTGCCAAACGCTACTCTCTCGCGGAACACGTCGAGGCAGTCCCCCTGGAGGCCCTGCTCCGCGGAATAGAGGGCCTGTTCCCCAAATAGGGAGCGCGCGTCGTGCGGAGTCCCCCGCTTCGTGGAGGAAGCCTAGCCATCATCGCGTACAAGCAGCCGATCATCCGGGCCCGCATTGAATCGATCCGCGGCGTCGCGGTCGGCGAGGTGATTCGCAGCCTGATGTACAAGGGCTTGGTCAAAATCGCCGGACGGGCCGAGATCCTCGGCCGGCCCATGCTCTACGGCACCACGAAGAGATTCCTCGAAGTCTTCGGCCTGAGCTCCATCAAGGACCTCACGAAAGCGGAAGACCTCAAGAAGCCGGATCGGGGATGATTTGCGTAGCACGGGCTTCCAGCCCGTGGTCCGGATTCATGGGCAATACCCCTCGCTGCGAAAGCGGGGGATGCCCATGCTACGACGTCGTGCGGGAACGCACGACTTACGAAGAGTGCTTGCACAATCCCATGTCACACCGTCCAAGAGAAACTGCGAAACCTTGCTTTTTCCGCTTGACAATTACCCCCCCCCGTTAAATTAGGCAATATAAACATGCTGACGAGGTGGAATGCACGTCGGCGACCTGCGAAGACGCTGGCGAACGGAACCACGGATGAAGACAATACCACAATCCGGAGGTGCTACACTGGACAATTGGAGTCTGACTTCTAGTGTCGTGGTTGGAGAAGACGAATCGAAACCCCATTGCAGCGGAGACGAAACGATGAAACACGTGAGACTGGTTCGAACGAACGAGCGAATATCTGTTCTGAGTCTGTCAGCCCTTGCCCTTCTGGCCTTGCTGTCTGCAACGGCCAGTGCTTCGCCGGTCACAAACGGCGACTTCGAGATCCCGGACGTGTCCGTGTACTGGCTGGATTGGCCCAACCACAGTGCAGGTGAGAGTTTCGGCGGTTGGACCGTTGGAGCCGGCGATGTCGACCATGTGGGTCGTGGCAGCCTAGTACGACAGCGCGAGATAGGCTCAAGATGGTGCGGTCTTGAGGTCGATAACT
>DAOQWL010000074.1:0-29979 GCA_035342095.1 Sedimentisphaerales bacterium | reverse complement strand
TGCCCGCGACACGCCACGGCAATCGTGCCCGCCATTTCAAGATGGACGCCGTTGGGAGTTCCGCCTTCAGGCGGGTGAAGACCGCGTAAACGCGGAACTCCAAGCGGATCCGACGCCACCCCATCGCTTCCCATTTCCGAATGGACGCCGTAGGGTGCGTATTACGCACCGTCTTCGTCGCCCTCGGAGGTTGTGTGGTGCGTGGTACGCACCCTACGCGACCAAGAACGCCAAGACGGTCAAGAAGGCCAAGTGTTTTTATTTGACCGTCTTGACCGTCTTGACTGCCTTGGCCGTCTGGAGCGATTGCCCCTCCTCTGGAAATAGACGGACGGACAATGGAATCAAACACGCCAAGTCGTGTACTGAACAAGACTTGTGTGTAACGTGGCGAACCGCCACTACTTCCATCCCCTTTGGGTGGGCCAATGGCCCATGAACAGCTTCGCGGGAATGACAGGCGCGGGAGGGCAGGCTCTTCGCGGGAGTGACCATTGGCGCCGGGCGACCCATGTGGGGGACGTCACGAGGGCCGACCGTTGCAGGCATGTTCACGAATCCCGATTACGTTGCCGCCTTGGCGGGGTCGGAGGGCGTCTTGTCGTCCTCGTAGACGAAGACCTCTTCGACCGTCGCACGAAAGGCGCGAGCGATGCGGAAGGCCAGCGGCAGCGAGGGCGAGTACTTGCCCGCTTCGATGGCGAGGATCGTCTGGCGAGTGACGCCGGCCTTGTCGGCAAGCTCCTGCTGCGTCATCTCGTTGTGGTCGAACCGCAACCGGCGGATTCGATTGCTGATGCGGTCGTTATTCATCCCTGCCTCCCAGCCTGTACTGAAGCAGGATCGCGACGGACATGGCATAGGCCTGGCAGAATCCGGCGCCGATCAGCAACGCCGGACACCACGTCACGGGCACCGATCCCTTCTCGCCGAAGAGGGCGATCGGCGAGAAGGACGCGACAATGACAAACAGGTACACGGCGCCGAAGCCAGCCATGTGGGCGTTCTTCTCGATCTGCTTGTCGCGTTCGTCGGACGTGACGGCGCCTCTGTCCGGCTTGACGCGCAGGCACGCCAACACCCCGGTCCCCTGGACGATGGCTGCCGCGACGAACAACAGGATGGTCGGCAAGCGGTGCCCGAAGTGGCGAGAGATGAGGGCCGTAATGCACAGGATCGCCGCCAACGACATTGAAACCACGATAGCCAACGCCCTTCTCTGCTCTCGATTCATGGCTCCGTTCTCCTAACTTGTATGCGACAGCACTGTAACTCTTACATGACTTAATGTACTATGTGAATTACATTACGTCAAGCGTATTTTACCAGATCGTGCATTTTTTTTGGCTCATCCGGTTCTCGCGTACTCTCGTGATCCAGGCACGCCCGAAGCGGTCGTGCAAGGGAGGTTTTCCGCTTACCGCCAATAGCATGGCGGGAAGCCGGCAGGACACGCCCATGCGGATGTCTTGGGCCTTTCTGGATCGTCGGCGGGAACCCCGGTGAGACCCCTTCGTGCTCGCTTGCACAGGGTATGCCGACTCCGCCCGTAGGGGGCGTCGCCCTCCTATGCATGCCATGCTATTGGGTCAAAGCGATAAACCTCAGGGGTTTGGGGACAGGTCCCCAAGAACCACCGAAGCACGCGAAAACCTGATGGGCCATTCTCTTCCGCGGGGTCTGGAGTCATCGGGGAAAGAACGGGCTCAGGTGGCTGAAATCGACCCGACCTTCCTCACTGGGATTGCGGCGTCTGGCGGGTGGTGCGTCCTGGATGGATTCCGGCATCTCCAGGGGCAGATCGACAGTCAGAGCACCGACCTCCTGTCTATGGATGACCACGGAGGCGAACGGCTGCTTTCGCGACCTGAACACCCCCAGCTCGAAGTCGAGGAGATTCGTGACGGGCATCGAGCCCACGGCGACGATCACGTCCTTTTCCCTCAGGCCCGCTTTCTCGGCGGCATGGCTCTTGTGCACCGCCTGCACGAACACGCCTTCGTGGAGGTCCACGCCTCGGTTGAGAGCCAGTGCGGGAGTCATCCGCTCCAGCTCCAGGCCGAGCGAGGGAAACTCGCAGTCCTCGGCCAAACGTCTCACGTCGGTCCCGAGCACTCGGTTGACGATCTCAATCAGGTCCCTGCCGTCCACCGTCTCGCACTGCCCGACCTCCGCAACGATGTACCGAATCGCCTGCTCGCCGTAGGTGTCCGCAATCAGCAGGAACAGGCCAAGGGCTGCACTGTAATACGTTCGTTCCTGCCGGGTCGCAGGCGATTGGGGCCACGAGAACAGGTCTTCTCCCACCTTCGCCAGCGACGTGAACGGGCTCGTGTGCAGGAGCGTCTGGCGGTAGTGAAGTCGCTGCTCGCTGGGGATCTCGTCGGAGACGATATCGTAGGCGACGTAGCCGGCGTAATTCGCCAGGCCGTCGCGGAACCAGCGGGTGTAGTTGTTCACGTGGAAGTCGACGCCCAGGGTCCCCCACGAGAGATCGGGCAGGACCCGCCCGCCGCAGGGACCCACGAGCGAGATCTCCGTCAGCTCGTGTACCGTTAGATAGGGATAGATCGCATTCTGGGCAATGATCGCGTCGCAGGACTCGTCGCCGACGCGAACGAACAGAGGAATCGGGAACTCGTTGGGCTCGACCGACAGCGTGATGTCGTAGTTCTGGGGACGCTGATCGAAGCGAAGCAGGTAGACCGTCGCCCGGGTGCAGATGGCGATTCCCGTCCGCTCGCGGACCCGTTCCAGCAGGTCCGCCATCCTCTGGGCAACGCACTGCGCCTGCGGACCGAGTCCTCGCTGATATCGAACGACCACGTCGTCGGCAATCATGGACCCTTCGAACGGAATGTCGGTCAGCGCGCCGTTCGCGAGAGTGTACTGGACCTGGCTGCCGTAGTGGACTTGCCACTGATCGGATGTGTCCCGCTCCAGAACGCTCTCGGTGATTCTCCGATTGACCGTCCGGCACCCTCCCGCCAGACCGACCAGCAGGACCATCCCCAACCACGGCATCCTGTCCATGCAATTATCCTCTGTCATATCCCCTCGGCGTTCGGTCGTCGTCAGAGTACCGCGTTCGACCCTGGACGTAAAGCCAAATTGTCCCGCTCGGGCCTTGCTTTCGTGTCCCCGATGCGGCATAATGGACTGTCGGCGATGTGACGGTGAACGTCCTTTCAAGAGGCGCCGGCTTTTCGGCCGGCCGATGCGTGAGAAGGGAGATAACGATGAAAAACCACGTGCGATGGGCCATGGCGGCGGCTGTCTTCGTTCTGATCGTTCGGAGTCCGGCGGCGCGCTCCCAGGCGATCCTCATCGATCACACTTGCACGGACATCACGCAGATCCCCGAGTCCGCGATCCTGCAGGCCAAGGCGACGCTCCACATCGCCTACGGGCACACCTCCCACGGCTCGCAGCTCACCACCGGCATGACCGGACTCATCGCTTTCGCCAACGCCGGCGGCAAGGGCCTGGCGCTGCCCAAGGACATCTTCGCCTGGAAGCGCGGCGGCGCCAACGGCGCGCTCGACCTGCACGACTACGCCATGAGCGGGGACGTCGGATACTACCCCGACTGGGTCAACAACACACGGACCTATCTGAACAACCCGCAGAACGCCAAGGTGAACGTCATCCTCTGGTCCTGGTGCGGGCAGGTCAGCGGCAAGTATTCCAACAACCGCCTGTTCAGCGAGTACCTCGATCCCATGAGCCAACTGGAGCGCGATTATCCGCACGTCACCTTCGTCTACATGACTGGGCACGTCGATCACGGCGACGACGCGAACAACAAGGCCGCCAACCAGGTCATTCGCGACTACTGCCGGGCCAACGGCAAGTCGCTCTACGACTTCGCCGACATCGAGAGCCACGATCCCGACGGCGTCTATTACGCATTCCCGAACGACAACTGCGACTACTACGCCTCGCGGACCGGCGCCAAACTCGGCAACTGGGCCACTGCCTGGCAGAACAGTCACGCGGTCAACGTGGACTGGTACTCGTGCGAGTCGGCACATAGCGAACCGCTCAACGCCAATCGCAAGGCCTACGCCGGCTGGTGGCTTTTCGCGAGACTTGGCGGCTGGTCCGGCCGGCCGTGTTCCGAGAGCGATCTGAACTGCGACGGGACGGTGGACCTGCTGGACCTGGCCATCCTCAGCCAGCACTGGCTCGAGACTCCCTGAACCGTTCCGGCGGGACTCACGCGGGCTCGTCGCAATCCGCAGTTGTCCCGACGGAATCCTCCGACGACGTTCCGACTCGCGATGCCGGTTCCCCCTCGTAATCGGGGACCGAGAGGAGGAACGTGCTGCCCCCGCCGGGCGCCGTCCGAATCCTCATGCGCCCCCCGAGCAACTGGACCCGCTCCCGAATGCTCAACAGTCCGAATCCGCCGGCCCTGCCCAGGACGCGCGGATCGAAACCGCATCCGCGGTCCGAGATCGTCAGCCCGACGCAGCCTCGGACGCATCGCAGACGCAGTCGAGCCTCCGGAACACCCGCGTGTTTGACCACGTTGAACAGCATCTCGCGTCCGGCCTTGTACAGGAAGGCGCGGAGCGTCTCCGATTGCGGGTCGATCCGCCCGCGGATCTCGACGCGAACGAGCAGGCCGTGGGTGGCCTGGAACTGCTGAGCCAGCCATTCGAATGTCTCGCCCAGTTTGTTCTGATACAGCACCGGCGGACTGAGCTCGTGCGACAGACTGCGGGACTTGCCGATCGCCTCCTTGAGCAGATCGCCAACCTGGCCGGCCAGGTCCTCCAGGGTCGCATCGCCGCGGACCCGGTCGATCAAGACCCCTTGATGGAACCGGGCGGCGGCCAGCACCTGCTGGAGATCGTCGTGCAGGATCTCCGCCAGCCGCCTTCGTTCGCGATCCTCCACCTGCGACAGCTCGAGCGTCAGCTTCTGAAGCTGGCGGGTGCGTTGCACCAGCTCGCGCAGGGTCTCCTGCTGATTCGTGACGTCTTCGAGATTGAAGACCAGGAACCGGACCCCGCCGGCGTCATTCAACAGCGGCGTGAGCTGCCAGTTCCAGTACCGCACGCGTCGCGCCCCCCCGAAGCCGGCGAGCGGGCGGGCATAGGCAAGATACGGGCGTTTGGTCTTCACTGCCCGCTCGAAGATCCCGCGCATCTCGGCGTCCGGATAGAGCGTGAAGTAGTTCTTGCCGACGAAGAACTTGGGCGTCTTGCCGTCGGCTTGGGCGTAGGCGCCGTTCACTCGGACAAAGTCGAAGGATTGATCCAGAAACGCCAGCGGCGTGATGGTGTGCAGAAAGAAGGCTTCGAGCATCTGGGATCGCTTGCGAAGGCGGCTTTCCAGAAGCCGGCGTCGGGCCGCCTCGTCCTGAAGACGCCGGATGGTCGCCCGCAGCTCTTCCGTTCGCGTCCGCTTCCCGCGAAGCACGCCGGGCCTGGGCAATTCCGCCTGGTGCAACGGACCCTGCGATGGGGGCTTGCCGGTGTGCAGTCGCCCGCAGGCGCGCCGCGCCTTGCGCCCGCTTTTGGCTGTTTCACGATTCGGCTCTCCCACCATCATGGGATCCCCTGTCCTGCGTACGCCGAACAACTCACCTCGACAGAGACGGATCTCTGCCGAGCACGTCTCGCCTCTCTTCGCGTCCCGGTCGCCATCGTGACCTGGGATCACGTCCCCCCAGATTCACCCGAATCCTCCATATCGGTCCGGCATATACCATCAAATTCGATGAATGTCAAGGGAATTTGGGCGGTGCGACAAGGCTGTTCCGCGACGCCCCGCCGGATCGGCACGAATCGGAGCGCGGCGTACTATCGGGGTTCCGGTTCCACTCCCGGATCGAAACGGATGTGGCCCGCGTGCTCGCCGACACGAGTGTTGCGGGACTCCCCCGTCAGTGGCAAGCCCAGGATGGAGACCTTCTCGAACATTACATCGCGCACGTCGTGTTCCGCGTCGGCGCCCTGGATCTGGACCAGGTACTCGCCGGGCAAGCCTTCCAGCGTCACGTTCCGGAATTGGACGTTGCGAATGAAGCCGGGCACCTTCTTGCGCATGTACTGATTCACGACCGGACGCAGGCGGATGAACTCCCGCTGGCCCTCGCCGTGGATGCGGATGTCCTCGATGAGGATGTCCTCCATCCGCATGTCCTCGCCGGGCTCGAATAGAAACGGCGTCATCGTGAAGTGAATGATGTCGAGATTCCGCAGCGTCACGTTGCGCATGTAGGCGGCCCGGCTCTCGTGCCCGAGCAGAAAGATGCGGGCCCGGTCGCACCAGAGGATCGAGTTCTCCACGGTGATCCGCTCAACGTTGCTGTTTTCCCCGCCCAAGTCGAGACCCTTGAGAGCGACGCAGTCGTCGTCGCTGCGGATGAAGCAATCCGAGATCAGCACGTCCTGCGAATTGCACGGATTGATGCCGTCGTCGTTCTGGACGCGGGAATTGCAGAGCTTCACGTTGCGGATCGTCACGTTGCGGCTGCGCACCGGCACGATCGTCCAGTGCGACGACCCGCGAAGCGTGACGCCGGTCACTTCGACGTTGCTGCTGTTGCGAATCGCGATCAGGTTGCCGATGGGCCCCTTGCGCCATTCCCAGTCCGAGCCATCGAGAATGCCCCGGCCGCAGATGCGGATGTTCTCGCCCTGGACCAGGACCTCCGCCTTGACGACCGCGCCGCCGGCAAGATATAGGGTTTGGCCGCTGCCCAGGACGATCTTCTCGGGTTTGTGCACGCCGGGACCAAAATAGACGACGTTGGGGTCTCCGTTCTTCGGCGTATCCGTTTCGAGCGGATTGGCGAACAACAGCAGAGGTCCCTTCCTGCCGTCCGGCTCGACGCTGATCTTGCACGGTCGGGCCAGCGTAAGACTCACTGTGTGATCGTCCTCGACGGTCAGCCGCACGGCATCCGACTGGGGCCGGATCACGGTGTTGCGAAGTGACCGCTCGGACGTGATGCGGACCACGACCGGTCCGGACATGTCGAAATTGGCAAACGAGTACGCGCCGCCGTAGTCGTATTCCTTGCCCGCAAACGGCGGATCGAGCACCCGAGCCCCGTAGACATCCACCTTCTGCCCGCCCGCCTGGACCTGGTAGTCGCTCGACAGGAAATCCCCCGCCGGCGCGGGGTACGTCACGATCCGCGCCGAATCCAACGAAGCAATGCAGACTTCCGTGAAGATCAAAAGGGCGACAGTCACTGCTTTCAGCACAATTGTCCTCATCATGACACAGACTCCTATCCAAAGTGCAGCTCGACCACGTCCTTGTCGTGCAGGACGTGGGTGAGGTGGACGCTTTGGCCGTCGTAGACGCCGGTGCCCCAGATGCGGGCGCTCTTGAGCTTCTCCGCCAGTTCGCGATGGATCGTCTTGGCCATGTCCTGGACCGTCGTGCCGACAGGCAGCGTAAACGGGTCGGTCATATCCGCCGGCTTGCCGGGCGGCTTCGCATAGACCCGCAGGATGTTCAACTGGCGAAACAGCATCTCGCCCAGCCAGTCGAAGCCCTCGCCCGTCTGGGTCGAGAGCCTGAGGAACTCCGCCATCTTGTCGCAGGAACCCTTGACCAACTCGAAGGGCCCGTCGGCCGCAAGGTCGGCCTTGGTGCACAGGCACACCGCCTTCTTGGCCAGGGCGTTGCCCTGCGCGTCCGCGGCGGGCGTCTTCTCATCGAGCAGGAGCTTCTTCGATTCGAGGTAGTCGAGCAGCACGAGGACTTGCTCCTCGACGTCCTGCGACAGATCGATCACGACCGCAATCAGGTCGCCATTGCGGTAGGTCCCCACCTGGCCCGGAGCGCTGTAGTCGGCGGTGATCGGCGGCATGTCCACGAGCTGGATCTGCACGTCCTCGAACTTGACCATTCCCGGCACCGGGACCTGCGTCGCGAAGGGGAAGTCCGCAACGGTGACCTTGGCCTTGGTCAGGGTCGCCAGGATGCTGCTCTTGCCGGTATTGGGCAGGCCCAGCAGGACGACCTGTCCGGCCCCGGACCGCGGCACATGGAAGATGTCGGTGTGAGCGGCACCCTTCTTGGGCTGGGTGGCCGCCTCTTTGAGCTTGCTGAGCTTGCGCTTCAGATCCGCCTGGAGGCCCTCGGTCCCCTTGTGCTTGGGGACGGTGGCGATCATCTCCTCCAACGCCGCGATCTTCTCCTCGTTGGTCGTAGCATTGCGGAACCGTTCATCCGCGTCCCGATAAGCTGGTGTCAGATTGGCCGCCATAAAACCACACCCAAGAGCTTGCCTTTTCTCCATACTACGTCGCGATTATTATATCATGGTGGAATCCTGGCGAAAATCCATATGTTCGCGCCAGAATCCGACCATCGCACACTTGGGTGGCACCCACATTATCGGCCCATAGGTTGACTTATGTCGCCCCTGCAGATTGCCGATAAGGCATACCGGGCCGAGCGAAATATGACTGCCCCCCCGGATGGCGAGTGAACAAAGCAGGAGATTCACATGTTGTCGGCGGAATTGGAATCTTCAATCCGAATCGAGACACATCAGGACCACAAGAAGGCTGTTCACCTCGTTGAGTATCTGCTGAGGCTGGCTTCGCTACGAGCGAAGCTGATCCGAGACATCGCGGACTATGAAAAGGTCCTGTGGATCAGCGATATCCCCCGCCAAAAGGGATGTTTCACCCAGGCATGGGGGCGTGATGAGGAGTACGATTCAGACGTATGGATCGAGGTGCAGAATCGACGCGAACCCGAACTGCCGAGCATTCCCGGAGAGTGCAAGAACTGGATTGACAGAGAGACTCTGCGAAACAAGGACGAGATACCGGAGCTTCCGGCGGAAATCACACGCGTGGTCGAGAATCCTGCCTGGGAGGAAGGATCGGACCAGCCGCAGTCCGTCCAAAGCACCCAGCGTCTCAATGCTCATCCCGAAATTCAGAGGACTTGGGACCATTACGTTGAGGAGCGCTGGTTGCCTTGGGCGGAACAGCACAAGATCTGGGAGAGCATCCATGGAGTGTACTCTTCGCTCTTCGCCATCCATCAGGAACAACTGCGACTTGGCGAAGAGTACGAGCTTGTTCTCGGGCTCGGGCTTCTGACGTGGCGAACCCCGACCGGCCAGCGCATACACCGCCACTTGATTGTTGCGAACGCCCTGCTGGAATTTGAGGCGAGGTTGGGAAAGTTCACAGTCCGCCCAAGCACGGATGGCGCAAGTCTGCGTCCGGAACTCGACATGCTGGACATTGAAGAGCAGCCCGCTCGCGCCGAGGAGACGGCAAAGCCCGCGTTGGTCCCCGCCACGGACGATCCGTGGGAAAAGGACTGCATCGAGGGCGTCCTCAAGGCCCTCGTCCATTCAATCAAGCCGGAAGGCGAATATGATGATACCCTGTCGGAAAAGAGCACTCAGGCCACGCCCAAACCCATCGTCGAGTATGCCCCTGCCCTGATTTTACGAAAGCGTTCCTCCAGAGGCCTCACCGAGACGCTGAAGCGGATCAAGGAAAAGATAGAAGAAGGCGAGGACA
Source organism: Sedimentisphaerales bacterium (assembly GCA_035342095.1). Classification (GTDB taxonomy): domain Bacteria; phylum Planctomycetota; class Phycisphaerae; order Sedimentisphaerales; family Anaerobacaceae; genus PLanc-01. Next base: position 20,458 of record DAOQWL010000074.1, on the reverse strand, counting down.
TTCCCGCCGAATTCCGAGATCTTGCCGAAATCGGGCGAGGAAATGACGGGCACCACGCCGACGACCCCGGAGATACGAGCAGCACATTCGATGGTGAAGTGTTCTTTCCCAAGCCATCGAATGAAGACCAGCGCCGCATCGTGGACGCCTTGCGGGGGGCAAGCGGCGTCCTCGTGCAGGGCCCGCCGGGGACGGGAAAATCGCACACCATCGCAAACCTGGTCTGTCACCTGCTCGCTACGGGACAGCGAACGCTCATCACCGCCAAGACCCCGCGGGCACTTCAGGTTTTGGAAGAACTCCTGCCGAAAGAACTGCGTCCACTCTGCATCAACCTGCTTGGCACTGGTCTTGAGGAGAAACGGTCGCTGGAGTCCAGCGTCGGCGGAATCCTCCGTAAGAACGAAAAATGGAACGAGCGTCGAGCGGCCGAGGAGCGTAAACACCTGGAGAGCAAGTTGCGCGAGTTGCGCGAGGACAAGGCCCAAGTCGACCGAAGGCTTCGCGACATCAGGGAATCAGAAACGCATACGCAATCCGTTGCGGAAGGAGCCTATCGCGGCACGGCCGCACGAATAGCGGAAGCGGTGAACCGGGATAGAGACAACTACGACTGGTTCACCGATGCCGTCCCCTTGGACACGCCCTGTCCTTTGTCCGACAACAATCTGCAAAGCGTTCTGGCGGGCCTTCGCCATTGTACCCCTGAGAAACGGCAAGAGTTGAGCCTTGCATGGCCCGAGGCATTACCCACCCCTGAACAGTTTACCGGTCTTGTGGATAGCGAGAAGAGAGCACACGAACAAGAGGCTCGTTGGACTGCCGGGGCGAACGAGCATATTGCCGACCAACTGTCCACACTGGATGAGGCTGATATTGAGAGAATCCATGATTGCCTCTCCGTTTTTCAACAGGAACGCAGGCGTCTCCTGGCGCTACCGCAACCATGGCTCCCAGAGGCCGTACGCAACGTGTCAAGCGGGGACTCATCGCTGTGGCGTGACCTCTCTGCCTCTCATGTGTCCGAAGCCGACTTGCGGGCTGTGCTTGCTGATCTTCGTCGCTTCACTCCTGAAAGGCGTGAGCAATTACAGCTCTCATGGCCCGATGACCTGCCATCCCCAGATGCCGCCGTCCGCCTCTTTGAGCGAGAGGCCGGAGCAGCCGCAGAAGAGGAACTGTGTCTAAAACAGGGCGCAGAAGACCACATCGCGGATCGCTTGATGTCTACACGACCAGTTTGTGGTTCATGTCGACGAACGTTGGAGTGCGAACGTAATGGCGACTCGCCCACACAGACAGAACAGCTTGTGACCTGTCCCCATTGTGGAATGCGCAACCGTGTTCTACCGTATGCCACTCATGATCGCATCCAAACACTGCACGATGCGCTTGCCGCCTTTCACGGGAATCATCAACGGCTCTTGACGATTATCTTTCCGTGGATTCGGGATGCCATACGCGACGTGATCAACAGCAACCCCTTCTTGTGGCAGACACGTTGCCACGCAACAAGAGATATACTTGTCTCAATAGACTCTCTCGTTCCAGTGGCGGATGCAACCACCGTTGCTTTCCCGGATAGCACCGACGTCAGGGTATTGCTTGATGATGCCTGCGCGTTGAAACAGCACATGGAGAATGGCGGAACACTGGGATGGCGGCCCTTTCGTCCCAAGACCATCAGAACTCGTATTCACACGCTCAAGACCGTCCGGGTCAATGGGCACCTTTGCTCGTCTCTTGAACAGTTGTCAGTGTTGTGTGATGTGTTGCGTGTCCGCCTTGAATGTGAACGTGCGTGGGAGTTCTGGGCAGGCATCTCCGAAAAGACTCTGGGGCCTTACGCGCTGCAACTGCACGCTCTCAAAACGCTGAGTGATGTCGTCGAGGACGTGTTGTCGCTTGAAGCACTGATGGAGAAGTGCCGTGCACTCATACGACCGTGGTCCACCATAGGTGAACCGGTCTGGTCTGACGTATCCCAGATCGACAGGCTGATTGCATCGTGTCGCCTTACGATGGCCCGCCAACGGCGGGCCGTTGCGGCTAACGACCTGCGGCGATTGGAAGCATCCGTAGCCTTGTGTGCACATACTCCGAACGCACATCCTGTGGCAGGTCAATTGCTTCAGGCACTTCGCGATCGCGACAAGGACGTAACCGAACGATGCATGTATACCATGCAGAGACTGGAGGAGGAACGACAATCCGCAAAACGAGTGGACCTTCAGGTGGGGGAGATAGCCCATTGTGCCCCACGACTGGCGAAGGAACTCCGGTGTACGCATAGTGATTCTGCTTGGGATAGCCGCGTAGGCTGCATCGGCGATCGTGTTGTGGAGGAGGTGTTGTCCCTTGAGAGCCTTATCAAGAGTGGCACGGGCGTATTGTCCCTGGCACCCGGAATGAGCGCCCCGATTTGGAACGATGAGCACCAAATAGAAGAATACATCGCCTCCTGCTCCTTGGCCCTTGCCCACCGCCATACACGCCTTGTCACAGAGCACATTCGTAGTATCGAAACTGCAGTATCGTCTGTCATCGCAAGACACAAGGCACATCCCGTAGCAAGTGAGTTGCTTCAGGCAATTCACGCCCGCGACACTGACGCCTTCACGCAGAGCCTGAACAAGGTACACGATTTGGAGATGGATCGCCAACGTGCCCAGAAGCTGGATGCACATATATCGCATCTTGCTTGCCTTCTTCCACAACTGACGGATGAATTGAATCGCACCTGCGACGATGCGCGTTGGGACACGCGTATTCGGAACATTCACGCCGCATGGCACTGGGCTCAGGCACGCTTCTGGGTGGAAGAATACATGCGAAAGGAAGACACCCCAAGCCTTGCCAAGCGGGTCAAGCAGATTGAGGACGAGATTAACGCAACCATTGCCACACTCGCATCGCTTCATGCCTGGTCGTTCTGCTTCTCCCGCCTCACAGAAAACCATCGACGCCATATGGAAGCTTGGCAGCAGTCGATGCGGCACCTTGGAAAAGGAACGGGAAAACATGCGCCCAAGCATCGAAGGGAAGCCCAGCAGCACCTCAATGAATGTCGCGAAGCAGTTCCGGCATGGGTGATGCCTCTCCATCGGGTTTGGGACACGGTGGACCCAACTTCCGGAATGTTTGACCTCATCATCGTGGATGAAGCATCCCAATGCGGATTCGAGGCGCTTCCACTATTCTATCTGGGCAAGAAGATACTGATCGTTGGAGACGACAAACAGATCAGCCCGGAAGAAGGATTCGTTGAAAAGAACGCCGTGTTCCAACTGATGAGCCAGTTTCTGGACGACTTCGAGTTCAAGGATTCCTTCCACCGTGACGCGAGCCTGTTCGATCATGGTAGACTTCGGTATGGGACTCGACGCATTACATTGCGCGAGCACTTCCGCTGCATGCCCGAGATCGTTCGGTTCAGCAATGATTTGTGCTATTCCGATACGCCATTGATCCCCCTGAGACAATACGGACCGGAACGACTGACACCGCTTGAACACGTTTTTATAGCCGACGGGTACTGCGAAGGGACCGCCAGTCGCGTGATAAACCGTCCGGAAGCCGGAGCGGTCGTCACGAAGATCGTAGGACTCTGCCAAGATCCCCGCTACGCGAATATGTCGATGGGCGTCATCGTCCTTCAAGGGGAGGCGCAAGCTGGACTGATCGAGGATGAACTGCTGAAAGAGTTGGGTGCAGAAGAGATGGAGCGAAGGCGTCTGATCTGTGGGAATCCGTACAGTTTCCAGGGCGATGAGCGAGACATCATGTTCCTATCCATGGTTGCAGCGCCCAATAAGGCAATCGGCACGCTCACAAAGGCGGCGGATGAGAGACGGTTCAACGTGGCGGCCAGCCGAGCCCGCGATCAGATGTGGCTGTTCCATTCCGTGACGGCCAATGACCTGAGTGCTTCCTGCCTTCGTCGGCGGCTGCTCGAATTCTTTGAAAATACAACACCACAAGAGATAGCCGGGATCGAACGTGAAGAACTTGAACGCAGAGCTGCACAAGACAATCGAGTCGTTGTGAAACCTCCTCAGCCCTTCGACAGTTGGTTTGAAGTGGATGTCACTCTGGAGTTACTTCGAAAGGGCTTTGTTGTCAATCCCCAATTTGAGGTCGCAGGCAAACGCATTGATCTGATTGTAGAGGGCGGGCAGGCTCGCCTGGCGGTCGAGTGCGACGGTGACGCATGGCATGGCGCCGACCGCTATGAAGAAGACATGCAGCGTCAGCGAATCCTCGAACGTTGTGGCTGGGAGTTCTTCCGGGTCCGAGAGTCAGCCTTCTACTCGAACAAACAGACCGCCTTGGAAAGCCTTTGGCGAGTACTGGACGAAAGGGGCATCAACTCCTTTGTGAAACCCCAAGAGCTTGAGTCGCACGCAACCGTGCACTCGGACAAATCAGTGGGCGGCTGCGAAGACACGGGCAACATTGATGGTAAAGAAGCGGCCACAAGCAATGGCGACACGGAACGAACCCTCAAGGTCTGCGTGGGCTCTACGGTTGTCTACAGCACTGAGGACGACGGGAGAATGTTCCAAGCATCGATAACGGCTGACCAGTCGAACCCCGATTGGGACACCGTGAATATCAATACGCCGATTGCCAAGTCGCTACTCGGCCAGGAGGTCGGCCACGTCGTCCTCGCACATCTTCCGGTTGGAACAGTGAGATTGAGGATTGTCGAAATCCGCTGAATCCCACGTGCCACCCCGCGAATTCATCGCCGGAATCAAGGGCAAGTGACAGCGGTCTTTGCCTGGAGGCGCGGGTTCGCCACGGAGATTCCACCTCACTGAATCGAATGCCTCTGCCGGTCTCGGATCACGGGACCGGCAGGCGTATTTCCGCCAACGACGGGGACACACCGTTGCAGTACCGTGACACATCAGGCAGAATGGGACCTACAGCGGCATTTGGAGACAGATGATGGAGCTGACGGACCTTCTTCGCTGCCCGAAAACGGGACAAGCGCTTCACCTCGATGAGGCCTCCTCGATCCTGCGCGGGGAGACTCCCGATGTGACCTACCCCATTATCGACGGCATTGTCGATTTCTGTCCTGAGGCGAACGACCGGATTGCCTCGGCCTATGACAAAGCGGCCCCGCGGTACGATTCCCACATGATGTCCTCCACAGTCCGGATGAAGGTCGTTGGCAGGATCGTCTGGGGGGTTGCCAGCGACCGCGATCCGATCAGCAAGGCGATGGCACTGTTGCCGGAGCGATTCGACGGCGTTCTCCTGGACGTGCCTGTGGGGAGCGGGATCTTCACCGCCTCGCTCTACCGTCGCTACCCGTCTGCCACGATCATAGGCGTGGATTGCTCGCTGAATATGCTGCGAAAGGCCAAGGCCCGCTTTCAGGAGGAGGGCGTGAACAATGTCCATCTGGTGAAAGCCGATGCAGCCCACCTGCCTGTCAAAGACGGCGTTGCCGACATGGTGCTCTCGATGAACGGCTGGCACGCCTTCGCGGACAAGCAGGCGACGACGGCCCAGATGCGGCGAGTCCTGCGCAAGGATGGAACACTCATCGCCTGCGGCTATGTCCAGGGCGCTCGCCGGCTCTCCGACTGGTTTGTCCGCCGATTTGGCGTCCGCAACGGCTTTTTCACGCCGCCGTTTTTTACGTTCGACGACATGGATCGTCACTTCGAGGGCTTCACGATCACGCAACGAGGCAGCGACAAGTCCATTGCCTGGTTCGAAGCGATTAGACAATGATCGTGGATTGCGAGGAATGCACCGGAGAGGGTAATGAAATCGCCCGGCCCGCGTCTTTCTATCAGGCGTCGTTGCGGCAAGGCAGACCGCGTTTCGACAGTGCTTCTGATGGAGCTTGCGTACGATGAAGATGCCTCGCAGATACCGGCCTATCGCTCTGGCATGCCTGGTCTCGGCCGGTGGCGTCGCCATCGCGGATGCCATGAAGTCCCTCCTGGCTCAGGAGAGTTCCGCACTGAGAGAGCACGTCGAGAAAGGGATCTATCCACTCGTCTCTGAGAATCAGGCGACGGATGAACTGGGATTGTCCCCGAAGACGGAGGGATGCTATTACGCATCGTTGAGTCCTTCGACTGTTGTGTCAACAGGCGAAGCATTCCGCAGCCTTGATCTCGACGATTTCGTCGGCAGACTCACGAGCGTGTCGCCGCTGCCCATTCTTGATGAAATTTCGGTTCCAGACAAGAAGGCATTCCTCAAGGAGTATCTCTGGCAATGGCAGGATGTGCTTGAGCGCGCTCAGGCCAGGGGGTGGGGAATCCTCGGCCATATCGGATAGCCCGACCAGCCCGAGTCGTCGATTGCAGTCCGTAGTCGCCTTGCCTTGATGCAGACGTGCACTACGTTTCTTCGACTGACCTATCTGCCCGTCTGCTCTGTCTCGCGTTTGATCTCGTCGGAAGTCTTCTGCAGTTCGGGGATCGCCATGATCGGCTTGGCGGCCTCTTGCGGTTGGGGTCCCCGATTGCAGGTCGCGCCGGGGATCGCGTACCAGAGCGTCACCGCGGAGTACCCGAGCAAATCCCAGGACTCTCGCATCTGCGTACCGAACGACGCTTCAATGTCGAACCGCAGACGCGTGTTGAACGGGATCGCGTCCAGGGCGAGGGTTCGCGTGCAGATGTTGTAGCCGCGAGTCAGGCCGGCCTGGCCCAGTCCACCGACCCGAGTTGAAATCGGGAGCATCATAGAGGAGCTTGCCGATCCTCTCACGATCCGCTGCTTCATAGTCGGCCAGGGTGAAGGTCTCGACCGCCGTGCCTGACGGATAGGCACGGTAGTTGATGATGTGATAGAACCGCTTGCCTGTCATCGTCACCCTGCAGCCGCTGGCAAACGGGATCGGCAGATACAGGTCCCCCGCGCGGGCGGTGAAGGCCGCGAAGGGAGGGTTGACGAAGCTCTGGGCAGTCACAAGCTTGATCAGGCTCTCGTCAATGACGGGGGTCCTGGCTCCATCCAGGTAGATCCGGATGTTGGGACCTGTCCGCTCGTTGAAGTCGTAGTAGAAGAACGGCGTCCAGATCCGCGTGATGCAACCCGGCCCCTCGTGCTCCATGATGACCCACTCGGTCTTGCCGCCCACCGTCTCGGTGCGAAGGAAGCCGAGCCCGTCGCTGTCGGCAAACCAGCCGGGCTGGTGCCGGCGCACGGACTCGCGATTGTAGCTGGACGCCTGAAGCGACTGGTACGGAGGCACAGGCAGTCGGGCCAGACGGTCGCGGTCGGCCATCTCTTCCAGGAGCGTCTCCCGAGTGATCCGTCCGCCTTTGTCGTAGTAAGCCTTGATGGCGTTCATGGTCTGTTCGGGGTAGTCGGTGCCGAAGCTGGCGAAGCCGAGGTTCAGGAGCCGGTGATAGGTCTCGGGCTTGTCCCCCTGCGTCTGGGGAAACGTCTGGAACAGAATGCCATATCTGCGAAGCTCGTCGCCGGTCCTCCGCAGGAACTCCTCGCTCGGGGAGATGACGCCGTCGTTGCCGATCCGCGTGTGAATCTGAAGCTGGTCGATACACGCAAACTCCACTTCTCGCAACACAGCCAGTCGTCTCTCGATCTCCTCCTGTTTCCCGCCCATCCAGTGGAGCGTCTGGGAGCGAGGAGCGACCCGCTTCCACTCCTTGAGTTCGTCGTACTTCGTCGATGCGACAATCAGTTGCGGATGATAGCCCATCGTCTGTCGAGCCAGCAGGCCGAAGTCAATTTCCTTGATATCGATGTAGAGCATGCGTTCCGGATGGGCGTCCAGAACCTCGATCATCCTGGCCAGGCTGATGATCTTCTGGCCGGCGAACTGCTCGCCGCAGTACCTTCCGATGTCCAGTTGCTGCGTTTCCTCGAACGTCAGGTCCTTGATTCCCTTGCTCTTCAGTTCCGCCGGGGCATCGGGGAGGATTCGCGAGAAGTTGCTGTCATGGAAGGACACGATGACCCCGTCTTTGGTCATTCGCAGATCCGCCTCCGGGACCATATTGAGTTTCCAGGCCATTTCGAACGACTCCAGGGACCCCTCCGGGGCAGCGTTTCCGTAACCGCGATGGGCCTGGACGACGATCTTCTCGAATGGAATGTGGTCGCGGACGTTCCAGACTCCCGCCGGTGGATTGGCATAGTACTCGTCGAGCGCCTGCATCGCGATATCCGGCCGGTCCGTCCCGAGTCCCGCGGTCCCGAGATCGAGAAGACGCCTGTAGTATTCGACCTTGTCTTCCTTGACGTCCCAGGGCATCGTCTGAAACTCGATGCGATACCGTCGCAGCTCGTTTCCCGCCTTCTTCAGACACTCTTCCGAGGGTGTGATCGTTCCATCGTCATTGAATCGGACATGAATCTGAAGATGCGTCACGCCTTCGAACTTCGACTCGCGCAGCGCCTCGAATCGCTTTTCGATCTCGGCATCCGTCGCCTTGCCGAGTCCCATCCAGAGCAAGGTCCCGGAAAGCGGCGCGATCTTCATCCAGCGTTGGGCCTCCTCGTCCCTGCCGGTCGCCAGCACGATCTGTTCGTGAAGCCCTTCCGTCGCGTTCGCCAGAAGCTCGAAATTGACGCTCTTGACGTCGATGTAGACTCGCCGCCAGCGGTCCTGGCGCAACGCGTTGCAGATTTCCTCCAAACTGACGATCTTCTGGCCGGCGAACTGCGGCCCACGAAAGGCGCCGATGTCGATTCGTCGGGCTTCGTCGAAGGTAAGATCTTCCAGGCGTTTCTTCTTCATCTCTTCGGCAGCGTTCGGGAGAATTCGGGCAAAGTTGTTGTCGTGGAACATCACAATGACACCGTCTTGGGTCGTGCGAACGTCCACTTCCGGAATGCCGCCCATGCTCCAGGTCAGCTCGAGCGCCTCCATCGTATTCTCGGGAGCAAGATACCCCGCGCCGCGATGCGCGATGACCGTGACCGACTCTCTCGCCATGTCCCGGATGTTCCATTGCGGCCCCTCCGCAGACAACGTCGCCGCACTCGTCAAACACAAAGCGATGCAGACTCCGACTACCCGTTCCATTGTTCCCCTCACTTGGACCCGACAGTTCATGGGACCCCATCGTCCCTTCAAACAGCCAGGCGACAGCCCGTTCGTCGTGTGCCCGCAAGGGCATGAGAAACGCCTCACAGCGTCACTACAAGCGAGCTGCCGCCTGGAACCGATCCCTTCGTATCGCTACTCTGCGACTTTGGCCGCGACAAGATCGCCGACCTGGGTGGTCGAGTAGCCCATTTTGCCCGCCGCGAGGGACTTCAGCTTGTTGGCGGTGACATACATGACCGCCTGCTCGATGGCATCGGCCGCCTTCTCTTCGCCCAGGTCGGCGAGCATCATTCCCGCGGCGCAGATCGCCGCCAGCGGATTGATGACGTTCTTGCCGGTGTATTTCGGGGCGCTGCCGCCGATGGGCTCGAACATGCTGACGCCGCCGGCGTCGGGATTGATGTTGCCGCCCGCCGCGATGCCCATGCCGCCCTGGATCATGGCGCCAAGGTCCGTGATGATGTCGCCGAACAGGTTGCCGGTAACGATCACGTCGAACCACTCGGGGTTCTTCACGAACCACATCGTCGTCGCGTCCACATGGTAATACTCGCGGGCGATGTCGGGGTACTGGGCCTGGCCCATCTCGTGGAAGGCCCGTTCCCACAGACCGTAGATGTAGGTCAGGACGTTGGTCTTGCCGGACAGAGCCAGCGTATTCTTCTCACCCCGGCCACGGGCCTTTTTGCCGTGCTTCTTGGCGTACTCGAAGGCGAACTTCAGGCAGCGGTCCACCTGGAACCGCGAGTAGACCGCGGACTGCACGGCCACCTCGTGGGCAGTGCCCTTCATCGTGACGCCGCCGGTGCCGGTGTAGGCGTCGCCCGAGTTCTCGCGGACGACGACGAAGTCGATGTCCTGAGGCCCCTTGTTCTTGATCGGGGTCTCGACGCCGGGATAGAGCCTCACCGGACGCAGGTTGATGTACTGGTCCAGCTCGAACCGGGCCTTCAGCAGGATGCCCTTCTCCAGAATCCCCGGCGCGACGTCCGGATGCCCGATCGCGCCGAGCAGGATGTCGTCGAATTGGCGAAGCTCCTCGACCGCGCTGTCGGGCAGGGTCTCGCCCGTTCGCTTGTAGCGCTCGCCGCCGAAGTCGAAATTCGTCAGGTCCACCTTGAATTTGAATTTGTCGGCCGTCGCCTTGAGGACCTTGACGGCCTCGGCAATCACTTCCGGCCCGGTCCCGTCGCCGGGAACCACTGCGATCTTATACGTCTTTGCCATCGAGTAGTTGTCCTTTCTTAGTCACACACTCATGCACTTTTTCGAACGGATGCGCTGAGCACACCCTGCCGTGTCACATGACGCCAAATTCGAAATTCGAAGCTCGAAATCCGAAACAAATTCAAAGGACCGAAATCCAAATGACCGAAACGCTGACGCCGCGTCGGACGCTCCGTTTTGGATTTTGAGTTTTGGTCATTCGTGCTTGTTTCGGATTTCGAAATTCGAATTTCGGATTTTCACTCTCGATTCGGGTTCACCGTGGGCATCCGGGCCCCCACTTCGCTGCGCCACCGGTGCAGCATCTGCCTCAACTCCGTGGCCTTGTCAGGCATCTTGGCCGCGAGGTCGTTCCGTTCGCCGAGATCGTCGCGGAGATTATACAACTCCACGCGATCGTCTTCATAGAATTCTATCAGCTTGCAGTCGCCGACGCGGACCGCCCCGCCGGGCGAGCCGCCCTGGTTGCCGTAGTGCGGATAATGCCAGAAGAACGCCCGGTCCTCCTGCCTGCCCTGCTGCTTCAACAGGGACACCATGCTCCGACCATCCACGTGCTGCTCGGGCTTGAGCGGCAGGCCCGCCATCTCCAACATCGTCGGATAGAAGTCCGTGCTGATGACCGGCTCGTCGCAGACGCTGCCGGCTTGGACCTTCCCTGGCCAGCGAACGATCATTGGCTCGCGGATGCCGCCTTCGTAGAGCCAGCCTTTGCCCGCTCGTAGTGGGAGATTGCTCGTCGGGTGCCCTTCCGAAGTCGAAAGGCCGCCGTTGTCCGACATGAAGAAGACGACTGTGTCCTCGGACAGATCCAGGCGGTCGAGCGTATCGAGCACCTTGCCGACCGCCTGGTCCATCGCTTCGACCATTCCTGCGTAGACTGCGTGATCCTGGACGAGCCGGACCTGCCGGTCGCCTTCGGTGCCCCAGTCGGGACCATTGTGTTTCACCTGCTTGGCCTTCTGGTCGTACTTGGCCTTGAGATCGTCGCGGGCCATCAGCGGAGTGTGGACGGAGTAGAACGCCAGATACGCGAGGAACGGCCGGTCCTTGCTGGCCTCGATGAACTTGCAAGTCTCCGTCGCCAGTCGGTCGGGCAGATGCTCTCCCGCCGGACCGTCGGGCAGGCGCGGATTCCCATACGGCGAGAAGTACTTGTTGCCGCCGTAAGGACCGCCCCGCTCGATGCCGCCCTTGTTGATGTCGAAACCCTGGTCTTCCGGCCAGAATCCTTCGGGACCCAGGTGCCATTTGCCTGCAAAGAAAGTGGCGTAGCCGTGCCCTTTGAGAGCCTCGGCGACGGTCACTTCCTCCAACGGGACTCGATTCTCATACCGAGCGGGCAGCAGCGACTTGTCTTTCGTCCAGTGCTTCTGCACCGTGTCGGGCTGCGGCGCACCGAAGTAATCCGTCGTCGCCAAGCGGGCGGGGTACTTGCCCGTCATGATGCTGGCCCGCGTCGGCGAACACACGGGACAGGCCGCATAGGCATTCGTGAATCGCATGCCCTGCGCCGCAAGCCGGTCGATGTTGGGCGTTTCGTAGAACGTGCTTCCATAGCATCCCAAATCCTTCCAGCCGAGGTCGTCGACCAGAAAGAACACGAAGCTCGGCTTGCGGCGCAGTTTCCTCTGCTTGCCTAGACCAACGCGGGCGCAGAGCCCCAGAACCGCCGTGGTGCCGGCGGCCTGGAGGAACTCCCGTCTGTCGAGACATCGCTCGCCCATTGGCCTGGCCTCTGCAATATCACTTACTCTTGCTTGTCTTCATGACGTGGTCGAGCAGACCGCCGTCGCGGATGATCTCCAGCGCGAAGTCCGGCAGCGGCATGAACGGAATCCTGGCGTTGCTCGTCTTGTCCACGATCACGCCGGCGTCGTAGTCGATCTCGACCTCATCGCCATCCTGGATCTTGTCCACCGCGTCGGCCGACTCGATCAGATAGAATCCGCAGTTGATCGCGTTGCGATAGAAGATCCTCGCGAACGACCTGGCAATCACGGTCTGGACCTTCGCGCCGCGGATCGCCCAGACCGCATGCTCCCGGCTGGACCCGCAGCCAAAGTCGTCGCCCGCGACGACACAATCGCCCGGCTGGACTTTCTTCACGAAGTCCTTGTCCAAGTCTTCCAGGCAGTACTTCGCCAGTTCCGCTTCGTTGTCGGTATTCAAGTACCGAGCGGGGATGATCTCGTCGGTGTTGATGTGGTCACGCTTATAGACATGTGCCTTTGACATGGAATCCTCATTCTTGAATTCGAAATCCGAATTTCGAGTTTCGAATTTCGTGCTTCTCTTACAAGTACTTTCTCGGGTCTGCGAGCTTGCCTTCGATCGCGCTGGCCGCGGCGGTCGCGGGGCTCGCCAGGTACACTTCGCTCTTGGGACTGCCCATCCGGCCGACGAAGTTGCGATTCGTCGTACTGACGCACTTTTCGCCCGCCGCCAGGACGCCCATGAAGCCGCCCAGACACGCGCCGCAGGTCGGCGCCGAGATCACGCAACCGGAATCATAGAAGACGTTGAACAGACCCTCGTCCTGCGCCTGCTTCCAGATTTCCGGCGTCGCGGGCACCACGATCGTACGGATCGCCACCTGCTTGCCTTCCAGAATATCGGCCGCGATGCGGAGGTCCTCGATCCGCCCGTTCGTGCAACTGCCGATATAGGCCTGGTCCATCCCCTTGCCTGCACATTGGCCAATAGGCACCGCGTTGCTGGGCAGGTGCGGCTGGGCCACCATGGGCTCCAGCGCCGAACAGTCGAACTCCTCGGTCGCAAGGTACTGGGCGTCCGGGTCCGACTCGAACACCGCGTAGTCCACCTTCTCCTTCAGGTGCTCGTCGAGGTACGCCTTGGTCACCTCGTCGAACCCGATGATCCCGTTCTTGGCGCCCGCTTCGATGGCCATATTCGTCATGGTCATGCGGGCCTCCATCGTCATCTCCTCGAGCGTCGAGCCGACGAACTCCATCGCGCGATAGAGCGCCCCGTCGGTGCCGATCCGCCCGATCACCGCGAGGATCACGTCCTTGCTGTAGACCCCAGGAGGCAGCGAGCCTTCGAGCACGAACTTCATCGAAGCAGGCACCTTGAACCAGAGCGTCCCGGTCGCGATGGACGCAGCCAGATCCGTCGAGCCGATCCCGGTGCTGAACGCCGCCAGGGCGCCGTAGGTGCAGGTGTGCGAGTCGCCGCCCACGATGACCTCGCCCGGCCGGATGTGGCCTTGCTCAGGCAAGATCGCATGGCAGACCCCCGCGCGCCCCAGCTTGTAGTAGTGCTTGATCTTGTGACGCTTGGCCCACTCGTCGAGCCGTTTGTGCAATTCGGCGCTCTTGACGTCCTTGGCCGGCTGGAAATGGTCCGGCGTCACCACGATCTTCTCCGGATCGAACACCCGGTCGATCCCCTTCTCCACCAGCATCGAGATCGCCGGCGGCGTCGTCACGTCGTGACACATCACCACGTCGATCTTCGCGTCCACCAACTGTCCCGGCACGACCGACTGGAGCCCCGCCGCCCGAGCCAGAATCTTTTCCGTTATCGTCATTCCCATCTCTTGTCACCTTATCAGTTCACATGCATCTTGCGTGTCCATAAACCCGAAATCCGAATTTCGACCCCGCCAAAGCGGGAACGTAAATCCGAAACAAATCCAAATATCAAATATCGAATGCTCAAAACGTCGCTCACCCTGTTTTGAATTTGGCGTTTCGGTCATTCGTGCTTGTTTCGGATTTCGGATTTCGATATTCGAGTTTCCGCCGCCCCGGCGGCTACGGTTGTCCGTTCATTTTCGTCTGCTCGGAGGTTGCCTCGGCCGCGACCATGCGATTGACTGCGTCCACGTAGGCCTTGGCGCTGGCCTCGATGATGTCCGTCGAGACGCCGCGACCGATGAAGGCCCGGTCGTTCCCACGAATGCGAACGGTCGCCTCGCCCAGGGCCTCGGTGCCTCCGGTAATCGCGCGAATCGAGTACTCCTCGAGCTTGGGCCGCTGGTCCATCGCCTGGCGGATCGCCTCGTAGGCGGCATCGACCGGCCCATCGCCATAGGCGACCGCGATCTTCGTCTCACCCTTGACGCGGATCTTCACGCTGGCCGTCGGGAGCGTGCCGGTGCCCGAGGCGACGTGCAGGTAGTCGAGCACGTACGTCTGCTCGACGACGCGGATCTCGTCGTTGACGAGGGCAGCGACATCCGCGTCGAAGACCTCCTTTTTCTTGTCCGCGATCACGAGGAACTTCTGATAAGCCTGCTCGAGCTCGTCCTTCGTGAGCTTGTAGCCGAGCTGCTTGCAGCGGTCGGCGAAGCCGTGCCGGCCGGTGTGGCGACCGAGCACCATCCGCGAGCCGCCCAGACCGATGGTCTCCGGCGTCATGATCTCGTACGTCGTCCGTTCCTTGAGGATGCCGTCCACGTGGATGCCCGACTCGTGTGCGAAGGCGTTGGCGCCGACAATGGCCTTGTTGGGCTGGATCACGAAGCCGGTGAGCTGCGAGACGAGCTGGCTCGTGCGGAAGATCTCCTTCGTATTGATGTTCGTGGACAAACCCGCGGCTCCCTGGCCGAAGAAATCCTGGCGGGTGCGAATCGCCATGACGATCTCCTCCATCGCGGCGTTGCCCGCCCGCTCGCCCAGGCCGTTGATGGTACACTCGACCTGGCGGGCGCCGTTGCGAACGCCGGCGAGGGAATTCGCGACCGCCATGCCGAGGTCGTTATGGCAATGCGTACTGATGACGCACTTGTCGATGCCCTTCACGTCGCTCTTGAGCCTGGCGATGAGCTGGCCGTACTCGTAGGGCAACACGTAGCCGACCGTGTCGGGGATATTCAACGTGGTCGCGCCCGCTTCGATCACCGCCGAGAGAACCTCGACGAGGAACGGGATCTCGCTGCGACAGGCGTCTTCCGGCGAGAACTCGATATCGTCCGTGAAGGCCTTGGCGCACTGGATCGCCTCGACCGCCATCTTCAGCACCTGGTCGGGCTCCTTCTTGAGCTTGTGCTTCATGTGGATCGGCGAGGTCGCGATGAACGTGTGGATTCGCTTCTTCTTGGCAGGTGCAATCGCCTTGCCCGCCGACTCGATATCGAGGGCATTCGCGCGAGCCAGCGCCGCGATCGTGGGCCCCTTGACCTGCTCGCAAACGAGCTTCGTGGCCTCGAACTGGGCGGGCGAAGAAACCGGGAACCCCGCTTCGATGATATCGACGCCGAGCACCGCCAGTTGCCTGGCGATCTCGAGCTTCTGCGGGATGGACATGGCCGCCCCGGGCGATTGCTCGCCGTCGCGGAGCGTGGTATCGAAAATCAGCACTTTTTCACCAGACATCGTTGGCTCTCCAGTAGCATGGGCATCTTGCCCATGAATTCAGGATCACGGGTCAACTGCCCGTGTTACGTTGTAGCGGGTCATTATGCCGTATAGGCAGACGGAACGCTACGGTTTTACGTAAGTGGTGGATTCAGAACGGGTTGTGGTACTCTCGTTGTTTGCGCCTTAGCGGCGCAGCAGCAGGGCGAGCCGGCCGATCAGGCCGTCGATGGGGGTGTGACGAATTGTCCACGTAGTTTCCATACTCGGTACAAGTATACCTATCGGCAGAATCAATGCAAGACTTTTCCGTCGAAAATCTTTCGCGAAGTAGTCTAATAGGTGGTCAGGCCGAGCCGAGGACGCTCGGCGGGGTGGTCGATCCTTCTTTTGAAAGGAGCCTTCCGATGGGACTGAGATTCGAATCCAGCCGGTGGCGTGCTGTGTCCCTCGTTGTCGCACTCAGCTCGACGGTCATGCTCGCTGGGCTCTCGTGCGAGAGCGAGATGCGGGAGAGGAAGGTCGTCATCTCGCCGTCGGAGGTCCCGGCCTCTGTGCGAGCCGCGGTGGAGGGAGCCTTTCCCGAGGGACAGATCGTGGCAATCCAGCAGGAGGTCGAGGGGGAGGACCCGGGACAGTACGATGTCAACGTCCAATCCGAGGGCAAGGAATACGAGGTCGAGGTCTCGCCTGAGGGGAAGGTCATCGAGATCGAGGAGAAATCGCCCGCGAAGAAGACCCAGGCTCTTGACAAAGGCAAGCGATGGACGGATTCCTTCCCCATCGAGGGCTGCACGTTCGCCTCGGTCGGCGAGAATCGGTTCTTCAGCCTCCAGCCGGGACATCAGCTCGTCCTCCAGAGCAAGCGGGAGAAGGTGATCATCACCGTCCTGGATGAGACGAAGGTCGTGGGCGGTGTGGAAACGAGGATCGTCGAGGAGCGGGAAGAAGAGGACGGCGAGCTGAAGGAGGTCTCGCGGAACTTCTTCGCCCTCTGCAAGGAGCACGGCGACGTGTTCTACTTCGGCGAGGAAGTGGACGACTACGAGAACGGCAAGGTCGTCAAGCACTCCGGCGAGTGGCGGGCGGATCAGCCCGACTCGAAGCCAGGCATCCTCATGCCCGGCACGATTCTCCTCGGCGCCCGGTACTACCAGGAGATCGCGCCGAACGCCATGGACCGCGCGGAGATCATGGACGACAACGTGACGCTCAAGACCCCCGCGGGCACCTTCACCCATTGCCTCCGCGTGGAGGAGACCTCGGGACTCGACCCCGACGAGAGGTGCATCAAGACCTACGCTCCCGGCGTGGGACTCATCCAGGACGAAGACCTGCTCCTGACCGCGTATCGCAAGGGCAGATAGGGACTCGATCCGCGAGCACGAGCCCGCCGCAACGTCAGAAGGAGAACTCCCACGGGTCGATCTCTCCGATCCGGGCCTGGCAGCCGGCTCGCTGCTCTTTGCTCGGCAGCGGTCGGATCGGAATGGTGAGGGACAGTGGCTCCGCGTTGGTCCGTCGGAGGCGCCAGATCTCTCGCGGCGAATCGATGTCCCCGACGGTCAGTTCCGTCCCGACGGTCGAGTAGACGGAGGGCCCCTTCTCCCCGAAGGCGGAGGTGGACGGGATGATCGAGAGGGTGAACACGATGGCAGCCTCCTCGATCCTCTTGAAGTCGAACGACCGCGGCGAGCCGTGATAGAGCACCAGGTCCATCCAGGCCTCCTGCGACCGCCGTCCGGCTTCGAGACGCACCGGCAGCCCGGCGAAACTCGCGGAATGGACGACGAACGTGCCCAGGATCGGGCCCGACGTGAAGCGAAGCGGCTCGTCCAGCTTCAGCTTGTCGGGCAGCTTCAGGCCGCCGACCGCGCCCTCGAATTGCAGTCGCAGGCGGAGGTCGCCCGCGCGGATCGTTGCGTTGGCGATCTTGTCGAGCGAGATGTGGGTGTCGCCGCGATCGGTGGCGAACAGGACGGCGCCCAGGACATCCGTCAGGTCCTGAATCGTGAACAGGCTCGCACTGGCGTAGTCGTAATCATCGTGCAGGAAGCGGAGCCTGGCCGCGACCGGTCCGGCGTCGGACTTCCAGTACGCGACCAGGGGCCGGCGCTGGTTCCACAGGTCGCCGATATTGACACTACCCAGCGTGAAGTCGGGATGCAGATACGTCGTGCCCATGATGTCGTGCTCGCCGCCGGGATTGACGACGAAGGCCTCGCTCTCGATCCGCGGGATTTCGAGGGTCGTGAAGTACGGCTCCAGATCGTTGGGACACTGGATGGGGAGCCGTCGGGCGTCGAGGCTCTCCCACGCTTTGGCCGGCGGCAGGAACTCGATCCTCTCGCTGGTCGCCCGCTCGATGAAGGCCAGCGTGTCGTCCCGCAGGAGCGTCGAGTAGCACCGACTGTGCGGGCCCGCCCACTGCCTGGTCGCAGGGTGGAACCGTCGGGCCACGTGATGCCACGCGAATTCGTGCAGCTCCGCCAGGACCGTCAGCGTCTCGCTGTCGCGGACGTGCTGGCGCATCCGCGTGATCTCCTCGATGGCCACGCAGGTGTAGGTGGGACTGTTGTACTCGGTGAACGAGCCCTTCTCCTTGACGTACTCGTAGAACCGTCGGAATCGCTTGCGACCGTAGTCGGCCAGATCGGGGACGCCCAGCCGCTCGCCCGCGACAAGCGTGACATAGGCGCCCATCAGCGCGATGTTCGTGTACTCGGGCCCGACGTTGCGGCGTTGGATGGAGCGGGCCGCGTGCAGGATCGAGTCCTGGACCTTCTGCTGCAAGTCGGGCGGCAGGCGGGTCATGTGGTCGATGGCGACCTGGAGGAGCTGCACGCCGCAGAAGTCGGCCCAGTTCCAGTCGGGCGGCGACATCCGTCCCAGCGGCTCTTCCAGAAACCACGGCCAGATCCCGTAGGTCCTGCTGTTCGCGTCCTGGTCCTGCAGGCCGATCACGCGATCCAGGATCGCCTCCGCCCGCTGGAGCCGACCCGGGTCCCCGCTGTCGAGCAGGGCCACCGCGTACTGGAGGCTCTCACGGGTCCGATGGACGGTTCCGCCTTCGAGCGTCGTGTGGTAGCCGGGCGAGGAGAACGCCCCTCGGAGCATCCGCTCGGCGGGGTCGTAGCTCTCATCCTCCCGCGCGAGCGCCCGCAGAAACGCCTGCCGACGATCCTCCGCGGAGAACTGGCCTGCGACCAGGCTCGTGCCCGATGCCAGCACGACCATCAGGCACGACCAGGGGATGCGAAGATCACGAATCATCCGGTTGCTCCTTTTGCCTTGCCGACGCAGTCCGTCGGATCACCCATGATACGCCCGCGCCGGGGCAAAGTCCACCGTCCAGGCCGCATCGGGTCGTCCGGCCTTCTCAAGATGCTCAAGAATCTGCGATGGGTCCCAGGTCCGCCTATTGACACGTCCTCCTTGGCGTGGTATCCTTTTCTCTATCAGGGACGATGACTCCAATCACCTCAAGGACGACGATTCAGATCACTGGGGCTGTCGTGGCCAATTGTTGGCCACCAGCTTTGTCGGCGTTTCAGACGTATGCCCCTGATCGTGTGCTCAGGGGCCAGAAAGAGGTGAGGGTATGAAACGGTGTGTGGTGGGTTCTCTGGTTGTTCTGCTGTTCCTCTGGTGCATGGCTGGCTCTGCCGGCGGCGGCACGTTCCTGATCTACGAATCGGGCACCGGGCAGAATGTGGTGGCGGCGGCGATGTCCAGCCTGGGGTACACCTATGACGTCAGAAACGCCGCGAATCCGGTTACCGCCGCGGACCTGGCGTCCCATGAAGCTCTGATCATAGGCTGGGCGTCATATGGCATCGACATGTCCGGTCTCGACCCCGCTGTCCTGGCTGCCGGCATAACCGGCAACAGGCTCATCACGGGGCACGACGCGGATTACCACACCGCGTATGGCGTTGCGGCGGCCGCCACTCTGATGGATCGCTACGTCCAATTCGCTGCTGCAGACGCTGGAACGGGCCTTCTGGCCTTCCCGATCTACGAAGCCGACCCCTTCCCCTACCTGCCGGCGGCATGGGGGATCACCTCGTTTGGCGGCCTGATCAGCGAAACGATAGACCAGATCACGCCTGAAGGCGTCGCCAGCGGTCTGTATGTCGGGCTCACCCCGGCGGATCTGTCGAATTGGGGGAATTCCTTCCACGCGGGTCTGCTCACGTGGGGAGCGGACTTCTACGCCTTCGAAATAGGGAATCCTCCCACCGGGACCTATGTGACGATCGGAACGACGATAACGCCGGTGGATATTGTCATTCCTGCACCAGGCGCGATCCTGCTCGGAACTTTCGGCGCGGGTCTGGTCGGCTGGATGCGGAAACGTAGAACGCTGTAGTCAGTGAATCGGCTGACCTGAGGGGCTGTGGGCAACGACTCGCAGCCCCTTTTCTATTGGGGAAATGGACCAGCCCACTGGTTCCCGCGGATCTTGAGCCTTGTCGTGACGTGCCCCTCTCCCGCCAACGACGACCCAGAGGATGGTGGCATGATCCAGGGAGCGGATTCCCGCTTGGCGCGGGAATGACAAGGCGAGGGAGCCGGCACAATCCCCGACGTAGTGATGGGGCACGTGCCAAGCCCCCCCCTGTCCGTGGCACATGGCACGTGGCATCTTCCATTTTCAGGCTCAAGAACCGAAGGTGCCACATGCCACGTGCCAGACACACAGGGTCGCAGCCGGCACGACGGTCCGGAGGGAGACGCCGCCAGGGAAGAGATTCTTGGCTCATCCGGTTTTCGCGTACTTCGGTGGTTCTTGGGGACCTGTCCCCAAACCCCTGAGATTTGTCGCTTTGAGCCAATAGCATGGTATGGA
>DAOQWL010000073.1:0-30015 GCA_035342095.1 Sedimentisphaerales bacterium | reverse complement strand
CGCCGGCCAAGTACATCGCGGTCCAGAGCCCGTCGTTGTCCTGATCGACGAGTGTCCCGGTCGAGAGGTCGCCCGGCGTGGCCATCTCAAAGGCGCTGTTGAAGCCGAACCGGATGTGTCGCTGCCGGGTCAACCGGTCGAAGTGCTCGGCCTTCTGCGCCAGCGTCATCTCGCGGAAATGGAGGATATTCAGGCCTCGTTGCGAGAGGACCAGGACCGAGCCATCTTCGCCCGGCCAGATGTCAACGACTGCGTCGTCGAGGAGCCACCGCCTCGACGCGTAGTAGTCGATCCGACCGTCGCGTTGTCGCGAGAATGCCCCCCTTGACGTGCCGAACCAGACGACGTCGCCGATGATCCGCCGGCATCGTATGTCAGAACAGGGTACTCTTTTGGGATCGATGCCCTGCGGCCCGACCGTGCTCAGATCTGTCGGGAGGCGTTTCTCCGAAGTCGGGGTCAGGAGTCGTCCACCCGAGGCGTTGCTCAGGATGTGCTTGTCCGTCAGGTACACGAACTGGCCGTCCCGGATCTCCATGTCTTTGATCTGCATATCCGTCAGGGGACGATACTGCCGTTCCAGACGGAGGCTGCCGGCGTGGACCTGCAAGAGACCCTTGTCCGAGAGGACGAGGACTCGACCATTGCGGTCCATGCGGACTTTCAGCAGCTTCGCCTCTGCCACCTCCGGGGCGAGCGGAATCTGCTCGCTGGAGTCCTGCAGGAACGGGCAGTCCACATGGAATCGGGTTGTGTCGGGTACGGGGACAACCGCCGCGAGGATGAGCAGGATTCCGACAACCATCGCAAACCTCCTTATGTCAATCTCAAATTGGCTACGGCGTGTTTCATGCGTTCCAAGCCCGCCAGCAGGGTGGCTCGCGGGCAGCCGAAATTCAGCCTGACGAAGCCCTCGCCGAGGAAACTGCTCCCGTCGGAGACCCCGATGCCCGCCAGTTCGAAGAAGTGTTCGGGATCGGGCAGGCCCAGCGGACGGGTATCGATCCAGGCCAGGTAGGTTGCCTGGACGTGGTCCATGGACAGGCCGGGGATCTGCTCGTTGACGAACCGATGGACGAGTTCCTCGTTGCCTCGCAGGTAGTCGATGAGGGCCAGTCTCCAGGGCTCGCAGTCCCGATAGGCAGCCAGGCATGCGGCGTAGCCCATCGCGTTCACGCCGGGGACGATGCCGTGGTGGGCACGGTTGAACTTCGCCCGCAGCCCGGCGTCCTCGATGATGGCGAACGAGCAACTCAGCCCAGGAATGTTGAAGGTCTTGCTCGGAGCCATCAGCGTGATGGTCCTCGCGGAGATCTCTCGACCCAGCGTCGCGGTGGGTGTGTGGGGGCCGTCATCGAGGACGAGGTCGCAGTGGATCTCGTCCGAGCACAGGACGATGTCGTGCCTCAGACAGACCTCCGCGATCCGCTCCAGTTCCCGTCGTTCGAATCGCCTGCCGACCGGGTTGTGTGGATTGCACAGCAGCAGGACGCGAGATCGCGGGGTGATTTCCCGCTCGAATCGGTCCGGGTCCATGACGTACAGGCCGTCTTGTCGTGCGAGCGGGACGGTCTTGATGTTCCTGCCTGATCCCGGCGGGGCCGACAGGAACGGCGGATAGATCGGGCTGAACGCCAGCACGTCGTCGCCCTCGTCGGCGAAGGCCCGACACACGACGTTCAGCGCAGAGACGACGCCGGGCATCCAGACGATCCACGAAGGCTCGATTTCCCACTGGTACTTCTGTGCCATCCGCTGTACGACGACCTGCGTGAGTTCTTCCGGCGGGATGGCGTATCCGAAGACCCCGTGCTCGACCCGCTCGTGCAGCGCGTCCAGAACCGGCTCGGGGGCCTGGAAATCCATGTCCGCCACCCACATTGGGATGACATCCCGACCCTTGTACTTCGCCCATTTGAGACTGTCGCTGTCACGTCGTTCGACCACGCGGTCGAAGTCGAAACTAATCTTCATGCCCACAAGGCCCTTAATTTACTATTTGCGATTTACCATTTACAATTGCCTGCGGATGCCATGGCATATGCGGTGGCGCCGGCCCAATAGTAAATCGTAAATCGCAAATAGTAAATGACTTGGGGACCAACATGATCGAGCTGCTCAGAGCCCGCCGGAGTATTCGCGAGTACGAAGACCGAGCCATCGAGCCCGAGAAGGTGGAACTGCTGAAGGAGGCGGCGCTGCGCTCGCCTTCATCGCGGAACATCGACCCATGGGAGTTCGTCCTCGTGGACGACCGCGCCCTGCTGAAGAAGATGTCTCACTGCAAGCCGCACGGCGTGGACTTCCTTGCCCGGGCGCCGTTGGGCATCGTCATCTGCGCCGACAGTCGGGCCAGCGATGTCTGGATCGAAGACTGTTCCATCGCCGCGATCCTCGTGCAAATGACCGCCCAGTCGATCGGCCTGGGCAGTTGCTGGATCCAGGTGCGGAACCGGATGTACGACGGCGTGATGAGTTCCGAGCAGTACATCCAGACGCTGCTGGCAATCCCCGAGCACATGAAGGTCGAGTGCATCATCGCTGTGGGCTATCCGGCCGAGCGACGCGAGCCGCTCCCGGCGGAGAGCCTCAAGGTTGCGAAGATCCGGATGAATGAGGTTGCCCGAGGTGAACGATGAACCAGGTTGTCCTTCTGCTCCAGATGGCGTTGTGGACCTTTCCCCAAGGCGCCGATACGTCTGTGTTATCGACGGCGACGCCCGACCAGTACCTGGCGGCTGTCACGGCGGAGCTGTTGCGTCAGTGGCCGCAGAACCACACAGTCCATATCGTCTGCCACGGTCACAGCGTGCCCGCGGGGTACTTCAGAACGCCCGTCGTGGACACCTTCAACGCCTATCCGCACCTGCTGCACGTGGGGGTGAAGGAGCGATTTTCCTATGCAGTGGTAAACGTCATCGTCACCGCGATCGGGGGAGAGAACTCGGAGTCCGGGGCAAACCGGTTCGAGCGCGACGTGTTGACGCTGCGACCAGACGTCGTCACGATCGACTATGCGCTTAACGATCGGGGTCTCGGGCTGCCGCGGGCAGAAGCCGCGTGGAAATCGATGATCTCACAAGCGAAGGCCGCAGGAGTCAAAGTGATCCTTCTGACGCCCACGCCGGACATGGCGGCGAAGCTCGACGATCCCGCCGACCCTCTCAATCAGCACGCGGAACAGATCCGCCGCTTGGCGAGGGAGAACGACGTCGCCCTCGTCGATAGTCTGGTTCGGTTCCAGGACCGCCTTCATGCAGGCGAGCCCCTGGACTCCTTCATGTCGCAGGGCAACCACCCGAACCGAAAAGGGCACGAGATGGTCGCGGCTGAGCTGCTCAAGTGGTTTCACTGAATCGCGATGTCGGACGGGCTGTCGTTCTGCAGAACGTATCCGGCGGGAACCTCGACATGGCAGAGGGTCTTCCCTGCGTCCTTCCACCAGCGAACGACGACCGGCCCCTGCGGCGTCATCAGCCTGCCCTCGCACCAGTCCAGGCCGACGTCCGCGATCTTCAGGCGAACGGTCTTCCTCTGGGTGTCCACCGCACGAATGCCCGCCAGGTCGCGGTAGAAGGTGTGGGCGACGTGCGAAGCGAAGCCGTGATTGCAGCTCGCTTCGGCGCCGTTGTTTTCCCACAGGGTGCCCGTCCGATCGGCCATGTAGAGGTAGTAGTCGGCGAGTTCCTTCTTGATTTGGGCGGGACGGTCATAGCGGCTCAAGAGCTCGAATCGCAGGTAGTTGCCGACGAAGGCGTTGGCGGGATGGACCTCGGGGAAGGCGCCGGTAGCTTTCCGCTCAGGGCCGAACTGGTTGACCAGGCGGTCCCAGAGCTGGGCGTGGGTCTTCGGCGTGGCCACGTCGAAGAAGAACGCGAAGTACTGGCACACCTCGCTGCGGTTGCGCGTGACTTCCAGCCGGCCGTCCCTGCGGACCGCATTGTCCACGAAGAACTCGCCGTCGAATGACTGCCGACGGATTGTCTCGCGGATTTGCTCGGCCTCCTCGCTAAGGCTCGGTTCGTCGTACATCCGCCCGGCGGCATCCAGTGCCGCGGCGTACAGCATGTTGCTCGGATAGCTCACGTCCTGCACGAAGCTGTTGGCCTTGGACCACTCGACGAAGACCCAGCTCTGGAGCTTCTCGAGCAGGCCGTCGCGGTTCTTGAACTGCTGGAAGTAGTCGTTGAGGGCCTGCAGTCTCGGTTGCAAGTCGGCTACCAGCTTGTGGTCGCCGCTGCGGGCCTGGTACTCCTCCAGTTCGACGACGAACCAGATCGCCCAGTTGGGGATGAAGACGCCGTCGTAGTGGTCGGCCGGGTAGCACATGGGCAGCATGCCCTCCGGCAGGTGGGCGAAGCGGGCGGGCAGGAGGAAGTTCTCCAGGAAGTTCTTCTCGATCTTCGTATTGCCGCACAGGTCGAAGGCGACGCGGGAGGTGAAGAAGCTGTCGCAGAGCCAGCCGGCCCGTTCCCGCGAGGGACAATCCATGAAGATGTCGACCGCGTTCTGGCGGAACGTCTGCCTCGCGGCCTCGAAGATCTGGTTCAATCCCGGGTCGCTGCACGAGAAACTCGCTTCGTCGGTTTCCGGATTGGCGTACTCTCGCAGGTAGAGGCCTTTCACCTGGCAGTCGCCTGCGAGCACGTTCAGCTTGAGATACCGCAGCGTGTAGGGTTCGAAGGACTCCAGACGATACGTGCCGGGTTGCAGCTCGTAGCAGACCGCATTGGCGCAGCCGAGCCGTTTGGAGTCCACGTCGTCATTCGTCAGGATCTCGTCGAACGTGACATAGAGGGTCGTCGGTTGGGAGCATCGGACCCGTGCCCCGAGGAACCCGGTGAGGTTCGTCCCCAGGTCGGCGATGGCGAAGGCGTTCTCGCCCAATGCGATGGCCTCATCGGGCTGGTAGAGTCTCTCGGTCTTACTCGTGAAGACGGAGCGGATCTTCTGCAGTTCGGTCGTCTGGACAATCTCCAGTTCGGCCTCCGGATAGCCCTTCAATTGCGGCCCGACATTCGTCAGCGAGCGGTCCTTCCACACGTTGGTCACAGGGACATTGCGCCGGAGCGTGCCCGCGGAGAGGAGCCGAACGGGCTGGCGGGTCAGGAACTGCGGATACGCCACGCGCCGGACGAGGAGTCCTCGCGCGGGGGTCGTCGAACAGGGGGCCTTGTCGGCCGGTGCGATGGGCCGATCCCACCACCGATCGTCGCCCTCCCGCAGGCGGTAATACTCGGTGAAGGGACGCTGGAAGCTGAATCGCTGCACTTTCTGCACGCGGTGCTGGAGGATCTTCGCGTCGAAGGGAACGCCCTCGCCGGTGGTCGAAGCCAGAACGGTCCCGTCGCAGACCACCTCCGCCTGGAGGAAGGCGGGCTCGTCGAGCAGGTAGTAGCTGTTGGCGTTGTAGCCCGCCACTTCGACGGCGACGACGTTGTTCCTCTCGCGAAGGAGACCCTGGAAGGGCCACTCATCGACGCGGGACCAGCCGTGAGGGCCTCGGGCGGGCCCATGTCCCACGAAGGTCCCGTTCACGTACAGGCGGTAAAGGCTCGATGCCGTGAGACGAATGATGGATCGGTCCGGGGCGGGACAATCGAAGGCGGCGCGGAATCCCACGAACAGGTTCATTTCGGTCTGTCGGTCCGTGACCCAGATGGGCTTGGCAGAGGCGAACGATGCTTTCTCTGCCTGGGCGTATGCTCCCGGCGCCAGGAGCGCCGTCGTCAGGATGGCGACAAGCGTGGAATTGCGAACGAGTGCGGTATCCGTCATGATCTTGCCCCTTCAAATCGAGTTTCGCGTATGAAAACGCGATTTGGACCTTTGTGCAAGGCGGGATGCGTTTTTTTTGATTTTCTTTTCGCGTGGCGCGTCTATCCCGGAGAAGGAGATGCGGCACGGGCCGGTGGTCCGGGTGTTCTGCCCGGGCCTGTCATGCGACGCAGGTTCGCGCTTGACAGGGCGCCGAGCAGGCGATACAGATGCCGACATCCTGCTCCAAGCGGCCTCGTGCCTCCTGTGGAGGGAGGAATGCCGCGAGACCCGATGAAAGGGCACGACAATGATCGAGTTCATCACAGCCGCGTTTGCACTGCCGAATGTGCTGTTCACGTCGCTGCTGCTTGTCTGTGGGCTCTACTGGATCATGGTGATCCTCGGAGTGCTCGACGTGGACGTGTTCCATATCGATCTCGGAGATGGCGGCTTCGACGCCGATGCGGACTCCGGAGTGGATGCGGATGGGTTCGAGCCCGGCGTCATCCACTCGATCCTGCACTTCTTCTACCTGGGCGAGGTCCCGACGATGCTCCTGGTGAGCGTCATGGTCCTGAGCCTGTGGACCTTCTCCATGCTCGGCAACCACTATCTGAACCCCGAGGGTTCAGTGGCGATGATGGTTGCGGTCTTCTTCGGCGATCTGGCGATCAGCACGCTCGTGCTGCGATTCGTCGCCTTTCCGCTTCGGAAACTGTACATTCTGCTCAACAAGGACTACAATGCCCCGAGTGATGTGGTGGGACAGGCGTGTCGTGTGGTCACGACCCAGGTGACGAACGAGAAGATGGGACAGGTGGAAGTGTCCACCAAGGGAGCCCCCATCTTGCTGAACGCGATGGCTCGCGACGCGTATGTGTTCCAAAGAGGCGAATCGGCGGTCGTCGTGAAAAAGGACGGCGATAAGGGAATCTATCTAATAGCCCCCCTGGATTTGGAGAGATGACATGCTGGCGTTTACGGATGTGGTTGTGAGTACGATCATCGTATTCGTAGTTCTCTTTGGCGTGGGTTTTCTCGCGCTGCTGATCAAGTGCTACTGCAAGGTCCGCCAGGGCCAGGCGCTGATTCGCAACGGCGTCGGCGGGACGCGCGTCAGCTTCTCCGGCATGTTCGTCATTCCGGTCCTGCACCGCGCGGAGTACATGGATATCTCGGTCAAGCGGATCGAGATTGACCGTCGGGCCGAGCAGGGCCTGATCTGCAAGGACAACCTGCGGGCGGACATCGTGGTCGCCTTCTTCGTGCGGGTCAACAACACGATGCAGGACGTCATCAAGGTGGCCCAATCCCTCGGCTGCGTGCGGGCTTCCGACCGGCAGGCCCTCGTGGAGCTGTTCGATGCGAAGTTCTCCGAAGCCCTCAAGACGGTCGGCAAGCAGTTCGAGTTCTCCGAGCTGTACACAAACCGGATGCGATTCCGAGAGCAGATTCTAGATGTTATCGGAACCGACTTGAGCGGGTACATCCTCGAAGACGCCGCAATCGACTACCTCGAACAGACTGACAAGAGTCTCTTGAAGCCGGACAACATCCTGGACGCCGAGGGCATCAAGAAGATCACCCTGCTGACCGCAGAGCAGTTCGAGCTGGCCAACGCCCGCGAGCGGGAGAAGGACAAGACGATCACCCGCCAGAACGTTGAGGCGCAAGAGGCCATCCTGGAGCTCAACCGGCAGTTGGCTGAGGCGCAGGCCAAGCAGGCGAGGGAGATCGCGTCGGTCCAGGCTCGGGAAGACGCGGAAGCCAAGAAGGTGCAGCAGGCCGAGCGAGAGAAGGCGGAGAAGGCGCGGATCGCGGCCGACGAGGAGATCGCGGTCGCCGACGAGAACAAGCAGCGTCAGATCATCGTCGCCCGACGCAGCAAAGAGCGGACCGACGCGGTCGAAGCCCAGCGGGTGGAGCGGGACCGGGATCTGGAGGCCACCGAGCGTCTGCGGGTCGTGTCCATCGCCCAGGTCGGCAAGGACAAGGCGGTCGAAGGCGAGAAGAAGCAGCTCCAGGGAGTCATCCGCGAGCGGGTGATCGTCGAGAAGTCCGTCGCGGAAGAGGAAGAGCGGATCAAGGACGTTCGCGAGTTTGCGGGCGCCGACCGTCACAAGAAGGTCCAAATCACCCAGGCGGAGGAAGAGGCCGAGCAGGCTCTGGTCAAGAACATCAAGGAAGCGGAGGCCTCGAAGAAGGCTGCGGAGTTCTACGCTCAGCAGCAGCTCATCGAAGCGGACGCCAATGTCAAGGCCGCCGAGAAGAACGCCGACGCCAAGAAGACCCTGGCCGCCGCGTCGGTCAAGGAGCACGCGGTGGAAGGCACCGCGCAAGCGGAAGTCATGCAGATCAAGGCGGTCGCCATCGAGAAGCAGGGGACCGCAGAGGCCAAAGTTCTGGAGCTCAAGTACCATGCGGAAGCCGACGGCATCCGCGACAAGGCCGATGCGATGAAACTCTTCGACGGGGTGGGCAAGGACCACGAGGAATTCAAGCTCCGGCTCAACAAGGACCGCGACATCGAGCTGGCGGAGATCAACATTCGCAAGGACATCGCCCAGGAGCAGGCGAAGATCGTCTCCGAGGGTCTCAAGAGCGCCAAGATCGAAATCGTCGGCGGCGAGAACCGCTTCTTCGAGCGGCTGGTCAACTCCATCACGACGGGCAAGAGCGTCGACGGCATGGTCTCGCACAGCAAGGTCCTGGGCGAGGTCCGCGGCGCCCTGCTGGGACCGGATGCCGAGGGGGCGAAGGACCGCATCCGCGAGTTCATCTCGCAGTTCGGACTGGGCACGGAAGACATCAAGAACCTGACGATCTCCGCGCTGGTGGTGAAGCTGATCGCCAAAGCGGACACGGAACAGAAGGGCATTCTGAAGGGCATCCTCCATACGATCAAGGAGTTGGGGATCGGGGACACGCCGGCACACGAGTGGGTGGCCGGCCCCGTCGTCAAATAACCCGGTGGCGTTGCAGAGGACGTGAGCATGGAAACCAACGGCACGGGTGAAAAAGCCGCCGAGGCACAGGACCAGGGTCCGATTCGCAACGGGACCTACGAGATCCTCCGCAATCGCCTCGCGAGTCACGGCAAGGAGCTGCGCGCCCGGCTCGACAAGCTGAACCAGGCCCGCAAGGCAGTCTTCGGCGGCGTCGATACCCGCCTGCTCTCGAGCCAGCGGATCTCGACGAGCAACAACTGCGTGCCGCGCGACATGGTTACGGTCGGGGACCGGTTCATCTTCGGGTACAACGTCTTCGTCGGCTTGCGGGCGGAGACGAAGCTGGAAGACGTGTTCGCGATCTACCAGTGGAAGGGCGGCGCGTTCGTGTCCTGCCCGCTCGACGCGATGCGCGACCCGCAGTTCGAGACGGATTTCAAGAACCTCTACCGCTACTACCGCAAGACCGTCTTCGCCAAGTTCTCGGTGATCGGTCACCATCTGTATATGATCTTCCGCGTGGGGCGCGAGGTCGCGGACGTCAAGGCGTTCAAGTGGCTCATCGAGGGCAACACACTTCGATATGTGGACGCCCGCAGCGAGCACGAGTGCGGCTTCCCCGCCCAGCACCAATTCGAGTGGCGCCGGGCGACCCAGGACATGATCCGCCAGGGGAAGAACCCCCATATTTCGATCGAGGACCGCGTCTTCGTCGAGACCATCGGCGGCGACCTGACCATCAAGATCGAGAACAACACCGAAACCGGCAAAGGCATCTACGCTGAGCCGGTGGACAACGCGGACCAGACGCTCAACGACGCGGAGATCTACTACGCCGTCATCGGCAACGTGATCGTCCTGAAGGTGCGTCCCTACGAGGAGAAGAGGTTCCGCTATTTCCTCTACAACGAGAAGGTCCGCAAGGCGATTCGTCTGGACGCCATCGAGCAGGCGTGCCTGCTGCTGCCCGAGGACCACGGGCTGATCTTCGCCAAGGGGTACTACCTCCAGACCGGCGAGCTCAAGCAGTTCGAGCTTCAGACGGACGGCATGGTCTTCGAGAAGCGCCTCGATTCGCCCAATGGCGAGGACTATCTGTACGTCTTCCACAACCGCGATCTGGGCGTCTACATCCTGCTCTCGTACAACCTCATCGAGCAGAAGGTCGGCACGCCTGTGGTTTGCAGCGGACACTCGTTCTTCGAAGACGGCATGCTCGTTCACTTCCGCGCGGACAGTGAGCCCAAGAGGCACCACGTCCTGCAGCTCTGGCAGACTCCCTATTACGGCCCGGATTTCCACGTACCCGTCAGGCAGGAGACGGAACTGTACAAGATCGGCAACCGGGACATCGTCCGCTGCATGGCCGAGTGTACGGAAATCCTGGCTCTGACTGCACGGGAAGAGACGTATTTGAATCTCTATCTCGACATTGCCCGCAAGGCCGAGGAGATCCAGGACGCCTATTTCTGGATCGCGTCAACCGAGACGTTTCGTCTCGACGAGCCGCTGGCGGGGATCCGGCAGGCGGCGCAGGCCGCTGTCGATGAATACGAGAAGGTCGTCCGGACGAAGGCCAACACGAAGGCGGAGATCGACAAGGTCGTCGGGACCGTTCGGGAGATCATCGAGGCGCTCGACTACGACCACATCGATGTGATCGGCGAGTACGTCGAGCACCTGACGAAGCTCCGCGCGATTCGGGGCACCATCATTTCGCTGCGGGACCTCCGCTACGCGGACGTCGAGACGATCACCTCCCTGGAGAGCGAGGTCGCCGAACACACGGAGAGGCTCTCGCGTTTGTGCGTGGAGTTCCTGCTGAAGCCCGAGTCGCTCGATCCCTACCGCAGGACCGCCGAGGAGCAAAGGCAGCAAGTCCCCGAACTGGCCAAGGTCGCCGACGCCAAGCAGTTGCAGCAGCAGGTGGCCCAGACTGCTGCGGGTCTGGAGATGCTCACCGACGTGGTCAGCAATCTCAAGATCGAGGACGCCACCCAGACCATCGCGGTCATTGATCACATCTCCCTGGTCTACTCGCAGGTCAACCAGGTCAAGTCGGCGCTGACGAATCGGCTCAAGGAGCTGGGGCGGGTCGAGGGTCGGGCGGAATTCACGTCGCAGCTCAAGCTCATCGATCAGTCGGTCATCAGTTACCTTGATGTCTGCGACACGCCGGAAAAGTGCCAGGAGTATCTTACCAAAGCGATGGTCCAGCTCGAGACGCTGGAGGGCAAGTTCGCAGACTTCGACGAATTCATCGTCCAGCTCACGGAAAAGCGCGAGGAGATCTGCGACGCGTTCGAGTCCCGCAAGGTCCGTCTCCTCGCGGAGCGCAACCAGCGGGCCTCCGCGCTGATGGCCTCCGCGGAGCGGATTCTCAAGGGCGTCACGAACCGCGTCCGGACCCTGACCGAGATCGACCAGATCAACGGGTACTTCGCGTCGGACCTGATGATCGACCGCGTCCGCGAGACTATCGAGCAATTGAAGGCCCTGGGCGACGCGGTCAAAGCCGAGGACATCGCCAACCGGCTCAAGACCATCCACCAGGACACGATCCGTCAACTGAAGGACAAACAGGCCCTCTACGAGGACGACGACCGGATCATTCGCCTGGGCAACCACCGATTCGCGGTGAATCGCCAGCCGCTCGAAGGGACCGTCGTCCAGAAGGATGGGCGCCTGTGTTTCCACCTGACCGGCACCGGGTTCTTCGAGCCGATGGAAGACCCGACGCTGGAGCAGACGAAGGACGTCTGGGACCTGACCCTGGTCTCGGAGACGCCGGAGGTGTACCGGGCCGAGTACCTGGCATTCAAGATGCTCCAGAGCCTTCTGGCCGGTCCCGCGGCCGACATGGAGGCCATCCGGACATTGCCCGCGGAGGGAGTACTCTCTCACGTGCAGAGTTTCATGGGACCTCGCTACGACGAGGGCTACATCAAGGGGGTTCACGATCACGATGCCGCCATAATCCTGCGGGCCCTGCTCGAAATCCGCTCGACCGCGGGTCTGCTCCGCTACGACACGCGGGCCCGGGCGGTTGCGACCCTCTTCTGGCACGCGGGCGGCATCCCTGCGGAGGAAAAGGCGATCCTTCGTGCCCGGATCATGGGTATGGGGTATGTCCAGGCTCTGTTCGGCGTCGGCGAGGCCCAGGCCGGCTACATCGCGGAGATCAAGACGCACCTTGAGCAGTTCGCCCAAGCCACGCGGCTCCTCGAACCCGCCCTGGTCCAGGACGCTGCGGAGTACCTCTTCTATGAATTGGCGGGGGAGGATGAGTTCGTCCTGAGCCAGACTGCTCGCGACCTCAAGAATGAGTTGGAGAGATGTCTGACGAAACGGGGTTTCGCCGATAGCCTCCAGAGATCGATGCAGTCGCTGAGCCAGGACCCGGTCAACAGCTTCCGCCTGCTGGCGGATTGGACCCGGTCGTACCTTGTCGATGCGGGCCAGGGCCGCCGTCGCGAGTATGCCGAGGAAGTCGCGGCGCTGCTGATGCCAGGACTGGGCGTGAAGTGGACGGTGATTCCGGCGGGTGTCGAGCGGGACCTGACCGGCATGGCCGGCTCCCATCCGCGAATCGAGCAGGGCAGATACCACCTCAACTACTGCCACTTCGTGACCCGACTCCAGTACCACGAGCAGCACGTCGCGCCCCGGTTCGTGCAGTACGTCAAGTGCCGCAATGCGATCGTCGAGCGGTGCAGCAAGGACCTGCACCTCGACGAGTTCCAGCCGCACGTGCTCACGACCTTCGTGCGGAACACGCTCATCGACAAGATCTACCTGCCTCTGATCGGCGCCAATCTCGCCAAGCAGGTCGGCGCCGCGGGTCAGGAGAAACGGACCGATCGGCAGGGCCTGCTGCTGTTGATCTCCCCGCCCGGCTACGGCAAGACCACGCTCCTGGAGTACGTCGCCAACCGCCTGGGCCTGACGTTCGTCAAGATCAACGGTCCCGCGGTGGGCAGCCGGGTGGTCTCCCTCGATCCTGCGGAAGCGCCGAATGCTGCCGCACGCGAGGAACTGATGAAGCTCAATCTCGCCCTGGAGATGGGCGACAACATCATGATCTACGTGGACGACATCCAGCACACGAATCCCGAGTTCCTCCAGAAGTTCATCTCCCTGTGCGACGCGCAGAGACGGATCGAGGGCGTCTATCGCGGCCGGGCACGGACCTACGACTTGCGGGGCAAACGCGCCTGCGTCGTCATGGCGGGCAACCCCTACACCGAGAGCGGCAAGCGATTCCGCATCCCCGACATGCTCGCCAACCGCGCCGACACGTACAACATCGGCGACATCCTGGGCGACAACTACGACCAGTTCGTCCTGAGCTACGTCGAGAACTGCCTGACTGCGAATCCCGTGCTGGAGAAGCTGACCCGACGGAGCCATCGGGACGCCTGCACGATCCTGAAGATCGCCGAGACCGGCCAGCGGGAGGGGCTCGATTTCGAGGGCAACTACACCGCGGAGGAGGTCCAGGAGTACATTGCGGTGATGAAGAAGCTTCTGGTCGTCCGCGACGTAGTGCTCAAGGTCAATCGCGAATACATCCGCTCGGCAGGCCAGGCGGACGAGTACCGAACGGAGCCGCCGTTCCTGCTCCAAGGGTCGTACCGCAACATGAACCGCATCGCGGAGAGGGTCCTGGCGGTTATGAACGACGAGGAACTCTGGACGCTCATCCACTCGACGTACGAGCAGGACGCCCAGATGCTCACCAGCGGCGCCGAGTCGAACCTCCTGAAGTTCCGCGAGCTGACCGGGCGGCTCGACGAGGAACAGGCGCATCGCTGGGCCGAGATCAAGAAGACGTTCGGCCGCAATCTCCTCCTGGGCGGCGACAGCGACGACAAGATCGGCAAGATCGTCCGGCAGTTGAACGCCTTCACGGCCGGTCTGGACTCGATCAAGGAGGTCCTCGCCGACGGCGTCGCCGCCATGCGGCAACCTGCGGCGGGCGATGGCTCCAAGGCAGCGGCGGAAGACATCCTTGCCAGAATGGACCAGCTCATCGCGGAACTCAAACGCCAGCAGACGGAACAGGCCGCATCGGAGAAAGCCAAGGACGCGGAAGAGACCGCCCGCGATTCCCGTACGCTGGTTGCTGTGCTGGAGGAACAATTCCGCGCCATGGAGACCTGGCTGCTCCCGATGACGCACGGGGACAAGGCCCAGAAGGATCAGGTTATCAGCCAGTTGATGGAGCGATTCGAGATCATGGTCCGCGGATACAACCGCCTGATTGACGTGCTGCGAAGCCATCGCCAGGATTCAACCGAGAAGTCTGCACCGCAGCAGTCGCAGGTCTTCAAGGGCCCGCCCAAGACGAAACGCAAGATGCCGCCTTCGGGTTCGTGACGCGTTCAAAGCCTCTTCTGGAGGGCATGTCATCCCGCTGACCTCTCTGTCGTCCTGAGCGCAGCGAAGGATCTGGGCTGCGAGCGAGAGACGTCTGCAGTTCGGCCTCCAGATGCTTCGGCTGCGCCTCAACATGACAAACCCATGCACCAACCGCATCTCCCACGTTGACTTCGTCTGCCCGGGCGATTACCCTGCACGCATGTGGAGAACCATACCGACAATGCACTTCTATAGCGGAGATCGTGCCATGAAGGCTCGAAGGACGACAGCATTTGCTCTTGTCATGACGGCGTGTCTGTGGAATATCGCTGCGACAGGCGCCGCGGAGGATTATTCTCAGGGGATTCTCGACCGAAAAGCGGTTATGGAGTCGGCCGCCGGCGCGACGCTGGAAGCCCATCCCAACGCCGACCTGGTCCATGTCGATGATTATACCCGAACTGTGTACGAGCCGGATGGCACAGGCGTCTCCTGGTCCGACAGCTACACGAAGGTCCTCACCGAGAAAGGGCGCCGCGACCAGCAGAACATGGCGTTTCGGTTCACCCTGCCCTACGGCCGGACCACGGTGAAGCTGCTCGAACTGATCCGGCCCGACGGGTCGGTCGTGCCCATCGACATCGACAAGCAGAGCAAGGTGATGATCGACCGCTCCCAGATGGGTTCGAACATCTACGATCCCAACAGCAAAGTCCTCCAGGTCGGCGTCCCCGGCGTCCAGATCGGGGACGTGGTCCACGTCGTCGTGTGCGACGAGACGCTCCGGCGGTACATGCCCGGGACATGGGACGACTACCAGGTCTTCGAGTCCACCTCACCGATCCTGCACGCGGTGTACGAGGTGCATGCGCCCAAGGAGCGGCCCCTGGTGAGCATCGCCCTGCGGGACGAGGTCAAAGGCACGGTCACACACAGCCAGACCGAACACGATGGGCGGATCGTCTACCGATGGGAAGTATCGAACGTGCCTCGTTTCTACGCCGAGCCGGACATGCCGCCGGCGTATACGGTCGTCCAGCGTCTGCTCGTCAGCACGCTGCCGGACTGGAAGGTGATCTCGAGCTGGTACTGGGGATTGTGCCAGTCCCACCTCGACGCCACGACCCCGGCGATGCAGGAGATGGTGGACAAGCTGACCGCGGGGATCGCCGACCGGAGCAAGAAGACGGAGGCGATCTTCTACTGGGTCTCGCAGCAGGTCCGGTACATGGGCATCACGACCGAGGGCGAGGCGCCGGGTTGGGAGCCGCACGACGTGAAGATGACGTTCGACAATCGGCACGGGGTCTGTCGCGACAAGGCGGCGCTGCTCGTGGCCATGCTGCGCCTGGCGGGGATC
The DNA here is from genome assembly GCA_035342095.1 of Sedimentisphaerales bacterium. Lineage (GTDB taxonomy): Bacteria > Planctomycetota > Phycisphaerae > Sedimentisphaerales > Anaerobacaceae > PLanc-01. Next base: position 14,586 of record DAOQWL010000073.1, on the reverse strand, counting down.
GAGGCCTATCCCGTCCTGATCGACGCCGGGCCCAAGAAGGACGCTGAGATCGCGATGGTTGCCTTCAATCACGCGATTGTCGCAGCCAGGAACGAAGACGGCTCGTATCGGCTCATGGATTGCACCGACGAGAACACCAAGGACCTGCTGCCCAACTACCTGTGCAATTGCAGCTACCTCGTGGCACACCCACAGGGCGAAGACTTGCGGACGGCGCCCATCGTGCCGGCCGAGGAGAACCTCGTTCACGTCGAGACCACCGGCGAGATCGACCGCTACGGGAACCTCACCGCGGAGACGAACATACGATTCGAGGGCATCAACGACAACGCCTATCGCGCCTCCTTCTCGCGGGCGAAGCCCGAGCAGCGGCGCCAGTTCTTCGAGGGCGTCCTGAAGGCGTCCGTCGCGACGGCCTCGCTCACCGAGTTTGAGGTGCGGCCTACGGACCTCCAGGACACCACGCAGGCCCTGTCCATTCGCGCGCGATTCACGGCCAAGGACCTCCTCATCGGCGGCGGGGACACGGTCATGATGTCGGTGCCGCAGGTGGGGACGCGGGTCGGCGTGGCGAACTTCATCATCGGGCAGACGGGCCTCAAGGAGCGCCGGTTCCCGCTCCAGACGAACTACGCCTGCGGCGTGCGGGAGAAGCTGAGCCTTCGCATCGATCCCGGGATCGGCTCCTTCGTCTCCTTGCCCGAGTTCAGTCCTATCGAGGATCCGACCGTTTTGTGGAGCCGCGAGTTCGTGCACGAGGGGGGCGCCCTCCAGGGCCAGGCCCAGTTCCTCATCCAGGTCGTGGAACTCGATCCTCGCCAGTACCTATCGCTCAAAGAGAGCCTCAAGCAGATCGAGTACAACGGGCGGAAGAAGCCGATCCTCGCCCGCAAGACTTCGGAGACGCCGGCCGGGACGGATGTTGTCGTGTTGGATCATCGCGTCGAATATGACCTCGCCGACGCACACAACTGGACGGAGAGGCACTTCACGAGGAAGCAGGTCCGCAGCTACAAGGGCATGAAGGACAACGCGGAGCTGAAGCTGGACTACAATCCCATCTGGGAGGAGGTGGAGCTGATTCGGGCGGCGGTCACCAACAACGGCCAGACCAAGGAGATCAGCGAGAAGGAGATCAATCTGATGGATGCGGGCTGGGTGGCCTCCGCGCCTCGTTATCCCGCGGCCAAGACGTTGGTCGCCAGCCTGCCGGCGGTGGAGATCGGCAGCGTCATCGAGTATGAATACCAACGGCGCAAGAAGGACCGCCCGTTTTTCTCCGCGACACACGCCTTCCGTTCCGCCAACCCGATCGAGCAGGAGTCTGTGAGCCTGACGGCGCCGGCCTCGCTGGCCCTGCGGTTCCTGAAGGACGACAACGGGGTCGCCATCCCCGACGACGCGCTGGCAGCGGATCGCCCGGTCATCGTCGAGACACAGGAAACCAGGGGGGATACGATCCGCCGGCAGTGGCAGGCGGAAAGCCAGGCGGGCATCAGGCAGGAGGATGGACTGCCGCCGTTGCCGGCATTTGCCCCGGTCCTGCGGATCACGGCAGGGCAGTGGGATGCCTATGCCGGCCGGATGCGTGCGGCCCTGGAGGAAGCGACCCAAGGGCAGGAGCAAACCTGCCGGCGTGCCCGCGAGATTGTCCGGGATGCGAAGACGTCCGAGCAGCGGATCACGGCGATTCGTGATTTCGTCGTGCAGAACATCCGCGGCGCCGGACCGGGCTTCGACGACCTGCCGAGGTCGGCCATCACGCCCGCCGACCAGACGCTCTCCGACGGATACGGCAACACGACGGATCGCGCCGTCGTGCTCTATGCCATGCTCAAGGAGGTCGGGCTGAACCCCGACTTCGTCCTTGCCACTTACGGCGCGTCCCTGGAGGTTCTCGCGCGTTTCCAGACGCAGTACCCGACGGCGGGCATGTTCGGCAGTGTCCTCGTTCGCGTGCGGGAAGGCGGCACGGACATCTATTTGAACGATACGGATCAATACGCCGCACTGGGTGTGACGCCCGCAGACGGCGAACTGGGCCTGTCGCTGACGGCGGGCCGGCCGGAGACCATCGCGGTGGCGCCGGATCGTAGGAACCTCATGGACTACGAGGTGCGGCTGACTTTGACCGAACAAGGCGATGCGAGAATCCGCATAACTCGTAAGAACTACGGCGAGTGGTTCGGCTCGCGCCGCAAGCTCTTTGCCGAGATGCCGCCGGAAGAACGCAATCGCTTCTATCAGGAAATGGTCGCGGATGTCTCCCAGGCGGCTGTCGCCGACAGCAATCTTGTGACCGACTTCGATTCCTATCCAGGCGTCGAGTCGTTCAGCGTCCGCGCCGAGAGATACGCGGTCCGCGACGGGGATTTCCTGTACTTCGAGCTGCCTCGAACGGTGAGCCGCCCGTTTGGTTTGCGCAGCGACTCGCATGAGAACCCGTTCTTCCAGGACCAGGATGTGAGCTTCCGTGTGTCCACGATTGTCGAGTTGCCCCCGGGGTACTCGCGTGTAATCCTGGCGCCGGAGCCGGAGCAGGTGCGATTCCCCGGCGGCGGCGGAGTCTGCCGCGCCACCATGTCCGCGGAACCCGCACAGGGCGACAAGCCCGCCCGGCTGGTCATCACTCGCGAGGTCGATCTGAATCCGTTCATGCTGGAGGCGGATGACTACGCGGAACTGGTCGAGATCGAGAAGGACCTCGCCCATGCCAAAGCCCGTACGGTCCTGGTGACGCGGGACTGACGACGGGCGAGCGAGCGCCGCCTAGCTCGACTGCGCGACGCCTGTGTCCGGCGCGGGGGTTCCGAGGATCCTCGCGACGTCCTGGCCCGTCGGCGTTCGGTCGAGCCTGCCGCTGGCGGCTTTGGGCGATCCGCCGCCTTTGCCGCCGCAGTGGGCCTGGATCTTCTTGAGCAGGTCGGACGCACCGAGAGTCGCGCCGCTGACGGCGACATATGCGTCGCAGATCGCGATGCCGGCGCCCTGGGTCGCCTCCGCGATCATGGCGGCCAGCGTCGGCGCCGACTCTCGCGGCAGCTCGCCCGCATAGATGCCGACGCGATGCGGGCCGATGGTCGCGATCTCCGCGGTCTTCGCCAGGTCGGGCAGTCGCAGCGACCACACGCGGCCGAGTTCCTTCGACAGTTCCTTGGAGCGATCCATCGCCTTTTGCAGAGCCGACGGCAACTCGCCGGTCGGACAGCCGGCCAGCCCTCGCAGATCGCGCAGAACCGCGGTCTCCGCCTGCGACCGCTCCAGAGCCTTCTTCCCGGCCAGAAAGGAGACCCGCGTCCCCGCTTTCTTGCTCTCGATGTCGAAGATCCGGATGACGCCGATCCGCCCGGTCGTCGCGACGTGGGCGCCGCAGCACGCGGAGGCGTCGCATTCGCCGATCGTGACCACGCGGATGACGTCCGCTTCAATCCGGCCGAGACGTGTTCTCACTTGGGCGTCCCCTGTGTTGAGCGTCGTGACGACAGGGAGATCCTGCATGACCACGTCCATGGCCCGTCGCTCAAGATCTGCGGCGACGTCCCAGCCGAGCTTCTCGTGGAAATCCACGGTGCAGCCCTCCAGGCCGATGTGGACGCCGACCGTCTGAAGGTCGAACTCGCTCGCGGCGATCCCCGACAGGATGTGCTGGGCGGTGTGTTGGGTCGCTGTGTGCAACCGGCGCTCTTTGTCCACGCGGGCCAGATGGCGCCCGTCAGGCAGGGGGCGGTCAAGCGTGTGGATGACCTTGCCCTCGATGACCTGGACGTCGGTGACAGTCGCATCACCGATGACGCCCTGGTCGGCGGGCTGGCCGCCTTCGTCGGGATGGAAGAGGATCGGGTCGATGGCGACCCTGCCCGGCTCGACGGCCGTCACCTGGACCTCGGCCGCGAATACGTCGGGATGTGTCCAATACATTCGTTCCATAGGTAGATTGTCCCTCGTAGCAGCGTCTCCTCAAGGCGGTTCTCCGGTCATCGCATGGACTGGCGGTAGTGCCGGGGGGTGACGCCCATCTTCTGCTTGAACTGGCGATGGAAGTAGTACACGTTCGCGTAGCCCACTCGCTGGGCGATCTCATAGCATCGCAGCGAGGTGAAGCGCAGGAGCCTCTGGGCGGCCTCGAAGCGAAGGTCCTGCTGGTACGCCAGCGGCGAGACGCGGAACGCTTTCTTGAAGGCGCGGAACAGATGCCCTTTCGAGCAATGCGACATGGAGGCCAGATCCTCCGCGAGGATGGCCTCCGCATAGTGTTCGTCGATGTACTGTTTGACGCGGAGGATCGGATTGTCGCGAGCCAGGCCGGCACTGGGGATGCCCTGCGTGTAGCAGTGCGCGACGATCAGGTCGAACACGCCGGCCAGGGCCCTCTGTGTGTAGAAGTCCGACATCGAGGACGGGCTCTGCAGGTAGTCCAGGATCTGGATCAGGATGATGACCAGCTCTTGCGTGACTTCTTTGGACAGGCGGATCTCGTTCTGGAGCTGGCCCGGCAGGCCGGTGTAGATGCCGAGGATCTTGTCGAATCCGAGCGTCAGCACCTTCCCCGCCCGCGTGGTCAGGGAGAACGTCACTTCGGAGTAGACGCTGGCCTGGCGGAGGCTGACGAAGTCGTGCGACTGGCCCGGCGAGATGATCACCAGCGTGCCCGGCTCGGCGAGGCACTTGCGCCCGCACTTGAGGTAGTAGCCCGAGGAACGGGTGTACAGCACGATGTGATAGAGGTCGTGCGTGTGCTCGCCGAAGGTCCCAATATCGCCGACCGGGCGGTCCTGATCGATCGCCGCATGGACGATGGCCGGAAAATAGACGTCATTTTCGTGCAAGACCACCAGCGCCTGGGGGATTTCTGCGCTCTGATGACGCGTTCGCAGATACCGTTGCATACATCACTATTGTGCAATAAATTGCGAGTTTCCTGTATTTTTTCTGCCGACTCGATGCACGATACTATAATATGGTTCAGTGGGCAATCCTATAATCAGTCCGCGTGCTGGTTTGTCTGGGTTGGGTCTAGGAGTCCGGTGTATAGCAAGAGGCGGCCGATGAGAACGAGAGCATTTACCCTGATCGAGTTGCTCGTGGTGATTGCGGTGATCTCGATATTGTTCGCTATCATCGTGCCGGCCCTGAACCTCGCGAAGCAGAAGGCATCGACGACGGTGTGCCTGAGCAATACGAAGAATCTGTCCCTCGGCTGGTACATGTACATGGGCGACAACGACGGGCGGATTATGAGCGCGGAGGACGACCCGACCGGCAAGGAAAGCAGCGGGAGATTCGTGGGCTGGATTGGCGTGCCTCGCAGCGAGAGCGGCGCGGTCATGAGCATTACCCAGACGGACCCCGCCGTCACGGACGAGGATGAAATCCGCGGGATTCAAGTGGGCCTCCTGTACCCTTACGTGAAGGAGGCGAAGGCGTATCACTGCCCGGGGGATAGGGTCCGCAGGAGCCTGTATGACAAGACAGGGGTCTTCGTCAGCTACTCCGTTCCCAAGTGCCTGTATGGGTTCCCCAACGACTCCACTGCCAAGCAGATCAGACTGTTCAGCCAGATCAAAGCTCCTTCGACGCGATACGTATTTGTGGAATCCGCGGAGACCCGCAACTGGAACTCCAGTCATCATTTCGTCCTGGCGGCTCCCGAGTACACGAATCTGTCCACCTGGGGCTGGTGGGGGCCGATGGCGGTCAACCACGGCGACAGCAGCGTTCTGGGCTACACCGACGGGCATTCCGAGATCCGCAGGTGGCGCGACAAGTACACCATCGAGCGGGTGGACAAGTTGCTCAAGACCGGGGCAACGAACTACGGCCAAGACTACCCCCCGGTGGATCAGACATTGGATATCGAGTACATGGCTGCGGGCTGGGCGTACCGCACCAAGTAAGCAGTAGTTTTTGAGAGGGTGCTGATCGAGTGGTCCAGGAGGGGCAAGCCGCAACGAATAGGTGTCCACGCAGGCATCGGGGCCGGCGTACACAGCAAGGAAAGGAGAGCACGATGAAAAAGACAACCGCATTGGTCTTCCTGTGCCTGTTGGCGAGTCTGGACACGGCGCAGGCTCAGTTGAAAATCGACTTCAATGTGACGGGCGGCGCCATTGCATCCGGCTATCAGGGGTATTCTGCGACCCGGAGCACGCCGGCGACGTTCACAGCGCAGAGCTACAGTGCCTTTGGCACTACCGTGACGATCCAGCCCACGTGGGCGGCCAACGCCGCGGCTGCGGCCCAAGCCATGATTGACCGCGGCACCGATGACAACGTCGATCCGCAGGATCTCCTGCGAGATTGGATCGGAACGGATACCCGGCAAGTCGGCGACCCCATGACCCTGACGATCAGCGGGCTTCCCGCCGGCAGCTATCGGTGGATATCATACCATCATGACCCCCATGACCAGACCGGCATCTTCACGGTGACGGTCAACGACGCCGCGGGTTCCGCTGTGACCAAAGGGGTGGATATCTCCAACGGCACCGGCTTCAAGCTTGCCGATGTCACCACATTCACCGCGACGATCTTGTCGGATGGCAAGAACAGCGTCACGCTGGTCTTTGATGTGACTTCTGCCAGTGACCCGGTCGCTGGCGCGTTCTTCGTCATGAACGCCTTCGAGATGACGAGCATCGACACAGGCTCAGCTCTGCTCCCAAGCCCTGCGAACCAGGCGACGGACGTGCCGAGGGTGGGTACGGTTCTCTCCTGGATGCCCAACACGACCGCGGTCTCGCAGGATGTCTACTTCGGGACGGACCACGACGACATCGACGACGGGATGACCACCAGCAGCGTCTACATGGGCCGGCAGGATGCAAACAGTTACGACCCCGGCCTGCTGGAATTCGGCCAGACGTACTACTGGCGAGTAGACCAGGTGGCCGCCGGCGGCTCCGTGGTCAAAGGGAACGTCTGGAGCTTCACGGTCGAGCCCGTGAGCGTGGTCCTTGCCTCGGATCGGATCATCGCCACGGCATCCAGCGTCAATCCGGTGGGCGGTGCTGCGAGCGTGACGATCGACCGTTCCGGCCTGGGCGACGCCGACCAGCACTCGACTCTCACGGCAAACATGTGGCTCAGCGCCGCCACCGATCCGGGCCCGATCTGGATTCAGTACGAATTCGACCGGCTCCTCAAACTGCACTACATGCTCGTGTGGAACCACAACTCGTCGATGGAGTCCGGGATCGGCTTCGGCGTCAGGGAGGCCGCGATCGAATACTCGCGCGACGGGGTCCAGTGGGCGACTCTGGGAACGACCCATGAGTTCGCGCAGGCGACCGGTTTCGACGACTATACCGCCAATACGAGGGTCGACTTCGCCGGCGCCGTGGCCCAGTACGTTCGGATCACGGTGATCGACAACTGGGGAACCGCGTTTGCCCAGGCGGGCCTCAGTGAGGTGCGATTCATGGTTGTTCCGACGACCGCAAGATCGCCGGTTCCGGCGGTCAACGCGACGGGCGTAGTCCCCCAGACGACCCTGAGCTGGCGCGCGGGTCGGGACGCCGTCACACACCGTGTGTATTTGAGCGCCGACGTCAACGCAGTCGCCGGCGGCACTGCCCTGGTCGGCACGGTGTCCGAGGCGGAGTTCGACGCCGGCGCGCTCCTGGGCCTGGGCAAGACCTACTACTGGCGCGTGAACGAGGTCAACGATGCGGAAGATCCTGCCGTCTGGGAAGGCGAGGTCTGGAGCTTCACGACAGGGGAGACCTTGTCGGTGGACGACATGGAGAGCTACAACGACGCGGACGGAAAGGGCACGCGCATCTATGAGACTTGGGCGGACGGCTACGGCGTGAACGGCAACGGCTCCCAGGTCGGCCACTTCGACGCGCCCTTCGCCGAGGGGACGATCATCCGTGGCGGGGCGCAGTCCATGCCCTTCTATTACGACGCCACGACGGAGGGGATCTCGGAAGCCACGCGGACGTTCGATCCGGCGCAGGACTGGACGTTGTACGGCGTCCAGGGGCTGACCCTCTGGTTCTTCGGCGATCCGACCAACACCGCCGGCCAGATGTACGTCAAGGTCAACGGTAGCAAGGTCGCCTATGACGGCGACGCGGACAGCCTCCTGCGGAAACCCTGGCAGAAGTGGTACATTCCGCTGAGCAGCTTCAGCGGCGTCAATCTCAAGAAGGTGACGAGCATGGTCATCGGCGTCACGGGCGGCGTCGGCGTCCTGTACATCGACGACATCGGCCTGTCGCCCGAGGGTCGGGAACTGGTCACGCCGGTTCAGCCCGATGCGACGAACCTCGTTGCCAAGTACGCCCTCAATGGCAACGTCAACGATGCCACCGGGAAGCTCAACGGCACGGTTGGTGGCGCACCTACGTATGTCACGGGCAAAGTCGGGCAGGCGATCCACCTCGACGGCGCGCGTGATTACGTTCTGGTTGTGAGTTCCCTGGACTTGCCTGTGTACACCGCGGCCCTGTGGTTCCAGGTGGAAGGAGGCACAGGCAACAGGGACCTAATCTCGATTTTCAATGATGCTGCTCTGCATGGTGTCCTGCTGGAAGTCACCTCCACCGGCGGGCTGCGATTCCTGCACCGGGCGCCGGTGGGCTCCACGGGAGGAGACGCGGACATCCGCGACAACACCAAGTTCGACGACGCCGCATGGTATCACGCGGCAATAGTCAAATCGCCAGAGAGCACGACCCTGTACATCAATGGCATGCAGGCGGGCACCATGGCGAGTACGACCCAGTTCGATCAGCCTCTCACGAAAATCGCTTTGGGCCTGCTCAAGACTCTGCCCAACACCAACGATCCAGTTGCCGCGCCGGATGGGCGTTACTTCCCCGGCGCCATCGACGAGGTCTATCTGTATGGTCGAGTCCTGTCGGATGCGGAAATCGCAGGGCTTGCCGGGCGGACCGCGGCCTTTGACAAGCCATGAGAGGGACAAATGCAGGATTGTCCTGATGTCTTGACCTGATGGAAGGATGATTCGACGGGGCTTGTGTCCACACGACGCAAGCCCCGTCGTGTTCTTGGACACACGGAGGACCGGGCTGGCTGTTTGATGAGTACGAGAACGATAGTCGCGTCATTATGGGTGTTGTCCGTGATCCCGGCCTTCGCGGCGGCGAGCGACACGCTCGTGACGATCAATGAGTTCGTCGCCTCCAACCGCACCGGGCTGCTCGACGGGGACGGGAGGGCCTCCGACTGGATCGAGCTGTTCAACAGCGGAACGAGGGCGATTCCCCTGAACGGCTGGCATCTCACGGACAACGCCGGCGATCTGCGGAAGTGGCCGTTTCCGCCGGGCTTCGTCGTCCCCTCGAAGGGCTTCCTGGTCGTCATCGCCTCCGGTGAAGCGGTCAATGACTACATCGATTCCAAGGGATATGCACACACGAACTTCGCGCTCGACAAGGACGGCGAGTACCTGGCCCTGGTCGACTCGAACGGCGAGATCGCCCATGAGTATGCGCCGTCGTTTCCGTCGCAGCAGACGGACATCTCCTACGGCCTGCAAGGGGGCCTGCTCTGCTACTTCCTGACGCCGACGCCGGGAAAGGCGAATGGACAAGGCGTCCTCGGGCTCACCGTCCAGACGCAGCACAGTCCCGAGCGGGGATTCTACGACGAGCCGTTCGATCTGTACATGGTCTGCAATACGCCGGGTGCGACCATCCGATACACGCTGGACGGTTCCGAGCCGACCGAGCAGCATGGCATCGTGCATCAGGCCGCGATACCGATCCCGATTACGACCACGACGGTGGTGCGATCCATCGCCTACCGGACCGGCTGGCAAACCTCGCCGGTCAGCACGCATAGCTACATCTTCGTCGACGACGTGGCCTGCCAGGGCGCGTCTCCTCCCGGCTGGCCTACCGACTGGGGCTACGACTCCGAGGTCGGCGGCATCGTGCCGGCCGACTACGAGATGGACCCTCGCGTCGTGAACAGCACGCTCGACGGGTATTCCGTCCGCGAGGCGCTGCTCGACATCCCGACGGTGTCAGTGTCCATGCTGCCCGACGATTTCATCAGCGACGCGAGGGGGATCTGGGCGAATCCGCTCAGCCGGTGGGAGCGCAAGTGCTCCATCGAGTACCTCCTTCCCGACGGCGCAGACGGCTTCCAGTGCGACTGCAAGATCGAGGTTCACGGCAATTCCAGCCGGCGGCCCTGGCGGATGCAGAAGCACTCCCTGCGATTGACCTTCACGAGCGAGTACGGCCCGCCCAAGCTCCGCTATCCTCTGTTTCCCGAGTCGACCGTGGACAGGTTCAACCAGCTCGTCCTGCGGGCATGCTTCACGGACTCCTGGGGTCTGGTGACGTGGATGCCGGCCCGCTACCGTCCCAACGACTCACAATACCTCCGCGATATCTGGATGAAGGAGAGTTTCTGCGACATGGGCCAGCCCTCCAGTCACGGCGACTTCGTGCACCTGTACGTCGATGGGCTGTACTTCGGTCTGTACAATCTTACGGAGCGGGTCGGCGAGGACTTTTTTGCCGACCACCTCGGCGGCGAGCCTGAGGACTGGGAGGTCAATGAGGACTTCGGCGCGCCGGGCGCCCGCTGGAAGGCGATGATGGCCGTCAATCCCTCCACGTTGGCCGGCTATACGCAGATCCAGGACTATCTCGACGTCGAGGACTTCGCGGACTACGCGCTGTTGCACTTCTATGCGGACGCGGAGGACTGGCCGCACCATAACGGATACGCGGCCGCCAACGCGGTCAGTGGGGACGGCAGATTCCGCTTCTTCGTCTGGGATCAGGAGATCGTCCTCGACTACCACGGTCGGGCGGCCTCGCGGATCGACGCGACCGGCGGTGCAGGCGACCTCTTCCAGAAGATGCGGACGAGCGAGGAGTTCCGACTCCTTTTCGCGGACCGCGTGTACAAGCACTGTTTCCACGAGGGCGCCCTGAGCCTGGCGGGTTCGCGGGGGCGATACCGGGAGCTTGCCGACCGGATCGACAAGGCTATCGTGGCCGAGTCCGCCCGCTGGGGGGACACCCAGATGAGCACCCCCTACGGCAACAGCATCGACCAGCCCAGCCCGCTCACCGACATCCATCACAACGCCTATCCGCCCGCGCCGCACGGCCCGGACTACTACTTCACGCGAGAGGATTCCTGGGCGGTCGAACGGGACAACATCCTGGATAACTACATCCCCGCCATCCACAACACGGCCAACTCGTATGCGCTCCTCAAGGTGCTCCGCGCAAAGAACCTGTATCCGGATATCGATCCGCCTGAATTCAAGATCGAGGGTCTGCCCCAGCATGGGGGCTCCGTCTGGGCCGGCGAGGCCCTGACTCTGGACAACCCCAATGTGACCGGGACGATCTACTACACACTCGATGGGACCGACCCGCGAGTGGCTGGAGCCGCTTCCAAACGACAGAACCCCAATGCGCTGGTCGCTGAGAGTGCAGCGAAACGGGTCCTGATTCCCGCCGGCGATATCGGCAACGCCTGGAGGACAGGCCTGACGTTCGACGATTCCGCCTGGCTCAGCGGTACTGGTGGCGTCGGCTACGAGAGAAGCACCGGGTTCGAGGCCTTCATCGGGATCAACGTCGGGACGCAGATGTACGGCGTCAACGGCAGTTGCTACGTCCGCATCCCGTTCGAACTGGCCGTCCCGACGATCGAGGGCCTGACCGGCCTGACCCTGCGGGTGCGATACGACGACGGTTTCGTCGCCTATCTCAACGGGGTCGAAGTGGCCCGCGACCGGTTCGCCGGCACGCCGCAATGGAACTCCCTGGCGGCCGACAGCCATGCCGACGAGCAGGCCGTGCTCCAGGTCGAGTTCGACCTCGCCGACCGGATCGATCTGCTCCAGGCCGGCGGCAATCTCCTGGCAATCCACGCACTGAACGCTTCGCCCACGAGTTCCGATTTCCTCCTGTCCGTCGATCTGGTGGCAGGCCGCGAGGAGCCGCAGTTTGATCCAAGCGTCGCCGCAACGGCAATTCCGTACACCGCCCCGATTTCGCTGACGGACGACACACACATCAAGGCCCGCGTGCTTGGCGACGGGCAATGGAGCGCCCTGAACGAAGCGACGTATACGGTCGATCGATGATCCGGTCGCTCTCGCGGTAAGAAGGGGCTTCAAATCGATCCCACGCTGCGGTACGATAGTTCCCAGGACGTGGCCGGCGTGCGGCGTTGCCGGCTTCCAGATCGTGGTCGAATCTGTGAACAAGGAGAATGGCCATGAGCGGATCGACAAGACTGTTGTGGATCGCAATAGTGGGACTGTTCGTATTGCCGATCGCAAAGGCCGGCGAGCAGGGGGGACAAGAGAAAGAGCCGCCTGAGCAGGACATCATCAAGACAGAGGGGGGCGACCTCAAGATCACCTTCATCGGGCATGGTACGCTGATGTTTGACTACCAGGGCAAGGTCGTCCACGTCGATCCTGTCAGCCGGGAAGGGGATTACTCGAAGATGCCCAAGGCGGACCTCGTCCTCGTCACGCACGAGCACGGGGATCATCTGGACCCCCAGGCATTGACCACGATCCGCAAGGACCAGACGAAGATCCTGCTGACCAAGACATGCAGCGAAAAGGTCCCCGATGGCGCAGTCATGAAGAATGGCGACACGCTGACCGTCTGCGGGTTCAAGATCGAAGCGGTGCCTGCCTACAACATCGTTCACAAGCGTCCCGACGGCCAGCCCTTTCATCCGAAGGGTGTCGGCAACGGCTACGTCGTCAACTTCGACAAGACCCGCGTCTACATCGCAGGCGATACGGAGAACATCCCGGAGATGTCGCAGCTCAAGAAGATCGACATCGCCTTTCTGCCGATGAATCTGCCCTACACGATGACGCCGGAGATGGTGGCACAGGCTGCGAAGGTGTTCGAGCCGAAGGTCCTTTACCCATACCACTACGGCCAGACGGACCCCAATTCGCTCGTCGCCCTCCTGAAGGACCAGCAGAAGACCGAAGTTCGCATTCGCAAGATGAAGTAAGGGCTCCTGACATCCACATCCTGGAGCGTGGTGACTATGGACACAGTCGGCGGCGTTCGAAAGCCCGAGCCATTCCTCCGCAAAGGCGTTCTGATGGCGATGGGTGCGGCAGCGTGCGTCGCTGCGGCGTGTTTCATGGTTGCCGCGGTTCTGCCGGCTCCGGAAGGCCCGCTGTTCAAGGACCCGCTGCGGAGCTTCATCACCGGCGTGGGCGTCCTGGCCATCGCGTATCCGCTGGCCGCGGTCGCTGGCGCCATCCGTCGAAAGTCCGCTACGTCACCCTATTTCGAGGGCGCATTCATCGCGGGCGCAATCAACCTCGCGGCCTTGGCGTGTGCCGGCGCGGGTCTGGCCTGCGTCGGCTTCGGCGTCTACGACCTGATCCTCTGGCTGGCCCGCCGCCCGTGACCGCTCCTCTCACAGGTGGAACTGGCCCTGGGTCATGATCGGCTCGCCGTCCACGTAGATGCTCGGGCTTCTCAGGACCCCGTCCACATGCGTCTTGCTGTCCCACGCGGCGCCGGTCTTGGTGGGGTACGAGCTGCCGAACGCGATGTGCACGCCGGGGAATTTCTCGTCTTGGAGCAGGTTGTAGATCAGATGGGTCAGACCGGTGTTCGTGCCGATCGCGAACTCGCCCACGCGGTTGCTGTTCTCGTCGCTCTCGAAGACGTACTTGCCGTATTCCTTGAGCAGCGCCTCGTTCTTGCACTGGAGGGTCGCCTGGTCCGCGCGGCCGTCCTTGACCTGCACGCAGATCGGCGTGTCCTCGATGGACGCGTACTTCTCGGTGAAGAAGTCGCCCAGGCAGCCGTCGATGACGACCTGGCCATCGAGGGTGGCAGGGCAGGTGAAGACCTCGCCGTCCGGGAGGTTCGACCAGTGTTTCGGCTTGATGGCCCCATCGCTGATGATCCACTTGAGGTCCGGGCTGAACCGGGCGGTAAAATCGCAGCCCTTGTCCGTGGTCACACGGATCGATCTCGCGTTCTTGACCTTCTCGTAGACGAGTTTGCTGATTCGCTGGATCTCCTGGTAGTCGCTGCACATCCCGTCCTCCATGATCTGGCGAGTGATCCCGATCATGTGGGCGTGTCGAATCTTCGGATTGGCGTCGATCGCGGCCAGCATCGGGCGACGGAATGTCTGGAGCTCGCCCTTGGCGCCTTGGGCCGCGTAGATGCTGACCGTCGCGCCGTCGAGGGCCTCGCGGATCTCCTGCGGGAAGGGAATGGGGCGCAGGCCGAAATCCTCCATGATGAAGAACCTCGCGGCGTTGCCGGCCCTCTCCTCCGCGGCCGCGCGGAGGCCGGAACCAATGTCGAGGCTCTGCTGGTCGGTGATGACGACGACCTCGTCGCCTTTCTTGACCTTCAAGCAGTTGTCAATCGCCTGTCTGACGCCTTCCTGGATCGTTCCCATGCCGGTTCTCCTTTCGTGTTGCCGCGGGGTCGCCAATTAGGGTCGTGCATCTCTCGTGCTCCGGACCCAGCAGGTGCATCCTACCGCGACGTCCGGTCATTGGCAACGGTTTCCGTATCCGCTCAGCGATTCCGCAGGGGTTGCTGTTAGGGATTGTGCCCGCTGGGTTTACGGTGT